>JBBRPY010000027.1:0-40981 GCA_038227375.1 Dehalococcoidia bacterium
TCGTCGACGGCGAGGCGCGTCTGCGTCGCCCGCGCCGGCGTCTCGATGCGGCGGCGGGTGGGGCTGGTCATCTGCACGACGCTGCCGTTGACGACGATCTGGTCGCCTTGTCCGAGGCCGTTACCTTCGGCATCGAATACGCGGGCGTCTCGGACGATGAAGAATCCCGCGACGGCGGCGCGCAGCGCCTGGGTAGCGTCGGCTTCGGCCGGGACGCGCATGCTGCCCGCGATCTGGAAGGGTGGCGCCAACAGCAGCACCGGCGCAGCGGTCGCGGGCGCGCTGGCGGCGTCCGCGGTGAAGTAGGGGCCCTCGAAGTTGGCGAAGACGACATCATCGCGCCGGACGAGCATCGGCGCGTCGAGGTCGACGGCGGCCTGGGCGCGGTAGAGCGGCCGGACGGCGGCGTCGTTCAGCTCGATGTAGCGTGAGAGTGCCGGGTTGTTCAGCGTCTCCAGGAATCCGCTGAGACTGTGAATGCCGCTGGGGACGCCGGAGGCGACGAACGACGCCGTCACGACTTCGATGCGGACCGCCGGCAGTCGGCCTTCGAGCTTCGTCATGGGTGCCTCCCGCGACGCGCGTCTGGGCGCTCGCCGTACGGGAGAGTGTGGGGTGCGCATGCCTCCGCTGCCTATCAGGGGCGATACTCATCTCGCATAGAAGTGTCCCTAAGGAACTTGCCAATCAGAGGCGCGGCTGGCCGCTCCGGGGCTCAGGCGCGAAGGCGGTACGACCGGATGATGTCGCATTCGGGCTGCTCACTGGCATCGATGCCGGTGAACCACCAGCGCGCGAAGTCGATGCTGCGGATCGTCCCGTGCGTTGGTGGCGTCTCCCGGAGCGCGGTCAGGCGTTGGCGCAGCACGTCGCCGGCGGCGGCGGTGCGGAACGTGGCGATCGTGATGTGGGGCAGGTACTCCGCCGCGGAGTCCCCTAGGGCATCGGCGCGATCGAGCAGATCCAGCCGCCCACGCAGGACGGCGAGCGCGCCGCCATCATGTACCTCCAGCACGACGGCGTCCGGAAAGACGTTGACCGGACCGATGACGACGGGAATAGCTGGGCTGCTCGTGATCACCTTCTTCGCGCGCGCCGCGACGATGGGCACTTCCTCCCGCAGGACGTCGTCTGGACGCGTCCGTGCGATCACCTGAAATCCGACGCTGCGCAGCGAGATGTGCAGCTCTCCACGGCGAGTCTCCGACAGTTCTGCTGGGGAAAGCTCCAGTGACTCGATATCGGTGAGCTGATCCTGCAGGTCGAGCGCCGCATCCGCGAGCTGGGCGCCGGCGATCGGCGCCTGAAACGCGAGGAACTGCGCGCGTCCCGCAGTGAAGCGCTCGCGCGCTTCGGCCAGAGGTTCCAGCTCGCCATCTGCGAGAAACCAGCGCCAGGCGTCATCGAACGAAGTGAAGCGCGGCTGCATTGTCAGGGTCCGCGCTCTTCGTGCGAGTGCTCGGTGCGCCAGTTCTCGCCGGTCGGCAGCAGATAGAGCAGCGCGAGTCCAGCGTAGATGGCGATGCTAATCCAGGCGCTCAGCAGCGCCAGCGGCACGGTCAGCCCGTAGAGGATCGGGCCCATCAGATTTCGGCGCGTCCGCGTCCTGATGCGGTCATCGCTGACATCGGGCTGGATCAGCCTGCGGCCGTGGCTCACGTACAGCCAGAGTGCATTCCAGGCGACGGCGATCGCGGTGAATGTCGCGCCGTAGAACATCACGGCGATCGTGCGCTCGTGCGGCGAATCCCGCATGTAGGCCGCGATGACGGCGGTCGGGAAGGGGAGGAAGGAGATGCACATCAACAGGAGCAGGTTGAGCACCAGGAGGTAGTGGTCGCTGCGCGTGATCTCGCGGAACATGTTGTGGTGGTTCACCCACATGATGCCGATCACCACGAAGCTGATGACGTACACCAGGTACGAGGGCCAGAGGTCGCGCAACGCGTGCCAGAGGCTCTGGTTTTCGCCGACGTGGGGCACGCCGATCTCGAGGATCAGCAGCGTGATGGCGATGGCGAACACCCCATCGCTGAACGCCTCGACCCTGCCGGTGCCTTCGCTGCCGTCCATCCGGGCTCCATCTTAACTGGCGTTTGGTGACTGTTGACTGGTGACCGGTACCACCAATCACACCCACCAGTCACTAATCACCAGAAAGTCACCACCAGATGACGTCGTCCATCGCCTCTTCGTGCTCTTCGGACGGAAGGTCGCGCGACCAGAGGTTGGTGCCCAGGTACTTCCAGCCGCTGTCGGCGAAGACCATCACGATGTTGCCCTTCGTCATCCGCTCGGCGAACTTCAGGCCGGCGTGCAGCACTGCTCCGGCGGAGACGCCGCCGAAGACGCCTTCGACCTGCATCAGCCGCCGCGCCGCGCGAAAGGCGTGCCCGCTGCGGACGAGGATCTTGCCGTCGAGGAAGCCGAGATCGAGGATCGGCGGGATGAAGCCGTCCGCCAGGCTCTTTAGGCCCTGCAGCTGGTTACCCGGGTGCGGCTCGACGGCGATCACCTTCGTCGCGGGATTCGCTTCCTTCAGGCGGCGCCCCGTGCCCATCAGCGTGCCGCCCGTCCCGAGGCCGGCGACGAAGACATCGACCGTGGGCACGTCCTCGAGGATCTCGGCGCCCGTCCAGATGTAGTGGGCGCGGGTGTTGTGTTCGTTGCCGAACTGGTCGAGCATGAACATCCCCTCGGCGGCGGCCATCGTGCGGGCGACGGTCATCGCGCCGGTGACGCCCGCCTCAGCCGGCACCCACACCACCTCCGCCCCGTAGACGCCGAGCGTGCGCGGTATCTCGGGGTAGACGTTTTCAGGCATGACGATGCGCGTCCGGTAGCCCATCGCCCGCCCGATCATGGCCAGTGCGATGCCGGTGTTGCCGGTGCTCGCTTCGATGACGGCGCCGCCGGGCTCAAGCGCGCCGTCGCGCTCGGCATGCTGGACCATGTGCTTGACGATGCGGTCCTTGATCGACCCGGTGGGGTTCCAGCCCTCCAGCTTGGCGAACAGGCGCACGCCAGGGTTCGGCGAGAGGTGATGCAGCTCGACCATCGGCGTCTTGCCGATGGTGTGCAGGACGTGGAGGTGGTGCATGAGCGGCAGTATAAGGACCAAAACCAGCGTCGTTATGATACGAATGTGCCCGAACGTATTATTGGACTTCGCGGGATGATACGGTCGTATCAGATGGCCGCGGCCGTCCGCCCCCGCGGAGGCTGTAGCCGCCGCGATTCCTTGACTTGCCTGAATCTGGGTTCATATACTGTTGCGCACAACCCGCCATCTGGTGGGGCGTATTTTTGTTCGGCAGGCGCACAAACCGGCTCACGATCGCCGATCAGGGCATCCTGGACGCGACGGGACGGCGTTTCGGGCCCGAGTGGCGCAATGGTAGCGCAGCCGATTTGTAATCGGCAGGTTAGTGGGTTCGAATCCCCTCTCGGGCTCCAGAACAGGTTGCGAGAGTCGACCGAATCGCGGTCGTCTTCGGCCTGAAGATGATCGACTGATCTGCCCACATAGCTCAGTTGGTAGAGCACACCCTTGGTAAGGGTGAGGTCATCGGTTCAAATCCGATTGTGGGCTCCAGCGCAAGAAGCGCCCGCAGCGCGGGCAGAACGGCGATACGGGAGTCCGCCCGCCAGAGGGTGCGCTCCTACCATACGAATCATTCCGCGTGCGGACACCAAGCAGGGCCCAGCCGGGCCGAATCAAGGAGAAGGACGGGACATGGCAAAGCAAAAATTCGAGCGCACAAAACCGCACGTAAACATTGGTACTATCGGCCACGTGGACCATGGCAAGACGACGCTGACCGCGGCGATCACGAAGGTGCTCTCCAAGAAGAAGCTTGCCAACTACCGCGACTTCGGCAGCATCGACAACGCGCCGGAAGAGCGGGCGCGTGGCATCACCATCGCCATCGCCCACGTGGAGTACGAGACCGACAAGCGCCACTATGCGCACGTTGACTGCCCGGGCCACGCCGACTACATCAAGAACATGATCACGGGCGCCGCGCAGATGGACGGAGCGATCCTCGTCGTCGCGGCGCCAGAAGGCCCAATGCCGCAGACCCGCGAGCACATTTTGCTTGCGCGCCAAGTGGAAGTGCCCAGCATGGTCGTCTTCATGAACAAGGTCGACCAGATGGACGACCCGGAGCTGCTCGATCTCGTCGAATTGGAACTGCGCGAGCTGCTCACCAAGCAAGGCTTTCCGGGCGATGACATCCCGATCATCCGGGGCAGCGCGCTCGGCGCCATGAACTCCACCAGCGATGACGCCAACGATCCCGCGTACGCCTGCATCCTCGAATTGATGGAGGCCGTCGACAACTACATCCCGACGCCAGAGCGGCCGCGCGACAAGCCGTTCCTGATGCCCGTCGAAGACGTCTTCGGCATCAAGGGCCGCGGCACCGTCGTCACCGGCCGCATCGAGCGCGGCACTGTCAAGGTCGGCGAGGAAGTCGAGATCGTCGGCATGGCGGCGACGCGCAAGACGACGGTCACCGGCGTCGAGATGTTTCAGAAGACGCTGGACTCCGGCGAGGCCGGCGACAACGTCGGCTGCCTGATCCGTGGGATCGAGCGCGAGGACATCGAGCGCGGCCAGGTGCTGGCCAAGCCGGGGTCGATGACGCCGCACAAGAAGTTCGAGGCGGAGGTCTTCGTCCTCTCGAAGGACGAAGGCGGACGGCACACGCCGTTCCTGCCTGGCTACCGCCCGCAGTTCTACATCCGCACCACCGACGTGACCGGCACGATCGGCCTGCCCGAAGGCGTCGAGATGGTGATGCCGGGCGACAACGTGAAGATGACGGTCGAGCTGCTGACGCCGGTCGCCGTCGAAGACGGCTTGCGCTTCGCCATTCGCGAAGGTGGACGCACCGTAGGCGCAGGCGCGGTGACGAAGATCCTGGAGTAGGGGCACGCAACCATTGAGGCCCGCCCGCTACACTGCAGGGGGCCGGGTCATGCTGTCCGCTGCGGACGCCCAGAACGCCCGAACGGGCCAACACAGAAGGAATCATGGCGAAGAAGGAAGACCGGCAGATCATCACCCTCTCCTGCACCGAATGCAAGGAGCGGACCTATACCACGTCGAAGAACCGGCGCAACGACCCGGAGCGGCTGGAGCTGAACAAGTTCTGTCCGCGGTGCCGTTTGCATCAGCCCCACCGTGAAGTGCGGTAGGAAGGCAGCAGGATGAGCCGCGCGCTGCGCAGACAACCGCTCGTAAACAAGCCGCCGGCGAAGACGCCGTCGTTCCGGCCCGCTGGCCCGCGTCCGATCAAGAAGGCCGCGCAGACTGCCGGCGCTGCCGAGGCGGGCGCCGTCAAGGCGACGCCATTCTACCTGCGGCCGCTGCCGCGCATCGTCCGTAAGTTCTTTGGGGACATCATCTCCGAGCTGAAGAAGGTGACCTGGCCAACGAGCGAGGAGACGATTCGCCTCACGGTGGCGGTGCTCTTCGTCTCTGTCGCCATCGGCATGATGCTGGGCGGCGTGGACATCGGCTTCAACTGGCTCGTCGATCACACGCTCTTAAGGTAGGACATGGCACGCAAGGGCAAGGCAGCAGCGCAGGTCCAGGAGCTGGAGAACGAAGACGCGCCTGAGTCGCCCGAAGAAGCGGCGATTCAGGATGGGCGCTCGTGGTACGTCATCCACACCTACTCCGGATACGAGAACAAGGTCAAGCAGAACCTTGAGCACCGCATCCTGACGATGGACGCCAAGGACCTGATCTTTCAGGTAGTGATCCCGACCGAGGACGAAATCGAGATCCGCGACGGCCAGCGCCGGACGGTCGCGCGCAAAATCTTCCCCGGGTACGTGCTGACGCAGATGATTGAGCTCAAGGACGACGACATCGAGTCGAGCCGGGCCTGGTTCGTCGTGCGCAACACGCCGGGTGTGACAGGATTCGTCGGCTCGGGCACCAAGCCGGTGCCACTGGAGCCACCGGAGGTCAAGCGCATCCTGCGCCAGATGCGCGTCGCTGCGCCGAAGGTGAAGGTCGGCTTCGAAGTCGGGCAGGCGGTGCGCATCGTCGACGGTCCCTTCATGGATTTCCCGGGCACGGTCGACGACATCAACCGCGAGAAGGGCAAGGTCAAGGTGCTGGTGTCCTTCTTCGGGCGAGAGACGCCGGTCGAGTTGGACTTTCTGCAGGTCGAGCGCATGTAGCGCCGCGCCGCATCGGACGCGCGCGAGTCGCGCCTCTATCGATGCAATGTGAAGGTGCCTCGCCGGATGCGAGGCGCTTCTGATGTAACGGACGATGGGCGCATGGCGCCGTGAGGAACCACCATGGCGAAGAAAATCAGGGCCGTCATCACGCTGCAGATCCAGGCCGGCAAGGCGAATCCCGCGCCCCCGGTCGGGCCCGCGTTGGGCCAGCACGGCATCAACATCATGGGCTTCTGCAAGGAGTACAACGAGAAAACCGCGAGCCAGGCCGGGACCATCGTGCCGGCCGAGATCACCGTGTTCGAGGACCGCTCGTTCAGCTTCGTGCTGAAGACTCCGCCGGCATCGGACCTGCTCAAGAAGGCGGCGGGGCTCGAGAAGGGCAGCCGCGCCCAGAAGCGCGAGAAGGTTGGCACGCTGTCGCGCGATGCGGTGCAGAAGATAGCCGAGCTGAAGATGAAAGACCTCAACGCGAACGATATCGACGCTGCCGTCCGGATGGTCGAAGGCACGGCGCGCAGCATGGGGATTGAGGTTAGTTAGGGCCACGGGGGCTGGTCCTCGGCGACGAGGGCATGCATAGCCGGCGACGGAGGCCGAAGGCGCGGGAGCGCCGGTAGGCCGCCTCGGCCCGAAAGGGCACACGCCGCCGGGAGGAGACGAGGACATGAAGCGCGGAAAGAAGTACACCGAAGCGGCCAAGCTCATCGATGAAGAGAAGCTGTACGCACCGCAAGAGGCGATCAAGCTCGCCAAGCAGGGTTCATTCGTGAAGTTCGACGAAACCGTCGAGCTGCATCTGCGCACCGGCCTCGACCCGCGGCACGCCGACCAGCAGATCCGCGGCACCGCGCTGCTCCCCCACGGGCTCGGCAAGACCGTGCGCGTGCTGGTCTTCGCCGAGGGCGACGGCGCCCGTCTGGCGACGGAAGCCGGCGCCGACGAGGTCGGGGGAGACGAGCTGATCAAGAAGGTCGAAGGCGGCTACACCGAATTCGATGTCGCGCTCGCCCAGCGCGACCTGATGGGCAAGGTCGGCCGTCTGGGTCGCGTCCTGGGCCCCAAAGGGCTGATGCCGAACCCGCGCTCGGGCACCGTCGTCGAGGCTGGCGATATGGCGAAGGCGGTCAACGACGCGCGTCAGGGCCGCGTCGAGTTCCGGCTCGACCGCACGGCGATCATTCACGTGCCGATCGGCAAGGTGAGCTTCAGCGAGGACGCGCTCGAAGAGAACATGGCGCTGCTCGTGTCGGAGATCGTCAAGGCGAAGCCGACCGGCGGCAAGGGCCACTTCATCCGCACGATCACGCTCACCACGACGATGGGCCCCGGCATCCGCCTGGACCCGACGCCCACACTCGCGATGAAGGCGAGCTAGACGTAACCCCCAAGGCGACGGGTGCGGGAGTCGTGCGACCGGCGTTGGCGCGGGCATTGGTAGCGAAGCCATCCCACGGCTGACATGCGTGCGCAGTTTGCCGCGCGGGCGCGGCTCCGATACACTCCCGGTGCCAGAGACAGCAGGCGCTCCTTCGGGACATAATCTCAGCCTGCCGAGGCGCAATACGTGAGCATCGAACGTCGCCGCTCCCACCGAGCGGACGTCCGCGCGTGTCGCCCCTGTCTCACCGACAGGGGTTTTCTGTTGTCGCCGCGGACGGCAAGCGAGAGGTGTGCATGCCCACAGCCAGAAAGATCGAGGACGTCGCCAGGCTCAAGGAGCTCGTCGGCCGGTCGAGCATCATGATCGGCGCCGAGTACCGCGGGCTCACCGTGAAGGAGATCACGACGCTGCGCCGTGCGCTCCGGGATGTCGGCGTCGATGCGCGCGTGGTGAAGAACAAGCTGTTCCAGATCGCTGCCACGGAAGCCGGCATGCCCGACGCTGGCCAGGTGGTTGAAGGCCCGACGATGGTCGTCTTCGGCTTCGGCGATATCGTCGCCCCGGCGAAGGCGATCACCGACTACGTCCGCGTCGCCCGCAACGCATTCGCGCCGAAGAAGGCGTACTTCGACGGCACGATCGTCGCCGGCAGCGTCGTCGGCGAGCTTGCAAGCTTGCCTTCGCGCGAAGCGCTGATCGGAAAGCTGGCGAGCGCCTTCGTCTCGCCGGTGCAGCAGCTTGTCAACCTGACCAACGACAGCATCCAGTCGTTCGCGCGGCTCGTCGACGCCCGCGCCACGCAGCTCGAGGACCAGGCCGCATAGCCACGCAGACAACGCCGGCGCATTGTTGGCGACAACGAGGGAACAGCGCCTCGATGAGGCGATATAGAGGAGGGACGACATGCCGAAGGTGGAAGAAGCGTTTGACATCATCAAGGAGATGACGATCCTTGAACTGCGCGACCTGAACAAGAAGATCGAAGAAGAGTTTGGCATCACCGCGGCCGCGCCGGCGATGATGATGGCGCCCGGCATGATGGCGGGCGCTCCGGCGGGTGGCGGCGCTGCGGCGGCCGAGGAGGAGCAGACGGAGTTCACCGTCGTCCTCAAGGAGGCGGGCGCGAACAAGATCAACGTCATCAAGGCCGTCCGTGAGGTCACGACGCTCGGTTTGAAGGAAGCGAAGGACCTCGTGGAGAGCGCTCCAGTGAACGTGAAGGAAGGCATCGCCAAGGCCGAGGCCGAGGCAGTGAAGGCGAAGCTGACCGAAGCAGGCGCGACTGCCGAGATGCAATAGGGGCGGCGATTTCGCGGCGCGTGACATGCCCGGCGAGTCATCGGTACCGCCGATGCCGCTGCGGGCTGCGGCGGCCTATAGCTGGCGCGCCAGAAACGCTACCCTGACGCCATGGATTGCTCCAGCTGCGACCAGCCGGCGACGAACGCCTGCAAGCGCTGCGCGAAGCCGTATTGCGACGACCACGGCAACGCGACGTACTGCGCCGATTGCTTGCGCCCGGCAAGCGCCCTGCCCTCGTTCAACCTGTACCGCGGGGCGCTGCTAGTGATGCTGGTCGGCACCGCGCTCGCCGTCGTGCTGATCCTGCGCCCGCCAGGCGAGACGAAGGGCGCCGCACCCGTGGTCGTCGGAAAATCCGTGCGGACGCCGACGGTGACCGGCGGAGCGACCTTGCCGACCGTTGCCGCGCAGACGCCGGACGCTTCGACGACACCGCGAGGAAGCGAGACGCCGGGCACGGCGAGCGCCGGCGTGACCGGCACGCCTTCGCCGGACGGCACGGCGGCCGCGAAGCCATTGGGTACGGCCAGTGCGTTCAATGCGTACCAGGTCGCGTCCGGCGATAACCTCTTGAGCATCGCCCAGGCGCATCTGACGCCGGGCGACAACCTGACAGATTTTGCCGCGGCGATTGCCAATCTCAACGGATTGAACCCCGTCGACCCTGTCCTGAGGATCGGCCAGACGTTGCTGCTTCCCAAGCCGCGGTAACCCACTTGGAACGAGACCCGGAACAAACCGCCCGCGCTGCTCTTCGCCGCACCATGCTGATCTATCTCGCCCTACTTGCGACCGATCTGCTCGCCGTCTACTACATCGTCGCCAACGGGGACGGCGGCGGGGCCTATGTCACCCTCTCGATCGTCGGGCTGGTCGGCCTGTTGCTGGCGTACCAAGTGGTGCAGCACCTGCGCGATCTGAATGCGATGCTGGCCGAGACGGAGGGCGTAGTCGCGCGGAAATGGCAGCGCGCGGACCTTGTGATCGCGTTGCAGAGCTACTACATCAGCGTGGGCCGGACGGTGTTCCGCGTCCGGCCTGAGGACTACCTGTTTCTCAACGAGAGCGCCTACGTGAAGGTGGTGCATTTCCCCAACACCCTCACCGTCGTCTCCGTGCACGAGGCGCCCGCCCGCTAAGCGCACGCGGGCCGAGTCGCAGCACCGACGGATAGCTCCTCACTTCGCCCCTGTGTTAGGATTGCCCATCATACGACGGCGAGCGGCGCCTCCCTGGCGCACCTCTGGGATGCTGATGCGAGTTTTGCTGCCGATCACGCTCGCCGGACTTGCGATGTTGTTCGCAGCGTCGTTCGGGCAGGCGCAGGCGCAGACGCGTGCACCCCTCACCCTGCCCGCAGTAGTGTCTCCACAGGAAGCGCCGCCGGTCGACGACAACGATGACTCGCGGGTGACGGTACAGCTCATCGTTGCGGGGATCGCTGCGGGTGTCGTCGTCGTCGTCGGTAGCGGCGCATATCTGCTTCGACGGAAGCTGGGTCTCGTCGCGCCCCCGCCGGAGCCTGGCGCGGGACAGCACTAGAGGCAACCGCGGCGGGCGCTGCCGCGTACTGTTGACAGCGAGGGGTATCAGCACGAGAATGAATATCATTCAGTGAAGGCCCGCAGTCGTCGCGTACCGAGCCCCCAGCGCCTGACTGGCGGTCCGAACAGGTGAACGAGGTGTGACGGATGGGTGAGAACGAATTTGGACTGCGCTACTGGCAGCAGCGACGCCTTTCCCGGCGGCGCCTGCTCGGTACTGCTGCTGTCGGCGCCGCCGGCGTAGCGGCGATCGGCCTCGTCGGTTGCTCCAGCAGCAAGAACTCCTCCGGATCCTCAAAGACGGCCGCGGTCCCGACGCCAAACGTTCAGGATGGCACGCAGGACGGGCCTGCAAAGATGGGCGGCACGCTGCGCGTCCGGCAGGGCACGGCTCTTCCCAGCATGAAGCCGTTTGGCCCCAGCATCTTCGCGCTGGCGCAGGGGCTCTACTTGGGCTTCACGGTCTTCGACCACATGTGGTACGTGCCCACCGACACCGGCATCACACAGCCCTTTCTCGCGACCAAGATTGAGCAGCCGGACGCGCGTACGGTGATCGCGACGCTCGGCGATGCCGTGTTCCACGACAAGGCGCCGGTCAACGGGCGCAAGGTGAAGGCGAGCGACGTCGCCGCGAGCTACAAGCGCTTTCGGGACGAGATCGGCATCGGCTACGACTGGCTGCACGGCGTGATGGACGACATTGTCGCCACCGACGACAGGACGGTGAAGATCACTCAGAAGCAACCGTGGGCATGGGTGTTCACGTCATCGAACGCCGGGTCGCCCTGGACCGGATCGATTCTGCCAGAGGAGATTCTGCACAATGATGACTTGATGGCGAAAGACGCGATCGGCTCGGGCGCCTGGATTCTTGCCAGCCATGACAACGGCGCGAACATCCAGCTCAAGCGCTTCGACAATTTCCGCGACCGTACCCGTCCCAAGTTGAGCGCCGTCGACAACCGGCTGATCACCGATGACGTTGCCGGACTGGCCGCATTCAAGGCGGGCGAGATCGACACATTCGGTTTCAATAACAAGACGGATGCCGAGGACACCCGGAGCGCGTTGGGCGACAAGATCACCGTCAGCAGCGACCTCCAGCGCGACTATCTGTGCCTGATGTTGAAGTACCAGCCGCCGTTCGACGACGACCGCGTGCGCCACGCGATCAACCTGCTGATCGACCGCGACGAAGCGCTCCAGTTGCTGGTCGAGGGGAGTGGCCTGAAGACCGGTCCGTTGCCGCCGGCGCACAAGAAGTACGTGCTTCCCGACGACGACAAGGACCTGCAGGAGTACTGGCGCCACGACGTCGCCGACGCAAAGATGCTTCTCGACGCGGCCGGGTTCGACCTGGGCCAGGAGTTGCAGCTCAAGCACTCGGTGCGGCCTGTGGACGCGAACCTTGCGCAGGTACTACAGAACCAGCTGGGCCGTGGCGGGCTGAAGGTGAAGCTGGTGCCGGAAGACCTCGTGAAGTGGTTCTCGCAGTCGCTGGGTCAGAGCAACTTCCAGATGACCTGCTTCCAGCACCTACCCTACGAGGATCCGGACTTGCCGCTGCGCTTTTTCCTCGGAGGCGAGGGCGACCGCAAGAACTTCATGCAGTATCAGAACGCGGAGGTCGATCGGGCAGTTCTCGCCGCGGCGACGGAGCTCGACGAGACGGCCCGCATCGAAAAGGTCAAGCAGGCGCAGAAGGTGATCATCAACCAGTGGTCACCGATGTTCAACATCTATTCGGAAATCGGTTATGGCTCGCGTTACAACTTCGTGAAAGGCGCGATTACAGGGCGCGGCTCGCTGGGCCTGTTTAATCAGACGACGTGGCTCGATAAGGCGTGATGGCGCCAGCAGGGAGCGCGGCACCCGACGAATGCGCCTGAGGGTAGGTTCCTGATGCTTCGCTATGCGGTCCGGCGCTTGTCGTTCCTGCCGATCATCCTTTTCGCCGTATCGATCCTCACGTTCTGCTTGCTCCGCGTGCTGCCGACCGAGGACATCGCCGACGTCATCGGGGGCAGTAACGCGACGGACCAGCAGAAGGAGGCCTACCGCGAGCGATACGGCCTGCGCGATCCGATCTTCCCGATCTCGGTCCACGCCTCCATGCCCGTTGTCACGGTGCAGCGGCATAGCCAGTACAGCGACTGGCTGCTGCGCGCGCTCCGCGGCGACTTCGGCCAGACCTTTACGAGCGGAAAGAGCGTCCGATCCGAGTTCGTGCGCGGCTTTCCGGCCAGCTTCGAGATCGTCTTTCTCAGCCTCGTCTTCAGCGTGATCTTCGGCATCACGTTCGGCGTGCTTTCGGCGATGTATCGCAACAGCATCCTCGACTACGCCGTGCGGATCTTCGCCGTGCTTGGTACGTCGATACCGGAGTTCTTCCTGCTCTCGCTGCTCATCATCATCCCGTCGTACCTGTGGCGGTATTCGATGCCCGTCGGCGGATACGTTTCGCTTCTTGAGGACCCCTTGACGAACCTGCGGCTGTTCGTGCCCGCCGCGTTCGTCATCGGCATCGGCGGCTCTTCGGGGCTGATGCGGCTCGTGCGCACGACGATGCTCGAAGTACTGCGCAGCGATTACGTGCGGACGGCGAGCGCAAAGGGGTTGCGCCAACGGAGCGTCATCGTCAGCCACGCGCTGAAGAACGCCGGCACGCCGATCATGACGGCGGTCGGCACGGCGTTCATCGCCGTCTTCGGCGGCTCCGTCATCGCCGAGAAGATCCTCAGCATCAACGGCAACGGTTTGTTCTTCTTCGTGTCGACGCAAAGCCGCGATTTGCCGGTGATCCAGTTTCTCGCCGTGTACACCGCTGGCGTCGTCGTCCTGATCAATTTGCTGGTCGACCTCTCGTACGCATGGATCGACCCGCGAGTGAAGTACAGCTAATGGCCACGATCGCCGAGGGCAAAGGCATCGCCGCCACCGATAGTTGGGAGCTCCCGGAGAACCGCCCGTTCTTCTCGCGCTGGGCACGGACCGCGCGCGATAACCCGGTTGGCGCGGTCGCCTTCGCCGTCGTTATCGTCTTTGTGGTGCTCGGCATCTTTGGCTCCTCGTTTGCGCCGTATAATCCGCGCGAGCAGTCGGTCCCGGACAAGTTCCTCGGCCCGGGCGCGGGTCACATCTTCGGCACCACGAAGTTCGGTCAGGATGTCTTCAGCCGCATTCTCGACGGCGCGCGCATCGACCTGAAGTTCGGGGCCATCGTGCTCGTGCTGGGGTTCCTCCCGGGCGCTGCGCTGGGCGTGATCTCAGGATATTCGGGACGCTGGCTCGACTACCTCATTCAGCGCTCAGCGGAGGCATGGACGGCGTTCCCGCAGCTATTCCTGCTGCTGACGTTCATCGCGGCCTTCGGTCCGGGCCTTCGCACCGTCGAGCTGGTTGTCGGCATCGGCGCGCTCTTCGGCGGCTCGCGCCTGCTGCGCGCGGTCGCGCTCGTCGAGCGGCACAAGGAATATGTGGCCGCGGCGAGATCGACGGGCGCCACCGAGGTCCGCATCCTCTACCGACACGTGCTGCCGAACATCATGCCGTTCATCCTTGTCGGGCTGAGCAGCGTCTTCGCCATCGCCGTGCTGCTGGAGGCGACGCTGAGTTTCCTGGGGTTAGGCGTCAGTCCTGGCACGCCGAGCTGGGGCGCCGACCTCAACACCGGCGTACAGACGGGCGGCGATAAGTACCCCTGGCTGGTGATCTTCCCAGGCATAGCGATCAGCCTCGTCGTGCTGGCGTTCAACCTGATGGGCGATACGCTGCGCGACATCCTCGACCCGCGGTTGCGGGGTAGCACGGGACCGCGCAAGTAGCACCTGCGCGGCACCCTCGATACCCTGCCCTCATGACCGACGAGCGCTTCTACCCGCGAGCCAACTTTGCGTCGCTTGAAGCGGAGTACGCATCCTTCGAGCGGTCGCGCGCGGTGATCTTGCCGGTGCCCTACGACTCCACCGTCAGCGCCCGCGCCGGCGCTCGCGATGGCCCGCGCGCGATCATCGAGGCCTCGGCCGATATGGAACTGTACGACGTTGGGCTTGGAATCGAGCCGTTCCGACACGGCATCCACACGCTGCCCGAACTCGCGCCTCATACCGGCTCTCCGGAAGCGATGACCGATCGGATCGAGGCTGTCGTCGGCGAGCTGCTCGATCAGGGAAAGTTCGTCGTCACGCTGGGTGGCGAGCATACCGTCGCTGTGGGCGCCGTGCGCGCGCACGCGAAGCGCACGGCCACGCTCTCCGTCCTCGCGTTCGATGCCCACAGCGACCTGCGGGAGGAGTATCTCGATTCGCGGTACAACCATGCCTGCACGCTGCGGCGGGCACTCGACGCTGCGCCGGTGACGCAGGTCGGCCTGCGCAGCGCGTCGGTCGAAGAGGCAGCGCTGATCCTCGAACGCGGGTTGGCGTTCTATTCGCCGCAGGAGTATCGCCGAGCGGGGGCTGCCAGGGTGATCGACGGACTTACGGAAGACGTCTACATCACGATCGACCTTGACAGCATCGACCCTTCCGAAATGGCGGCCGTCGGCACGCCGGAGCCGGGCGGCCTGCACTGGGACGAATTGTCGGAGCTGCTCGCGGAACTGGCGAAGTCCCGACGCATCGTCGGATTCGACGTGACGGAGCTATCGCCGTCGCTCGGTCCGCGCTCGTGCGCGCAGCTTGCGGCCAAGCTCACCTACCGGCTGATCGGCCTCGCGCTCGGCCCGACGGAGTAGCGGCATGCCGGAACGCAAAGGCCGCAAGCGCAGGCCGTCTCGTGAGCGCCACTCGTTCGCCGACGCGGCATCGCGGACGTCTGCTGACGACGCCGGCCTCGCCGAGCGACCAGCGCCCCGAAATGAAGCGCGCGCCGTCGCCGCCGACGCATCGATCCCGGCGTTGCGCGTGCGGTACTTCGCGTTCATCGTCGCCGTGCTGACGCTAATGCTCGGCGTCCTGACACTCGCGCAGGGCATCACGGGCACCGATCGTACGGCCGATGCGGCGCTGCGCATCGGCGCTGGCGTGCTGCTGATCGTCGTGGCGGTGGTGATTGCGGTGCTATCCCTCGCGCCGGCGCGCGTTGCGGCTTGGCTGCGCCGCGGCTGACACTGCGCAGGAATGGAGCGTACTTGCGCGTCCTCGTCATCGGCGGCACAAGGTTCATCGGCCCGCGCGTCGTCGATCGGCTGATCGCGGCGGGCCACGAAGTCACGCTGTTCCATCGCGGCGAGACCGAGGGTGATCCGGTAGCGGGCGTCACGCACATCCACGGGGACCGGAGCGCGCTCCGTGATCACCGCGCGGAGTTCGCGCGCCTTCGTCCCGATGTCGTAGTGGACATGGCGCCGATGTCCGGAGCCGACGCGATCGCCGTCGTCGAGAGCGTCAGCGGCATCGCCCAGCGGCTTGTCGCCGTCAGTAGCATGGACGTCTATCGCGCGTATGGCCGCCTGCATGGCACCGAACCTGGCCCCCTCGAGCCGATGCCGCTGACCGAGGACGCTCCGCGGCGCGAGAAGCTCTATCCGTATCGAGGCGAACGCGCGGGGAAGCTGGATGACTATGACAAGATCCCCGTCGAAGACGCCGTGATGTCGGGCGCGCAGCCCGCTGGCACCGTCATCCGATTGCCGGCGGTGCACGGCGAGGGTGACTACCAGCACCGGCTCTTCATGGAGCTGGCGCGCATGGACGCAAACCGCCCGGCGATCCTCGTGCAGGAAGACCAGATGCGCTGGCGCTGGCCGCGGAGCTACGCCGGCAACTGCGCCGGCGCGATCGCGCTGGCGGTGACGGACGCGCGGGCCGCCGGGCGGGTGTATCACGTCGCGGAACCGGAGGCGATGTCGCAGGAGCAGTGGCTGCGGACGGTCGCGCGCCTGGCGGGCTGGAGCGGCGAGATCGTCGCTTTGCCGAAAGAACGGATGCCGGACCATCTCCAGACGCCGAACAACTTCGCGCAGGACCTCGGGGTCGATACGTCGCGCATCCGCGACGAGCTGGGATACGCCGAGTCCTTCTCACCGGCGGATGGCATCGCGCGCGCGATCGCGTGGGAGCGCGCGCACCCGCCCGAGCGCATCAATCCGAAGTGGCTGGACTTCGCAGCGGAAGATGCAGCGCTCGCTTCGCGTCCTGCTTGGTAGGGGCGCTATTCCGCCGCCGCGGCCCGCAGCAGGCGGATCTCGGCGAGGTGGCCGGACTCGTGCTCGACCATATGCTCGACCATCTGGCGGATGCTCATGCGGCCGGACTCCAGGTGCTGCCCCGTGCGCGCCCAGTTCCAGTTGACCAGCGTGGTCAGCAGCTCGACCGTCGTCGCGCGGTAGGACCGCAGCTCTGACAGCATCTCGCTCAGACTGCGCGTCAAGTAGCCGTGGTCGCGCGCGTAGGCGTCCTGGTCGTATGGCTCCAGCACCGGGTCGGTCTGCGTCGCCATCATGTAGAGCCGCTTGTGGTACACCTCGGCGGCGTCGCGCAGATGGCCCACCAGTTCGCGGATGCACCAGCCGCCGTCAGCCGGGCGGTACGTGGCCTCGCGCTCAGAGATATCCTTGAGCGCGTGGCCAAGCTGCTTCGGCAGCGCCCGCAGCGGTTCGACGAGGTCCGCATGCCCCAGCGTGCCGGGTTCGTTCCTCGGATACGTGAAGACGTTGGGCTTTTGCGCGTCCATTAATGATCCTCGTGCATGAAGGTTAGTTCGCGACGGGCGCGGGCCGCGCATCCGGCAGCAGCAGGCGCTGGTTCAGGGTCGTTTCGCCGGCGACCGCGCCGGCGCGCAGGTACTGCCGCGGCACCCGTGCGCTGATCCCGGCCAGCAGCTCCCAGGATATCGTGCCGGCGAGCGCCGCGAGTTCGTCGGCATCGATCTGCTCGGCGCCCTGCGAGCCAATGATAACCACCTCGTCATCGACCGCAACGCCGGGCACGTCCGTGACATCGGCCATGCACATATCCATCGCGATCCGCCCGGCAATCGGCGCCCGCTGACCGCGGACGAGCACGGGCGCCCGGTTCGAGAGCGCCCGGTGCAGGCCGTCGGCATAGCCGCACATGATCAGCGCGATCCGCGTTGGCCGCTCGGCCACCCACGTGCGGCCGTAGCCGACGCTGGCGCCCGCCTCCACGTCGATCACGCGGGCGACGCGGCTCTTCAGCGATAGCACCCGCCGCAGACCGACGCCGTGCCCGAGGCCGGGCACCGGTTCGTACCCGTAAATGGCGAGGCCGGCACGGACCATCTCCAGCGCCATGTCCGGGCTTGCTAGCAGGCTCGCCGAGGCGGAACAGTGCCGCACGGGGATCCATGGCAGCCTAACCGACGCTGCGATCAGCGCGTCGTACTGCATGCGCGTGAAGGTCTGGTCGCCCTCCTCCGCCGCGGCGAAGTGCGTGAAGATGCCCTCAATTTCGATCGATGGCAGCGCGCGCACGCTTTCGGCGAACGTCACCAGCGGCTCCAGTTCCAGACCGTGCCGGTTCAGCCCGCTCTCTAGCTCGATGTGGATGCGCACGACCGTGCCACGCAGCGCCGCGAAGCGCGAGAGCGCGAGCGCCACCTGCATCGAGTTGACCGTGGGCGTGAGCGCGAGGTCGACGATGCGCTCCGCCTCACCGGGCCGCGTGTAGCCGAGGATGAGGATGGGGACGTCGATGCCGGCGCGGCGTAGCTCTTCGCCCTCATCGACGCAGACGACGCCGACCATCGCCGCGCCCGCCTCGATCGCCGCCGCCGCGACCGGGGGTGCGCCATGCCCGTACGCATTCGCCTTGACGACGGCACAGAGCTTCGCGGGCGCCGCCCGTTCGACGAGCAGACGCACATTCGCGGTCAGCGCGTCGAGGTCGATCTCCGCCCACACCGGGCGCCCCCGCCATCGACCCTGGTGCGCTTGCATGGCCGCATGGTACCGCTGCTGGGCGCTTGGAGGCTGGAAGCTGGAAGCTGGGCGCTGGAAGCCGAACGGGTTGAAGATGCACGCCGGGCGCCGAGGACGTACAGATCGTGCCATCCTCCATCATCGGTCTTCCGTCGCAAGCCCGCCCAGCTTCTAGCTTCCAGCCTCCAGCTTCCAGATCACGGCGCCGCCTAGCAGCTCGTCGACGTTCCTGGGGTCGGCGGTGCAGGCTTTGAGGAGCGCAGGGATCGCTTCGCCGTGACTGACGAAGCTATTGCCACCGGCATCGTCGATGATCCTGATGCGGAGCAGGTTCATGCCACCACCATCGTCATTTGCGAGGCGTCCAATTTCGAAGGTACCATTGACCTTGAACCCCTGTCAAAATGTCCCGGCTCAGGCAATGACCCGATGCACGCACCCCGCCCCAGCATCGTCGCGCGCACGCTCGCCCTGACGGTCGCGATCCTTGGTGTGCTCGCCGTGGCTTGCGGCGGCTCCCAACCCGTAGACCCGGGGACGCTGTTGCTCGTAGTTACGGACACGCCTGCGATCGCCGGTTCGCCGACCGCCCAGCCGCCTCCCGCGACAGCGACGAAGGCGCCGGCCGACGTCAAGCTCGGCGACAAGCTCCGCTACGAGGGAGACTTCGAGGGCGCGGCGGGCGTGTACGCGGCCATCGCCGGTCAGGCGACCGGCGACAAACAGCAGCAAGCGCGCCTGTCACAGGCCCAGCTCCTCAGCCGCAGCGGCGATGCCGTGGGGGCGCGCACGGTGCTCCATGCCTACATCGCCGGGGCGGGCACGGGTGGGGATGCGAGCACGGCCCGTTACATCCTCGCGTCCACGCTGGACGACCTCGGCGACCTCACGGGCGCTGCCGATGGCTACGGCCGGTACATCGCCGCTGGTGGCGTGCTCTCGGACTTCGCGCGCGTCGAGCGGGCGAAGCTGCTCGCCCGCCTGGGCCGCGTAACGGAGGCAGAGACGGCGGCGCAAGAGGTGGTCGCCAGTCCGCTACTGCCCGACTTCAAAGCCTCGTTCGTGTTCAGCATGGGGAAGGCGTTTGAGCAGGGCCACGCCGACGCCAACGCGCTCGCCTGGTACGACCGCGCGAAGCTCGGTGGCGACGTCGCCTCGGCGCTCGCCCGCGGCGGAGCGGTGAAGAAGCGGCTGAACGACCCGGCGTGGACGGCGGATTTCGTCGAGGCCGTCAGCGCCTATCCCGAGAGCGGCGTCGCGTCGGACCTGCTCGACGAGCTGGACGCCGCCGCGGTCCCGGTGAGCGACCACGCGCGCGGGGTCGTCGACTACCGCGCGCGGCGCAACGACGCCGCTCGCGGTGCCCTGGCGCGCGCTATCACCGCCGCCGACCATCCGGCCGAATCAAACTACTACCTCGCCGCGCTGGACGAGCGCGTCGGCGACACCACATCCGCGATCGACGGCTACCAGCGCGCACACGACCTCGACCACGCATCGCCGCTGGCGGACGACGCCCTCTGGTGGCGTGGCAAGCTGCTCGAGCAGGCGGGCCGCTACGCCGAGGCGGGCGCTTCGTACACGGCGCTCGTCACCGGCTATCCCGCTTCCGGCCTGGCGAGCGACGCCAATTTCCACCGCGGGCTCGTGCAGTATCGGTCTGGCGACGCTGCTGCCGCGGCCGCCACGTGGGGCGCCATCGTTCCGGCCTCGAGCGGGAGCGATGCGCTTCGCGCGCGTTTCTGGCAGGGGCGCGCGCTGCTGGCGGCGAGCGATGGCCTGGCGGCGCCGCTGCTGGCGAATCTGCGGAACGAGGCCCCGGCGAGTTTCTATGGCTTGCGCGCCGAAGTGCTGCTGAAGAAGAACGACACCAAGGACCGCGAGCCGAAACTGAAGGATCAGCAGCCTGACTGGCCCAAGATCGCGAAGTTTCTCAAAGACAGCGCCGCGACCGACGTGAATGCCGCGCCCGCCGCGGACCCGCGCTGGGCGGAGGTCGGAGAGCTGCGTAGGGTGGGGCTGAACGCGCAGTCCGACACGCTCGCGCGCGCCTTGCTTTCGGAGGACAGCCGCGACATCGCGCTCGTCTACGCCGACATGCGCGCGGCGTACGAAGGTGGCGAAACGAGCGTGGCCGCGCGCTCGGCCGCCACGCTGATTGCCGCGCTTCCGGTCGGCGCGCAGCCGCCGAACGCCCTGCTGCAGATCGCCTATCCCGCCGCGTACAGCGACCTGACGACCGCTGCCGCAAAGCAGCAGGCGATATCGCCGTCGCTCCTGCTCGCACTCGTGCGGCAAGAGAGCTATTACGACCCCGACGCGGGCTCCGGCGCCGGCGCGCTCGGCCTCACGCAGGTGGTGCCGGCGACGGGCGAGGCGATCGCGAGGGACCTTGGTGTGGAGCCGTTCGCCGCGAGCGACCTCTACCGCCCGAAGCTGAGCCTCAATTTCGGCGCGAGCTACCTCGCCGACCAGCTCAAGCAGTTTCAGGGCGATCCCTACCACGCGCTCGCCGCGTATAACGCCGGTCCCGGCACTGCATCGAACGCCATCAAGGCCTCGGGCGACGACGAGGACCTCTTTGTGGAAGACCTGGAGTTCGACGAGACGCAGCGCTACGTGCGGCTGGTGATGGAGAACTACGCGCGCTACCGCCAGCTCTATGAGGGCATCGACCGCCCCTCGCTGCCGCGCTGACTACGGCCGATCCAACTCCGTTAGCGGCCGCCGCAGTTCAGGCGCACGACGGCTCTGTGCCGTTCGTGCGCGAGGTACGAGCGCGCGGATCAGTTGAGCTAGAATGATCGCGATGCGTACCCTGCTCCGCACACACCTTCGGCCGATGTCCGGCGACGACATCACGCAGGTCGCCGACATCGAGCGGGAGTCCTTTCCGTCGATGTGGCCGCAGACCGCGTACCGGCGTGAGCTATCGAACCAGATTGCGCGCTATACGGTGCTGACCGAACTGCGTGACGAGGCCGCTCCTTCCGCAGATCCATCGCCGCGGACGGGCGTGTTCGGTACGCTCAGGCGCATCGTGTCGGGCGAGCCTTCCGCTTCACACGAACATCTCCTCGGATTCATCGGCATCTGGTTGATGGTCGGGGAAGCGCACATCGTCACCGTCGCCGTGCGCGAGCGCTTCCGGCGGCTGGGGATCGGCGAGCGACTGCTGATCACGGCCATCGAGCAGGCATCGGCGTACGACCAGGAGCGCGTCACGTTGGAAGTGCGGGCGTCGAACGAAGCGGCGCGCCGGTTGTACGAGAAGTACGGATTCATCAACGCCGGGCTGCGCAAGCGATACTACATCGACGACAACGAAGACGCCGTGATCATGACGACGCCGGAGATCGCTTCGAGCGGATACCGTGCGTTGTTCAGCAACCTCCGCGATGCGCATGGCGCGCACTACAGAGACCTGTGGGAGTAGGCTATGGCGGACCGTCCGATCAGGCTTTTCAGGGGTCGGCACGGCTCCGCTTGGCGCAGGCGCTCTGGATTGCCGCACTGGTCGCACTGCTGGCGGCTGGCTGCCGAAGTCGCGATTCTGCCGTAGCTGATCGCACGACCGAGACCGGCGCCACGGTTGTCGCAGCCCGCACGATGACAGCCGCGACCACACAGCCGTCGGCCGATGTTTCCTCGGGCAAGACGTGCGATGCGCCACGCCGACACGCCGCCGGCGACAGCGCCGAGACCATGCGCAGTGGTGGTGTCAACCGCTCGTATCTGCTCCACGTCCCGGCGTCGTACGACGGCGCGCATGGTGTGCCGCTGGTACTGAACCTGCATGGATTCGGGTCGAACGGACGCCAGCAAGCGGTCTATTCGCGCCTTCCGGCGAAAGCCGATGAGGCCGGGTTCATCCTTGTCTCGCCAGACGGCACCGGGTCGCCGCTGCATTGGACCTACCCCGGGCTTGGCAGCGTCGACGATGCCGCGTTCATGCGGGAGCTGCTCGACCGCGTCGAGAGCGACCTCTGCATCGATGCCAGGCGCGTCTTCGTCGCCGGCATCTCGAACGGCGCCGCCTTCGCGCAAATCGTCGCCTGCGCGATTCCGGATCGCATCACCGCCGTCGCGGCCGTCGCGGCGCTCGTCTACCCGCAGCGGTGCAAGGAGGACGCGCCCGTGGCCGTTATCAGCTTTCACGGCACCGACGATCCCTGCGTGCCATACACCGGCGGCACGTCGGCTTGCGGCCAGCGGTTGCCGGTGCCGGCGGTCGAGGTGTCGGCGAAGAACTGGGCGACGCACGACGGATGCGACATCGCGCCGGCCGAACAGCGCTTCAGTCCGCACGTGCGGACCGTCGCCTATAGCCGCTGCAAGGACGAAGTCGCCGTGGTGCTCTTCGTCATCGAGGGAGGCGGGCATACGTGGCCCGGCGCGGTCGACGTCCCACGCCTGGGAACGACGACGCACGAGATCGACGCGACGGACGAGATCTGGCAGTTCTTCGACGCGCAGGGCAACCTGAGGAAGTAGCGGCGTGGCCTCACCCTTCGGTACAGTCTCTGCAATTCACCATCTCATGCATGGCGCGCACTGATCAGAATGCGAGCGGACGATGACCAAGATGCGGTTCGGCATCCAGACCAGCCTCAACAACGTCGAGTGGCGCGAGATCGATGACATGTGGCGCTTTCTCGACCGCGAGACGCAGTTCTACAGCGCCTGGACCTTCGACCACTTCATGCCACCGGGTCCTGGGCAAGACCCGAACGCCAACTGCTTTGAGGGCTGGAGCGCCCTAGCCGCGCTGGCCGCCATCACCACGCGCGTGCGCCTCGGCTGCCTCGTCACCGGCGTCACCTATCGCGAGCCCGCGGTGTTGGCGAAGATGGCCGCCACTGTCGACCACATCAGCAACGGTCGGCTCGAGTTTGGCATCGGCGCCTCCTGGCATGCGGGAGAGCACGCGATGTACGGCATCCCGTTCCCGCCGGTCGCGGAGCGCGAGGACCGCCTCGAGGAGGCGCTCCAGGTGATCCGCCTGCTGTTCGACCAGGACGGGAAGGTGGACTTTGACGGCGCCTACTACCATCTGCGCGAAGCGGTCTTCCTGCCGAAGACCGTGCAGCGGCCGCATCCGCGGATCATGGTGGGCGGCGGCGGCGAGAAGCGGACGCTGCGGGCGGTGGCGAAGTACGGCGACGTGATGAATGTGTTCGGCACGCCAGACGTTGTCCGCGCGAAGATCAAGGTGCTCGAAGCGCACTGCCGGGACGTGGGCCGCGATCCCGCCGAGATCGAGAAGACGATATCCGCGAGCATCATCGTCAGCGAGAACCAGGGGCTGATCGACCGCCTCGCGGGCATGTTCGGCGCCGGTCAGGGGCTGTCGGCCGAGGATGCGAAGCGGTTGCTGCCGATCGGTCCTGCGGCGCATGTCCGGGGCATCGTCGAGCAGTACGCCGAGGCGGGCGTGACCCAGATCATCACGATGAGCCAGGGTCCGTGGAAGCGCGAGGTGTACCAGCGCCTGAACGACGAGGTGGTGGCGGTGTTCGGCTAGGGTGACATATCCGTCTATGACTTGCGGTGGAGCGTTGCAACCGGCTTGACAGGTCTGTTACTGTAAGCAGTCTAAGAGTAGTTTCCCGTCCGAGTCCGCCGCGACGCCCATTCGCTTCGCTCCGCCTGACGACAAGGAAACGTTTCATCCAGGAGGCCGTCAGGTGCCCTATACCGACAAATCCCTATCGTGCGTCGACTGCGGGGTGGACTTCACCTTCACCGCTGACGACCAAGAATTCCACGCCAGCCGTGGCTTCACCAACGAGCCGAAGCGCTGTCCCGACTGCCGCCGCTCCCGCAAGCAGATGCGTGGCGACACCGGCGGTGCGGGCGGCGGCGGTGGTTATGGCGGCGGTGGTGGCGGGGGCGGCAGCTACTCCTCCGGCCCGCGGCAGATGTTTCCCGCGACGTGCGCCAACTGCGGCAAGGAGACGGAAGTGCCTTTCCAGCCGCGCGGCGACCGCCCGGTGTACTGCCGCGACTGCTTCCAGGACCGCGCGCCGAGCGGGGGTGGTGGCGGCTACGGCGGCGGACGTGGTGGCGGTGGCGGCGGCGGCGGTCGCCGATACTAGACGCGGCGCAACAACTGAATAGCAAGAGAACGGGGGCGTCGAGAGGCGTCCCTACTCTTTGGCTCGGCGGACTCGCATGCGATCCCGTGTCGGCGCGCGATGTGCCGCTGCAATCGGATGCGCTGCGGAGGGAACGCTTTGTTTCTCGAGGATGCTATTGTCCCGCAACGCGCGAGGGCCGCTCGTCACGCCGCCGTTACCGCTCGCCTCTACCCTGACTCTCAGGAGGGTGCTGCGATGACCGAGGAAGATGCGCTTGAACTCGATGGCGATGATGCGGCGCCGGGTGCGGGCGCGCGCAGCGCCGGCCGCGCGCCGGATCCGCTCACTCAATACGCGGAGCTGACGAAGCCGCAGCCGAACACGCTGCGTACAGAGCCCGGCGCGCGCACGGAAGATCTCACCCGCGAAGGGAGCCAGATTGCCGGGATGACGGGGCAAGGTCAGCGGGAGCCAACGCAAGCGCCGTCGGCCAGGGGCGTCTACGCCAACAAGTTCACAACCGAAGGCGCGCGCCTCCACGGCAGCGCCGACGGCCGCGATCAGCCGGAAGGCTCGCGCCCCGGCGCTTGGCGCCCGGACGAGACGAAGTCGATCGGCACGGGCAGCGGCGGTAACGGCGGCGGCGGTTAGCCCCTTCGTGCAGAAGATAGATGGTAGAAGATGGACGATGGAGTTCCATCTTCCATCGTCCACATTCCACCTTCTATCGGTCAGGGTGTGATCGTCACCTTGATCGCGCCGCTCTTCTTGTCGTCGGCGGTCGCGTAGGCTTTTCCCACGTCATCCAGCGCGAATCGGTGCGTGATCATCGGGCGCAATCGCTCGGCATTGCGGCGCATGATCTCGATGGCGATCTCGTAGTCCGACTGGCGGCCGCTCCGGCCGTAGCAGTTCGAGCCGAAGATGCGCACTTCCTTCAAGAAGAACATGATCGGGTGGATGGTCACGGGCGCGGTGAACGCACCCAGCACGCTGATCCGTCCGCCGACGCCGACGACGGTCAGCGCATCGGCGAGCGTGTTGGCGTGCCCGCCGACCGTCTCGACGACGATATCTGCGCCGCCGGCCGCGGCGTTCATCCGGCCGATGCCAGCCGCGTCTTCGGCGAACACCGCGTCGGCGCCCACTGCCTCGGGCATCGCCGCCTGATGGGGATGCCGCGCCGTCGCGACGATGTACGAAGCGCCCATCGCCTTCGCCGCCGCGATCGCCATCAGTCCGATCGTGCCCGCGCCCAGCACGGCCACGCGCTCGCCGAACTTCAGATCGACGAGCTTCAGCCCGTGCACGCAGACGGTGAGTGGCTCGACGAGCGCGCCCAGCTCGAAATCCACCTCCGGCGGCAGCTTGTAGAGGGCGTACGCTGGAAGCGCCATATACTCCCGCAGGCCGCCCGGGATCGTCAGCCCATTCGCCTGCCGCGAAGGGCAGAGGTGGTAGTTCCCGGAACGGCACTGGGCGCAGACCAGGCACACTTTGAATAGCTCGAGCGCGACGCGGTCACCGGCCTTGAATCCGGTGACGCCTTCACCCAGCGCTGCGACTTCGCCGGAACACTCGTGTCCGAGACAGAAGCCGGGCGGGAGCGGAAATTCACCGCGATAGAAGTGCAGGTCGCTACCGCAGACGCCGACGTTCCGCACGCGCACCAGCACTTCCCCGGGACCAGCGACCGGCGCTTCGACGTGGTGAATCTCGAAGGCCCGCGGACCCGCCATCACCGCTTGTTTCATCGATTTGCACTCCTTCGATCGCCTGTAGCGAGGGTGATGGCCACACGGCCGGTGCCGCGGCGCACTCACGCGCCCCGGCTCCGCTCGCACGCGCCAGCGGCGCGCCGGCCGGCGTCCCGCCTCCAGATGCGTCGCGCCAGTGCTCCGCTATGATGGGCGAGTGAGAGCGCTGAATCAACCGGAGAGCTGGTGGGGGTGGCACGGCTACAACCATCCCGAGGCGATGTCGATCACGCAGATCATCCGCGCGGGCACGCTGCCGCCGCGCCTCGCCGCGCTCTTCTGGCTCGTGATGGAGCGCGGCGCTTCGATTGTGCTGGCGGCCGAGCCGCCCGGCGCCGGCAAGACGACGATCCTGACCGCGCTCCTCGCCTTCACCCGGCCCGACGCGGCGGTCTACTTCACACGCGGTTGGGGCGAAACGTTCGCGCTGCCCGTGCGCGCGCCCGGCGATCCGCCGGTCTTTCTGCTGATGAACGAGATCAGTGACCATCTGCCCGTGTACTCGTGGGGACCCTACGTCCAGCGCGCCTTCGAGCTGATCGACGAGGGCTACACGCTCGCATCGACCCTCCATGCGGAGACGGTCGATGGCGTCATCGAGCAGCTCGTGGGGGAGTGCGATGTGCCGCAAGCGCACCTCGGACGCGTGGCGTTCATCGCACCGATGTTCGTCGGCGTGCGTGGTGGCCAGCGCATCCGCCGGGTCAGCGAGGTGGCGGTGCTGGAGCCGCTCGGCGACGGCTACGACCGGCACTCGATCGCCCGCTGGGACCCTGACAGCGACGTGTGGGAAATGCTCGCGACGCCAGCCGAAGTCAACGCCGCCGCGCGCCGGCTGGAGCTGGACGACGAGGAGTTCTTGCACGAGCTGGCGAAGCGGGAGCAGTTCGTCGCGTCGCTGATCGCCGAAGGCGTGACGGCGATCGACGACGTGCAGGAGCGGGTGTTCCGCTTTTCCGGCTACCAGGTGTCGCCGGAGTAGCGTGCGGTTGCTGATCGGAGGAGCGGATGAATCAAGAACAGCATGCGAACCGAGCGGAGTACCTGCAGGCGCTCTCCGGGGTGAAATTTCCGGTCTCGCGTGACCGGCTCGTCGAATCCGCCCGCGACAAGGGCGGTCTCGACGCGGAGGTAATCTTCATCTTGGAACATCTGCCGCGTGATTCGTACGCCACGATGCAAGAGCTCGAAGGCGACATCCTGCGCGCCTACCAGGCCACCGGCGGCCTCGGCGACGGCGGCCCTGCGGCGGTGCCGGAGCCGGGCGAGCAGGCAGACCCGAAGGCCGACACACGCAAGCCATGACCGCCCCCGTTGACGCCGCGTCTTTCGCGCGCCTAGCACGAGACTGCATCGCCCGTCAAAATGGAGCAATCTAACCGGTTTCGAAAGGACAGAGGCAATGCCCACGCGCATCGGCATCAACGGCTTCGGCCGCATCGGGCGGCAGGTACTGAAGGCGGTCAAGGAGCGCCACCCGAATGAACTCGAGGTGGTCGCCATCAACGACCTGGTCGATACGCGAACGAACGCCCACCTGCTCAAGTACGACTCCAACTACGGCCGCTATCCGGGCACGGTCGAGACCGGGGAGGGCGGCCTTGTCGTCGATGGCAAGCCGATCGCCGTGTTCGCTGAGCGCGAGCCGGCGAAGATCCCGTGGGGCAAGGCTGGTGTCGAAATCGTCATGGAGTCCACGGGGTTCTTCTCGGACGGCAATGCGGCGCGAGAGCACCTTCATGACGGCGTGAAGAAAGTGATCATCTCGCAGCCGGCGAAGAATGAGGACAAGACCCTCGTGCTCGGCGTCAACGCCAACGACTACGAGCCGGCGAGCCAGCACGTGCTCTCGAACGCCTCGTGCACGACCAACGGCGTCGCGCCCGTCGTCAAGGTGCTCGTCGACAGCTTCGGCATCCTCAAAGGGCAGATGACCACCATCCACTCCTACACCAACTCGCAGCGCCTGCTCGATGTCCAGGCGAAAGACTTGCGCGAAGCCCGCGCCGCTGCCTTGAACATCGTGCCCGTCGCGACCGGCGCCGCGCGGGCACTGAAGCTGGTGATTCCCGAGATCGACGGCAAGCTCGATGGCGTGGCGTACCGTGTGCCGACGCCGACGGTGTCGATCGTCGAAGTCGTCTGCCTCGTCGGCCGCCAGACGACGGCGGACGAGGTGAACGATGCCATGCGCGCGGCGGCCGCCGGCGCCATGAAGGGCATCCTCGGTGTCGCTGAAGAGCCGCTCGTCTCGATGGACTTCAAGGGCGATTCCCACTCATCGATCGTCGATGCGCTCACCACGAACGTGGTCGCGGGCGACCTCGTGAAGGTCGCGGCGTGGTACGACAACGAGTGGGGCTATTCCTGCAGGATGTCGGATATGCTCGCATTCGTCGCGAGCAAGGGGCTGTAGCCGTGGTTGCTGGGAAGTCGGAAGTCAGAAGCCGGAAGTCGGATGTCGGAAATCAGAAGTCGGAAAGGCCGAATTCCGACTTCCGACTTCTGATATCCATCGCGCTCACCGTCTGCGCCGCAATGCTCATCGCCTGCAGCGGCGGCGGAACGAAGAGCGCCACCACACCGAGCGCGGCTCCATCAGCAGCGGCTGAAACGACGGCCGACGTCGCTGGCAACGAGACTGCATCCTCTTCGGAAGCACCACCTCTGGCTGCGCCGGGGCCGGCGGTCTTCAAAATAATCGCCGGGCGCAACGATGGCGCCTTCGATATCGAGCGCTTCATGCCGGCCGACATCCATGTGCGAGTTGGCGACACCATCGAATGGACGGCGCGTGGGATCGAGGGGCACACGATCTCGTTTGCGAGTGAGCAGCAGCAGCGCACGCTGCTGGGCTCGTACCTCCAGCCCGATCCCGCTGACCCGGCGCAGAACATCTTCAATCCGGACGTTGCGCTGAAGACGCGCACCGGCTCGACCTTCTCGGGCGACGGCACCTACTACAACTCGGGCTTCATCGGCGTGCCGGCGGAGCAGAAGTACACCCTCACGTTCTCCGATACCGGCCTGTACCAGTACCTCTGCCTGGTCCATCCGTTCACCATGCGCGGCACGGTATCGGTCGACTCGCCATCGTCGCCGGTCGAGGCGCCCGCCACCGTGGCATCGCGGGGCGAGGCCGAATTCACGAAGTACATCGAGGAAGAGAAGCGCGCCGTCGCTCAGGCGAAGGCCGAGCCGCACGACGTGCCCGCACCCGACGGCGCCACACTCCACCGCGTGAACGTCGGCGTCACTACTCCGTACGGCCAGGCGGCGACCTTCGTGAATGCTGCCCTCGACATTAAGGCCGGCGACACGGTGATCTTCGAGAACGATGACCGGGACTTCCACAACGTCGTCTTTAAGGGAAGCCTCGCGGAGCCGCCGCCGGGCATCGGCATCATCGTCGATCCCGAGGGCCGCGGCCTGAACTTCTCGCTCGACAAGCGGTCGGGCATTGCCGTCGACCCGCCGCCCGGCGGCTTCGACGACCAGACGTTCCTTTCGTCCGGCAGCATGGGCATCCTGCAGCCGCGCCTGACCTGGCGGCTCAGATTCGACAAGCCGGGCAGCTACAGCTTTGCCTGCACGATCCACGTCCTCGCGGGCATGGCGGGCGTCATCATCGTGCGCTGACGCCACTGCCCTGTAACGGGCAAGCCGCAGCCGGTACCCTTATCCTCGTGCCCAACGACACCCTCCTCCCGCTCCGCTCGGAAGCGATGCGCGCGCTCGCTGCCGCCGGCGAGTCCGCCGCGCTGGACGCCTGGCGCATCGAATACCTGGGCCGCAAAGGGCGGCTGACCGGCGTCCTGCGCGGGCTCTCCGAGCTCTCGATCGACGAGCGAAAGGCCGCCGGTGCGGCGGCGAACGCGCTCAAGCTCGAACTGGAATCGGCATTCGAAGAGCGGAGCGAGGCGCTACGCCGCGCGGCGCTCGCCGCCTCGATCGAGACCGGCCAGATCGACGTGACGCTACCGGCCCGCCCGCATCCGCGCGGCGCGCTGCATCCGGTGACCCAGACACTGCGGCGCATTCTCGACGCCTTCCGTTCTCTCGGCTTCTCCGTCGTCGAGGGTCCGGAGGTAGAACTGGACTACTACAACTTCGAGGCGCTGCGCATTCCCGCCGACCATCCCGCGCGCGACATGTGGGACACCATGTGGGTGGACTACGACGCGGACGGCCGGCGGCCGCTGCTTCTGCGCACGCACACGTCGCCAGGACAGATCCGCATCATGGAGCAGCACGCGCCACCGATTCGCGTCGCCGTGCCGGGGCGCGCGTATCGCGTGGAGGCGACGGACACGACGCACGAGTGGATGATGACGCAGGTCGAGGTGCTAGCGGTCGATGAGGGCATCTCGCTCGCCCACATGAAGGGCACGCTGCTCGACGTGATGCGGCGCGTCCTCGGCCCGGAGCGGCGCATCCGGCTCAATTGCTCATACTTTCCCTTCGTGGAGCCGGGCGCAGAGGTCGCCGTCGACTGCTTCGTCTGCAACGGAGCCGGCTGTGCCACCTGCCATCACAGCGGCTGGATCGAGATGATGGGTGCCGGCATGGTGCACCCGGAGATCCTCGACAAGATGGGCATCGATTCCAGCCGCTTCACCGGATTCGCGGCGGGCATGGGCGTCGAACGCCTGGCGATGCAGATTTACGGCGTTGCTGACATCCGCGACTTCTATCAGAACGACCTTCGCATGCTGCAGCAGTTCTAGGAATCCCGATGCGCGTCTCCCTGAAGTGGCTCCGCGAGTACGTTGACCCGCGCCTTGCCCCCGAGGAGCTCGCGCATCGCCTGACGATGGCTGGTCTCGCCGTCGATGCAATCGCGCGCACGGGCGATTGGGGCGCGGACATCCGCGTGGGAGAAGTGGTCGCGGTTGAGCCGCACCCGGGCGCCGACTGGCTGCGGCTAGCAACCGTAGGCGTCGGCGGCGAGGAGCGGCATCGGGTGGTCTGCGGCGCGCCGAACCTCGCGGTCGGGCAGCGGGTCGCGTTCGCCACTGTCGGCGCCCGCGTGCGAGACGGCCATACGGGTAAGCAGTCCGTCTTGAAACCGGCGGTGATTCGCGGCGTCGAGTCCGCCGGCATGGTGCTGAGCGAGCGAGAGCTCGGCCTCTCCGACGAGCATGAAGGCATCCTGGTGCTGCCCGCCGATGCGCCGCTCGGCGAGCCCCTCGCCGGCGTGCTGGGCGACGTGGTGTTTGAGCTGTCGGTGACGGCGAACCGGGCCGACTGGCTCTCGGTGCTGGGCATCGCGCGTGAGGTGGCCGCGCTCACCGGCGAGGCGCTGCGGGAGCCATCGCTCACGTATGAGGCCGCCGGTCCCGCGATCAAGGGCCGGGCGAGCGTGGAGATTCAGGCCAAAGACCTCTGCCGGCGGTACGTCGCCACGGTGATCACCGGGATCAAGCACGGCCCAGCGCCTCAGTGGATGCAGGAGCGGCTGATCGCGCTCGGACAGCGGCCGATCTCCAACGTCGTCGACGTCACGAACTACGTGATGCTGGAGCTCGGCCAGCCGCTGCACGCCTTCGACTACGACCGCATCGCCAATCACCACATCATCGTCCGGCGAGGCGAGGATGAAGAGGCGTTCCAGACCCTCGACGGGGAGGCGCGCACGCTAACGCGCGACATGCTGGCGATCGCCGACGAGGCCGGCCCGGTGGCGCTTGCGGGCGTGATCGGCGGCCTCGAGAGCGAAGTCACTGCGAAGACCAGCAACATCTTGCTCGAATCCGCGACGTTCCTGGGCGCCAGCGTCCGGCGCACCAGCATGGCGCTGAAAGCGCGCAGCGAGGCGTCGCTGCGATTTGAGAAGGGCCTGCCCCCTGACCTGGCGATGGTGGCGTCGCAGCGCGCGACAAAGCTGCTCGTCGAGGTCTGCGGCGGCACGGCGATGGCCGGCTGCATCGATGTCTATCCCGGCAAGCAGCGTGAGCTACGGGTCGAGGTAACGCGCGAGCGCATCGCGCGCGTCATCGGCATCGATCCGCCGGCAACGAAGGTGCGCGCCGTCCTCGGCGGCCTCGGATTTTCGGCGCGCTGGATCCCGCCGGACCGCTACGTCGTGCGCGTGCCGTACTGGCGTCCCGACGTCCGCATCGCCGACGACGTGATCGAGGAAGTCGCGCGCAGCATCGGCTACGACGAGGTCCCGACGAAGGCGCTCGAGGGCGCGATACCGGCGCCGATCGTGCAGCCGCTACGCGAGCTTCGCGAGCGGGCGCGCGACCTGCTGGTGGAAGCGGGCATGCAGGAAGTGATCACCTACTCGACGACGACGATGGAGGCTCTTGCGCGCGTGATGCCCGCGGAAGATCTGGCGATCTATCCGCCGTACCGGATCCTCAACCCGATCAGCGCCGAGCACGAATACCTGCGCCCGACATTGCGCGCGAGCCTCCTGCAGACGCTGGCGTCGAACCTCCGGTACCAGGATGGGGCCGTCGCTATCTTCGAGACGGCGCGCGTGTACGAGCGCGCGGACCTGCGCGCGGCGGTAGCGGGCCGCCCGCCCGGCGAGGAGGCGCTGCCGTTGGAGCGAGAGCAGGCGACCGGAGCGGTCAGCGGCAGGCGGCTGGACCGCTGGGGGCGGCCGTCCGAGAGTCCGATGGACTTCTTTGAAGCCAAAGCGTACGTGGAGAGCCTGCTGCGAGGCTGCAATGTCGCCGGCGAATACGTGCCTTTGAACGAGTTCGGCATGGTGCCCGGCCGCACTGCCGAAGTGCGCGTCGACGGCGTGCGCGTCGGCGTCATTGGGCAGGTGCACCCGGAGGTCGCGGCGGCGTTCGATATCGAGCAGGAGGCCTACATCTTCGAGATCACGCTCGATGCGCTGCTGCTGCTCGTCGGAGGGGTGCGGCAACTGGCGCCGGCCTCGCGCTTCCCTGCCGTCGAACAGGACCTGGCGCTTGTCGTTGCACGCGATACGCCGGCGGCCGGTGTGCAGCGCGCGATCGAGGCATCGCCGCTCGTGTCGGAAGCGCGCGTCTTCGATGTGTACACCGGCGACCAAGTGCCTGCCGGCAAGAAGTCGCTCGCCTTTGCCGTGCGGTATCAGTCCGCGGACCACACACTCACGGACGAGGAGGTCGCGAAAGCGCAGCGTAAGCTCCTCGAGCGCCTGCGCCGCGAGTTCGACGCCGAACTGCGCGGCGGGTAGGGCCGGGTGGATGTTGGATGTTGGAGGTTGGATGTTGGAGGGCTCGCACTAGCGCGGCACTATCACTAGCGGGCGTTGTACGGCGTAAACCCCAACAACTCATCAATCGATTCTTCGTCGAAACCGATCACCGCTTCGCCATCGATCACCGTCACGGGCGTACCCTGCGCCCCCAGTTCCAGCATGTCCTTGCGGGCGGCCGGGTCGGTGTCGACGTCGCGCTCGGTGTACGGCTGCCCACGCGACTCCAGATGCAGCCGCACCATCTCCGAGAACTCGCACGCTCCCTGTGAGAAGAGGACGACAGTGTGCGGGATTGCTTGAATGTCCGGCATAGAATTTTGTCCCTCTGGCCGCGTTCTCCGCGCGCGAAAGGCGCTGCGCCACGGTGACGCGCGTTCGCCACTTGCACGGCAGGCCGGAGACTCCAATATAGCGCGGTGGCACGGCGGCACCCGCCATCCTCGCCGCATCGGCAGGCGTGCTCGCGGGCATGCGGTACAATGCCCCAACACACTGCCCTTAACGGAAAGGTAACCCGTGGCCCGCCGGTCCCCCTCTCGGATGGCGCAGGCGGAACCGCAACCGCTTGACGCCGTCCCCGAATCCGCGCCGGCCGTCCCGCCTTCCGGCTTCTCGAACACCTTCCGGGCGCTGCGCAACCGCAACTACCGGCTGTTCTACTTCGGGCAGACCATCTCCCTCAGCGGCACCTGGATGCAGACGATCGCCCAGGCGTGGCTCGTCCTCCAGATCACGAACTCGAAGCTGGCTCTCGGCACGGTGACGATGCTCCAGTTCCTGCCGATCACGATCTTCGTGCTCTTCGCGGGTGTCATCGCGGACCGCGTGCCGAAGCGGAACTTTATCCTCTGTACGCAGGCGCTGGCGATGTCGCAGGCGTTCGTGCTCGCCGCGCTCGTCTGGTCGGGCCGCGTCGAGCTGTGGCACGTGTACGTGCTCGCGGTTGTGCTCGGCGTCTCGAACGCCTTCGAGCAGCCGACCCGCCAGGCCTTCGTCGTCGAGATGGTGGGCAAGGAAGACCTGATGAACGCCGTCGCGCTGAACTCCGGCATGTTCAACGCCGCGCGGCTGATCGGTCCGGCGATCGGCGGCGTCGTGATTGCCACCGTCGGCGTGAAGGCGGCGTTCCTGATCAACGGCATCAGCTTCGTGCCGGTGATCGCCGGACTGTTGATGATGGACATGTCGCGGCTCTACACCATGGGCCGCAACAAGAGCGGGCCGATGAACCCGTTCGGCGAACTACGCGAGGGCTTGCAGTACGCGTTTCAGACGCCGCCCGTGATGCTGATCATCATCCTGGTCGCGATCATCGGCACGTTCGGCTACAACTTCACCGTCATGCTGCCGCTCGTGACGCGATACGTGTTGCACCAGGGTTCGGTCGGTCTCGGCTTCATGACCGCGGCCGTCGGCCTGGGAGCGCTGATCTCGGCGCTGCTGCTGGCGAGCCGCGAGCGCTCCACGCACTACACGCTGTTTGCCGGCGCCCTCGCCTTCTCGCTGCTGCTCGGCGCGGTGGCGCTCAGCCAGTGGTTCGTCGTCACGCTGCTGTTCCTGCTGATGCTCGGGCTCGCGAACACGGCGTTCGCGGCGACGGCGAACACGACGCTGCAGCTCGCGACACCCGACTACCTGCGTGGCCGGGTGATGGCGCTGTACATGCTGCTCTTCGCCGGCTCGACGCCGATCGGGGGCTACCTGACGGGCTTCCTGGCCGAGCGCCTCGGTGTGCAGACCGCCGTCGGCATCGAGGCGGTGCTCTGCCTGCTCGGCACCGCCGCTGGACTCCTCTACTTCTTCTCGCATCGCGAGAAGATCAGCGCGTACCGGCTCGCTCCAGCAACCTGATCGCCCGCTTGCCTACGGTATCGCTCCGCGGTCCTTGAGGGCGATGATCTGCTCCCAGTCGAATCCGAGCTCGAGCAGCACTTCTTCCGTGTGCTGACCGAGCTCCGGCGCGATCCCGCGCGGCCCGCCCGGCGTGCCGTAGAAGTCGGACGGCGTGTTCACGGTCGGGATAGGGCCGTCAGGCCCCTCGACGTGCTGGAACGCGCCCGACGCCTGCGCCACGGGGTCCTGGAGCGCCTGGCTGATCGTGTTGACGGGCGCCCACCAGACATCGTGCCGGTCGAAGGCCGCTCCCCATTCGTCCATCGTGCGCTTCGCGAACTCGCCGTCCAGCTCCTCCACTAATAACTGCGCGTTGGTGCGGCGCAGCGTGATGTTGTTCCAGCGCTCGTCTTCGAGCAGGTCCGGCCGGTCGAGTGCGCGGACAAGGTCGGGCCAGTGGCGGTCGCCCTGCAGCAACAGCAGCCAGATCCAGCGGTCATCCTTCGTCTTGAAGCAGTTGATGATCGGGTTTGGCGCGTGAAAGCGGTCGTACGGCAGCGTCTTGACGCCGAGCCGCATTTCGAGCGCGTAGTCCCAGCCCATCATGTAGATGCCGGTGCGGAGCAGCGAGACGGCGACCCGCTGGCCTTCGCCTGAACGCTCCCGCTTGAAGAGCGCAGCCGAGATCGCGGCGGCGCCGTTGAGGCCGGTCATGTGGTCGCCCATGCCGCCGCGCTGCTGCGGGATCGGACCGCCCGGCGGCGTCAGCGCCGCGCCGATGCCCGCGCGCGACCAGAAGGCGCCGATGTCGTACGCCGCGCGGTCTTTCTCCGGCGAGTCCGGTCCGTATCCGGTGACCTGGCAATAGATGATGCGCGGGTTGGTCTTGCGGATGCTGTCGTAACCAAAGCCAAACTGATCGAGCACGCGGGGCCGCATGTTGCTGACGAAGACGTCCGCTTCATCGATCAGCCTCCGGCCGATCGCGCGCCCTTCAACGTGCGCGAGGTCGAGGCAAACGCTGCGCTTACCGCGGTTGTCGATCTCAAACGGCGGATTGATCGCCACGGTAGCGCCGAGCGCGCTCGCGAAGAGGCCGCGGAAGGGATCGCCGGTGGGCGGCTCGATCTTGATCACGTCGGCGCCCCAGTCGCAGAGAATGACGGCGGCCGAGGGCCCGGCCACCCAGACCCCCATCTCGACGACCTTGATGCCTTCCATCGGACCGGCCATGTGCGTCCTCCTGTGTCGCTGCCCCGGCGTCGCGGCAGTATGCCGCAGGCCGCGGGCGAGGTCACGCCATGAGGCTGAAGATGGAGGATGGAAGATGGAGGATGGAGGTTGTGCGCCGTTCGGCCGAATACCGGGGGCGGCATCCATCGCCTACCTTCCACCTTCCAGCAAGAGCTCCGACTAACAACCGAGGCGGGCTACATCTAAAGTGCGTAGCTGCGCACTTGTGGGCTACTGGGGTGTCTCGGTAAGATGCGCGGACGCGCATTCTGCGATTGAGGCGACGGATGGGTGACATGGCTCCGGGTGTGGAATCCACGGACGTGGCCAGCGAACTGCTCGACATAACGATCGGGCGCGGGAAGCACGGCAAGCAGGTTCGACAGGGCGCCCTCATCGACGCCGCTACGATCGTCTTCGCCGAGAAGGGCTACGACGCCGCAACGACGCGCGAGATCGCCGAGCGGTCCGGCTCCTCCGAGGGGCTGATCCACCGCTACTTTGGTGGCAAGCACGGCCTCTTGCTGGCGATCCTGGGGACGAAGGCCGATCGCGTGGTTGGACAATCAGCCGCCGCGATGCCGCCGCAAGAGACGCTCGCGGACGAGATCGAACAGCTGCTCGTCTGGCCGCTCACGTTGTTCTGGGAGCAGCGCGATCTGATGCGCGTCTGCGTGTCGCAATCCGCGATCGACGCAGAGGTGGGGCGAATCGTGGGCGAACGGCTCAATGGGTCGCGCGTCACGTTCATTACGGACCGCCTTCGTCTGCACCAGGAGGCGGGCCGCATCCGTCCGGAGATCGATGTCGCCGCGATCGCGCTGGCGATCTCCGGGCTCAACCTCTCGATGGGCTTCTTCGGTCAGGTGGTGTTCGAGATCGAGCGAGGTGAGAGCCGCGAGATCGCGCGCGAGACGGCGCGCATGATCACGGCTGGGCTTGCGCCCGCGTCGACGCCCGTGAGCGCAGTGCTGTCGGGTTCACCGGTGGTCGAATCGACGGGCGCGTCCTCTGTGAAGCAGCGAGGCACGTAAACCGCCAGTAATCGGCAGGCAGGAAGCAAGCGGCGGCCGTCGAAATGCGCGGCGGAATGGCTTAGAGAGAGAGAACGATGTTAGGAAAAATTGAGTACAAGTACATCGTCGCGTTGCTCGCGGTGTTCGCGATTTTCATGGAGCTGCTGGACGCGACGATCGTCAACGTCGCCGTGCCGACGCTCGGACGCGACTTCCACGTCACGAACGCCACGACGATCCAATGGGTGATCACGGGCTACCTGCTGAGCCTGGCGGTGTTCATCCCGGTGAGCGGCTGGGCGGCGGACCGCTTCGGCTCGAAGCGCGTTTTCATCTTCGCGCTCAGCGTGTTCACGGGCGCGTCGCTACTCTGCGCGTCCGCGTGGAACATCGAATCGCTGATCGCTTTCCGTGTCCTCCAGGGGGTCGGCGGCGGCATGCTGTCGCCGGTCGCATTTTCGTCGCTCTGGCGCGCTTTCCCGCCGTCCGAGCGCTCGAAGGCAGCCGGCATCATGGTGATCCCGGCGGCGGTGGCTCCGGCGAGCGGCCCGGTGGTCGGCGGGGCGTTGCTGAAGTGGGCGTCGTGGGAGTGGATCTTTTTGGTCAATGTCCCGGTCGGCATCGCGGCGGTCGTCATCTCGTTCTTCTATTTGCGCGAGCACACCGAGCCGGAGCCGGGGCGCTTCGACCCGGCCGGGTTCGCCCTGTCGGCCTCCGGTCTTGCATCGTTGCTGTACGCGCTCTCGGAGGCAGGAAGCCGCGGCTTCGTCAACGGGCGGGTGCTGCTGTTCGGGCTCGGTGGCATCGCGCTGGTCGTCGCATTCGCATTCGTCGAGCTGCGCACCGCACAGCCGATGATCGACGTGCGCATCCTGAAGGACCGGCTCTTTCGCGCCTGCAACCTCGCCTGGTTCGTCACGCAATTCGGCTTTGGCTCCGTGATCTTTCTGCTCACGTTCGAGCTGCAGGCGACGCGCGGGCTCTCGGCGCTGGAGTCCGGTCTGACGACGTTCCCGATGGCGATCGGCGTGATGTTCATGGCGCAGCCGGCGAGCCGCATGTACCACTTCGTCGGGCCGCGGCGGATGATCGCGGCAGGACTGCTGATCTCCGCCCTCACCACGCTCTCGCTGGCGTGGTTCGACCTCCAGACGAGCGAATGGATCATCCGGGGCGTGATGTTGGTGCGCGGTCTCGGTTTCGGTCTGGTGCTGGTGCCGCTGCAGGCGGCGACGTACGCCACCGTCCCAGCGGCAATCACCGGCAGAGCGACGGCGATGTACAACGCGAGCAGCCAGGTTGCGGCGAGCTTCGGCGTGGCCGTGGCTGCCGCGCTGCTGACCAGCCGCCTTTCGTCGCACGGCGCCCAGCTCGGTAACCCCGCGACGGCGACGCAGTCCCTGCACGCGTTTCAGGACGGATACCTCGTGATGGGTGTGCTGGCGCTGTTCGGCGCACTGGTCGTCCTGCTGATCCACGATCGCGATGCGGCGCCGACGATGAACCGGAAGGCGGCGGCAGTGGTGCCGCCGGTGGAAGTGGAGCCCTTGCCGACGGCCGTCGGCGGCGGCCGCTGAGGCGGGCGAGCAGATTCGCTGTCTGGCAGAGACGCAGGAAGCGGCGCGAATTCGTTCGTGCTGCTCTCTGTTTCTCTCTGGACGCGCGAGCGCACTACACTTGGACGAAGCGCGCCACCAACGACCAATAGCCAGCGACCAGGCGACCAACAAGGGGGGAGCATCGCCGACAGCGAGAAGCAGACGTTACCGCCGGGCGCGACGCCTCCGGGTTGGACCGACGCCGGGCTGGCGCACCCATCGGGCGAAGCGCATGTGCCGGAGGTGCGCTTTCTTGCGGGCCCGCAGCCGCGGCGCTTCGAGCTCGGCAGCGCCTTCCGCATCTTCTTCGAGCTGCTGCGCGGGTTCCGGGCGCTGCACTTCGCCGGACCCTGCGTGACCGTCTTCGGGTCGGCGCGCTTCGGGGCCGACCACCGCTACTACGCGCTGGCGCGCGAGATGGGCGCGGGGCTGGCGCGCGCCGGCTTTACTGTGATGACGGGTGGCGGTCCCGGGATCATGGAAGCGGCGAATCGCGGAGCGCGTGAGGCCGGTGGCCGCAGCGTCGGTTGCAATATTATCCTTCCACACGAGCAGAAGGCGAACGCATACCTCGACATCGTCGTCAACTTCCGTCATTTCTTCGTACGCAAGCTGATGCTCGAGAAGTACTCCTATGCCTTCGTGGCGATGCCCGGCGGCTACGGCACCTTCGATGAGATTTTCGAAGCAGCGACGCTGATCCAGACCGCCAAGATCCGGGACTTTCCGATCGTGCTCATCGGCACCGAATTCTGGACGCCGCTCATGGATGTCTTGCGCGGCACGCTGCTGCGCGAGGGCACGATCAACGAACACGACCTCGCGATGCTCTATCTCACCGACTCGATCGACGACGCTGTTGCGCGCATCGCCGATACGGCCATGCGGAAGTTCGGGCTGACGCACGGGCCCGAGATGAAGCGCCACTGGTACCTGTTCGAGTAGGCCGGCGAGAATCCGCTGGGCTCGGCATGACGCCGCCGTCACCGTCTTTAGCGGTGACGGCAGCAGGTGCTCGACGCGAGTGGTTTCTCGCGCGGAGCAAGACCATGCGCTACCCTGCGGGCGTCATCCAGCATGCGCGCGCCGCCGTGGACCAGGTCCTCGGGCTGATCGGAGAGCGCGCATTTTCCATTTGACCGGACAATGATTCGCGACGACCTGGCGGCGATGATCGAGGCGGCGGCGCGGCAGGCGATGGACGCCGGCGACGTGCCCCAGATCGTGCTGCCCGAGATCGTCATCGAACGCCCCGCCCGCCCCGAGCACGGCGACTACGCGACCAACCTGCCGTTGCGCCTCGCCCGCTCCGCACGCGCGAACCCGCTCGATCTCGCGAAGACGTTGGCGGCGCGGATGGAGCTTACGGCGGCTGTCAGTGCCGCCGAGCCCGCGGCGCCGGGCTTCATCAACTTCCGTCTATCCGAGACGTGGCTGGCGGAGCAGGTGGATGCGATCAGCGCCGCCGGAGCCTCGTACGGCAACATCGGCGTCGGCAACGGCCGGCGCGTGCAGGTGGAGTTCGTCAGCGCCAATCCGACGGGACCGCTCACCGCGGGCAACGGGCGTGGCGCGGCGATTGGCAGCGTGCTGGCATCGGTGCTCGCCGCGGCGGGGTACGACGTCGAGCGCGAGTACCTCGTCAACGACGCCGGTACGCAGACCGAGGTCTTCGGACGCACGCTGCTCGCCCGCTATCTCCAGCTCTTCGGCAAGGAGATCGAGATCCCGGCCGACGGCTACCCCGGCGCATACATGGTCGATGTCGCCAAGCAACTGCGCCAGGAGTTCGATGACCGCTTCGTCGCCGCGAGCATGGACGCGCCACCGGCGGAGATGGTCCTGCGTGGCATCGACATCCTGGTGGACGGCATCAAGGAGGATCTCGCCAGGCTTGGCGTCACCTACGATAGCTGGTTTCGCGAACGCTGGGTGTACGAA
>JBBRPY010000028.1:0-39483 GCA_038227375.1 Dehalococcoidia bacterium
ACGGGCCTGAAGGGGACAACGAGGGCGACGACCAAGACTCTGTGACGGTCTCTTTGCGGACCCAGGACACAACGGTCCGTCGCACTCGTGGACCCTGCCCGCGTGTATCGAACACGAGCCGACGTGAACATACAAGGGCACTGAGGAGAAGCCCGCCGGTCGAGCGTTAATCATCCAGCCTCCAGCCTCCGCCCGCCCAACCTATCGGGGGGCCCCCATTCGGTGTATTCTGAGCGCACCCCGCCAGAGGTATTGATCCATGCGACTCCTACCGCTCGCAGCCGCCGTGGGACTCGTCCTCCTGCTCTCCAACTCCCTCGGCGGCGTGCCTGGAGTCGCAGCGTCGGGGGCGATCAACCGGCCGGAAGACCCAATCGTGGTCAGCGGCGCAAATGCCACACCCCTGCTGGGCATCGCGCCAAACCTCGTGGTCGCGTTCAAATACAGCGGCGGCTGGCAGCAAATCCCCGTACAGGTGGATGAGAAGAAGGTCGTCGACCTCGGTGCCATCTATAACAACGCGCCGAGCGGCGTCACCGTCCTGGGCTATACCGACGCCGGCACCTTCACGGGCGCCGACTCCGACCCGAACCTGGACGCCAACGACGAGATCGTCTTCATGGCGAAGGACGCGGGCGTCATCCCGCCATCGTTCTCGGAGCCGCCCGCCGTCGTGGCGAACAGCGGCGTCCGCGTTTCGATCTACGACCCGATCACGGCTGACACCGGGACCGTCTTCCTCTTTCGCCAGAACGGCACGCTCGACCCGGCGGCCGGCGTCCAGTACGTTCAGTACACCTTCAGCCTGAACTCCGGCGCCTATCTCACAACGTACAACAAAGCTGCCGGGCCGAACCCGGAAAACAGCGTCGCCTCATCGCCCTTCTACTCACAGCATTTCTCCGACCGCTGGGCAGACGATGAGCTTCACGTGCTGGCGGGCGCCTCGACCGGCGTCGATATCCTCGACCGGCACAAGGCGCTCTTCGCCCCGGGAAACTGCGTGCGCAGCGAGGATACCTTCGACGCTGCGGAAGGCGCCTTCATCGTCAACAAGAGCGGCCCGGTGCGGGCGATTCGCTCCTACATCGGCGCGAACAGCGGCCCGAATACTCAGCGCGACCACTTCTTCTACGCGCAGCGGCAGGACATCGTCACCGCGCTTCGCGTCCACGCGATCCCGTCGGTGATGGATTTCTTCGACTACGCGCCAGCCGCCTCTGGCATGACCTACTACAACGACCTCAACCTCTCGGGCGTGACGATCGACGGCAGCCCCGAAAGCCCGGCGCTCGGCCAGATCCGCTGGGAGATGGCGACGGGAGCGCAGGGGACGATCATCATGCCCGGGAAGTCGCTGACGAACATCCCCAGCTTCGCCTACAGCTCGTACTATCTCGACAGCACCACTCCGTCCGACGCGCAGTGCACAGGGGATGCCGTCGCGTTCGGTTCCAGCGGCGTCTACGTCAATCAGGGGATCCCGTGCACGGATCCGGGACTCGGGTGCACGTCGTTCTTGAATACGACGCGGACGATCTACTACGAACCACCGAACGCCAGCGTCGCCTCCGCGCAGGGATTGAGCGCGAAGTACGCGGCGCCGCTGTCGTCGTCGACGCGCGCTTGGACCGCGAACGCCGTCGGCGGCACTTCGGAGCAGCCTGCTCTGTCCGCGCTGCCAGCCCCGGCGCAAGGCCGCAGCCAACTACAGGCGCATCTGCTGCTCGTCGCCATGGCGACGGCTCTCGGGCTCGCGGGCGCGGTTGCATGCGCCCGCCGGATGGCGGACGGCCGGATTCGCCACCGATGATCGCTGTTCTTCCCGCCCTTCTCGCGCTCGCTGTGCTGGTCTTCGTGATGACCATACCGCTGTGGCGCAGGCGCCGGACGCTGCTGCGCCGCCCATCGCGGCGCGGCGCGCTGGTAGGCGTAACGGTGGCAGCGCTGGCCGGCGTGCTGGTGGCGAGCGGTTTTGTGCTCACCCGGCAGGACGGGCCTTCGCGCCCGAAGGCGGTCATCGTCGACGAACTGGCGCTCACCGACGAGAACGCCGCGTTCATCGCCGACACCACGCAGCAACTCGAAGCGGCGGGCTATCGCGTCGATTACGTCCCGCCGGCCAAGGTGACCGTCGACTTCTATCGCGCGCTGCCCGGGCGCGGCTACAAGATGGTCGTCCTGCGCAGTCACGCGGCGGAGCAGATCACCCGCGACGCTGGCACCGGCAGCGTCACGACCGTCGGTGACGCCGGGCTCTTCACGGGCGAAACCTATAGCAAAACGAGCTACCTCCCTGACCAGTACAAGTCGGTGCTGGGCGTGGGGTCGATCCCGCAGGTGCCGAACAACGTCCAGTGGTTCACGGTGATCCCGCAGTTCATCAGCGGAGAGACGAAGGGGAACTTTGGCGGCGCCACCGTCGTGCTGATGGGATGCGCCGGGCTGAAGACGGAGACGCTGGCCCGCGCGTTCGTGGGCAAAGGCGCCTCTCAGTTTATCAGCTGGGACGACGCGATCACGGCCGAGCACACCGACCGGGCGACGGCGGCGCTACTGCATCACCTGCTGGCGGGCCAGCTGCCGCCGAAGGAAGCCGTGGCGCAGACGATGGCCGAGATCGGCCCCGACCCCGAGTTCGGCGGCCGCCTGCGCTCGTACCCGTAGACTCCGCTGCCGCGGCCGCTATTGCTGGCCCGGCCTCACCCTCGGCCCCTCTCCACCGCGTGGCGAGGGGAGCCTTTGCGGAGCGACTGTCGGGATGCCGCTCTGTCCGCGCGCGTTTCAGGCAACCGCGACCGGCCCGGCGCTAAGCGATCTCGGCCTCAAGATTGCCGATCAGACCGCCCCAACCGCCGCTCGCCTCCTCATCCGCCGGCGACGTCACCACCAGCAGCCGGACGTCGCCGCGGCTCCGAATCGTGTATCCGTGTTCAATTCCGCGCGGCAAGAACACAAACCCGCCGTCCTGGAGTTCAAAAATATCGCCTCCGCAGCGGAAAGTGAAGGCGCCTTGCAGCACGTAGAAGATTTCGTCTTCGGTCGGGTGCGTATGGTCGCCCGGCTCTTCTCCGGCCCGCGTCGTGCACTCGACGAACGCCAGGCGGCGCCCTTGCCCGAGTTCTCCAGCCTTTATCTTGAAGTCAGCGCCGAAGCTGTATGTCCATCCTTCACCTGACTGCAACGCATACGGCTGTATTGAATCGCGCGGCATCGAATATCTCCTGACAAGTTCCGCTTCGGCGGTTGCGCTGGAGATGACAGCGTACTCTGTCGGCTCTCTTGGCACTGGCGACATCCGGGATTGAAATCACCACGTTCCGACGAGTCAGGGAGAGCCGTGGTCGGTCGAGCGGCGAAGCTCGACAAGGTCATACCCGACAGATATGCCGCTCCACATATGGCGCGGCTATTCAGGCTTCAATCCGCCGATTCCAGTAGGGTACGCCGAACTTGCGCATCCTATCCCGCTCTGCGACGTCCGCTCCGGCAGTGTCTGTTACGCGATACCAGATCACTAACTCGCCGCCCGCGCAGAGGACGCTGTTGGACAGCGCGTTCACACGGCAGTTTGTTTCCTGGCCCCCATTCCGGCGGCCGGGCTGGCGGGCGAGCGTGTTATATCCGAAGATGCGCGCGTACCCATTCGATCCCAGACGATCCTTCAACAGCATGCGGGTCTGGCCGACATAGACAATCACGCCATCGGCTTCCCCAGAGGTAGACGCCGGGAGCCGCCGGGAGCGGGAGCATCACCAGCTTGGCGAACGGTCCGATACCGTGGCGATGGCGATTTCTATCCGGCGGCAGCAGAGGCGCCGGAAATGTTCAACCCGACATTTTGAACCAGGCCGGCCCGCACGAAACCATCCGATGGGGCTACCTCGGGGTCGTTTTGCAATGGTCATCTGGGGAGTCTCCATCGGGTCTCACACCTCGCGTCCAGATCTCTCAGCGGAGGCTCTGCGCGGATCATCCCCTTCGCATCCGTCTGGCATACGCCCTTTTTGGCGCGATGTGCTCCTGTGAACGAAACGGGAGGGCCACTCGATGTGGCCCTCCCGTTTGGACGCGTCTTTGCTGGGTTCGCGGGCTCAGTCGTTGAGCGAGAACGGCGGCGTCACCGGGGTCTGCGCCGGGATGGGGTTCTGGCAGGTGCTGCCGTCACGGCCGAACACCTTCTGCAGGTCCTTGATGTCGATATCGAGGTCGTGGAACTTGGGCTCAAGGTCCAACCACTTCTGGTAGAACGCGCTCCCGAAGAATGCGCCGTAGTGCTGGGCAATGATCGCCTCGTCGTTGACATCGACGATGCAGTCGAGGTTGATGTCGCCTTCGAGGATACGGATCGTCACGAAGATGTCACCGCACGAGGGGAGCTGACCGGCGTTGCCGACGGTGCCCAGCACCGGGTGGCCAAGGATATCCGCCAGCTCGCACTGGTTGTCCTTGATCAGCGTCGGGATGCCGTTGTCGTTGCCGGGGAAGAGGTCCTTCACGTCGTCAGCGGCCGGGATCAGGTCAAGCTTCGCCAGCGTGAAGTCGCCGTTCGGTCCGTCATTCTGCCCGAGCGTGACGCAGCCGAAGCGGACGGAGTTCTCCGACGTAATGGAGTTCGAGCAGTTCGGCGCGCCGCGGCCGAGCGCCGGGAAGGGGCCAGCGCCGCCATCCCGCGTGCCTCCACCCTGGGTGAAGATGACGTCCATCGGGTTCACCGACTGGATGACGAAGTTGTCGAATTCCACCTGAAACTCGTAGGCGCCGATGCCGTCCCCGAGCGGGGGATCGAGCGGCGGGTAGTCCGTCGTCTGCACGTTGCTGACGTTCTCGTAGACGACGAGGTGGCCCTCACCGGGCCCGGTGCAGCCCGAGGGGGCCGGCGTCTGGCAGATGAACAGGTTGGCCGTCGGGCCGTTCAGGTTGACGTTGCCCGAAGCGACAGCGGTTTGGCAGCCCGATCCTGCACCGGGTGTCGGCGTGGCGGTGTTACCGACGGTCGGGTTCCCGCACGGCACCTTGAACTGGCTCGGCGGCGTCGTGGTGCTGACCGGCGTCACGGAGCCGCCGCCAACGACGGTGCTGATCTGCGTCGGCGTCGCCGTCGGTGTGTTGGTCTTGGTCGGTGTCGCGGTCGGCGTGTTGGTGGGGGTGTTCGTCGGCGTGGGGGTAGGCGTCTGCACCACCGCGGAAGAGCCGGCCGTTGCGGACTGGTTGCCGACGGGGCAGTTCGGCGCCGCACTCGTGCAGAGGTCCTGCCAGGTCAGCGTCGCCGTGTCAGTGAGTGGATTCGGGTCCGTCGATTGCACAGTATAGAAGGAGAAGGGCGCGTTTGTGGAGATGCTGGAACCAGCGGGAAGCGTGCAGATCGTCTGGCCGGGCGCGCAACTCGAGCCGCCCGAGAAGCTCAGCGAGAGGCTGGGCAAGAGGTTCCCGGACGTCACCGGACCCCCTCCGCTATTCACCACGTCCACGAGCGACGTAATCGTCAGCGTGTCGCCAGCACTATCGACGTTGTTGATCGTTAATACGTTGCACTGGTAGGGGTAGCCGACGGTGACCGGCGAGTTGCAGCCCTTGGCGAAACCGATGCCGTGGAGGGGGGTCTGCGCCGATGCGGGGAACGCGAGTTTGCCGCCGATGAGCGCCGCGCCAATTGCCAGGAGGATGCCGAGCACAGCGAATCTGCCGACGAATCGAGCAAGGTGATGGCTGGTAAATAACACAATGTCCTCCGCGCGCTGGCGACGCCTAGGTGAACCGACACTCCGGCGTGCGGCAGACTACGATCTTGTCGTCACGCGACGACCGCGGCGGGGATGTGGCGATCATAGGCCCCTACGAGCACGCTGTCAAGCCTTGCAGAGCTGTATACGCCAACGAATTTGCATCTCAGGAGGCTCTCAATCGACAAGGTAACGCGGAGTTGAGTCTGGCGTTACGCATGCGCCGTTTCAGGAGCATCCGTCCGCCCGACCATGCGGTCATCGCGAGAGCGAGTCTCCATCGATCGGCAGTTGCGTTATGGAAAATCCATCGCCGGTTCTGGGCCCGGCGGATTCTGGCCCAGATACGCGAGCGTCCGAGCGTCGGCGACGCCATAGCGCCAGAAGTCCACTTCCCCCATCTGCAGTTCCCACGCCTTGTGCAGGAAGCGGGGCCAGGCGTCCGAATCTGCGGCGACGCTCTGGGCGATCGGCACGAGCCAGCGGCCGTACGGCACGAGCAGATCATGCGCGGTGTCGAGGACGAACTCCGGCGTGATGCCGTCGGGGCCGGGCGGAAACCCCATGTATGCGTACGCGTTCGCGGTGTCCGGCGTGTTGAAGACGTCCCAGTACAGCTGCGGGCGGATGCCGTCGGTCACATCGACGAACTCACGCATGGGAATGTGGACGATGCGCCACGGCCGCGGGTCGATGGACAAGTCCACCCGCCCGCGTGGGTCCAGTCGCCGCAACTCTGCGCCGAACGTCACGGCGTCATCCTTCGTGCCGACCCAGAAGTCGTCGTAGCTTTCGACGTCCAGCGTCAGGCTGCGAGCGCCGGCGGCCAGCACATCCGCCGCCATGCCCGCTTCTCGGATCGGGTCGGTCCCCTTCACGACGCACCAGGCGTGGAAGGGGACGCCGTAGTTCTCGAAGATGCCGGCAACGGTCGCGACCTGCGCCGGTCCGCTGATCGCGCCGGGCATCGGGTCGTATTTGGCCATCCATTCGGTCCCGTCGTGGGTCTTGACCACGACGGCGAGGTTGTTCGCCGCGAGATTGCGGGCGATCTCCTCCGCCGCACCGTCTATCGAGAACTGCCACACCCAGACGGCGTGACGCGGCGCAGCGTTCGCCCGAGACTGCTCGATCCGCCGCACGATCGCGGGATCGCACTCGGTGTTCGCCAGCGTCAGCGCGGCGCCGGCGAGTGACGCCCCGGCGCCCGCGAGAAATCGCCTCCGGCTGACGGACTGGTCGAGCGTGGCCATCTCTCTCCATATTCACAGCGTGAGCGCTGCCGGACACGAAGCATAGGCCGGACGCGATCACCCGCTACATGAGGAGAATCCCGCGACTTGCGGAGCGGGACGCTGCATTTCCAGATGCCCGCTCAACTGCTGCTGCAGAAGTGGGAGTCACTTGGAGAATCGATGGCCGCGTGATCACACCGGCTCCAGCCTCGCGCGTGGGGAGCCCGCTGGCGTCTCGACCTTGATCGCATCGCCGCCGCGCACCATGCCGCCCGCGATGACGATGCCCATGATGCCCGCTTTGCGGACGATGCCGCCGTCCTCCGCCTTCTTCGCCACCTGCGCCAGCAGCCGCTCGTCGACCCCGTCGAGTTGGCGGCACGGATTGCGGACGCCGGTGACCTCGACGACGGCCGTCCCGCCCAGGTGCAGGCGGGCACCGGGCGCAAGTTCGAGCAGCGCCAGGCCGCGCGTCGTGATGTTCTCGCCCATCTGTCCAGGCGCCACGGCGATGCCAAGCTGCGCCATCTCGTCGAACAGCTCGCTCTGCATCAGGTGCACCTGACGCACGTTCGGCAGCTCCGGCGTCTTCGCCGCGCGTGAGCGGTGCCGGACGAAGGCGCCGGCGTGATAGTCGCCCTCGACTCCGTGACCCGCGATGAGGACCACCTGGGGCCGGTTGAGCTTCGGGATGCCCGGTGTCTCCTTGCTTGAGACGGCGATCACGGTAGGGGTTGTCACGTCGGACACCATCGGTTCTCCCTTTGCGTGCGGCGAATCTTCAGGAACGGCTCAACGCGAACTCGCGGCCCCTCGATAACCCGCCAGATCAGCGGAAGAGGACGACACGACGGAACTTTTCCGTGTACCGCCCGTCTTCGCCGCGCCAGCGGTCCCGGACGAACTTCAGGAACTCGCTGTCTGCATTCTCCGCCCCGAGGCCCTGGCTCACGTGCGCATTCAGCGCATGGATCTTCTGCTCGACGACATCGCTGATATCGACGTCAAAGTTCGCCTTCTCCGAGCCCCAGATGAAGATCTCCTTCACATTGTGCGTCTCGAGCCCCTCCGCTATCTGCTCGGGGAAGTTGAGCCGGTCGCGCGCCGATGGATAGATCGCGTCCATCGCTGTCTGGCCGGTGCAGCGATGGTCGGAGTGATTAATGAAGCTGTTGCGAACGATGTAGGCCTCCGGATCGTGCGTGAACACCGCGTAGGGTTTCAGCATCCGGATGTGCCGGACGACGTCGCCCAGGAAGTCGCGCGTGTTCTCCAGCTCTCCATCGACGTTGGCCAGGAAGAACACGTCTTTCGCCCCCGCGCGCTTCGCCGCCTCACGCTGCTCGTCGCGGCGGATGCGGATGAGGTCTGCGGGCGACATCGTCGGGTCGGCGGTGCCCTTGCTGCCGTCGGTGCAGATCAGGTACGAGAAGGTCCAACCCAGCTTCGCCCAGAGATACGCCGTGCCCGCCGCGCCGAAGTCGGCATCGTCCGGGTGCGCGGCGATGACGAGCGCCGTCTTGTTGTCGGTTTCGGGAGCGGTCACTGCGTCGGCCACGGTCGGCCCCCCATCTGAGTACAGACGTTCGAGGCTGGAGCTCATACCGTCCAGCTTAGCGACGATCCGCCGTGGGCTCTAGCGTCCCGCGGCTTGGCGTGGGGATGCTCGGGCGGTCGGGCGGGTGATCTGTTGGCACCGCGCCGGCCTCACCCTCTCCGCGGCGAGTCTGCGACCGGCCCCTTGTACCTCCGCCCGCGTGGAGAGGAGAGCTTGGCGCGCGCGATTCTCGATTCGGCCGCCCTCGCGGTCGCGTAGCGACCGATCGAAAAAGCACTGCACTCGCGTGCTACAGCAATCAGCGTGGGATGCGCGCAGCGGCAGGGCGGGCTGGCACTGTGCGCTTCAGACGGTCATGACGACGCGGCCGAAGGCGGCGCGCGACTCGATGTACGCGTGCGCCGCTGCCGCTTCCGACAGCGGGAAGACGCGGTCGACGACGACACGCAGCTTGCCCGCGGCGATGTCATCGAGATGCCGCTGGATCATCGTGTGCACGCGCTCGGCATGCACCAGCGATTCCGCGCCGAGAAACACGCCGGTTAGCGAACGGTTCCCCTGCATCAGTACGCCAACGTCGGGACGCGTGCCCGAGTCACGCCCGGCGTTTCCAACGGTGATCGCGCGCCCGCGATACGCCAGCGATTCCAGGCTCCCCTGCAGCGTCGCGCCGCCGACGGAGTCGACCACGAGGTCGACGCCGCGGCCGCCGGTGAGCTTGCGCGCTTCGGCGACAAAGTTGCCCGTCTTGTAGTTGATGCCGTGATCGACGCCGAACTCCTTCAGCCGGTCGAGCTTGTCGTCGCTCGATGCCGTGGCGAGCACGGTCGCGCCCGCCCGCTTCGCGAGCTGCACCGCCGCCAGACCGACGCCTCCGGCGGCTGCCTGGATCAGCACCGTCTCGCCCGCCGTCAGGTGGCCGAACTCGAAGAGGCAGTCATCAGCGGTACCCCACGGCACCGGCACCGTCGCCGCGTCCTTGATGTTGATGCCGTCGGGCAGCACCCAGGTCGACGTGACGGGCACGGAGACCATCGCCGCGTGCGAGCCGTTCGCCATCAGCGCGACGACGCGCTGGCCCGGCTTGCGGTCGCTCACGTCGGCGCCCACTTCGCGGACCACGCCGGCGCACTGATACCCGACGATGTGGGGCTTCGCCGGCATATCGCCGCCCGCGCGGTTCAGCACGTCGCCACCTTCGATGCTGACGGCCTGCACATCGATAAGGACGCCTTTCGGGTGCACCTGCGGATCCAGCACGTCTTCGTACTTGAGGACGCTCGGGGCGCCGGTCTCGTAGTACACTGCTGCTTTCATGCGTCCTCCCGTCGGCGTGCTTCTTGCGACACCCACCGTGGATGGCGAGGTCGCTGGCACGGATACAGAGCTAGATTCGATCGACGCCTGCGTCTTGCGGAATGGTCCGCAGGGCCCAGCGTACGCCATGGGCCAACCGCCGCCAACGATCCGATCTGCGGACGACCCGATCTCCCCGGAGGAGCTCCCCGGTCGATGCGTCGGGAACATGTCGGTCGCGAGGTTCCAAGGGGACCGGGGACACGTCGCACCGTGCTATGATCGTCCGGCCTCGTGCCTGCGGCCGGCCCGTGCCAACCCGTCGGGCGACGTCTGGAACATCCATCGGCCGGAGCGCTCCGCATTCTGGCGACATTCATCGGAGGCCGCCGCGTTGACCGCCAATCCGCACACTGGCGCTGGCCGCCCTCCGCAAGGTGTCCGAGCCACGTACCCGTTTGTTTCCATCATCTTGCCCTGTCTTAATGAGGAGCAGACCGTCGCGACGTGCGTCCGCAAGGCCGTCGGGTGGCTCGAGAGGGCGGGCGTCGAGGGCGAGGTGATCGTCGTCGACAACGGTTCCACCGACCGCTCGGCCGAGCTCGCTCAAGCCGCCGGGGCGCGCGTCGTCGCCGAATCGCACCCCGGGTATGGCTCGGCGCTCCGCTGCGGCTTTGCGGCGGCGCGCGGCGAGTGGCTGGTGATGGGCGACTGCGATGACACGTACGACTTCAGCGACCTCGACGCACTGCTGCGGCCACTGGCGGAGGGCTGCGATATGTCCGTCGGAAACCGCTTCGCCGGTGGCATCGCTCCGGGGGCGATGACGTGGAGCCACCGCTACATCGGCACGCCGATCATTTCGTTCCTCCTCAAGCTCTTCAGCGGGCTGAAGGTCGGCGACAGCCAGTGTGGCCTACGCGCGTTCACCCGCGACGCCCTCGACCGGCTCGACCTGCGCACCGACGGCATGGAGCTCGCATCTGAGATGATCCTGAAGTCGGCGCGGCGCGGCCTCAAGGTCGCCGACGTCCCGGTGCCCTACGACCTGCGCCTGGGCGAAGCCAAGCTCAACACCATGCGTGATGGATGGCGGCACTTGCGCTTTCTCCTCCTGGCCAGCCCCAACTACTTGTTCACGGTCCCCGGCGGCCTGTTGACGCTGCTCGGCATCGTCACCCTGGCGATGGCGCTGCCTGAAAACGGCATCGAGATCGGGGGCGTGACCTGGCAGCCGATCTTCGCTGGCGGCATCTTCCTCGTCGTGGGCATGAACGCGATCCTGCTCGGCTTCGCGTCGCGGCTCTATACAACGTCGCGCGGCATCACCAACGAGGACGCCGCCCTCCGCTTCTACCGGCGCTATCTCGGGCTCGAGCAGTTCATCGGCATCGGGGTCTTGCTCGTGGTCCTGGGGCTCTTGCTGAACCTCGTAATCGCGCTGGTCGACATCCCCGCGGTCAGCCGGCTTGACCTGGCGGCGATCGCTCAGGCAGCGATCATCGTCGGCGCGAACGTCGGCCTCGTTGGCGCACTCGCCAGCTTGCTCGAACCGGACTAGGCGAACCCGCTGTCGCGCGGACGCGGGATTATCGTCGCCGAGCCAGCGTCGCCTCGTACACCTGCTCGACCGCAAGCGCCATTGCATCCCAGGACGACCGCTCGGCCCGCGCGAGCGCGGCCGCACTCATGGCGCCCAAAGTACGGTCGTCATTCAGCAGGCGTTGCATCGCCTGCGCGAACGCCAGCGGCTCCGCCGCGGCCGTTACGCCCGTCTGGCCGTCATCCACCAACGCCTGGGTGGCGCTGAATGCCGACTCGACGATCACGAGCGGCAGGCCGCAGGCCATCGCCTCGAGCGGGGCCAGGCCGAAGCCTTCCGCCACGGACGGCCAGGCGAACAGGCGCGCCTGCTTGATCGCCGCGTAGTACGCGCGATCATCCTCGATCCGGCCGTGGAAGCGCACGCGGTCGGCCACCGCGAGGTCCTTCGCCATCGACTCGAGCCGCTGGCGCTCCGGTCCGTCGCCGATGATGCCGCAGGTGATGCGCACGCCCTCCCGCTCCGCTTCGGCGAGGGCCCGTAGCAGGAGCGGGACGTTCTTCTGCGCGTTCAGCCGCCCCGCGAACACAACGTCGACGGTCTTTAGTGCGTCGGGGACGTCACGGATGAGCTCGATATCCGCCCCCGGCTCGATCACGGTCACCGGCATCCGGGCTGGTCGCCGGACCGTCATTCGGTCGGCGGTCGTCTGCGAGATCGCGATGTGCGAGTCACCGGCGCGGGCCGACAGGCGCTCGGCCAGCCGGGCCATCCGCCCCGACACGCCGCCGCGGTAGCTCAACCAGTATGCGTCCCAATACTCGAACCACGTCGCGACGAGCCGCGCACCGCGCGCGTGTGCGGCCAGTGACGCGCTGAACAACGGCAGGAATGGCACCGATGCACAGTCGATGACATCGAATCGTTCGCGCATGAGCACCGGCAGAGCCCGCGCCGCAAAGGCCGCCGCCTCTGCGATGCGCCGCCGGCCGTCGGGGCCGTAGAACGCCGGCGGCAGTCCGGTGCCGTGATGCGTCACGCCGTCCATGACCATGCTTGAGGGGCCGGGCCAGTACTGCCACGAGACCATGTGTACGTCGTGCCGCTCGCGCAAGCGGCGCGCCAGCTCGAAGTATCGCCGCTCGCCGCCGCCCTTGACGTACGGGAACAGCGCGTCGTAGACGAGCGCGATCTTCATGCGGAGATCGTACCGGATGTCCGCGGCGTGACCTCGCCGTGGGCACCGCCGTTCCACGCGGCGCCGCTGCTACACTTCCCGCGATGTCGAAGACCACCCGCGGCGAGACGATCCGGAGCTGTCCCCGGCGATCCAGCGCCCGCGCGCATGCCTCACTGACATGATGGACGACGCTGCATCGCGACCACGTGGACCGTCGACGCGGAAGAAGGCGACGGCCTTCATCTCGATCACGCGATCCGCGCTCCGAGACCGCGGCCTCGGCTTCGTTTTCCGCCGCGCCGCCGACTATGCGTCCAGCTTCTGGACCGTGCAGTACTACAATCGACTCAAACCGCGCGAAACTTTCTCTGCGCTCGGACGCGCGTATCCGTACTTCTATCACCTGTACAACATCACCTGGAAGAACGAGCGCGCCGTCGAAATTGCCGTCGCGCGGGCATTCTTGGACGAGCATCCGTCGACGAGCATGCTCGAAATCGGGAACGTGCTGTCGTGGTATCAACCTGCGCTTCACGACATCCTCGATAAGTACGAAGAGGCCGATGGCGTGATCAACGAAGACGTTGTCACGTTCAACCCCGGCCACACGTACGACGCCATCGTCAGCATCTCGACGCTGGAGCACGTCGGCTGGGATGAGACGCCTCGCGACCCGACAAAGGTGCTCCGAGCGGCCGAGCACTTGAAGCAGCTCGTGTCGCCCGGCGGGAGCATGCTCGTCACCGTACCGATTGGCTACAACCCGGGGCTCGATGCCGCGCTCGGCGACGGCACACTGCGCTTCACGCGGCAGTGCTTCATGAAGAGGCTTGGGCGCACGCGCTGGCGCGAGGTGAGATGGGACGAGGTCAAGGATGCAAAGCTCGGGCACCCCTACCGCGGCGCGAACGGCCTGCTGATTGGCATCTACGAGCGTCCCGCCGCATCCAGGGAGCGGTCGACGTGACGGATTCCGCGACCGATCCGGCCGGCCCGGTCTCCCACATCCGCGAGCACATCGAGCTCATCGAGGGCGACCTGACGATCATGCGCCGCGGCATGTCGGCCCCCCGCCGTGTGCTCGATATCGGCGCCGGGCCGGCCACCTTCGTCCGGATGGCGCAGGAAGCCGGCTACGATGCGCTGGCGCTCGACATCGAAGTCTCGGCGCGCGCCGTGTGGAGCGGATCGGAGATTCCGGGCATCCTCGCCGATGGCTTCCACCTCCCGTTTCGAAACGGCGTCTTCGACGTGGTGCGCATCAAGGAGGTGATCGAGCATGTCGAAGACCCGCTTGCGCTGTTGCGTGCGGCGAGCGGCGTTCTGACGGATCGAGGGCACGTGATCGCCCACGTGCCCTCGCCGTACTCCCAGTTCTATCCGGTCGCGAACTTCTGGGATGATTACACCCACGTCCGCCCGCTCACGCGCAGAGGCCTCGAACGCCTGTTCGCCGACGCCGGCTTCCGCGTGATCGGCATCCGAGGCTACGTCGCCGGGCGGAACGCGGCCGAACGGCTAGCGGGCGCCATCCTCGGCCGATTCGCACCCCACAGCTACCGCATCGTCGCCGCCATCGAGCGATAGCGTCCCGGATCGCGCTGAGCCTGGCGCTGGCGATCAGCCGCCCGCTGACCGCAGGCAGTACATGCTGTTGGTGGCGCCGACGATGTTTGGAAGCGGCCGCGGGCAATCCGACGCTACCGGCTTGCCCTCGAGCGCGGCGAAGAGCACGAACGAGCTGCCGTCCGACTGATACCAGTACCCGCGCTCTCGCGGATCCTTTGGCAGCGGGAACAGCACCTCCTGGAGCTTGCATCCGGCGTCGGCGGGGAAGAAGCAGAGGCTGTGGACCGAGCCGGTCGCTGGATAGACGCCATGACGCATGCGGTAGGTGTCGAGCGCTGCGCTGACTGCGGAGAGATCGCGCTTGCGTTGCTCATCTCGAGCAGGCACCTCATCCGCGGAGAATATCGGCGTCGGCGCGACCGGCGGCACGACGGCGAGGAGCTCCTTCGCCGTCACAAGATCGCTGCCGGACGCCTTGGTGGCGGGATCCTTGCCGGTGCGCCCGCGGTCGAGCGTGTACGGCTCGAGCGTCACCTCGCCGCGATAGCGGGCGAAGTACACATCACGGTCCGGGAACGCAGCCAGCACGTCGGCGCGGACGCTCGGCGCATCCACCGCGTACACCACGTCCCCATCGAGTCCGGGATCATTCAGCCAGAACACACTTCCGTAGCACTGCCAGAAGCAAGGGTCCATGAGCACGAGCGCGTTGTGCAGATCGGCGGCGTCGATCTTCTTCTGCAGCCGGTCGTCGATGTCATTGAATCCCTTCAGGCTCTGCGCGCTTTCAGGGACACTGCTGGCGAAGACGTGGTATCGGACGTTCCGCCCGAGCAGCCAGCTATAGAGGCTAAAGGCAACGAGCGCCGCGACGAACCCGTACACGACCACGGCACCGGCCCACCGGCCTCCCAGCACTCGGCCGCGCAGCTTGCCACGGATGAGCGCGCCAGCCTCGCCGAGCAACATCGCCGCGCGGTCGGCGCCGCGCGCGGTCAGCAGCATGAGGAAGGGCGTCGCCTCGTACCAGTAGCGCGGGCCGTACTGAATGCCGCTGCCCTCGTAGAGAATGTAGATGCCCATCGCCGAGACCGCGCCGGCCAGCAGGAACCAGTCCCAGGGATTTCGCGTCCCGGTGATGAACGGCACGAGCACGAACATCAGCCCGATGTATGTGGGCCAGCCGTTGAGGATCAACAGCAGAAACGCCATGTCCGTCTGCAGGTTCGCCGCGCCGACGCCGACGCTGTGCCTGCCAGCGAAGCCGACGGCGTTGCCAAGATCGCCGTTGGCCGCGGCCGTCGACTGGAATGCATCGCCGGTTGAGCCGTAGTTGTAGAGCAGGTACGCCCCGAGCATCACGGCAACACCCGCCACGAACGCCAGGAGCTCCTTCGTGCCTGCCCATCTTTGGCCGCGCGGGATCATGCGGGCGACCAGCACGGCGCCGAAGGGCGGGACGAGCGCGGTTGTGGTCAACGGCCGCGTGTTCAACAGCAGCCCGAAGAAGAGGCCGGCGAGCACACCGAACGCCAGCGGTTGCTTTCGGATCAGCGTGAGACAGAGAAGCGACGCCAGCAGGTAGAACACCGCCGTGTTGTGCGACATGTAATCGGACGCTGACACCATGGCGAAGGGGGACGCCGCGAGCAGCATCGCGGCGACGATGCCCACGCGTGTGCTGAAGAGCGTGCGGCCAATGGCGAAGATCATCAGCACGCTGAGCCCGAAGAGCAGCGGCGGGATAATCCAGACCGCGCCGAGCTTGACGCCAACCGCGAGCGCCAGCGGGTGACCAAACGGATAGATGCTGGCCCAGCGGCCATCCACGACCGGTGTGAACGTGGGAAAGAAGTAGGTGAACGCCTCTTCGACCGGGGGCGCCGGCGCGGAGAGATGGCCGGACGCGATGATCTTCGCCTCGAAGAGGTACGACACGGGATCCGGGCCATGAGGGAGATCGGCCGAGTAGTGGCGGTGCAGAAACAGCGCCACGCCAAACGCGATCGTTGCAATGGTCAAGCCAGACGCCCAGGGCAGCCAACGCAGGAGCACAGGATGAGCCTGAGACAGGCGAATCGGTACTCGCCGAAAAGGGAGCAGTTGGAGCGCCACGACGGCGACGGCAGCGGCGCCGAACAGGAAGGCTGTGCGGGGATAGGCGGCAAGCGCCATCGCAACCGTCGACCGCGTGGACTGCTCGCGGTCAGGTTCGACCAAGGGGCCATTGTAGACGATGTTGAACTGCGTACCGGTCCCCAGGATGAATCCATCGGAAAGCCACCAGAACGGGAGCACGTGATAGACGACCGCGCTGGAAGCGTTCGCATTGCGCACAACTACGTCGGCGCCCTGAACGTTCTGGAATGTCACGTCGACGGCGTAGTTTGTCCAGTGGCGGTCCTTGAGCCGGAGCGACCCACCGCGTGGGAACCCGACGACGCCGCCATCGCGGACCGCGTCGCCGTCGATGGTCCAGTTCTGTTCGTAGCCTGGCCCAAAGTCGTCCTGATAGAGCACATCGCCGGTATCGAGATCCGTCACGCGTACATTCTCGACGCCACGCGGGTGTGGGAGGGTCGAGACCGTGTCGGTCGCCGTCATGCCGAGCACGAGGTCGCCCGTGCTGCCGGCATCGTCCAGCACGGCGTCTTGTCGCAGCTTTCCATCGACATACGCGGAGAATTCGGTGCCCCGAGCTTCGACGCGGACATGCAGGCGCTGCCCCCCGCGGCTCCAGAAGTACGCGCTCAGCAGCACCACGTTCACGCAGACGATGATGGCGATCGTAGCGATCGCCGCGATCTTCCACGCTGGCCGGGCCGAAACAAATGCGCGGCGCCTTTCCCGGATCCCGGCGGACAGTCTCGCGATCACCCTGCCCGCGTACCTCATCCTCTGCTCACGCGCGTCAATGATGCGGCGGCTTCGGCCACATCAGAAAGGACGCTCACCTCCGGGAAGTGTGACACAACCCTCTGCCCGCATCTCGTGAAGTGGCGATCCCGGCGCGTACTTGGACCGCGTCGTGAGCAACCGGTGAGGCGTCGATGAGTTGATCGAAGGCGGTGCCCCGCCGCAGCATCCGCTACTGCGTGGCGTCGGCCACGCCGTTCGCGTCGTTGTCGAGCCCGGCGTAGCCAAGCGCTCGGAACGCATCCGCCGTGGCGCGATGGGCGGGCGCGGTCGAATGCACCTTGTCGGCCAGCAGGTAGCCCTTGTCCGCGGGGTCGTCTGCTCCATCGGCGCCGTTGTAGAGCCTGTGGACGTCGGTCAGCGGGCCACCCGGGTTCGACTCGATGTGTGCGTTCATCTGCGCAAGATAGACATTGAGTGTTGCGAACCGTCCGCTGCGCTCATCTTCGCCCGCAAACCCATAGTAGATGTTCATCGCACGCAACGCCGCGTTTGGCCCGAGGGCGCGGATACCCGCGACCAACCGATCCCAGTTTGCGTCGAACTCCTTGACCAGGGCGCGCAGGCAGTCTTGGTTGTCGGCGCCTCCGCAGGTGTTGCTGATGAACGCACCGCGCGCGAAGTGGAAGTCGTTGATGCCAGCATTGATGCTGACGAGGTCCGCATTCCGAACGGCGGATCGAACGGCGGCACTATGTTCGACCGCATCGGCGGTCTTGGCGCTGGGAGCGCCGTACTCGCCGAGATTGGTGACGCGGGTGTTCGTGCGGAGATCGCGGTCGATATCCGCCGCGTAGAGGCTCACCCAGCCATCTGCGCTGTCGCTGCCACTGGAGGTGAGAGAATCGCCGACAGCGACGTACTGCAGCCTCGCGCCTCCGCTGGCGAACGGCCACGCCGACGCCACATAGAGGAGCGCACCCACGGCCGCAACGGCCGCGAGCGCAACGCCGCCGACCAGGAGTCCATTTCGCACACGCATCCATCCAACAACCGGGGGACGATCCGAGACGGTTCCCGAGCGCCCAAAGCATACCGACCCGCTCCGCTCGCCAACCGGGCCGCTGCCGCGCCGCGCGGGGACACGGCGCCTTCGGCGCACGGCGCCGCTGGCGGGACAATCACCGTGACGTAGAACGTTCGTGCGAGTCGGGGCGCCGGTCTCCAATCCTGCGGATCGGTGCAAACCCGGGAAAGTAAATGCAACCGATCTCCGGAACGTTAGCCGTGTTCGTGAGATCGGACTCGGGATGCCGGGCTCGCCGGCGAGGAGCACGACCGAGCCGCGGCCGTTCCGCGCGTCAGAAAACCTCTGGGTCAGCGTCTCGTATTCCGCCTGCCGGCCGACGAACGGCAGCTTAGCCAGCAGCGCCATCGGGTCGTGCTGGTAGATGATCTCGACGGCGGGGACGGCGTTCGTGATGCCCTTCAGCGCCAACGGTCCGAGGTCCTTCGCTTCGATGGCAGCGCCGCGCCCATCGAGCAGGCGGACGATCATGTCGCTGGCAAGATCTGGCCACCCGCCGCGCGATCGCACAGCCGCCGCGCGACGACGACGGGTGTGCCGAAGTAATCGCCTCCGTCGACCATCACCTCGCCGACGTTGAGCCCGGCGCGGATCTCCAGCCTGCTGGTCGCCGATGCGCTGCAGCAGCTCGGTCGACCCGACGAGGTCCGTGAAGAGGATCGTGACGGTTTCGGCTCTGGCGGTCATCGTGGCGTGATCATACATCGCACACGCGCGAATGGATGCGTATCGCCAGTGATGATGCATTCTGGTGTCGTCGTCGGGCGGTGACATCCGCCGCCTTGGTCAGAGGATGGCCATCCGCGGCAGCGCGCGCCGATCGCCGGCAGGGGCCGGTGTCCGTCCGCCGGGGTTGACATGCGAGGCGTTTGAGAGTAACTTCGACCCTAATCCGGTGATGCGCCGGCGATGCAGAAGGGAGAGCACCTTGGAGACAACTTCCTCATTGGTACGGCACTTGAACCCCCGTCGAGCATTGATGATCGCGGTTGCCGTGGCGTTGCTGTCCGCCATGATCTTCTCAACAAAGCCGGCAGAGGCGACGCCGGGCTCGGGATCAACCGCCATCGTCTCCCTTGGCGACAGCTTCATCTCGGGCGAGGCGGGCCGCTGGCAGGGCAACAGCCTCAACCTCTTCGGCACACGTGACGGCACCGACCGCGCCGCCAGTTGCGTCTGGATCTTCTGCTCCTATGACGCCGCGCGCGTCTACGGCGCGACCGCCAGCAACGGTTGCCATCGTTCGGACGTATCGACGATCAAGAGCGCTGGCATCTCCGTGAACGAAAAGATCAACATCGCCTGCTCGGGCGCGCGATCACAGAACATCTGGCGCGCCTCCCAGGGCGGCCAGACCTTTAAGGGCGAGGCGCCGCAAGCCGACCAATTGCTGACGATCGCCCAGCAGAAGAACGTGAAGCTCGTTGTCCTGACGATTCTGGCGAACGACGTCGGGTTCGCCGACCACGTGATCAACTGCTCTGTGGATTGGATCCTCGGCCTCGGCGAATGCAATCAGGCGGAACAGGCTTCGCTGCAGGCAGCGATGCCAGCGGCGCAGAACGACCTCCGCAAGTCCATCGACGAAGTGCGCGCAGTGATGGCAGCCGCCGGCTACAGCCCGTCGCAGTGGCGGTTTGTGATCGCCGGTTACTCGTCCCCCGTGCCGACGGCGGCGAACGTGCGCTACAGCGGCGCCGACAGGTGGAACCTGGGCGGCTGCCCGCTCTACGACGCCGACTTCGACTGGGCGAAGAACACGGCGGCGCCCTTCATCGTCGATGGCATGCGCTCGGTGGCTGCCGAGAAGGGTGTGCAATTCCTGGATGTGCGCGACGCCCTGAACGGGCACGAGATCTGCAACAGGTCCGCCGCGCTTGTCGGTTCCGGCGGGCCGAACCCGGTGACGGCCGAATGGGTGCGCTGGATCAACACGGGCTGCTGCCAGGGCGATGCGCAAGAGTCGGTGCACCCGAACGCCTACGGCGAGAAGGCGCTTGGCAAATGCGTGGCATTGATCTACGCGAAGACCAGCGGCAACTGGACCTGCAACAACACGCCCGGACAAACCTACACGGCGATGACGTTGTCAACGATCCCGTAACCCTTCAAGGGTCATGTGCGTGCGCGAGTGCCCGGTGACGGCGTCACCGGGCACTCTGCCGTGCCCAGTTGGGGGGCCGGGTGTCAATTCCGCCGCGTCACGCGCCAGCCGCCGCGGCCGCGAGATCGCATTCACTGCTCGCCCTTCCGGTAGATGTTGCGCTCGAACTTCTCCATCCATCGGTCGGGCGGCGCCACGGACGTGAATCCGGTCTTCTCGTACAGCGCGTGCGCATCCTTCGTGCCGAGCATCCAACGGCGCATGCCCTGGAGGTCGGGGTGCATGGCCACGCACTCCATCAGCCAGATACCGAGCCCCTGGCCCCGGAACTCGCCCAGCACGAAGACATCGCAGACGTAGACGAAGGTGGCGTAGTCGGTGATCAGCCGCGCCAGCCCGATCTGCCGCGTGCCGTCGTCCGCATAGAGGCCGCAGTTGAGCGAGTGTTCCATCGCGTGCCCGACCACCGCGCGCGGGATGCCCGGCACCCAGTACGACGACTCCGAGAGCCAGCGATGGACGACATCGACATCGAGCAACGCCGGATCGGTGCTGACGACGAACCGGCCGCGCTTCCAAGACTGCACCGGGTGGTCAGCCAAGGTGTGCGTTGAGGAAGGCCAGCGTGCGGTCCCACGAGAGTTCGGCGGCAGCCTTGCTGTAGACCTCGGGGCGGGTGTCGTTGAAGAACGCGTGGTCGGTGCCCATGTAGATGTAGATCTGGGCGTGCTTCCCCGCCGCGCGGATCTGGCGCTCCAACTCGTGCGCCTTCTCAGGGGAGGCGGAGCCATCGTTCTCGGCGTAGTGGCCCAGCATCGGGCCCGCGAGCTTCGAGACGTCGGGGGTGGCCTGGCCGACGCCGTAGTAGACCACGCAGGCATCCAGCGGCTTGAGTGTGGCGATGAGCAGCGACAGGCCGCCACCCATGCAAAATCCCACGACGCCGATCTTGCCGGTGCAGGCAGCGTCCGACTTCAGGTACTCGTAGGCGCCACCGAGGTCCTTCGCCGCCTCGTCGATCTTCATCGACATCATCATCTTCATCGCTTCGTCGGGCTCGGTCGTCATCTTGCCGTGGAAGAGGTCGGGCGCGAGTGCGACGTAGCCTTCCGCCGCGAAGCGGTCGGCGACGTCCTTGATGTGTGGCACGAGGCCCCACCACTCCTGGATGACGATCAGCCCCGGGCCGCGCCCGCCGGCGGGAAGGGCGCGACATCCCTGCGCCGTGCCGCCGTTGCTGGGGAATGACACGATCTGGCCGGCCATGCGCATCAACTCCTACTCGGGGTCTGAGGGACGATCGGATCAAACCACGTCTGATCGTCGCGTACAAGAGCGACGGTCGCCCGGCGCAACCCGGCGGTGCCACACTAGGCGCCTCCGCGCCAATCTAGCGCCGACCGTCACCGGCCGAGATGGCCCCGGCAGTCTGCTGCGCAGCGCCGAACGAACGCCAGCGCCAGCGGGTCCAGGCGACGAGCGGCCGCGCCGGCTCGACGACGACGGTCCCCGTGCCGTCGATCCCCTGCGCATCAAGATTGAAGGCGTCGACCGCGCACGTCTGCGGCTCCACGCAGATCGAGGACGGGGTCGTGTATACGACGGCGTGCGTCACGCTGCGGCTCGACGAGATCGTCAGCTCCAGATCATCCCAGCGCAGGTCGAGGTTGCCTCGCGGGTGGCGGTAGCAGGTGTCAAGCTGGCGCGCGCCAACTGCAGGAAATTCCCGCAGGTCGTGCTCTCGGCCGACGTGCTGAATCCAACCCGTCGGGATCATGCCGACTGTCTCGTACACGTCACCGGCGTCCACACGTACGTGCACGTCGCGACCGGGCCGGAGGTCACGCCGGAACCACGGATGCCAGCCGACGCCCGCGGGGAATGCGCGATCTAGCGCGTGCACTTCCACCCGCTGGTCGATGCCATCGTCCCGCAGCGTGATCGCCTGCCGGACGCGCGCGCCAAAGGGCCATCCGTCGTCGATGGTGACGCTCATCAGGCACGACGTCCGCGACCGGCGCTCCACCGTCCATGGCTGGAACAGCGTGCGGCCGTGGAGGGCGTGGCCGTCGACGTTCGCGGGCACTTCGTACAATCGCCCGCGGAAGGTGAAGTGGCCGCCATCGATCCGGTTCGGCCACGGCGCCATGACAAACGACGATGACCGCATTTGTGCCGCGAGTGCGGCGCGCGGTTCCGCCGCGTGCAGCAGCGGCAACCAACCGCCACCATCGCGCATCCACAACTGCTGCAGGCGGCCGCCAACATCCGACACAATCGTCGCTCGCGCACCGCCACACGCAAGCTCAATGAGGGGCATCGCCGATGCTACCAGCAATCGCACACAGCTGCTGCGGCCCGGGTGGCACGCCGGAGGGGCTGCCCTAACGAAGATGTACGGAACACGTCCGCGTGACGTAGCGGAAGGGCTTCAGCTCCGTTGCCCCGAAATTGAGGTGATGGCGTGAAAATGAAGCCGACGGGCGATGGCTGCCGGACTAGGATTCGAACCTAGATTCACGGCTTCAAAGGCCGCTGTCCTACCATTGAACGATCCGGCACCGTCGGGACATAGTAGCAGCGCCTCGCGCCTCCATCGACGCGGCGCCGAGAGCGCGGCAACCAGGCGTCCCGTCACCATCGCCTGGCCCCTCGCGCATCGCTAGCTCGCGCTCTGCGACGGCCATGAACAACCGCGGCACATCGATGCGCTCCCAGCACAGGTCAACCGCAACAGCGCGCGTATCGAGCTTGGACGAGTCGACCGCGAGTACGACACGATCGGAGACAGCCGCAATGCTGCGCTTCACCTCGGCCTCCTCCGGCGTTGCTTCCAGCGCGCCGGAGCGAGGATCGAGAGCCGCAGCTGACGCGAAGAAACACTGCACCGCGAGCTGAGCGGCGGCCCGGCAGGCGGAGCGGCCCGACGAAGCTGCCTGTGCGCGGGTCGAGACGGCCGCCCATGAGCAGCGGGGCGATGCCCGGTTGACCTGCAGCGCGGCAAACATGTCGGGACTGTTGGTGATGCCGGTCAGGTCGCGCGCCGCGCTCCGGTCATTCGCGAGGTCGGCGGCGAGCCGCATGATCGTTGATGAGGCGTCGAAGGCGATCGCGCCGGTCGACGGTACGAGTTCGGACAGCTTCGCGGCGATGCGCGACTTTGCCCGCGCCATCCGCGAGCGTCGCTCGGCGAACGTCTGCGGACCTACCGCCTTCGCGCACGCGGCGCGCAGAACCTCGCTCTTCAAGCTCGCCAAGGTCCCGACGGATCGTCATCTCGCTCACACTCAGCCGCGTGGCGGCATCCGCGATGGACGCTGCACCAGATGCGGCCAGCTGATCGAAGAGCCAGCGCAGTCGTTCGTCAGCGGCGATACTTCCCTGAATCACCAATTGGCCCTCATGAGCGCCGCGGGAGCGGACAAACAGCTTGCCTTCCCTGTACGATGGTGTACGATATCCAACTTCTAACAAGCACAACGGAGCGACAATGGCCCCCTGCGTAAGGTTGAGCATGCACCGAATACACCATCGGGCTCTGCAGCTGGTCGTCGCGGCGTGCGCTAGTTTGCTGCTCGCGCCGCCGCTGGTCACGGGCGCTCGCCCGAGCGCCGCGGCGATGACATCGCCCGGCTGCAGCCCGGCGCGTCCCCACGCCTCCGGGACATCGTCGCAGACCATCACGACGCCGGATGGCGCGCGCACCGTCATGCTCCATGTGCCGTCCTACTACACGGGTAGCACAGCTGTCCCGCTCATTGTGAACATGCACGGCGCCCGATCGAATTCGTTCGAAGAGGAGATCTATAGCGGTTTCTCGACGAGGTCTGACGCTGACGGATTCGTCGTGGTGTACCCGCAAGGGCTGACAACGGCTCAAGTCCCGTTCACGCACTGGAATGCCTTCCAGGGACAAAGCCCGGAGCCGGACGACGTCGCCTTCATCAACGCGGTATTGGACTCCGTCCAGGGTCAGCTCTGCATCGATCCGAATAACGTGTTTTCTACCGGCATCTCAAACGGCGCGATGATGTCCGTCCGGCTGGCGTGCAGCCTCTCGAGCCGGATCGCCGCGATCGCACCGGTGGCGGGCGCCTACTACCCGCCCGATGCCCTGAATCTCAACCCGTTCGAGACCTGCCCGGACACCAGGCCTGTACCGATGATCGCGTTTCATGGCACCGCCGATACCAGAATTCCGTATAACGGCGGGCCCAACAGCGACGCGACGATTACTTATCGGCTGCCGATCGATGACAACACACCGGCAGAAGATGTCATGTCGGACTGGTCCGTTCACAACGGCTGCACGACAGGGCGGCAAGAGTCGCAGGTGAGCAGCGAAGTACGACTCGTGCAGTATGGCGCCTGTACGAATCGCGCGGACGTTCAGCTCTATGCCGTCGATGGCGGCGGCCACACCTGGCCGGGCAGCTTCGATGTTCCGTCGCTCGGATACACCACACACCAGATCAGCGCTACCGATCTCATCTTGGCGTTCTTCTCCGCGCACCCACTTGTCCAACCCGCGCCCAGTGTCGGCGGCATCGCCGAAGTACCGGACGTGCCCGCGCAAGCACCGGCGCTCACGACGTCCCGCAGCGGGGACACGTGGACGCTGGTGGTTTTTGGCGTTGCTGTCGCGCTGGCGCTGACGAGCCTCGTCGGTTTGTGCGCACGCCGCGGTGCGGGCCGGCCCTGAAGGCGCTCGAGACCATCCTTCCAGGCGTCGACGAGGCGAAGATGCGGCGTATGCCGCCACCCAAGCGGCATGGCGGCCGCATCGCGTTCGTCACCGGTGCGACGAGCGGCATCGGCAAAGCGGTCGCACAACAGCTGGCATCGGAAGGGGCGTGTGTAGTCGTCGCGGTCCTGGATGCGGCGAAGGCCCGCGCGACTGCTGCGGAGATTGGCAGCCGCGATGGTGCCATCGGCGTGGCGGTGGACGTTAGTTGCAGGCCAGACCCGATCAGCCATCGAAGCGGCGATGCTCGCGTTCGGCGGTGCCGGTGACGACCGTGGCCTCGCACGACACGGCGTCGGCAGTCGTCGGCGTGCCGGCGACGACGCCGAACTTCGCGTACATTGCGAGCGGGACCTGGTCGCTGGTCGGCCTGGAACTCGCCCAGCCGGTGCTCACCGCCGACGCGTACGCGGCGAACTTCACGAACGAAGGCGGCGTCGACGGCCGCACGCGTTTCCTGCGCAACGTCGGTGGCCTCTGGCTCCTGCAGGAGTCGCTGCGCGAATGGGAAGTATCGAAGGCGACGGAACTGATTGCGGCAGCGGCGTCTCTTCCCGTCGGCGGTCCGATCATTAACGTCGATGACCCCGTGTTTCTCCGCTCAGGGCCAGATGCCTCAGCGGATCGCCGCTGCCGCTCGTGCGGCCGGTCAGCGTGGTCCCGAAACGCCGGCCGAGACCGTACGATGCATCATCGACTCGCTCGCGGTGGCCTACGCACGCGCAGTACGCCAGGCGGCCGACCTCGCTGGAGAGACCGTCGATGTGGTGCACGTCGTCGGAGGCGGCTCGCAGAACGCGCTGCTCTGTCAGTTGACCTCAGACTTCTTGGGATTGCCTGTCCTCGCAGGCCCCACTGAGGCGACAGCCCTCGGCAATGTGCTGATCCAGCGCGGGCGCACGGCGCGATGCCCGCATCACTCGAAGCGATGCGCGGCTGCGTCGCCCGCTCGATGACGCCGCGGAGGTTTAGGCCGAGGTGAACCCGCACAAGGCCCTGCGTTCCGTCATCCGCTTCGAGCGCATCGAGACGACCCGTTGGAGATGGAGAACGCGGCACTCTGCAAGATAGGTCGACAGGGAGTGCATATGACAACCCACACGTTTCCGCCGGGACGTTGGAAGGCGCGCTGGATCTGGCCGCGGGGGCTGTTCGACGGCAGACACAGTGTCGCGCTGCGGCACGTGGTCTCACTGGGCGATGTGCCCAAGAGTGTGCCTGCGCGGCTCTCCGCTGTCTCGCGCTACACGCTCTACGTCAACGGCGCGGGGGTTGCGCGCGGTCCGGTCCGGGCGAACCCGCGACGGCAGCCGTACGATGTGGTGGATCTTGCCCCGTACCTGCGGACCGGCGACAACATCATCGGCGTGATCGCCTGGCGATACGACGGACCCAACGCATGGTGGCTGCCACCGCCGACCGGGACCGATCTCCGTCACGGCGCATTCGTGTTCGAGGCGCGTTTGGGGGACGACTGGATTGTCAGCGACGAGACATGGGCCGGCCGCCTCCTCGAGGGCTGGGGCGAGACTGGATCTGCCGGCGGTGTCGTTGGGCGCGGTACGGAAGTGATGGACCTGCGCAGTCTGCCCGTTGGCTGGAATACGCCGGACGGCGCCGATCCCGGATGGGAGCAGGTCGCCATGCGCCGGGGAGTGAGCTGGGCGGACACGAGCACGCCACACCCGCCGTCGTATCCCGGCGGGCCGTTCGCCGAGCGCCCGATCGCCTACCTCGCAGGCGATATCGTGGACGTTGACGGCGAACGCGTCGTCGCGGGTACTGTCGTGATCGATGCTGAGATCCCCGCGGGCGAGAGGGTCACCGTCCACGTGTCTGAGCTGGTGGCGAGCGGCGCCTCCAACGAGTCCGACAACGTCGTTTCCGTCGCATTCGTTGGCGATGGGACGCGGCGGGTCGCCGAATCGTTCGACGTGTACGGCGGGCGCGGCGTCACCGTCGATGCGCCGGCGGGGGCCGCGGTGCACTCGGTCCGCATCCGCGAGCGGCTGTATCCGGTCTCCGGCAAGCCCTACTTCGAGTGCAGCGATCCCCGTCTCGATGCCATCTACACCGTCGGTCGCCGCACGGTCACAATCTGCTCAATGGATAGCTACATCGATTGCCCGACACGGGAGCAGCGCGCGTGGACGGGCGACTCCGTCGTGCACCAGATGGTGGACTTGACGACCAACACCGACTGGCGGCTCGCGCGCTGGCATCCAACGCTCACTGCGTCGCCGCGGCCCGACGGCATGCTGCCGATGGCCGTCGCCGGCGACATCGAAGATGTCGACCTCACGATCATCCCGGACTGGGCGCTGCACTGGGTCCACTCCGTGCACAACCTCTACCGCTACGTCGGTGACCGCGAAGAGATCGCCCGCCTGATGCCGGTCGCCGAAGGCGTGCTCCGCTGGTTCGACCCGTTTCTCGACGAGCAAGGCTGCGCCGTCGACGTCTTCGGTTGGGTGCTGATCGATTGGTCCGCGGTCTACACGCAAGGTGTAAGCGGCGCTTTGAACGGCTTGCTCGCGCGCGCGCTCCTGGAGTTCGGCGAGATGGCGTCGTGGCTGGGGGACGACGGCCGCGCCCGCTGGGCGCGCGAACGGCACGAGACGATGAAGCGCGGCTTCGAGCGGCTGTGGGACGCCGAGCGCGGCTGGTACGTCGATTCGTACGTCTCAGGCAAGCGCCTGCCGATGGCATCGCAGCACACGCAAGCGGCCGCCACCGTCGGCGGGCTCGCGCCGGCCGAGCGCATCGGGCGCATCGTCGAGGTGATGACGGACGAAGATCGCCTGGTGCACGCGATCTTCGACAAGGCAGACGGGCCGGCCGAGCCAAACAGCGAGATACGAATCGGCGCCTACACGCGGCGAGGCGCGGTGCCCGAACCCTGGTGGGACATCGATCGGCAGGTGGTGCGCGCGCAGCCGTTCTTCCGGTACGTCGTCCACGACGCGCTCGCTTTGGCGGGGCGCGCCGATCTGCTCCCGCAGCAGCTGCTCGACTGGGACCGCTGGGCGATGCAGCGCTGTTCGACATCGTGGACGGAGTGCTGGGCTGGAGGCACCGTCAGTCACGGTTGGTCGTCGACGCCGACGCGCGACCTGGTGCAGCGTGTGCTCGGCATCATGCCCGCCGAGCCAGGCTTCGCCGTCGCATCGATCGAGCCGGAACTCGGTCCGCTCGCATGGGTGCGTGGGGCTGCGCCGTCACCCCACGGACTGATTTCGATCGATGTAACCGGCGATACTATTGCCGTCGAGAGTCCGGCGCCTTTCGTATGTCGCGGCCGTCGATATGAGCCGGGGTCGCACAAGATTGCGCGATAGATGTCGCCTGCGGCAAGAGGGAACGCGATGATTTCCATTCTCGATCACGGAGCTGTCCGATTCGCCGGCGCCCAGGACATGAGCCGTTCGGCGACGGGCCGGACGCCGCGCCGTCTGCCGAAGTGGGCGTCGCAGCAGATACATGACCCCCTATTCCAGTTCACGGTCTCCAATGCGTCGGGCGTGCGCATCGTTTTCGCATCGGACACCGGCGCCATCGAACTCGACGCCATGCTGACGGGCATCGAGTGGCCGGAGGTGCCGGAGGTGCCGGGACCAACTCCGCGGTTCGACCTCGTCGTCGACGGGCAAACCGTCGGCACGTCCCCGTCGACCGAAGGCGGGCGTTGGGTCGTGCAGGTGAGCGGGGGCGCGACGCCGTACAACATCGAGTTTCGTGCCGGCGAACCGAGTCGGGTCCGCTTCGATGGCCTCGGCAGCGCGATGAAGCGGATCGAGGTGTGGCTGCCGCCGAACTGCTCTGTCGAGCTGCGCGACCTGCGCGTTAGTGACGGTTCGAGGATTGAGGCTGCCGAACCGGTCGGACGCACGTGGCTACACTACGGCAGTTCGATCAGTCAGTGCGGCGATGCGGATGGGCCGACGGAGACATGGCCCGCGATCTCGGCGCGGCTTGCGGGCGTCGATCTCACGAGCTTTGGCTTCGGCGGACAGTGCCACCTGGACCAGTGCGTCGCGCGGACGATGCGCGACCTGCCGGCTGATCTCATCAGCATCAAGGTCGGCATCAACATCGTGAACGGCGACACGATGCGCGAACGCGCGTTCGTGCCCGCGCTCAACGGCTTCCTCGACACGCTGCGCGACGGCCACCCGGATACGCCGCTGCTCGTCGTCACGCCGATCATCTACCCCGTCGGCGAAGATCACCCAGGGCCGTCGATCGTGCGCGGTGGCACCTCGGCCGTCATCGACCGGCCCGCCGAGCTGGCGTATGGCGCGCTCTCCATCGGACGGATCCGAGAACTCATCTCGGATGTCGTCGAACGGCGCCAAAAGGCCGGCGACGCACATCTTCACCTGCTCGACGGGCGGACACTGTTCGGTGGAGGCGACGTCGCTGATCTGCCGGACGGCCTGCACCCGAACACCGCGGGCTACCGACGCATGGGCGAGCGCTTCGCCGCGCTTGCCTTCGGCGACAGCGGTCCCTTTTGCGGCGCGCCCTAGCTAGCGTGACGCCAAGGAATGCTGGCCTGTCGAGCTTCGATGGCGGTACTCCCGTACGATTTCGCGACCGTTGCGGTCCGGCCCGGATAGAGTCGCCTAGTGTCGACGAGTCACATCAAGTGTATTGCTTCCCACCGAGTCAGGCGCCAGAGAGCCCGGAAACGGCCCCTGGGCGTGATGGGTGCGGAACGACCGCCGGTGAGGGCGCGAACCCGTCCCAACACGCCGCGTTAGATTCGATTTTGGTGCCGAAGGTGGGAGTCGAACCCACACGTACATTTCTGTACCACGGTTTTTGAGACCGCAGTGATCCGTTCGCCCCCGTCCATATCCGTCCTCGCACGATCGAAAATGGACGAGTCCTTTCCATATGTATACGCACACGTCCGTACTCGTCCGTCCGGGTTGCTGTCACGGTTGCTGTCAGCCGGCTGATCCGCCCGCGGGAAGTAGTGCTGCTTTTACTCTCTCGCGGGCGGCTCGGCCCAGAATCCCGCGATTCGCGCAATACGACCGTCGTCATCAAGTTCGCCCGCGTCAATCCCGGCGATCGCGGTCGAGCCGTCGGCGCTCACCATGGACCACGAGAAGCGAATCTGATGGTGGTGTTGGTCGATACCGCTCGTGCGCACGATGTGCGCGCCAGGAGCTTGCTTCTGGAAGGCCGCGATAATTGCATCGAGTGCATCGCGAACCCGTCCCTCCGAAACTGGATCGACGTAGAGCCCATCGTCGGCCCACGCTTGATCGAGTAGCGCCATCCGATTCGCCGCGTCCGTCTCGTTCCAGACGGCCTCATACGCTGCAATCACCGCCGTTATCTCCGGTATAGCGAGCGTCCTCCCTATCTGCATTCATTTCGTCCAGGAGTGCCGTTGAGTCTACACCCCAATCCGCCGCGGCCACCTTCCCCCAGCTCCGATCCTCCTCGCCCTCCAGCCGCCGCAGGTACACAGAGTGACCGCCAGCGACGAGTGGTCGAGGAAGCGGCTGACATCTTCGATCGACTCTCCCGCGTCCCTGCGCAGCTTCGCCGCCGAGTGCCGGAAGATGTGCACGCCCGCCGGCGGCAGCCCGGCCAGCCGGAAGTAGCGCTGCAGGTTGCCGTAGAAGCTGCCGCTCGTGATCCCGCACGTGTCTCCCCGACGCGCGGGCCACAACGATGCATCTGGCTGCATACCCGCGATATCGTGCCCGAAGGCCGAGAGCGCCAACGTCAGCGCGACAAACGCCGGTCCTGGCAGCTCACGCTTCCCTGTCTTTCCTCCCTTGCCCCGGTAGCGATACCAGGTCTTCCCGTCCTCCTGCGTGAGGTCGCCTACCTTCATGTTCAGCACCTCCGCCCTGCGCCGTCCGGTGAGCGTCAGGGTGAGGACGATCGCTCGGTCCCGCAGGCCGGTCGGCGTCTCCGGGATCACGGCGAGCAGCTTGCGGATGTCGGTGCCGCCGAGGCCGCGTGGCGGTGCGACGGAGACCCTCGGGCGTTCGAGCGCGTCGCAAGGGTTCGACGCGACGGCGTCCATGCGAATGAGGAAGTGGAAGAAGCTGCTGAGGCAGGCGAGCCGGGCGCCGATCGTCACGGACGACGGCTGCTTACCCGAGAGGCCGACTCCGTACGCCCAGGCGAAGACCTCCTGGCCGGTCAGGCGGTCGGGTGGCTTTCCGACCGTGCCGAAGCAGTGCTGGAGCATACGGCTATAGCCCTCGACGGTTCGCCGGCTGCCTGAGCGTCGCTCCTTCTCTGCGAGGAAAGCGTAGAGTGCGCGCTCCCAGCCCTCGGCGCTGTTGTCGAACGTGATGACCGTGGTCTGCATGGTGACGCCCCCTCCTGAGAGGCATCTCCATGTACGCTCCGACGCCAGACACTATCAAGCCCGGACGCACACTAAGATTGCGTCGAGTGCGACGGGTGCCACGGTGCGAGACGGAGCGTCGCTCACGCGGTGGGCGCGGACACGTTTGCTCCGTCGTCCGATAGCGGGACCTCGTGATCGATGAGCCACACAACGAGCGAAGCCATCTCCTTCCAGGCCAATCCGCACATCTTCGTCGCATTAATGAGAGATTCGAGCATCTCGACAGAGCGCTCGATGCTGGTAAAGTTGATCCGCCCATCGCGTCTGATCCCCGTCAAAACATGTATCTGATCTCTCCACTCGGCGTCGATAGAGTCCGCCGAGATGAGGAGGTCGATCCGCTGTATTAGATTGAAGCCGTGCTTAATCTTGTTGTACGTGTTGACCAGCTTGCCATCGAGAGCCAAGTAATTCTCGGCGGCCAGTTTGAAGGCGCGTCCGAGTTCATTGAGCGACTGCTCCAGCACTGATCGGTTTTCCTGGGAAAGCCGAGCCGCTAGCGTCTCGTCGTTGGGCAGGTCTAGCAGTGTGCGAATCGACTCCATCGTGTTGAAGGCGACGAACAACCGGCGTATGTCGGCTGGGGCATAGGTGAGATAGTTTCTGAGGATGCCGCCCTCCCTGCGGTGGGCTATCGCCAGAGCCAATGCCCCGAGGTCTTCGTGTGCCGCAATCATTTCGCCGCACACTTTCGCAAAGAGGACCTTCTGTTCAAGGGAAGTAGGTGCGAGGGACGCGGCGTCTCGAAACGCATCGCTGGCGATCTCGTGTCCGCGTACGGCGGTAACGCGCATATCGAGCAGCGCCGCCCTTTCCAGCGCCCAATTGATTCTGGGAACAGTCACGAGAGCCAGCGTACAGCAGATGTCATCACGACATTCGCGTCGTGGCGGACCCGGTCCGGTGCTCGTCTTACCTTTGCGAAGCTCGCCTACGCAGCATCTTTGGTAGAATCGGGCTTCGACCTGGGGAGCGGTCACCACGGATGAAAGAAGCCACTGCCCGCATCAAGATCAACCGACTGCTCGAAGCGGCAGGCTGGCGCTTCTTCGCTGACGGCGATGCACCCGCCAACATTCAGCTCGAACCCAGCGTCACAATCACTTTGACCGACCTCGATGCGCTTGGCGACGATTTCGAGACGACCAAGAAGGGATTCATAGACTTCCTCCTTCTCGACGCCAGGGGGTTCCCGTTCATGGTTCTTGAGGCGAAGGCCGAGGACAAGAACCCGCTCGCGGCGAAAGAGCAGGCGCGCAAGTACGCCACGTCGCAGAAGTGTCGCTTCGTCATCCTCTCCAACGGGAACCTGCACTACTTCTGGGATCTCGAACGCGGCAACCCATACGTCGTCACGTCGTTTCCCACACCCGAGTCGGTCATTGGCTATCAGAAGGTCACACCCGATCCGCAGCGCCTAATCGGGGAGTCGGTTGGCGCGGATTACATCGTTCACACGCAGCGGCCCAACTATCAAGCCGAGGCAGCCTGGCGGAACGAGGCAGAACAGCCCGCCTACATCAAGGCGAACAAGCTGCGCTTCCTGCGTCCATATCAACTAAGGGCCATAGAGCGTGTACAGGCGGCGGTAGCCGAAGGGAAAGAGCGATTCCTGTTAGAGATGGCGACGGGCACGGGCAAGACGCTGACCGCAGCCGCCGTCATCAAGCTGTTTCTGCGCACAGGCAACGCGCGGCGCGTGCTCTTTCTCGTCGATCGCCTCGAACTGGAGGACCAGGCGAAGAAGGCCTTCGTGTCTCTGCTAGCGGCCGACTTCAAAACGGTCATCTACAAAGAGAGTCGCGACGAGTGGCGCCACGCGGAGATCGTCGTCACGACCGTGCAGTCGATGCTGTTCAACAACAAGTATCAGCAGGTGTTCTCGCCGACCGACTTCGATCTCGTGATCTCCGACGAGGCGCACCGCTCGATCGGCGGCAACGCGCGCGCTGTATTCGACTACTTCATCGGCTACAAGCTGGGACTAACGGCGACGCCGCGGGACTATCTGAGGCGCTTCGACGCGACCAACCCGATGACCGATCCGCGCGAGATCGAACGCCGGCTGTTCATGGATACGTACCGCACGTTCGGCTGCGAAGACGGGTCGCCAACGTTCCGCTACACGCTGCTCGATGGCGTAAAGGACGGCTACCTGATCAACCCGACGGTGGTGGACGCGAGCACCGAGATCACGACCAAACTCCTTTCGGAGAACGGCTTCATCGTCTCATGGACCGACGAGAACGGCGATGATCAGGAGCAAGCCTTTAAGCTGCGCGCGTTCGAGAAGACCTTCTTCTCGGATGACACGAACCGTGTGTTCTGCAAGGCGTTCTTGGAGCACGCTCTGCGTGACCCGATCAGCAGCGAGATCGGCAAGTCGCTCGTGTTCGCGGTGAGCCAGAATCATGCCGCCAAGCTCGTGGAGGTCCTCAACCAGATGGCCGACCGCATGTTTCCGGGGAAGTATCAGCCGGACTTCGCCGTCCAGGTGACATCGCTGGTACCCGATGCGCAGCAGTTCGCTATCAACTTCAGCAATAACAATCTGCTCGGCTCGGAGAACTTCATTCCGGCGTACAAGACGAGCAAAGCGCGCGTGTGCGTCACCGTCGGCATGATGACCACCGGCTACGACTGCACCGACCTGCTCAACCTCGGGCTCTTGCGTCCGATCTTTTGGCCTACGGACTTCATCCAGATCAAGGGGCGCGGGACGGGGAAGCACGACTTTCTGGACGAGTTGTTCGACGAAAAGCTGCGCGCGAACGTTGTCGACGCGGAGAAGACAGCCTACAAGCTTTTCGACTTCTTCAGGAACTGTGAGTACTTCAAGGAGGACTTCGACTACGACGAAGTGCTGAAGCTTCCGCTTCCTAAGGGAACGGGCTTCGATAGCGCGCAAGGTAAAGGCGCCGTGGCGGTGCCCACGACCTTCGAGCACCTGGGTACCGACATCCTCGCGTCGATCAAGGAAGAGGTAATCGGTGTTGAGGGGATGCGCATCGACCGGATGTTCTTCCAGAAGTTCGAAGATGTTGTCCGTGCCAACGAGACAATCGCTGCCGCGGTCGAGGCCGGGCAATGGGATCGCGTTCTGGACTACGTAAACCGCGAACTCTTCAAAAACTCGGAGGAGTATTATACGCTCGACAAGCTCCGCAAGGCGGCGGAGGTTGATAGACGCCTGCCGCTCCGCGAGATACTAGAGAAGGTCTTTGGCCTCATCCCCCGTTTCAAGTCGAAGGATGACCTGCTGGAAGAGGAGTTCGCCAAGTTCGTCGCCGACCGCAAGCCAACAGAGCCGAAGTCGATACCGGCGATGAAGAACTATTTCAAGGCGTATGTGACGAACGGCGTAATCCGGCACGCAATCGAGCAGAAACGGTACACGGATCTGGCGACGAACCCTGCGTTTACGACGAGCGACTTCAAGGCTGTTCCCAAGGAGTACCGCACGTTGATACCCGAGTACATCAATGACTACGTATCGCTGGACCAGTTCGCGGGATAGGAAGCGGCATGCTTGATACGGACACCAAACGGCGCATCGATACCGCTCGCGACATTCTCGTTGGAAAGGTGCCCGACCCGAAGTCGCAGGTCGAGCAGATCACAATTGCGCTCATCTACAAATTCATGGACGACATGGACACCGAGTCCGAGCTCGAGCTAGACGGAGAGCGGAGTTTCTTCGCCGGCGAATTCGAGCGCTATGGTTGGGCGAACCTGATGAAACCCGGCCTGGGCGGCCACGAATTGCTCGCGCTCTACGCTGATGGACTCGACAAGATGCCGGAGAACCCCGGCATACCGGCACTGTTCCGCGACATTTTCAAGAACGCCTACCTGCCCTATCGCGATCCGGAGACGCTGCGTGCGTTCCTCAAGATTGTCGACGAGTTTCGCTACGACCACTCAGAGCGGCTGGGCGACGCGTTCGAGTATCTGCTCTCAGTGCTCGGATCGCAGGGCGATGCCGGGCAGTTCCGTACGCCACGCCACATCATCGACTTCATCGTGTCGATCGTCGATCCGAAGAAGGACGAGACCATGCTCGACCCCGCCTGTGGGACGGCCGGATTCCTATCTCGTCGTACAAGTACATTCTGAAGGCCAACAGGGACGCCGAAGGTAACAGCATGCTGACGCCCGACGAGAAGGGCCGTCTCGCGGAGAACTTCAGCGGGTACGACATCTCGCCCGACATGGTGCGGCTCTCGCTGGTGAACCTCTACCTGCACGGCTTCACCGACCCGCACATCCACGAGTACGACACGCTGACGTCCGAGGAGCGATGGAACGAGTACGCCGACGTGATCCTCGCCAACCCGCCCTTCATGTCGCCGAAGGGCGGTATCAAACCGCACAAGCGCTTCTCGATCCAGGCTAAGCGCAGCGAGGTTCTCTTCGTCGACTACATGGCGGAGCACCTAACGCCGACGGGACGCGCTGGCATAATCGTTCCCGAGGGAATCATCTTCCAGAACCAGACGGCGTATGTCGACCTGCGTCGTATGCTGGTGGAAGGGCCGTTAGTCGCGGTCGTTTCGTTGCCTGCAGGCGTATTCAACCCGTACTCCGGAGTGAAGACCTGCGTGCTGATCCTCGACAAGTTCCTCCTCCACCGAACTGACGCGATCGCTTTCTTCAAAGTCGACAACGACGGTTATGGTCTCGGGGCGCAGCGACGTGCGATCGAAAGTGACGACCTCCCCCAGATCCAAGCCGAAGTAGTCGCCTATCTACGCGCTGTAAGAGAAGGCCAGCCCTCCGCGCCGCCCTTAACCAAGGGCCAGATCGTAGCGAAGGAAAAGATCGCCGCGAATGGAAAGTACAACCTCAACGGAGAGCGGTATCGGGAAGGCGTAGTTCGTGCTTCGAACTTTCCGATGGTTCCAATCGGCGAGATCTGCGAACTCATCAACGGTCGAGCTTTCAAACCCGACGACTGGGCGGGTTCTCGAAGTGGCGGGATACCGATCGTTCGCATCCAAAATCTGAACAACACCATGAATTCGTTTAACTACTTCACAGGCGAGGTCAGCCCGAGGCGCATCATTGACAACGGCGACCTTCTGTTCTCGTGGCCCGGTTCACGTGGCACGTCGTTCGGTGCGCACATCTGGCACGGGGGATCGGCCGTGCTCAACCAGCACATATTCAAGGTTTGTTTCGACGAGTCACGCGCCACCAAGTTGTATTTGTTCCGTGCTCTAAACAAGGCTGTAGCTGAGGTGGAAGACAACCTCCACGGCGGGGTAGGTCTCGTTCATATCACAAAGGGGAACCTAGAACGGATTCAGATCCCGCTGCCCGCCCTCGGAATTCAGAATGAGGTGACATCCGAAATCGAGAGCTATCAACTTGTCATCGACGCTGCCCACGCCGTACTCGGCAGCTACCGGCCTCGAATTGCCTTTTGCGCCGACTGGCCAACGGTTGAACTAGGAACCATCATCGAGGGCAAGCCGAAAAATGGCTACTCTGCTAGCCCGGTTGACCATCCTACGGCGCTCAAGGTGTTGTCGTTGAGCGCGACAACGTCTGGAAAGATGGACCTTTCAAAGTTCAAATTCATCGACGACAGCATTCCCATTGATTCCAACTGCCGTTGTCGTAGCGGCGACATCTATCTGCAGCGAGGTAACACCAAGGAGCTTGTTGGAACGGCGGCGATGTTTGACTCAGACGATGACAGCTACGTCTTCCCTGACCTGATGATTCGCATTCGCGCCGATGAATCGAAGATCGACAGCCACTTTCTTCTCGCCATTCTGCAGAGCGCACCTGTGCGAGAGTACCTCACGAGAAACGCGGTCGGTGCCGCCGGCAGTATGCCGAAGATCAATCAACAGATCGTGGAAGGGACACCCATCCCCCTCCCGCCCCTAGCGATACAGGGAGCCATCGTTGCCGACATGGAAGCCGAACAAGCTCTCGTATCGGCAAACCGCGAGCTGATCCCGCGAATGGAGCAGAAGATCCAGGCAGCACTCGCACGTATCTGGCGCGAGGTCGAGTCGACACCGGCGGATATCTAAGAGCTATGGACGTAGCAGACGCTCGGGAGCTACCTGCCCATCTCGTTCAAGAGCCCGCAGGAACAAGAGTACGCGTCCCCTCGGCTTCCGCAACGCGAAACCCTAGCGCTCTAGCTGTTCACGGTACCATCGCTATCAACTCATCGTGTGGCGGCGCAGCGCCAAGAAACTATTGGCTCTTGGGGACGAACTCGACCGCGTCCACCGCTATGGACGACGAGCAGCACGTACCGGTCGCATTGTTCACGTAGACATAGTCGCCGGCACCCCCGCTGAAGATGTATGTGCCCAGCGAAACCCACACGTCCGAATACGATGATTGACTGATCTGGCGGGTCGTGCAGCCGCCCGAATAACAGATCTTGTACGTGACAGCAGCCGTGCCCGTGATCGCCGGCACGAAGACACGCGCCTCGTACTTCGTACCTGCAACCAGCGACGCGTGCCAAGAAGCGCTGGCGGTCGCCGTGGAGCCGTTGTCGTATGCGCGCCGCAACGAGTTGTCATAGCCATCGCCGCTGAGCACCGTGTACGAGCCGGTCAACGTCGCCTGGTTGTCATCGACGACCTGCATCGTCCGGTAGTCGGCTGCCGTCTTGTTCCAGTCGTACATGGCCCCCGAGGCGGTGTCTTCGCTCACCGAGCCGTTCGCGAACGCGTAGAGCTTGGCCATGAAGTTCGTCGCCGGGCACGGGCAGCTGCCATTCGTGTTGACGTAGCGGTGGTAGTCGTTGTCGTACGTCAGTTCCTCGTAGTCATGTCCGGGCACGCTTCCAAAATTGCTCGACCAGTTTCCAAGGAGCGCGATCGTGCAGTTGTCCTGAGACGCCGGGTCCGACGTGCGACTGAAGACCGTGTACTTGCCGCCGTTGATCTTGTGTAGGCCCTGGTACGCGCTGTACCCCTTGTTCTTGGGTGCCCAGGACGAGAAGCAGGGGATGCCAAACCCGTAGCCCCGATTCACGTTGGCGCTGTCCTGCGTCACCTGGCCGGTGACATCCGCTCCGAGGGAATGGGCGAAGATGATGATCTGGCCGGCGCCCGCAGACTTCGCTTTATTGGCAAAGCTCTTCGCTTTGCTCACGCCGTCGCTGAAGGCCCAACCGTAGATGATGTTCGTCCGCCAGTAGTCAAGCTCCATAATCAGCACATGACTGTTGTTGCCCATGTTCAGATAGTCCGCGGTCGGGATCTCCCAATCGCTGCGAGACTGTGAATTTCCGGCCGGGTTATAGCCGGGGATCAGGAGGTAGACAGCGCCGCCCGCGCGCAGAAAGTCGTGGATCGCTTGCGGCGACTGCGAGGTCGGCGTGGCGGCCCGGTTCGCGATATCCCAGGCGTCTTGGTCCGCTCCCTTCGTAGAAAGCCAATTCGAGTCCTGCGACGTCCACGGGACGTTCGCTGCGTCCGTCACAGGCGGTGCATAGCCAACGTAGACTGCTGCCTCTGCGCGCCCGGCGAAGACTGCGATCCCCAAGAAAGCGGCAAGGCCGACAGCGATAAATTTTCGCACGGTGCTCCCCCTGTGCTACGACCAAGGTGATGAAACTGGGGCGATAGTAAAGGAGGGCGTCTCGCTGCGTCAAGGGCACGAGGTGCATACCATGATCCAAGGCAGCCAGGGAAGTTGCACCGAAGGCCGACCGGCATCCAGCGACGATGAAGTCATCGTCGCCGATCGACTCCCTCGGCTGGTGCTGTCACGTGGCGTGGCCGTTGTGGAGCAATTGTTCACTTGAGAACGGACCCGCGCTCTCGTGCGAAGCCCGCGTCCTCCAGAATGCGGTTCGCCGTGCGCTGGCCGATCGATAGCGCACGCAGGAGCCGAAGGAGCGTCTCGCGGCGAGGAGTGCGGACTCCCTGCTCGTACGCTTTGATGCTGTCCGGCGAGACCCGGCTCCGTGCCGCGAGATCACGCTGACTCATCGACGAGCGCTTCCGCGCGTCCCTCAGTGCAACCCGCCACTGCTCCATAGGCCGAGGATAGCACTCGCCGAGATCACGGGGCCGTCACCATGACAAGGGCGTGTTGCCGAACTGATCGCCAACGGATCGCGGCGATGATATGATCGACATGGGCGCGTGACCTCCCAGCGATGAGGAGGCCGCCGATGATGGGCCAGCGGGACTTCGAGAGCAAACTCTACTACCAGCTG
>JBBRPY010000029.1:0-39021 GCA_038227375.1 Dehalococcoidia bacterium
AAGAGCTCGACCTCGACGCCCGCTGCGCGGATCGCAGCCAGCACCGGATCCGGCAGCCCGATCGCCGCCAGGTGCGGATCGGTCAGCACCAGCGCGCGCTTCACGCCGGCGTTGTGGAGGTGCCAGCCGGTCTCGAGCGCGCAGCCCGGGCCGAAGATCAGCGGGGTTCCGGCGACAGTGAAGACCGTCTCGCGTGGACTCACGGGTTCACGTCCCAGTCGTCCTTGCCGAGCGTCTCGTTGAGCTCGTCGAACGGCATCATCCGCCGCACCATCGACCGCGTGGAGCCCGTCGCGCGCAGCACGGCGACACAACCGCCCCCGGCTGTGGACCGCCGCGCAGTCACGCCGCCATCCCGCGCAACGCAATCCCCTCTCCCCTTGTGGGAGAGGGTGCCCGAAGGGCGGGGTGAGGGTGCGCCGATGGCGCCTCCGGCCTACCTCGCCCGTCCACAAACCGGCGCCGAGCCCACGGGTACCCCCAAAGCTGCATCCCCCACGCCAACGCAAGCCCGGCGACGCAGACCACGGCGCCGGCGAAGGCATCGGCGATGTAGTGATTCGCGGTGAAGACGATCGCCGCCAGCTGCGCCCAGGGCAGCAGCAGGCCGAAGGCGCGTACCAGCGGCTGGCGGACAGAGACGACGAGCGCGCCGCCGATGATCATCGCCCAGCCGAAGTGAAGGCTCGGGACCGCGGCGTACGGGTTCACAAACGCCGACAGCGATTGCGCCTGGTAGCTGAGCTGGTTGTACTTCTCGATCGTCCCGACGAATTCGCCCGTCGGCAGCAGCCGCGGCGGCATCACCGGGAACGTCGCGTAGATGATGAGACTGATCGCGCCCGAGAGCAGCAGCGCGTCGCGCACCACCGTGTACTCGTGCCGCCGGAAGAAATAGAGCCAGAACCCGACCGCCACGATCAGCGGAAAGTCGAGCCAGAAGTAGATGAAGTTGAAGAGATCGACCAGCGGCTGCCGCGGCAGCACGGCTTCCTGCAGCCGCGGTTCCCAGAAGATCCCCAGCGAACGCTCGAAGCTGATCACCCAGCGCGCGTTGTCGTAGGCGTCGTCGGCGTGGTCCACCACGGCGCCGCGGACGAGGAAGTAGAGCAGGAACGCCAGCACCACCAATCCGATCTCGAACAGATCGCGGTAGAGCCGGTGCCGCTGGGCGGCGTCGGCTAGCCGGGCGACGATGGTGCGCTGGAGTCCGTTGGCAGCGGCGGTGTTCGCCATGGTCACCAGCGTATCGGCGCGGGACGCCGAGCTACAGGGCCGCCCCAAGCGGGCTGATTCTGCGGGAGCGACCGTCGGCGAGGCGGCCCTCGCAGATGCTTTGTCACATGGACGCAACGAGAATGGGCGCTTTGGAAACGGGGGGAAAATTCCCCTGCGAAGTCGTCATAAAAACCTTGATTCGCTCACGGGCCAACTGTATTCTCCCCCTTGTCCTGAGGGTTCCATCCGACTTCACTTGGCCCGTACCGTCATCGTTCGGTGCGGGTCGTTCGGCCCCGCAAGGGGCAGGGGAGCAAGAGCCGGAGTGAAGCGGCTCGCGCACGGCACGTCTCCATCCTCAGGGACCTGACTCGTTCGACGCTTGACATGGCCGCGCTACCTGACGTATTCGCCGGGAGGGATTCGTGTTGCTCGCAGGATGCCACTATCGAGCTGATGGAACGGCTTCCCTCCCCTTCCTTCCGGCGCTCTTCGTATGATGGCCACCGCCGCTAACCCGGCCGCTACCTGGACAGCCACCCTCGGACAGCTGGAGCTGGTAGTGACGCGCGCTAACTTCGACACGTGGCTGCGCGACACCGTGGGCCTGCGGCACGACGACGAGCGCTTCGTCGTCGGTGCGCAGACGGACTTCGCCACGGAGTGGCTCACCACCCGCCTCCGGCCGCTGATCACGAAAGCGCTGGCGCGCGTCCTCGGCCACGCCGTCGACGTCTCGTTCGAGGTGATCCGCCCGGAAGCCGCCGATTCGCCCTCCCTCCTGTCTGAGCCTGGTGGTGCGGCGGAGGACGGCCCTCGCGGTGGCCGCTCCGTCGTGCCCCCGGCGCTCAACCCCGCCCTCGCCTTCGAAGCATTCGTCGTCGGCGAGGAGAACCGGCTCGCCCACGATGCGGCCCTGAAGACGGCGCTCGAGCCGGGCAGCGTCAACCCGCTGACGATCTTCGGCGCCTCCGGTCTCGGCAAGACGCATCTGCTCCACGCGATCGGCCACACGGCGTTCGAGCACGGGTTCACCGTCATCTACGCATCCGCCGAGCGCTTTGGCAACGACTACGTCCGCGCCCTCGGTGGCGGCCTCGATGCGTTCCGCCGCCGCTATCGGAGCGCCGACCTGCTGCTCATCGACGATGTGCAGTTCTTCGAGGGCAAGGAGAAGTTCCAGGAGGAGTTGTTCCACACCTTCAACGACCTCCATAACGCGGGCAAGCAGATCGTCGTCACGGCCGACCGCGTGCCGGCGCAGCTCGACGGCATGAACGACGCGCTGCGCTCGCGCTTCCAGTGGGGGCTCGCCGTCGACATCCAGCGCCCCGCGTTCGAGACGCGGCTGGCGATCCTGCGCGCGAAGTCGCAGTGCCACGCCCACAAGCTGTCCGACGATGCGCTGGAGACGATCGCCGAGCGCTGCTGTCCGACGGTGCGCGAGCTGGAGGGCTACCTCAACCGCGTGCTCGCCTACGTGCCGATGCTCGGCGGCGCGCGCGGCGGCCAGGTGACGAAGGAGATCATCGAGAAGGCGCTCTCGCCCTTCACCGCGAAGGCGGCGGGCGCGCTCGCGGAGCCGCCGTCGCCGGACGCGATCATCGACGCTGTCTGCCGCCGTACGGGCGCGCTGCCGACGGACATCCGCGGCCGCAGCCGCGCGCGCGACCTCACCTACGCCCGCCACCTGGCGATGTACCTGCTGAAGGAAGACGGCCGCAAGAGCGTCGCCGAGATCGGCCGCCTCTGCGGCCACCGCGACCACAGCACGGTGCTCGCCGGCATCGCACGCGTCGCGGCCGAGCACGGCACCCGCAGCGAGACCCGCGACGACATCGCCGCCTGCCGCGCGTCGCTCGGGGCCGCCGCCCCCGCCGCCCAAGCGGCGTCGTGACGGGCGGTCGCGGACGCACCGATCTGTCAAACAGGTTGATGTGACATGCGTCGTGATTCGGAGATAGCTCATGACGCTTGATGCCATCATCAAGATCGTGCAGGGGGCAATGCCTTGGCCGGAGTCCAAGGAACTCGCGACGCCGGTGATGTTCGATGCCCTCTTCGGAAAAGACGGCCGCTACAAGGCCGCGAACCCCGAAAAGGTGCTGGCGCTCCGCTGGCTCTCCATACGCAGTGGCGACGTCGTGCCGTTCGCTGCATACATCCACCCAAGCAACCCCAACAGCGGCGCCTATTCTGGCATGTCCATCGCGATCTTCCCGTCGGGCGGCGCACAAGAGGGCGCACCGGAGGGTGATTCGCGCACGGGCTGTCTCCTGACCTTCGTGGTTGGCACGAACGGGCTGAACCCCGACGAGGACACGCTCGGTCGCCCCGGCCATGCGAGGAAGGTGCAGGCGATCTGCGCGTGGCTCAACACGAAGCACGGGAGTGGCCACGTGATCGCGTGGGCCAAGCAGGATCCGGCGCGTGTGGATCAGAAGGCGCCAGCGAACGTCGTGAGCGCCTTCTCGGACTTTCGGTCGGTGTTCGATCGGTACGGAAGAGAGCTGTACGGTGTCTTGGCCTCGACCAACGAGGCGGCAGTTCAGGATGCGGTAATCGCCTTCTTCGATCTGATGTTCGAAGAGCGGGGAATAGAGCCGTACGCGGGCAGGGGGCCCAGCGTAGATGTGCTGCGCGCCGAGTGGTTCGCCCACCTGATGCCGGACACTTCTTCTGAGCAAGTGCACCAACTGCTGAAGGAGCGTCGATACGTCGTCATCCAGGGGCCGCCCGGCACCGGAAAGACACGGATGGCAACCCAACTGCTCGCGAATGAGTACGCAGGCAGTGGCCGCACAGTGCAGTTCCACCCGAACACAACCTACGAGAACTTCGTCGGGGGTCTAGCGCCATCGCGCACCGACGGCGGCATCGGTCTGAGCTTTGCGCCGTTGCCCGGATACCTCATGGAAGCAGCAGCGGCCGCTGCCGCGAACCCGGACCGCGATTTCCTCCTGCACATCGACGAGATCAATAGAGCCGACCTATCGAAGATTCTCGGTGAGGCGATCTACTTGCTCGAAAGCGGCGACCGGAATCGCACGGTGAAGTTGCCATACGACTTCGGTGCACCGTTTGGCAGCCAGCTCTCGCTGCCAAACAACCTGCACATTCTTGGCACGATGAACACCGCCGATCGCAGCCTCGCGATCGTGGATGTGGCGGTACGGCGCCGGTTCGCGTTCACCCAGCTCTGGCCGCAGTCGCGCGTTGTCGAGCAATACGGCGGCGAACTGATGCAGCGCGCGTTCATGAACCTCGTTTCGATTTTCATCGACCATGCGACGGACGACGCCTTCAACCTGATGCCCGGCCACTCGTACTTCATTCAGGACGATCCGACCGACGACGCCCAGGCGAGAAGGCAACTCAAGACGACGCTGGCGCCGCTACTGTGCGAGTACCTATCGCAGGGCTACGTCGGCGGCTTCTCCGAGCCGATTCGCTCGTACCTCCAATGGATCGACAGCCTCTGATGGCGGCCCGCCGCGCGGATCAGCGAGCTATAGTGTCGCGTCCCTACGTCGGCACGCCCCGCCGACGCGAGTCGCCTTGCTTCGAAGCCACGGATACCGCGACCCTGCGCATCGCCGGTTCGGCGCTACTCCCGGGCGCGCCCGCACGCGATCCCAATCCCCAGATTGCGCGACTCTGCGCGCAATTCATCGCAGCGAACCGCGCGACGCTCACGCATATCGACACCGAGATCGCTCAGCAGTACGACGGCGCTCGCGTTGACCTCGTCGTACGGACGCATGCGAAGGTGGGTGCCGTACCACTCACTTCCCCCACGACAGGACGGCCCGACTACGGGCTCATCGTGAAGCCGCGCTTCGAATGGCATGGCCTCGGGCCGATGCTTTCGGATATGGGCTGGCGCATTCTGCCAGCGCCTCTGCCGATGGCGATGCTTCCTCGATCCGACCGCAAAATCCCGCCCTGGGTGCTATCGACGATCGTGTTGTTTCGGCTCAAAGCCCTGCTCGATCGTCTTGAACGTCGTTTTGAGCTGGTCGATGAGGTGCGTGCGGCGCCGCGCGGCTCGGTGCACTGGGCGACGTACGCAACGAAGTACGTCAGCAGCGCGCAGTTCCTTCGTGTCCCGTGCCGCTTCCCGGATCTGCGCGACGATACCGACTTGAAAGCAGCGATCCGGTTTACCCTGGAGAAACAGCTTCAGGGGTTGGACACCCAGCGCACGGCAGGCGTATTCGTCTTGCGCCTCATCGAGATTTGCGCGGGATTGCTGGAGCGCGTGCGAGATGCGCCGCCCCGCCCTCCTGGCGCGCGTCAACTCGATGCCTGGCTGCGGGGCTCGCTGCGCACGGATGCGTTCCGCGATGGCCTGCAAGCTATCGAATGGACGGTGGATGAGCGCGGACTTGCGGGGCTCAGTGACCTCGCGGGGCTGCCGTGGGCGATGTCCATGGAGGTCTTCTTCGAGGCCTGGTCGGAAGCGGTACTCGCTGCTGTGGCCCAGAGAGTCGGCGGCAGGTTGCGAACCGGGCGGAAGCGAGAGACGCTTGCTCCTCTCAACTGGGAGCCGTCGTACCTTGGCTCCCAGAAATTCCTGCTCCCCGATCTCGTAATGGAGCGTGGCGACACGACGATTATCGTGGATGCGAAATACAAAGAACACTGGGAGGAGATGCAAGACCGCCATTGGGGCAACCTTGAGGACGAGCTTCGCGAACGACACCGCGCCGATCTCCTCCAGGTTCTCGCATACGGCAACCTTACGACGACGCCGCGCGTCACGGTTTGTCTCGCGTATCCGTGCTCCACGGCAACGTGGGCGTCGCTCCGTGAGCGCGGACGCCTGTTCCATCGCGCGTCACTCAGTGCCGGTACGCGCCGCATTGATCTGCTGCTCACGGCGTTCCCCATGGGCGTGCCGCTGGCCGAGGTGGCGGACGAGTTTGCAAAGGAGATCGCGTCATGACTGAGCGACCGTGGGGCCCTGCGATGTCCCTCCTGATGCTCACGGGGACGAACTTCGAGTACAAGGTGTGGGTGCACATCGAGCGGCACGATCCCGAAAGCGACACCTATGAGGACATCGGCCTGCCGGATCCGCTCGGTCGCTTCGCCTCGCTGGAGACGGCGCAGGCGTTCGTCCGCACGCTCGCCGGCTGGCGCCCGGACGGCAGCGACAACCGCTTGCGGGAGTAAGCGCACGTGCCGGTTGTCCGGTCCCGCACCGATCCGCCACGCGTATGGGTTTGCCGCGCGGTGGGGCAGTTGCTATGCTGCACCTCGTTATGGCGCTTGTGACGGAACGCAAAGCAGAGATCATCGGCCAGCACCAGGGGCACGCCACCGACACCGGGTCGGCGGAAGTGCAGATCGCCCTGCTGACCGACCGCATCAACGGCCTGACCGGCCACCTGAAGCTGCACAAGCACGACTTCCACACACAGCGGGGCCTGCTGAAGCTCGTCGGCCAACGCCGCCGCCAGCTCGCCTACCTCAACAAGACGGATGTGACGCGCTACCGCGCGATCCTCGCGAAGCTCGGCCTCCGCAAGTAGGGCACACAGCCCGCGGCGGCCGTTTCCATTTCTGCTCGAGTCAGGGACCGGGCACACCCAGAACGTAGAGCACGTCACACTCGAGCACGGGCATGGCACAGCCGCACGGGCGGCTCCCGACCTGACTCATACGCTTCGAGTCGTAGACGCCGCCGGAGAATCGGCCGCTGCAACTGCAGATCAACAACGCAAGACCCGGGTTCGGACGAACCTGCGATCCCATACAACATGGAGGATCCCTACACGCATGCCTGAAGTAAGAACGTTCACACGAGAGATCGGCGGCAAGACGCTGAGCGTCGAGACGGGCCGCCTGGCCAACCTGGCGGGGGGCGCTGTCCTCCTGCGCTACGGCGATACGGTCGTGCTCTGCACGGCGACCATGGCGCGGCAGCCCCGTCCGAACATGGACTTCTTCCCGCTCACCATCGACTTCGAAGAGAAGATGTACGCCACCGGCAAGATCCCCGGCTCCTTCTTCCGCCGCGAGGGCCGCCCCTCGACCGAGGCGATCCTCAGCGCCCGCCTCACCGACCGCCCGCTGCGGCCGCTCTTCCCGAAGGGCATGCGGAACGAAGTGCAGGTCGTGATCACCGTCATGTCCGTCGACAAGGAGAATGCGCCGGACGTGCTCGGCACCGTCGGCGCATCGGCCGCGCTCTCGATCTCCGACATCCCCTTCGGTGGCCCCGTCAGCTCCGTGCGCGTGGGCTACATCGATGGCGCCTACGTCATCAACCCGACGTTCGAGCAGCTTGAAGACAGCAACATCGACATCGTCGTCGCGGGCACGAAGGACGCGATCATGATGGTCGAGGCGGGCGCGAGCGAGGCGTCGGAGGAGATCATCCTCGGCGCGATGGAGTACGCGCAGAAGCAGAACCAGATCCTGATCGAGCTCCAGCAGGAGATGATCGCCGCATTCGCGCCGGTCAAGTGGCAGTTCACGCCGCCCTCAATCCCGGAAGATCTGAAGTCGAAGGTGTTCGCCGACCTCGCGGGCAACGTCGATGAGTTTCTCGCGCTGGCGAAGGACGAGCGCCAGGGCGGGCTCGACGAGCGGCGCAGCGCACTGGTGGAGAAGTACGGAGAAGAGTTCGGCGAACCGGCGGTCGGCGGTGCCCTCGATGCCTTCGTCAAGAAGACCGTGCGCGACGCGATCCTGAACGACGACCGGCGGCCCGACGGCCGCGATTCCAAGACCGTACGTCCGATCTCCTGCGAGGTCGGCATCCTCCCGCGCGTCCATGGCTCCGGATTGTTCACGCGCGGCCAGACGCAGGCGCTCAGCATCACGACGCTTGGCGGCGTCGGCGATGCGCAGCGGCTGGACACGCTCTCGCCGATCGAGAGCAAGCGCTACATGCACCACTACAACTTCCCGCCGTACTCGGTGGGCGAGACCGGCCGCATGGGCGGCGCGGGCCGCCGCGAGCTCGGCCACGGCGCCCTCGGCGAGCGCGCGCTGATGCCGGTGCTGCCGGACGTCGAGGAGTTCCCCTACACCATCCGCATCGTCTCCGAAGTGCTTTCCAGCAACGGCAGCACGTCGATGGCGAGCGCCTGCGGCAGCACCCTCTCGCTGATGGACGCGGGCGTGCCGATCAAGGCGCCCGTGGCGGGCGTCGCGATGGGTCTGATCATGGGCGAGAACGGCAACTACAAGGTGCTGACCGACATCGCCGGGCTCGAAGACGCCATGGGCGATATGGACTTCAAGGTCGCGGGTACCGAGCAGGGCATCACCGCGTTACAAATGGACATCAAGATCCAGGGCATTCCGATGGAGGTGATGCGCGCGGCCGTGGCACAGGCGCGCGACGGCCGGATGTTCATCATGGGGAAGATGCTGGAAGTGATCCGCGAGCCGCGCACGGAGATGTCGCCCTTCGCGCCGCGCATGTACCGGCTGCAGATCGACCCCCAGAAGATCGGCACGGTCATCGGCCCGGGCGGCCGCGTCATCCGCTCGATCATCGAAGAGACCGGCTGCACCGTGGACATCGAGGACGATGGCTCCGTCTTCATCGGCGCCAGCGATGAGGAGTCGGCGCGCAAGGCGATTGACATCATCGAAGGCATGACGAAGGACGTAGAAGTCGGCCACATCTACACGGGCCGCGTCGCACGCATCATGAACTTCGGCGCCTTCGTCGAGATCGCGCCGGGCAAGGACGGCCTCGTCCACATCTCGGAGCTGGCGGACCACCGCGTGCCGTCGGTGGAAGAGGCTGTGTCGGTGGGAGAAGAAGTGCAGGTGATGGTCACCGAGATCGACTCGATGGGCCGCATCAACCTCTCGCGCCGCGCCGTGCTCGCGGGCGAGACCGACGCGGCGGCCGTGGTCGCGCGCCAGCAGGAAGAGCGCAACAGCCGCACGGGCGGCGGTGACCGTGGCGGCCCACGCGGCGGCGGCGATCGCGGCGGCAGGCCCGGTGGTGGTGGCGGCTACGGCGGGCGCGGCGGCGGCGACCGCGGCGGACCGCCGCGTGGTGGCGGCGGGGGTGGCGGCGGCTTCAACCGCGGCGGCGGTGGTGGCAACGGCGGCCCGCGCCGCAGCGCCGACGGCGGGCGCCCGCCCTATCGCCCGCAGCCTGGCGACGGCCCGCCCGGCCCGCCGAGGCCTCCGTTCGGGCAGTAGCCGCGCGGAAACGGAAGTCAGAAGTCGGAGGTCGGAAGTCGGACAGAGATGTCCGACCGCTGACCTCCGATTTCGTTGCCACCGATGCATACAAAAGGCGTTAGCTCGTCTCGACTTCGATGCTTGTCGTCCGACCTCGGATTTCCGACTTCCGGTCCCGTCAGAACAGCGCGATCGGATTGGCCGGAGAGCCGGTGCCGCCGACCCAGGGAAGCGGAGCCACCGTCAGCATGAACTCGTACCGCCCCTCCTGCACGCAGGCGTCGGCCAGCGGCTGCAGCAGCGCGTTGTCGATGAGGGCGACGCCGTACGCGAAGATCGCGCCGTGCATCGTCCAGGGCAGGTGGTACTCGTTGGGCGATGCATCCATCAGGTCCCACGCCAGCACCGCCACGTCGTGATCGCGCAGGAAGGGCAGGCACGACGCGTGCAGCCCCGGGCTCGGCGGGCGATATCCGCTCCAGGCCGGGTTCGCCGCCTGCCACGCCTCGCGGCCGCTGTACACCACCAGTGCATCACCCGGCTCGAGGGCCACACCCTGCGCCTCCGCGATCGCCTTCAGCTCCCAGCCGTGCACCGGCTTGTCGATCGTCACCGACGGCTCGCCGCGATGGCGCGGCACGTCGAGCAGGACGCCGCGCGTGGTGATGCCGTCGCGCCAGTGGTCGATGCTGCCGAAAGACGCGCCGGCGCCGCTGATCGCCTTCGCCGGGTCGCGCCCGTTCCACATGCCGTCGTCGCCCCAGACGTGGCAGAGCGCATCGATGTGCGTCGTGACGTAGCCGTGGTACGAGATGCCGTAGTAGTCGACGGCCGCGTTGTCGTACGTGCGGACAAAGTGCTGCGCAGGGACGGGATTGCCGCGCCCCGGCGTGACGGGAACATCACGGCTGAGCGACACGGTGCGTCCGCTGCGTACCAGGCCCGCCGCGCGCACACGCTTCTCCGGCGTGATCAGGTTGATCGCGCCGCGCTGGTCATCGACGCCCCAGCGCCCCCAGTTGTTCCGCTCGCGCAGGTAGCCGAGGACGTCGTCTCGTGTTGGCATCGATGGTTCTGGCATGGGAACTCCAGTCGTCGTCGTCCCGGCCGTCGGCCACCCCTCTCCGACAAGGGGCGAGGGGATCACGTCGGACGAGATTCTCGTCGCGTCGAAGCATAGTAGCCCGGCTGAGCTCCCCTCTCCATGCGATGGAGAGGGGCAGGGCGTGAGGCCGCCGTCACATTGCCCGCAGCATCTCCCCAGCCGCTGCCGAAAGCGCGGCGGGATCGCCGGGCGATGCTTCGACACCGGCGGCGGCGAACACGTAGGTTATGCACGTGACCGGGCGGCCGATCGCCGCTTCCACGCCGAGGGCGTAGAGGCCGGCCTGCAGTTCGTACTGCTTCAGCCGCTGCGGGACCCGCGCAGCAGTGATGTGGTCGGTCTTCCAGTCGACGATTTCGATGCCACCGTCCGTCGCTTCAATCACGAGGTCGATGAACCCCTCCAGCACGGCACCGTCGCGGCGGACGGCGAATGGCACTTCGCGCAGCGCCCGCGATGCTCCGCGCGCGCGCTCCGCGGCCGCCGATGCGAGCGCGGCGACCGCGAGCTGCGCGACCTCGGCAGCGCGATCCGGGATCGCTTCGGCAACGGACTGTGCACGGGCGAAGCGCTCGATCCGCTGCGCGGATGCGTCGAGCGCCACACTCTGGATCGTCGCATGGACGGCGCGCCCGAGGTGCGTGCCGCCGCGGCCGCGCGCCCAGGGCTCGGTCTCGTCGCGCGCTTCGTCCTTCGTTTCTTCCTTTCGCATGCCAGCGAGGGCCGTGGCGCTGGTGTAGCGGCGGCTCCGCGCCTGGTCGACCAGCGCCACGCGCTGTTCGTCGAACGTGGTCTCGTTGATGCCAGCGGGTAGATCGACCGTGAGATCGGCGAACGGCGCCTGCGGCAGATGCTCGGCGGCCGAAAGCTCCGGGCGAACGACGACGGGGACATCCAGCATCGCTTGTTGCAGGCGGCGGGCGCCACATTCGTTCGACCGCGCCGTGTGGTAGAGCGAGATCACCAGGTGGTCGCGGGCGCGCGTCGCCGCCACGTACAGCAGGCGGTTGAATTCGGCGTCGGCGTGCTCCCGTTCTATCTGGTGCAGCGCGGTCGTGTCGCCCAGCTCGAAGCTCTCGCCTCGGGTCTTCGCGCCGATGCAGACCGCATATCGTTCATCCGCGGCATCGCTCGCGAAGACCGGCACGCGCTTGTTTGGCGCTGCCGCCAGGCCCGCCAGGAAGACGATCGGGAACTCCAGCCCCTTCGAGCGGTGGATCGTCAGCACCCGCACCGCATCCTCGTCGTCGTCGAGTGCGGCGCCGTCGTTGTCCAGCATGTCCTTACCCGCGCGCTGCTCCAGCCAGCTCACGAATGAGCGCAGGCTTTCAGGACCGGCTGCCTCGAACGCCCGCGCCTGCTCCACGACGAAGCGCATGCGGCGGAAACTGTCCCGGCTGGCATCCACCAACACGCCGATTTCGGCGAGGCCGCGGTCGGCGACGAAGCGTTCGATCAGCGCGGCGATCGGCGACTCGCGCCGGCGTGCGTGACAGTCGGCCAGCACGCGGAGGGCGTCGGCCACGAGTCCTTCGTGCTTTGCGAGATTCGGCGAAAGGTAGCCGAAGGAACCGCCCGCCGCCTTGTGCCGCGCGATGTCAACGTCGCTGCACGCAAAGGCGGGGCATCGCAGCGCGCCCACCACCGCCACCTCGTCGGCCGGATCGTCGATCGCCGCCAGGCAGTTGAGGAGATCCCGCACCTCCTGCGTCTGATAGATGAGGCTGCCGCCCTCGATGCGGTGCGGGATGCCCGCGCGCGCGAGCGCCCGCTGGAGCGGTAGCAGGATGTTGCGGGTGGGGATGAGGATGGCGATGTCGCGATATGACGCCGGACGCGCGGCGCCGCCGCGATCGGCTACCTGCCAGCCTTCCTCGACCGCGGCCCGGCAGAGAGCGGCAATCTGCCTCGCTTCGCGCAGCCGCAGCAGCGGCGCGGCATCCTGGGACTCGCCGCCAATGATCGCCACGCCCGGCCCCACAAGCTCGTCCTGGCGGTCGGCTTCGATCTCGCGATAGGGCGGCTGCAGCGCCGGATGATCGCCGGCGCCGATCAGGCTCGCGAACACCGCATTCACCCAATCGACGATGATCGGGCGGGAGCGGCGGTTGAGGACGAACGCCGGAAACGCGCCTCCCGCGCCCTTCACGAGATCGGCCGTCGACGAATAGATCGCCATGTCGGCGCGGCGGAAGCGGTAGATCGACTGCTTCGGATCGCCGACGAGGAACAGTCGTCCGGGCTCGAGGCATCCGGTATCGGGATCCGTGCCGAAGGCCAATGCGATATCGACCTGCAGCGGATCGGTGTCCTGGAACTCATCGATGAGCAGCACGTCGTAGCGCGCCCGCAACGCGCGCACGGCGTCCGGACGCGTCCGCAGCAGGTCGCGCGGCCCGAGGATCAGGTCGTCGAAGATCAGCGTGCCCTCGCGAGCGCGCACGGCGGCGGCGGCGCAGACGAAGCGCACGACGAGCGGCAGTAGATCCGACAAGGCGGAGGCCCGGCATCGCGCCAGCAAGTCGGCGTACAGCGCGCAGACCTTCGTGCAGGTTTCCTGCGCATCCTTCTTCGCGACGGCGCCCCAGTTCTCCCGCCGGCCGTGTGAGAATTTCAGCCGGAGCACCGAAGTGGCAGCGGCCAGCGCCGACTCGCGCTCCTCGCCCGCCCGCGCCAGCCGGTCGGTGAACGCGATCAGCTGCTCCACCGGGATCCGCAGCTTGTCGTCCGCGGGCACGCGCTCGAACGGGATTTCGTGCAGCATGGCGGTCAAGCGATCCATGTCCGGCCAGAGGGGCGTCGGCGCGCGCAGCGGATGCTCCATCAGCCGCGCCGCAAGGCCGGGCCGGCGCGCCAGCTCCTGCGCCAGCGTCCAGAGATGTCTCGCCGCCAACCCGAGGCCGAGCGCGCGGTCCACCACCGCCACGGCTGCCGGTTCGGTCAACGCCTCCAGTTACGACCGCCAGCGCTCCTGCTGGCGGCGCTCGGCGAGCAGCTCGTCCTGCAGGATGAACGCCGGGTCGATGCCGCTCTCGGCAGCGAAGCTTCGCAGCAGGGTGAGTCCGAAGGCGTGAATCGTCGAGATCTGCGCGCGGTCGAGCGAGCCGAGCGCCTCATCGACGAGCAGCGCCAGATCGGGGTGAGCTGTGCGCGCGCCTTCCAGGCCCGCGCGCACGCGATCCTTCAGTTCGCCCGCCGCCTTCTCCGTGAAGGTGATCGCAACCAGACGATCGATCTTCCGGCCGGCGAGCACCAGCGCGACGATCTGGTCGACAAGCGCGCGCGTCTTCCCCGTGCCGGCGCCCGCCTCCACGAACAGCGTCTGATCGATCTGGACGACCAGGCGCGCACGCGTCTCTTCATCGCGACTCCACGCTTCGAGCCTGTCGACCGTCATGATGCTCCATCCGCCGAAGCGGCTTCGGCGACACGCGACCACCCGGCGAGCGCAGGATCGCCGCTCTTTTCGATGAAGGCATCATCGCGCCGGCGCGAGCAGATGCGGGTGAAGTCGCAGTAATTGCAGTTCTTGAAGCCGCCGAAGAACTCATCCACGTCACCGGAAACGGCCGGGAATGCGCCGGAGCGCACGCCGACGACGATCGCCTCCAGCGTGCTCTCGAACACCGCCGTTGAGTCTGGTGTGGGGTCGTAGGTGACGCGGGAGAATTCACCCTTCCGCGTCATGAACCAGTAGAGCGCATGCGCTTCCGGCGCGTCGGAGGCGGAGAGATACGTGGGAAGTTGCAGCTTCTTCCCGCCGGCAAAGGGATCGGCAGCGCTGATCTGCTTGTAGTCGTAGGTGCTCCCCGTCTTGTAGTCGATGATCCAGGCGCGCCGCCCGTCCGGCGTGCGGTCGATGCGGTCGACATAGCCGCGGAGCCGCACGCCCGCGATCGTGACTTCCGGGACGGCCAGCTCGAACTCGGCTGGCACCGCGCCGGTCTCCTGCCGGAAGGCGGAGTCGGCTTCCAGGAATGCGGCGAGGTCGGCGCGCATGCTGCGCCGCTCGTGACCGGCGTAAATCTCCAGCCCGACGAGCCCGCGGCGCGTGGCATCCGCCAGTTGTTCATCAGCGATCGCGAGGATGCGGTCGAGGTCGCTGGTGGCGTTCCACGCTTCGCCCGCAACCGGGCGTCCGCGCATCTGCTGCTCCTTGAAGAAGCTGTTCAGCACGGAGTGAATGAGCGTGCCGCGTTCCGCGGCGTCCATCATCTCGCGTCCCTCGGGCTCTTCGACGACGTTGAGCCGGAGCAGCGTCCCCGCGAGATAGCGGAACCCGCAGGCGCTGTATTTCTCGAGCGACGTCGGCGAGACCGCGGACTGCAGCTCAAGCCATCCGTCGTCGGCGATCGCCGCGAGATTGCCGTCCCACTCCGTGAAGGAACTGCTCCGTCGGGCGGCGATCATCCGCGCCGCCCGGCTGAGCCGGTGTCGGTCACCGATGCTGCTCCCGCTCTTGCGCATGGACACCGACTCGCGCAGGCGGAGCTCGCCCGCGTCGATGACGGGGCCGCGCAGCTGCATCGCGAGCGGCGAAGCGCCCCGCCGCAGCCATGGCGATCCGGCGTGACCGCGAAGCGCCGAGCCGGTGGCGATCGCCGGGTCATGCTGCCGCGCGGCCTCCACCATCAGCGGCGACGGATAGAACTCGCGCGTACCGCCGGGCTCGTACAGCGGCGCGCACCAGACGAGCTCGCCGTCACCGGCCGCGGCGATCGCGCTTCGGGCCGCGGCGGCGGCGCGTTCGACGCGCATGGCCGCGTCTTCGATGTAGGGGTGGTCCTGGCGGAGCGCCGCCCAGGCGCGGTCTTCGACCAGCGCGTCCGCGCCGGGTCCCGGCGGAAACCCGCCCTCGTGAGCGCCGCAGAGAATGACGCGACGGAAGCGCAGCCCGGCCGCCGCCCGATATCCACAGGCGAAGACCGCCGCGCCGAAGGTGGCCGTCCGCGCCGCCGTCGCGATCTCAAGATTTGCCCGCAACGCCCGCACGAATGAGGCGAGCGTGAAGCTGCCGCCGACCGAGGCGATCGTGCCGAGCTGTTCGACCTCGAGCAGCACGCGTTGCACGCCCTCGTCTTCGCGGCGGAAGGAGGTTGTGATGATCGCCGAAAACTTCTCGACGAACTCCGCGGCGGAGTGGGGCGTTCGCAGCGGCTCGAGCTGCGCGGCAAGATGCAAGATGACGCTCCGTAGCGCCTGCGCCTGCTCGCTCCTTGGCAGGATGGCCTCGCGGCGGCTGTCGTCAGCGTCGAAGCGCACCAGGTCGTCTTCCTTGCCGGCGACGTACGCATCAAGAGCCGCCTGCCAGCGGCCAAGGCCGTGGGTGACGCCGGCGTCGCGCGAGACGCGATCCCAAGCGCTCGTCGTCTGGGGGACGTCGCCTTGCGCCGAGGGCAACGTGTGCGCGAACGGCGCCAGGGCGAGCAGGTCCATCGCTGCCGTGCGCGAGTAGTCGTTGTCCGGTAGCTGCGCGAGCGCCAGGACGGCGCGGCCCGCCGGCGTCTCGATCAGCGGCGTGCCGGGCATGATCAATGCGGGCAGCCCGGCGGCGGCCAGTGCATCGCGCAGCAGCGGCCGGTAACTCGCCGATGCGCCGTGGACGATGGCGACCTCACGCAGTCCGACGCCGGACGCCAGCGCGTCGAGCACTTCGCGCACGGCCTCGCGCACTTCGCTCGCCGGATCGGGGGCGATGACGAAGCTACTGTGTGGCGCGAACCTTGGCTCCGTGACCTCGATGAATGCGGGAGCATGGAGACGCAGCGCGTCAAGCAGCGCGGCCGCTGCGGCGGACGGCGGCAGCTCCGGAAACGCATAGATGGCGCCGAGGTCCGCGACCACGCCCGCTGTGCCGGAACGTACCGCCGCTGCCGCCGCGTCGAGCAGGTCGTCTTCGTCGTAAAACGCCGCCGTCTCCGTGCGGAATCGGTCGTAGAGGCGCAGCACTTCCGGCAGATGCCCCTCGCCAGGCATGGCGCCGGCATCCGCCGCGCTGGCGATGCCTCCACGCCGTAGCCGACGGAAGAGCTGGCGGAGCACGCGCGCGTAGCCGGGCAGCTCGCCGACTTCCGCGAGCACGCCGCGAGATTCCCGCGCCACTTGCCCGGCGATGTAGTCCGCGATCGGCCGGGCGAGCGGGAGGCGTCCTGCGGCCGCGAGGTCGCCCGCGCCCAGCAGTTCAGCGATCCGGGCCAGCGGCTCGAAGCGCACGCCGGCGAAGGGGCCGATCTCAGCGAGTCGCCGGCGCAGTTGCAGCGCGGCGACGTGCGACGGCACGAGCACCGTGGTCGGCGCAAGCGGGTCCTTCGCGCGGCCAGCGGCGATGGTCTGCAGCAGTTCGTCGGCATCCGGCATGGGGCTATGGTACGCGCACATGGCGACAATCGCTGTCGCCGCGGCTCATATCTTACGCGCCCCGCGCGGGTGGCTCGGAGGTGGCTTCGCATCCGGAACGGAACGGCACGCCGGACGCATCTGGATGCTGGCGCCGCAGCCGGTACAATCGGCACATGAGCGACCTCTGCAGCATCGGGCGGGTTGGGCGCGCCGCCATCATCCGCATGTTACGGACCGACAAGCACAACGCCTTCAACCGCGAGCTCAACACCGCGGTAAGCGCCGCCCTCGGCGAGCTGGACGCCGACACAGACGTCTCCGTGGCCCTGCTCGCCGGTTCGGGGACCGCGTTCAGCGCTGGCGCCGACATGAGCGAGGCCGTCGCCGCCATCGAGGGCAAGGGCCGCAGCGAAGGCATGGCGCAGACCTATGCGGCCGTGGCAGCCTTCCGGAAGCCGCTGGTCGCCTGCATCAACGGCATTTGCTACGGTGGCGGTTCGCTGGTGGCAACGATGTGCGACGTCCGCATCGCCGCCGACAGCGCGGCGTTCCGGTTCCCGGGCGCCGTGTACGGACTGGTGGTGGCCGGCGCGCAGCTGCCGCGGATTATCGGGCCCGCTTTCGCGAAAGAGCTGCTCTTCACCGGCCGTGTCGTCGACGCCGAGGAGGCGCTCCGCATCGGCCTCGTCAACCGCATCGTGCCCTTCGCGGACGTCGAAGCGGCGTCGATCGAGATGGCTGTGCAGATCGCCGAGAACTCCGCGCCGGCGCTGATCGCGGTGAAGCAGGTCGTCGACCGCGCGAGCGAGATTGATGAGGCGCTCGCCGCCGAGGGCGAATGCAATCGCGGATTGCGCACGACGCCGGAGCATCACGATCGATTCCGTGCCGCCGCCGCCCGCGTCGTCCGGCCCCGGTGAGCGCCCGCATGAAGGGGCCGCCGATGAGCGAGCGCGCGTACGACTGGGAGCTGGCGATTTCGGAGCGCGGTAAAGCCGCCGCCTGGTCGCCCTGGGCGCAAGGGGAGCTGCCCCGCCCCGCGATAAAGCCGATCATGCTGACCGGCGGCGTCCCCGATCCGGCGTCGCTGCCCATCGATGACCTCATCGCTTGCAACGAGAAGGTGCTCCGCGAGCAAGGGAACTACGCGCTCATGTACGGGGGCCCGCAGGGCTACGCGGGCCTGTCGGAGTGGCTCGCGAGGCGCATCAACGAGACTGAGGGGCTCGAGTTGAGTGCGGAGAACTTCGTCCTCACGTGCGGCTCTGCCGGAGGCTTAGAGAATCTCTGCGAGACCTTCCTTGATCCCGGCGACGTCGCCATCGTCGAACGACCGACCTTCCCCGGAAGCCTGCGGACGATCGTGTCGTGCCTGCCGGAGATTGCGGGCGTCGCGGTGGATGAGGAAGGCCTTCGTCCCGACGCGCTGGCGGAGACGCTGGAGCAGGTCCGGGCAGCGGGCAAGCGCGCGAAGATCCTCTACACGATCTCGAACTTCCACAACCCCGCCGGCGCCACGTGCACGGTCGAGCGGCGGAAGGAGATCGTCGAACTCTGCCGCGACGCCGGCGTGCTGATCATCCAGGACGACGCCTACGGCGCCATCAATTTCGATGCGGACGCAAACCCCACGATGTACGCGCTCGCCGGCGGCACCGGCGCGGTCCTCCTGGGCACCTTCAGCAAGACGCTGGCGACCGGGCTGCGCGTTGGCTGGATCATGGGCGAGAAGCCGGTGGTCGACGCCGTCACGCGGATGCGGTTCGATATGGGCGTCTCGCCCTGGACGACACGTGTCATCGCGGAGTTCTGTGAGTCCGGGCGGTTCGATGCGCACGTCGCGCGGATGATCGAGATCTACCGCCGCAAGCGCGACGTCATGCTCGCCGCGCTCGACGAGCGCTGCTCGCGGTTCGCGCGCTGGGGTGTGCCCAAGGGCGGCTTCTTCCTCTGGCTCGAGCTTGCGGACGATGTCGACCCGGAGCGCCTCCGCATGACGGCGAATGACGAGGCGGTCGGGTACGTCGGCGGCGCACCCTTCTTCGACGACCTCAGCGGCGGCAACCGCGTGAGGCTCTGCTACAGCAACGTCGCCGAGAGCGACATTCCGGAGGCGATCATGCGCTTCGGACGCGCGCTTGAACGCGCGGCTGCATCACGCGAGTAGTCGGCCGCTCGTCAATCCCGAGACACTAGGGCTGGGCCATGTCCACACAGAAGCTATGGGAAGACGAAGCGAGAAATTGGGTCAAGTGGGCGCGAACGCCCGACCACGATGTCTTCTCGTATTACGCGCCGGCCTTCTTTGAAGAGGTTGTCCCGCCAGCGCACGGGCTCACGCTCGAGATCGGGTGCGGCGAGGGGCGGGCTGCCCGCTACCTGGCATCGAGGGCGCACAATGTGGTCGCTCTGGATTCGTCGCCGACACTCGTGCGGTTTGCCCGCGAGGCTGATGCTCGGCCGGCGTATCTCTGCGCGGATGGCATAGCGCTGCCGTTCGCGGAGGCGACGTTCCAAACTGCGGTCGCCTACAACTCGCTTCAAACGACGGCGAATTTGGCGGATATGGCACGAGCCGTTCGAGAGGTGGGCCGCGTCCTCAAACCGTCGGGGCAGTTCTGCCTCTGCGTCGCGCACCCGATGACCGACATTGGCCGCGTTCAGGGACCGTCTGCCGAAGGAGATCTGACCATCTCTGGTTCGTACTTCGAGCACCAGTGCGTGAACGAGACCGTAACGAAAGACAGCCTGAGCATGACGTTCCATGGCTGGACGCATACATTGGAGGACTACGCGCGTGCGCTCGAAGAGGCGGGCTTCCTCATCGAACGGATGCGCGAGCCCGTGCCGAGTGCCGAGCAAGCGAAGACCCGTCCAAGCCTCGAACGCTGGCGGCGTGTGCCCCTCTTTCTCTTCATGAGGGCGGTCAAACGGTAAGGTCCCCGCGTAAGAAGCTGGCGGCAACCGTCCCCGAAGACTCGCCGCGGAGAGGGTGAGGGCCCCGCACCACCCCGGCCTCACCCCTTGGCACGGAACGACTTTCGCGAAAGCGCATTCTCCGCGCACAAGCAACGACGGATCGCTAGCGCTTTACTAGCCCTCGGCCGTCGCGATGTCGGGCCAGCGGTGCGCCCAGGGCTGCGCCGTCTCGAGCTGCGCGGCCGCGCGAAACAGCAGGTCTTCGCGGCCATACGCGGCGACGAGTTGCACGCCGACGGGCAGGCCCTCCGGCGTCCAGTGCAGCGGAAGCGACATCGCAGGCTGCCCGGTGAAACTGAATGGCGGTGGAAACACGCCCGCATCGATCGCGCCGCCGGTCTGGCCGAGATGCCACGCCGGCTGACGCAGCGTCGGTGTCACCAGCAGATCGTAGCCGCCCGCCCACCACGCCGGGATCGCCGCCATCGCCGCTGCGATCGTCGCCCCGGCCTGCGCGATCTGCTCCGGGGTGTACGTGTGGTCGGCGGCCGCCAGCGTCGCGTCGTCGAGGTCGCCCGCTGCCAGCGGCCGGCCGGCGACGCCTTCGAGCCAGCGCAGTTGCGCGCGACGGGCCACGGCGGTGGCGATGCCCATCGCCGCCATCGCGGGTGAAGTACGGCTGAAGAGACCATCGAGCGCGGGCGGATGCGCATCATCCACCACGTGGCCGAGAGCGGCGAGCAGCGCGCCGGTAGCTTTGACCGCGGCAACGCACTCCCGGTGCGTCGGGAGCTTCGCCATCACGTCCTCTGTCATGATGCCGACGCGCAGCCGGGGCGGCTCCTCAGTGAGTTCCCTGACGTACGGGCGGGAGGGCGGCGGCGCGGCGAAGGCGTCGCCGGGCCCGCTGCCGCCGACGGCATCGAGGGTGGCAGCGAGGTCGCGCACGGACCGGGCCAGCACGAACTCCGTCCAGACGCCGGCATCGTCCGGCATTGCCGCGGGTGTGACATGCGGCATGCGCCCGCGCGATGGCTTGAGGGTGGCGACGCCGCAGCACGCCGCCGGATAGCGCAGCGAGCCGGTCGCATCGCCACCATGCGCGACCGATGTCATGCCGCAGGCGACAGCTGCCGCGGAGCCGCCGCTCGAGCCGCCCGCGCTGCGGGTCAGGTCCCAGGGGTTGTGTGTCGGGCCGGAGGCATCCGGTTCGGTCGTCACTCCGGACGACAATTCGGGCGTGTTCGTCTTACCCAAAAAGATGAAGCCCGCGCGCCGGAATCGCCGCGCGAGCGCGGTCGTCTGCGTCGAGCGATAGTCGATCGCCTTCAGCAGCGGTGTGCCGAGGTAGTACGGCGTGCCGTCAACTTCGATGCAGGCGTCCTTGAGCAGCAACGGCACCCCGGCAAACTGGGCATCCGCTCCGATGGGGCCATCCGCCTCCCGCAGCGCGTCATCATACAGGGGCGTGATCATGGCGTTGATCGCCGGGTTCAGCCGCGCGATGCGCGCGATGGCGGCCTCCACGAGCTCGCGCGGCGACACCTCCCCCGCCCGCACCAGCGCCGCCTGCCCCGTCGCATCGAGCCGCCAGAGATCGCGCAGGTCCACAGGAATGTCCCTCCCGCCATCGCGCAGGCGGCCGCCCCGGCACTATCGCCGCGAACGGCGAGAGGCGGTCTGAGCTGTGCGAAGGGCTGTGTGCTATCGACGAAACGAAGGATCCGCTAAGAAGCGGCTATCGTCGCGTTGAGAGCAGAGTTGACCGATGCGCATCCCGTCGAATCTGCATCGACCACACCCAAGATGTTCGCCTTCGGCACAAAGTCGCATTGCTTGTCAGGGGCACACGACGCGCCCCACGCGTGCGAATCGAAGCTGTTCCGCCGGTTGTCGCCGAGTACGAAGTAGGAGTCCGCAGGTACCGTCTTCGGTCCGTACTCATAGTTCGCCGGGTCGCGGTAGTAGTGGTCGTCGGCCAGCGGGGCGCCGTTGATCACGAGCTGTCCATCGCGCACCTGCACGGTCTCGCCGGGAAGCGCAGCGACGCGCTTGATGAAGCTGACGCTTTCGTCCAGCGGGAACTTGAACACAAGGAGCTGCCAGCGCTGGACCGGATCGACCACGTCCTTCGCCGCGACGAACGTGCCGGTGCGCAGAGCCGGCTCCATGCTGCTGCCCTCGTTCCGGAAGAACTGGACTCCATATATCTTCTTGAAGAGCGCCGCCCATTCCTTCCCTCGGTCGTCTGCGTCTCGAATCTTCTGCGCTCCGGCGAAAGACGGCTGCAGCGAGCGGACCTCCGGTATGGAGTTGCGCACATCGTGCGCGGCGCGGAGCGCGTCGACGTAGCGTTGTTGCGCTGCAGCGATGTCGGGGGGAGCGCGCAGCTTGTCGAGCGAGTCGGCTGCCCGGAGGGCCGAGTCCGCTATCGTCCTGGCGTCCGGAGTCGGACCGGCAGTACGAAAGCTAATCTGACCAATGCAGATGAGCTGGAACACGCGGTCGAAGTAGTCCGACCGCCCGTCGGGCGACGGCGTCTTTCCGGCGCCGCTTGAGCACGCGAACAGCGCCATCGCCGCCACCAACGTCAGGACGCGAACGCACCAGTTCATCCCGCACATCCTACATCCGCGCAGGTGCGCGCGTCAGTCGAAATCGTCCGCCGTCCCTCTGTGCCAGCGCGGGCCGGTCACGCTCGTCGCCGCGAGATATACTCCAAGCTGGACGGAGAATACGACGTAGAGACGATCTTTATGACGACACCAGCTGACCCATTCATCGCGGCGGCGCTCGACGATGCGGCGCGTGCGTTAGAAGACATCCGTGCGTGCATCGACGACGCCCCGCCCGAGGCGCTCAACTGGCGGCCCGCGGGCGATGAAACGAACTCGATGGGCGATGAAACGAACTCGATCGCCGTGCTGGCGGTGCATTCGCTGGCGAGCACGCGCGCGTGGCTGAGCGTCGCCGTCGGCACGGAGCCGCCGCCGCGCGACCGGCCGGCCGAATTCAAGGCCGAAGCCGCGGACACCGCAGCGCTGCTGGCGCAGGTGGACGAGATCGTCCGCGAGTGCGCCGCGATGGTCCACTCTGAAGCGCCCGCCGATTGGGCAGTGCTGAGAAAGACGCACGTCCGCCCTAATCCAGACCTATCGCAAGAGGTGTCCGCGGCGTGGGCGCTCGTGCACGCGGTGACGCATCTTCGCGAACACGCGGGCCAGATGTTGCTGACGCTCGACCTCTGGGAGGCGTCCGCCGGCAAACGGTAGCGGCGACCGCCCGCGATCTGCCGAGCCACTAACGTGCTGCCGTTTCGCCCCAGCTGTCCCAGAAGCTGACCTTCTCCACCGGCATCCGGCTGGGCGTGCCGAACTTGCCCACGGGCACGCCGATCGGGATCAGCGCCATCGTCTCGACGTCGTCGGGGATGCCGAGCAGCGTCTTCACGTCGGCCTCGTGCATCTTGTGCAGCGTCGTCAGCGTCGAGCCGAGGCCGAGCGCGCGCGCCGCCAGCATGATGTTTTGCACCGCGGGGTAGATCGATGCGCCAGCGGTGATGTCGGGCGGCAGGGCGCCCCGGCGAAGCGTCGCGATGATGAACACCGGCACGTCCGCGAGGTGCCGCGCCAGGTGGTCGGCCGAGTTGTAGGTGCGGGCGCGTGCCGGATCCGACATCATCGCCGCGCGGGCGGGGCCGTACGCCTTCTCCCACGCCTCCAGGTACCACACCGCAATCTTCCGCTTCTTCTCCGAGTCGCGCACGACGATGAAGTTCCAGGTCTGGAGATTGCCGCCGTTCGGCGCCATCGTCGCGGTATCGAGCAGCGTCCAGAGGTCGGCGTCGCTAACGGCGTCGATCTTGAGCCGCCGCATTGCGCGCTGCGTCCGGGCCACATCAAAGAAGTCCATCGCACTATCCTTTCGAGAATGCCGCCGGGGGCAGCGCCGTCCGCTCGTCCAGTATCCGTTGTTCGGGCACCCAGCGCCCGCGCAGCGCGCCCACCAGGAACATCGAGCCGGTGACGCAGACGACATCGTGAGGGCCGGCGCCCGCGAGCGCCAGATCGAGCGCCCGCTCGGGCGATGGCTCGAACCTCACGAACGCGCCGCCGATTTCCCTCTCGAACATGGCGAGCATGGGCTCCGGATCGCCGATGCGCTCGCCCAACGGCGGCTGCGTAAGGAACACGCGGTCGGCGACAGAGGCGAGCGCGCGCACCATCGCCGCCTGGTCTTTGTCCGCGAGAATGCCGGCGACGAGGTGCAGTTGCACGCCATCGCGCAGCCAGTGTTCGCGCAGTGTCTGCGCCAGGCGCTGCGCCTCGACCGGGTTGTGCGCCGAATCGAGCAGCACGATCGGCCGCTCCTGCATCTGCTCCAGGCGGCCGCTGATGCGCACCGACTCCAGCCCCTCGCGCATCTGTTGTTCGGAGACCGGCAGCCCTGTCACATGCACGAACGTCGAAACGGCGGCGAGCGCCATCGCCGCGTTGTCGACCTGGTGGGCGCCGGCCAGAGGCAAGCGCACATCCGCCAGCGACAGGTCACCGGTGGTGAACGTACAGGTGCTGCCCCGCGCGTCCGCCGACGTCGTGGTTGCTTGCACCTCGCGGCCGAGCCGCTGCAACGTCGACCACTTGTCGAGGCAGCGCTCGTCGATAACGCGCAAGGCAGCGCCCTTCGCGCCGGTGATGACGGTCTCGCCGTAGATCAGCGCCGCCTTCTCGCGCGCGATCGCGGGCAGCGTCCAGCCGAGCCGCTCGCGGTGGTCGTAGGCGACGTTGGTGATGATGGTCGCCACCTTGTGACGAAAGACGTTCGTGTAGTCCGTGCGGCCGCCGAGCCCTGCTTCGATCACCGCGACGTCGACGTCGGCGCGCGCGAAGTGCTGCATGCACGCCGCGAAGGTCACTTCAACCAGGGCGGGCCGGCCGTAGCCGATGCCGTCGAGCACGTCGAGATGCATCTTGCGCACGAGCGGATCGAGGCCGAGGACGATGTCGGCGAACTCTTCCGGCGCGATGAGTTGGCCGTCAACGTCGATGCGCTCGATGAACGTCTGGAGATGAGGCTTCGTGTACAGGCCCGTCCGCCATCCGGCGGCGCGGAGCATCGCCGCCACCATCGCCGCCGTCGAACCCTTGCCGGCCGTACCGGCGACGTGGATCACCAGCTTATCCACGTGCGGCTCGCCAAAATGCATGAGCAGCTGCTCCATCCGGTGTTGCAGCGCGCGTTCGACGGGGACGATCGGCAGCTCGTGCCAGAGCCGCTGCTGCAGGTAGTCCACGGCCTCGAAGTATCGTTCGTGCGCCACGGCTGAGCCTACCCGGTTTCGCCGCCAACGGCGCGGCCCCTTACACGGGTGACGCGCGTCGGACTTGGCGCGCCGGGCACCCTCTCCCACAACCGGGCGAGCGGATCACGACGCAGTAGGACCTCGTGATGGTGGACTATCGCAGCCAGGCACAGCGGCCGAGCTCCCCTCTCCACGCGGTGGAGAGGGGCCGGTGGTGAGGCCGCGGGTCGAATAGGCGGCCCTCCGCCGCGGAGGCGGCGTCAGCGCGCCGGGCGATCCTTCAGCGGCACGTACGCGCGGTTGCGGTTGCCGGTGTAGATCTGGCGCGGGCGGGCGATCTTCTGCTCCGGATCCGTAATCATCTCGCGCCACTGCGCGATCCATCCGGCCGCGCGAGGGATGGCGAAGAGGACGGGGAAGACCTCGACCGGGAAGCCGAGCGCCTGGTAGATGATGCCGGAGTAGAAGTCGACGTTCGGGTAGAGCTTCCTCGACACGAAGTAATCGTCCTCAAGCGCGATGCGCTCCAGCTCCAGCGCGATGTCGAGCAGCGGGTTGCGCCCGACCAGGTCGAACACCTCGTCCGCCGTGCGCTTGATGATCTTCGCGCGCGGGTCGTAGTTCTTGTACACCCGATGGCCGAAGCCCATCAGCCGACCCTCGCCCGCCTTGAACTTCTTCAAGAACTGAGGCACGCGCTTCTTGCTGCCGATCTCCTGCAGCATCCGCAGGACTTCCTCGTTGGCGCCGCCGTGCAGCGGGCCGTAGAGGGCGGCGGCCGCGGCGGCGGTGGCCGAATAGGGGTCGGGGCGCGAGCTGCCGACCGCGCGCATGGCGTTGGCGCTGCAGTTCTGCTCATGGTCCGCGTGCAGGATGAACAGCACGTCGATCGCCCGCTCGAGCACGGGGTCCGGCGTGTACTTCGCTTCGGACATCTTCCAGAGCATGTTCAGGAAATTGCCCGGGAACGACAGGTCGTTGTCGGGATACACGAAGGGGAGTCCGCGGCTGTGCCGGTAGGCGAAGGCCGCGATCGTCGGCATCTTGGCGATGATCCGCCACGTCTGCAGCTCTCGCATCTCCGGATCGTCGACGTGCCGCGCGTCCGGATAATAGGTCGAGAGTGCGCCGACCGTGCCGATCAGCATGCCCATCGGGTGCGAGTCGTAGTTGAAGCCGTCGACGAATTTCTTGATGTTCTCATGCACCATCGTGTGGAAGGTGATGTTGTGCGTCCACTTCTCGAGCTGCTTCTTGTTCGGCAGCTCTCCGTAGACGATCAGGTACGCGGTCTCGAGATAGGTGCTCGATTCCGCGAGCTGCTCGATCGGGTATCCGCGATATTCGAGGATGCCCTTGTCGCCGTCGATGTAGGTGATGGCGCTCCGGCACGACGCGGTGTTGGTGAACGCGGGGTCGTACGTCATCAGCCCGAAGTCGTCCGCGCTCGTCTTGATCTGCCGCAGATCCATCGCGCGCACCGTGCCGTCGCTGATCGGCAGCTCATACGCCTTGCCGGTGCGATTGTCGGTGACCGTGAGGCTTTCGCGCTGTGCCGGCTTGGTCTTGGCTGCGGGCGGGTTGGGCGCCTTGGCCGGTGCGCTGGTGGCGCCGTTGCGCCCGTTGCTGGAGCGGCGAGTCGTGCGGGCGGTGGCCATAGAAGCTCCCTCTCGGATGGCTCGCAAGCGGGGACCTGCTGCCGGGCGGGATGGGCCGCTGCGAGCGCCTCAAGTGTAGCCGGTATTGGTCCGCGTTCAGCCCTCGCAGTGATAACGTCTTCGTACAAGATCCGCCCGAGGGTGGGCATGCCTGTCCTCATCGCGGAGTGATGCTACGATCCCGGCACGCATACGGGTAGCGAGAGGACATCAGCATGGAATACAAGAACCTCGGGCGGTCGGGGCTGCAGGTCTCGGCGGTCGGCCTCGGCTGCAACAACTTCGGGATGCGCATCGACCAGGTGCAAGCGGCGACGGTCGTGCGGAAAGCGTTGGACTGCGGCATCAACTTCTTCGATACCGCCGACATCTACGGCGGGCGCGGGACGTCGGAAGAGTTCCTGAGCGCTGCGCTGAAGGACGAGCGGCGCAACGTGATCATCGCCACCAAATTCATGGGGCCGATGGGCGACGGACCGCTCTGGGGCGGCGCCTCGCGCGGCTACATCTTCAACGCCGTCGATGCCAGCCTGCGGCGGTTGGGCACGGACTACATCGACCTCTACCAGATCCACTTCCCCGACGCGAAGACGCCGATCGAGGAGACGATGCGCGCGCTCGACGACATCGTCCGCGCGGGCAAGGTGCGCTACATCGGCTGCTCGAACTTCACGGCGTGGCAGGCGGTGGAAGCGCAGTGGTTTGCGCGCGTGGGCAATCTCACCCAGTTCATCTCGGCGCAGAACCAGTACAACCTGCTGGATCGGCGCATCGAACGCGAGCTGGCGCCTGCGTGCGCGAAGTACGGCCTCGGACTGCTGCCCTACTTCCCGCTCGCGAGCGGCTTTCTCACGGGAAAATACCGGCGGGGCGAGGCGGCGCCGGAGGGCACGCGGTTAGCAGCGATGGGCGACCGCGCGAAGTCAGCGCTCAGCGAAGCGAACTTCGACGTGCTCGACAAGCTGGAGGCCTTCGCGAGCGAGCGCGGGCATGGCATGCTCGACCTGGCGATCGGCTGGCTGGCGAGTCACGACTTCGTGCCGAGCGTGATCGCCGGCGCGACGAAGCCGGAGCAGGTGGAGGCGAACGTCGCCGCGGCCGAATGGAAGCTGACGCCGGAGGAGCTGGCCTCCGTCGACGCGATCACGAAGCGCGGAGATTAGCCCCGCCGTCGCGGACACCGGCGCCGCTCGACGACAAGGCATCCGGCGAGGCGATCGCCTACTGCTCATCCAGCGGGCGGTCGCTGGAGAGGTACGCGCGCATGAGGCGACTGGCGTCGTCGGAGCGCAGCGTGCGGTAGAACGCCTCCTGCTCGAAACGCAGGCCGTCCGTGAGCGCCATCTCGCTGCCCTGCAAGATGCACTGCTTGATCAGCGCGATGCTCAGGGGCGGGCGTGACGCCAGCTCCTGCGCCAGCGCGAGCGCTTCGGGCAGAAGTTCCGCTGGTGGCAGCGCACGATGCACCAGCCCGAGGCGTTCCGCCGCCGGCGCATCAACGACGTTACCGAGCAGCATCAGCTCCATCGCCTTCGCGACGCCGACCAACCGCGTGATGCGCTGTGTCCCACCGGCGCCGGGAAGGATGCCGACGCGCACTTCGGGACAGCCGATCACGCCGCCGAGCACCATGAAGCGGAAATCGCATGCGCAGGCGAGCTCGCAGCCGCCGCCCATCGCCGTGCCGTTGATCGCGGCGATGACGGGCTGCGGCAGCGATTGCAGCTTCACCAGCAGCTGATGCATCGTGTGCAGTTCTGGCTGTCCGGGAGGCGACGCGGGCGCCGCATCGCCGCGAACGCGCGCGGCATCCGACAGCGCGCTCAGTTCGCCGACGTCGTAGTGCGTGATGAAGATGCCCTCCGCAGCGCCCGTAAGGATCAGCACCCGGACATCGTTACCCGTCGCGAGTTCATCTGCGAGCGCATGGAGTTCCGCCACCATCGTCGCGTTGAGGAGGTTCTTCGGCGGGTTGGACATCGCCGCGATGAGGACGGCGCCTTCGCGGCGGAGTTGGAGATGGGTGAAGTGATGCATCGTGTTTGTCGGGATCGGTCGTCGGTCTTCAGTCGTCGGGGCTCATCCGGGTTTCCCGTCGTAGTCGTCGGGGACGCGCGCTTCTTTCACGGCGTCCGGCGGGTGCTGTCATAGTCGATCCAGCGCGATCCACTCAGACGTTGTCGACGACGTCTCTGAGGGAGGCGTTGAGGTGCTCTTCGCGGCCGGGATAGGTGGCGGCCGTCAGCGCGTTCAGGTAGACGCGCACTTGCGCCTGGCGCAGCTCCCGCAGCCGCGTCTTTCCCTCTTGCACGCTCTCACCCAGCGCCAGGATGAACGCCTCGCGCAGCGGCTTATCGCGCCGCATGTCCGCCGCCATCATGATCTCGCCACGCTCGAGCCATGCACGCACATTGCGGCGCTTGGCGTCGCCACCGATGACGAGATAGTGCCGCAGATGCTCGACGCCGTACGACAGGTGACGGCGCAGGTCGTTCGCCGTGAACTCGAACAACTGGCGGTCCGCCTGCGACCGGCCGATCTTGTCTCCTTGCTCGCAGAGCGCGAGCAGGAACGACGTCCGGATAATGTTCATGTAGATGACCAGCTCGGTGAACTTGAACGCCGCGTACACCGTGCGGTTGAAGAAGCTGGGCGCCTGCACACCGAGGCCGCCGCCATTCGCCAGCGCGCGCTTGCGAAAGGCCTCGACGTGGCGGGCGTGATCGAAGGTCTGCGTGGCAAGGTACAGCTTCACCTCGTGGTAGCCGTACGAGATCTCCTTCAGCCAGCCCATCAGCACCTGGTTCGAGTTGTACTGCTGCTCGGAGATGTTGGAGACGATCTGGTCGATGGCGGCCTCGATGTGGTCCGCGAGTGGCTCGATGCTCCCCCAGGAGATCTGCGTCGCCGGCTTCCACTGTTCGCGAATCGCCGACTCGTAGAGGTCCGCGGCGTTGTCGGCCCAGACCTCGATCTTGTCGTAAATGGTGTAGGGCGCCGGCAACCCCATGTCGCGCCCCGGATGCGCGCCACGCGGGGTGTCGTTCTCGTAGGGCCAATGGTCGGGCGCCCAGGCGTAGGCACCGGCATCGGCCAGCCGGAGGGTGAAGCCCTCGTCGCCCAGCACGGGCTTCGGTGGGCGCTCGGTCGGCACCTTCGCCCAGCTCATGCTCAGGGGCGGCATCGCAGGCATCTGCGGCGCCGCCGTCAGCTCTTCGTGCGGCGCGTCGGTCTCAGCCATGCGTCGTTCCCCTCATCACACGCGTTACCGCCAACTCTCGCTTCGACACGCGGGGTAGCACCCCGAGCGCGCCCAGCCTCCAACCTCCAACCTCCCGCAGCCTAATTCCGCGGCGGGTCGAGAAGCATCGCCATCATCGGGTTCATGTGCTGGCGGCGGTCGCCGAGACCGACGACGTCGAGCCGGTGCATGTACTCGTTGACCTGACGCTTGCGGATCGCCAGGAGCTTCATGTAGCCCTCGCGCAACTGCGCCTCGCTGGTACCGCCGCCGAGGAGAATCGCGAGCGCTTCGCCCGTCTCGCCGCCGCCCGTCAGACCCGCCTGCGCGGAGCCAGCGCCAAGGTTGCCTTCCATGCGGTCGAGGTAGGTATGGATCTCCTCGCGCCGCTCGGGCAGCGTCTCCATCACATACTTCATGTGCATGACGCCGAACGCCACGTGCCGGCTCTCATCCTGCGCCGCAAGACGGAACATGCGCTTGTCGACTTCGCTCTGCGCGAAGAGCTCGCCCATGCGGAACATCGACTGCACAAAGCCCTCGCCCACGAGGTGCAGCGTCGACGCCATCTCCGTGAAGTCCTGCGCCGTCAGCAGGCCGAGTGCGCCCGGCCCCGCCTGCAGCAGCCCGATGCCGTTCGCCAGCGCGCGCTTGCGGAAGACATCGAGGTGACGCGCCTCGTCCATGATCTGGCTCGCGAGGAACAGCCCCACCTCGAAGTACTCGCCGCTGACGTTTGGCGCGTACTTGCCCGGCACGTCGCCGGCGATGAATTCGACCTGAGTGAGAAACGTGCAGAGCTGCGACATCGCCATCTCCAATTCCTCTGGCAGGTCCGGCAGATCTGCCCAGGGGACGTCGGTGGCGCTGCTCCACTGGCGCTGGACGGCTTCTTCGTACAGGAGCATGGCCGACGCCGACCACGACGCCGCCTTCGTGTTCCAGTGCGTCTGCATGTTCTGGGCGTCGGCCCGCGCTGCCGCGCCGCGCATGCGGCCGCTCTGGTTGTGGGTGGCCGCCGGGATGTCGCCGTAGGATGCGGTGGAGATGTCCTCGAGGGTCAGGCCGCGCTTGCTCGGCGCCACCCGCAGGCCGCGCTCGGCCAGCGGCGCATCGAGCCAGCCCAGGTCGAGGTCTTCGCCACCCGGCTCTTTGCGCAGTTGCTCGAGAATGCTGGCTTCGACCATGGGGCCTCCTCTGGCACGCCGGAGCGTGCGATACCGAGCGCGGTTGACACGCAGCCGCGGGCCCTAAGGATACGCGGATCGTGGTCGCCCGATCCAACGGGACGGCCTATTGACGAGCGCGCACGGCTCAGCGGCACCTGCTGATGCTAGAATCAAGCCCAGCCCGACGAACCGGAGGTCCAGCATGACCGCGCGCTTCACGGAACCCAGCCCAGCGAACGTCAGACTCGCCCGTAAGATCTTTCGCGCGATGGAGAAACCGGGGAACTATGCGTCTCAGCACGGCGAAAAGATCACGGCTGCCTACGCCGGCCGTTGGGTTGCGATCACCGCGAAGGGCGTCATCGCCTCCAGCAAATCGCAGGCCGGCCTCAAGCGGCGCCTAGCAGGCCAGAACTTCAAGCCGGGGGAGCTGTACAACACCTACATCTTTCCGGTCGACCAGGTACTGATCCTGTAGCGTGGCAATCAGAGGGACATTTCGATTCGGTCGTCCACACGTCAGTGTGGTGTCGATGTTGCGCCTGGCAGAGACGACGCATGAACTGTTATCCGCGCACTTTCTGCTGGACACCGGAGCGGATCGGACGTTCGTCTCAGCGTCAACGTACGAGGCCGCGGGATTCGCATACTCCGACTTTGTAGGTTGTCCAATGGCGCACGCCGTTGGCGTGGGTGGTTCGGTTGAGATTCGCCTGGTTCCGGCGCAGCTGCTGCTAATGGACGACCACGGAGAGTTGATTCAACTTGAAGCCGAGATCGAGATGGCTAAGCCACACCCCGATCTCAATTTGTTTCCGCCGCTGCTCGGGCGAGATGTGACGGACCTGTTCCGCACGTCATCGACCGAGATCGTCGCGCTCACGGATTCTCATCCCAACCTATAGCCAGGCACCGCGGCCGCAGGACTATGCTTCGGGTTACCGGACGGCGTGGTAAGCTTGGCGCCGGGGCGCGCTGCGGCGATCTCGCGCAGCACGTCGTCGCCTGCGCCGTCGCGGGGCACGATGCGCTTGCCCTCTTCCACCGCAATCGGCAGCCCGTCGCGGAAGACGACGGCGTTCGTGTGCAGCGCGGGTACGCGCGGGCCGGGTGTGATGATGCCGACGAGGTTGAGGGGGTCGGTTGCGTTGATGCGGATGACCTCGCCGGTCCGCTCCTCGCGGCGGGTGCGACGTAGCCCCTCGACGGCCTCCGGCAGCGCGTACTGCTCGCCGATGAATCCGGCGACGAATCTGCCGCCGCGGATGACGCCGCGTGCCTCCTGCCGCCGCAGCGCGCGCAGGATTTCGCGCCACGGCACGGTCAGACTCTCGCGCGCGACGACGTCGCGAAAGACGACGCCATAGCGAGCCAGCAACTGCATCGCCGCGCGCTCGGCCAGCTCATCGATGGGCGACGGTTCCGGCTGGAAGCGGTGCACGATCGACCAGCGGCCCTGCGGCGCGTCGCGGCGGGCAAGACGGCCAGCGCCGTATCGCGCGTGGCGCCGCGCATCACGGGCGCGCGCCGTGCGGCCGGGCGCCATGATCTGGCGGAGCGACTGGAAGCCATCGCCGCTGACGAGGCCGCGTGCGACCAGATCCCAGAGCGCCTCTTCGAGCTGCGCCGGCAACTGGCGGCTCGCCACCGCGAGGTCGTCGAAGAAGAGTGCGCCGTGCGTGCGCAGCGCGTCGAGCGTCGCCGCCGCGGCGCCGATCTGCGGCTCCTCCGCCGCGCGCACCGATTCGAGCAGCCAGCCGAGGTCGCGGCGCAGGGCGAGCGTGATCGGCGTCGCGCGTGAGGGCGATGAGCCGCGCCCACCGCCGCTTGATGTCCGCAGCGACAGACGCGCCCAGGCGATATCGCCCGAGAGGCACAGTTCGTCGAGCCAGCGCGGGTCGTAGTTGAGGATACGCGACGGAAGCACCTCGCGCTCCCACGCGGCCGCGGCGATCTCGAAGCCCTGGAGCTGCGCGATCGCTTCCACCAACCCGCGTTTGCCCTCGAACCGGCGCCTGGCTGCCACGTGTTGGCGTGAGAAGAGATAGCGCATGAAGTCTTGAGCGCTGACCGGCTCGATCTCGCTGCGCAGGCGGTCGAGCGTGTAGCGATGGATGCGCGCGAGCAGCCGGCGGTCACAGAACTCTTCTTCATTACTGCCGGGCGTGAAGTGGCCGCGGAGGACGACACCCTGGCCTTCGAGCCGCGCCATCGCCGAGACGACTTCCAGCGTGCCGAAGCCGAGCAGCGCGGCAACCGACGCGGCCGTCGCCGGCCCCAGGTACTCCATGTGCCCGCGCACGGCGGCGAAGATCGGCTCCTCGCGCTCGGGTGCGGGCGCATCGAGATGCGGGGGCAGGACCACCGGCGGTGCGATCGTTGCCTCGGGATAGAGGCGCTCGATCGCGCGCAGGTCCTCAACGGCGAACCAGAAGTCGCCGGGCGCCGTGCGCGCCGTGGCTGCGCGGCCGCCGGCGACCAGCTCGTCGAACCAACCCCGCCAGGCGGGGGTATTGCGCGAGACGACGAGGCCAAGAAGGATGTCGTGCAGCTCGTCGGCGTCACGCGGCTCCGGGCGCGCTTCCTCGCGTACCCGCTCGATCGCGGTGGCGTCGAGCGCGCCGAGGTCGCGCTGGTGTTCAGGCAGCGTGCGCCTGAGCGACACCGCCTGCGTCCGCCGCTCCTCCAGTGGCGCGTCGTCGAGGTACGCGTACGGCTTCGCATTGAGGATCTCGTGCGCGAAGGGCGACGGCTCGGTGGTGTCGCGCGCGTGCAGGCGAATCTCGCCGCGCTCCATCTTCTCCAGCACGCTGGTGAGGCGCCGGAGGTCCATCGCCTCGTACAGGCAGTCCTCCACCGTCTGCCGGATCAGTGGGTGGTCAGGGATGGGCAGCGGGCCGGTGAGGTTTTCCTGGCAGCCGACCTGCTCCGGAAAGACGGCGGCCATCAGGTCGTCGGCGCGCATCCGTTGGATCGGCGGCGGCACCTTCTTGCCGGCGTTCGTCCGCAGCACGGCCAGCGCGCGCGTGGCGTTCCAGCGCCAGCGCGCGCCGAACATCGGGGCGACCAGCATCGCCTGCTCCAGAGACTCCCGCAGCACGTCGGATCGGACGAAGTGGAAGGCATCTTCCAGGGGGAAGCTGTGCTGGGGTCCCAGCGACAGCACCACGGCGTCGTCGGTCGCCGCCGCCTGCAGTTCGAAGTCAAAGTTCACACAAAATCGCTTGCGCAGCGCCAAGCCGAAGCCGCGGTTGACGCGGCCGCCGAAGGGCGCATGCACCACCATCTGCATGCCGCCCGCGTCGTCGAAGAACCGCTCGAAGACGACGTCCTCGTCGGACGGCACGACGCCGAGCGCGGCCCGCTCCGCCGCGATGTAGTCGACGACCTGCGTCGACGCCGGGCGCGGCAACGCGGCTTCCTCGCAGAGCCAGCCGACGACATCGCCCTCACCGTCCAGCCGGTCCGCCACGTCGCGGCGGAGGCGGCTTACTTCTTCTGAAAGCTCCCACGTGCGCGCCGGCGCCTCGCCCAACCAGAAAGGGACGCTGGGAGGGCGGCCCTGCGCATCTTCCACCCGCACGACGCCGCGGGCCGATTCGATGCGGCGGATCTTCCACGAATGCGTGCCGAGCAGGAAGATGTCGCCCGCCATGCTTTCGACCGCCCAGTCTTCGTTCACCGTGCCGATGAAGGTCTCATCGGGATCGAGCACGACGCGATAGTCGGCGACCTCCGGGATCGCGCCGCCGCTGGTGATCGCCGTGATGCGCGCTGCTCTCCGGCCGCGCAGCGTGCCCGCGATACGGTCGCGATGCAGGAGCGCGCGGCCGCGGCCGAGGCGCTCCGCGGGGCCTTCGCTCACCATCTCGACGACGTCGTCGAAATCTTGGCGGGCGAGCGCCGCGTATGGGGCCGCCGTCCGCACCATGCCGTAGAGTTCGTCCTCACGCCACTCCCGGCAGGCGCACTCCGCGACGATCTGCTGGGCGAGGATGTCCAGCGGCGCAACCGGCGGCTCGACGCGGTCGAGATGGCTGGCGTGTACCGCGCGCACGAGTGCCGCGCACTCCACCAGCTCGTCACGCGAGGTGGCGAAGAGCCGCCCGCGAGAGGTGCGGCCGAGCGCATGCCCGGACCGCCCGATGCGCTGCAAGAACGTCGTGACCGCGCGCGGCGAGCCGATCTGGCAGACGAGGTCGACGGAGCCGACGTCGATGCCGAGCTCAAGCGAGGCAGTGGCCACGATGGCGCGCATCTCGCCGTCCTTCAGACGCTGCTCTACACGCAGCCGGCGGTCCTTCGAGAGGCTGCCGTGGTGGGCTGCCACATGCTCGGCACCGAGCCGCTCGCCCAGGTTGTGCGCCACGCGCTCGGCCATGCGACGGGTGTTCACGAAGACCAGCGTCGTCCGGTGCTCGGCGATCAGCTCTGCGATGCGGTCGTAGATGTCGCCCCACTGCTCGTGCGTCGCCACCGCCTGCAGGTCCGATGGCGGCACCTCGACGAGCAGGTCGAGATCGCGCCGGTGGCCGACGTTGACAATGGTGGGTTGGGGATTGGTGATTGGTGACTGGTGATTGGTGGTGGTTGGTGGTCTTCGGTCGTCGGTCGTCGGGGTCGACGGCGCGGGTGCTGGTCGGTTGTTCGCGGTCGGGTGGCCGCCGGCAGCCGTGGGGGTTTGGACACCGGCCAGGAAGCGCGCGGCTTCGTCGATTGGGTGCACGGTGGCGGAGAGGCCGACGCGAACCGGGCGGCGATCGCAGAGGGCATCGAGGCGGGCGAGCGACAGCATCAGGTGGCTGCCGCGCTTGTCGCGCATCAGCGCGTGCAGCTCGTCGACGATCACCGTGCGGACGTTGCCCAGCAGCGCCCGGCTGCGCTCGGCCGTCAGCATTAGGTAGAGCGACTCCGGCGTCGTGATCAGGATGTGGGGCGGGTTTCGCAGAATCGCCGCGCGTGCGGCCTGGGTGGTGTCGCCGGTGCGCAAGGCCGTCCGGATCTCCGGCGGTTCGAGGCCCATCTCCGTCGCGATGGCACGGATCTCCGTGAGCGGCGCCTCAAGATTGCGCTGGATGTCGCTGCTCAGCGCCTTCAGCGGCGAGACGTAGACGACGTCAATCGACGCCGGAAGGTCGTCTGCGAGGCCGCGGCGCATCAGGCTGTCGATGCTCGAAAGGAAAGCCGCGAGCGTCTTGCCCGAGCCGGTGGGCGCCGCGATCAGGGCGTCGCGGCCCTCGCCGATCGCCTGCCAGCCGCGGAGCTGCGCATCGGTCGCGCGGTCGAAGCGCTGTTCGAACCACGCGCGGACCGCAGGGTGGAATGTGGAAGGTAGCGTATTCATGCCTGGCCCGGGGGTACAAATGTTCGAATTGAGTATAGCGGATCGACATTCGATCGCTTCGCCACTGCATGGCAAACCATATGGTCGTGCAGAGCGTCGATGCGCGCACCGCTGGCACCAGCGACAGCGGTCTGCATAAATAGATCAGCCGCCCGCCGAAGTTCCCAGGAACCATCCGCCCGCTCGAGCGCCAAGAGCTTCCAGCAAGCGACAAACACGGAGCGATAGATGAGCCTGGCGAAGGTCCCGTACAAGTACCTTGTCGCCATCGTCTTCGTGTTTGGTCTGTTCATGGACCTGATGGATACGACGATCGTCAACGTCGCGATCCCGACACTGAAGACCGACCTGCACGCCAGCACATCGCTCGTCGAGTGGACGATCACCGGCTATCTGCTGAGCCTGGCGGTGTTCATCCCGGCCGCCGGCTTCCTCTCCGACCGCTTCGGCACGAAGCGGACCTTCCTCTGGGCGATGGGAATCTTTATCGTCGCCTCGGCGCTCTGCGGGCTGGCGCAGTCCATCGAGCAGCTCATCGCATTCCGGTTCATCCAGGGCATCGGCGGCGGCATGATGACGCCGGTGGGGACGGCGATGCTCTCCCGCGAATTCCCCGGCGTCGAGCGCGCGAAGGCGTCGGCGATCATCTCGGTGCCGGTCGTCCTCGCGCCGACGGTGGGCCCGGTCCTCGGCGGATATCTGATCGAATACGTCAGCTGGCGTTGGATCTTCTACGTGAACGTGCCGGTGGGCATCGCTGGCCTGCTTTTCGGTCTGCGCGTGCTGACGGAGCACCGCGAGGCCTACGCGGCGCGCGGGTTTGATGTGCCGGGCCTTCTGACGGGCAGCGGCGGCGCGGCGATGGTGCTGTACGCCGTGTCGAGAGCGGGCAGCGAGGGCTGGGGGTCGCCCCAGGTGGTGGGTTTTGGCTTCGGCGGGCTGGCGCTAGCCGCCGCCTTCGTCGCGATCGAGCTGACCGTGCGCTATCCAATCCTGGACCTGCGGTTGTTTAAGCGATGGCTCTTCGCATCCGGAAACTTGATGATGATGCCGGCGTTCGCAGGATTCGGCGGATTCATTTTGATCCTGACGCTCTTCCTGCAGACGCTCCAGGGGTACAGCCCGCTCGAAGCGGGCCTGATCCAGGCGCCCAGTTCGCTGGGCACCGCGATCTCGCTGCCGATAGCGAGCCGCATCTACCCGATGGTGGGGCCGCGGCGAATGATGATCTTCGGATTCGGCTTCTCCGCGCTGACGATCTTGCCGTTCGCCTTCGTCGGCATCGATACGCCGGTGTGGGTGGTGGTCGTCCTGCTCCTGCTGCGCGGGCTGCCGTTCGCGTTCGGGGTGGTGGCCTCGCAGACGTTGCTCTACGGGCCGCTCGAGAATTCGAAGCAGGGGTCCGCATCGTCGATCTACAACACGCTGCGGCAGGTGGCGGCGTCGTTCGGCGTCGCGCTGATCATCACGATCGCCCTCAACCGCACGCGCGCGCATGAGGCATCGGCCATCGCCAGCCAGCACCTGTCGTCGCCGACGCAGGCGATATCGCAGCACGCCGCGGTGATCGGCTACCACGACGCGTACTTTGCCGTCTTCGCGCTGATGCTCGTGCCCTTCGTGATCTCGTTCTTCATCAACGACGAGCACGCCGCCGAGTCGCTGCGCGCGCGGACGGAGGTGTACGCTGGCGCGGAGTGATCGGGAGTCGGAAGTCGGAGAGAATACGCGGTCGTCGCATTTAGCCACGTAGCTCACGCAAAATGATCGCGTCTCCGCACGGCACCGAAACCAATCATCGCATGATGGGATCAGCCAGCGTTCCGCTTCGCATCGACCTGGCCGGCGGCTGGACGGACGTGCCGGCGTTCGCCGACGCGGAGGGCGGCGAGGTCGTCAACGTGACGATCAGCGCCCGCGTGTACGCTTCGCTCGACGGCGGCGACATCACCTTCGAGCACGACGTCCGCGCCGGCGGTCTCGGCTCGTCTGCCTGCGAGCGCGTGCTAGAGGCGGCGCTCCGCAACCCTGATGCGGACCTCGACGAGGTCGCCGAGGCCGCCTTCGCGGCGGAGAGCGCGGCGGGCGTCGCCGGCGGCCGGCAGGACCAGTACACAGCCTGCTACGGCGGCCTCTCGTACATGACATTCACCGCAGCGAGCGCCCCGGGTGGCCCCGTGCGCATCGAGCGCATCGTCATGGAGGAGAGCCATCGCGATGCGCTCGAGAAGCGGCTGGTGCTGGTCGACAGCGGCATCGCGCGACTGTCGGGCGAGATCCACACCGGCGTCTGGGCCGCATTCGCGCGGCACGACAACGAGGTCACTGGTGCGCTGCTTTCGCTCAAGCACGATGGGCGGGCGATGCGCGACGCCATCGCGGGCAGCGACTTCGGCGGCATCCGCCAGGTGATGAATGAGAACTGGCTGCAGCAACAGCGGCTGCATCGCGCCGTCACCAACGAGACCATCGATGCGATCTTTACTCTGGCGATGCGCAGCGGCGCGTCCGCGGGCAAGGCCTGCGGCGCCGGGGGTGGCGGCGCGCTCGTCTTCTACGCCTCCTC
>JBBRPY010000030.1:0-38493 GCA_038227375.1 Dehalococcoidia bacterium
GATGCCGGAGATGATCGAACAGGTGGGCGTGGAGCGGGTGCAGCTTGGCGTCCGGATGGAGAAGCACATGGTCAAGGTCCTCAAGGGCCTGGCCGAATTCGAGGGCGTGACGCTCGGGCAGCTTCTTGAGAAGATCGTCCTCCATTCGTTCGAGCCGGTGCAGGGCCAGGAAGGCGAGGCGGCGGCCAGTCCGCACGGCAAGCGGGCGCTGGCGGCGATCGTCGACCTGCGGCGGATCTATGGCATGGAGTGGGACACCCATGTGACACGCCGGTTCCTTGAGGACGTCCGCACGCCAAATGCCAAGGACGCCACGGACGAGGCGATCGCGCCCGTCTAAGGGCCGTGACTCCGATTCACCACGCCGCAGATGGTGGGCGCTGGCTCTGCCCGCAAATGCGCGGCCGTTCGCATCCGGCGTCGCCATGCTTTTGCGCGTGATCGCCCGGCACCTGGCCTCCGAACAGGATCGGACGGCACCGTCGTAGTAGACTTGCCGAAGGGCTGTGCCAGCTGCCTTGGACAAAGGACGCGGATGACGACGGAGCGAACTACGAGGCTGGTGGTGGCAGCTCCCATCGCCTATTTCGCCGGGAGCTTCCCTACCGCCGATATCGTGTCGAAGTACGCGGCACGGCGCGCGGGCCACGATAGCGTCGTCGACCTCCGGGATGCGGGCACGAAGAACCCGGGCGCACTCAACGCGGCCAAGCTGCTGGGCGTGAAATGGGGTCTCGTCATTCTCGCCGGCGATGTCGCGAAAGGCGCCGTCGCCTGCGCGGCCGGCCGCCGTCTCGCCGGCGATGACGGTGCGTATGTCGCCGGCATCGGCGCCGTGGCCGGGCACTGCTTCCCCGTCTGGAGCGGGTTCCGGGGCGGGAAGGGCGTCGCGACCAGCGCCGGCACGTCCGTGGTCTGCTTTCCCGCATACATGCCCTTCGATCTCGCCCTTGCCGGTGCGACGACGGCGCTGTCGAGGGGCCAGGCTGGGACCGCCACGTACCTCGCGTCAGGAGCATTCTCGGTCGCAGCGGCCTACTGGTGGCGGAAGCAGAAGACCAACCTCTGGGGACCGAAGGCCTCGAAGTGGCTGCCGATCTACGCCGCCGCGACATCGGCGATCGTCGCGTTCAAATTCCTCACCGCGCCGCCGCTGCTTGTTGAAGCGCCCATCAGCGAGTCGGTCGCAGGTCCGATCTTCACCGCGGATGAGGATGGGAAGGAGTCCGCCGTTGCCTCCTAGGATGCTCGCCGACACATGCGGCTGGGCCTCCTCCGATCTCGCCGCACACGCATCGAAGCGCTCGGCGCCGGCGCCGTCCCGAAGGGAGTGCAGCTCGTGAGCCGAGACATCGCCGTCGTCACGGACTCCGCTGCAATGTTGCCGCGATCGCTAGCCGCGAGTGCGGGCATCATCGTGGCGCCGCTGACGATCATCGTCGACGGGCGAGAGTACCTCGATGGCGTCGACATCGAAGCGGACGAGCTCTACGCCGCGCTTGCCGAAGGACCGGCGGTATCCACGTCTCAGCCTTCACCCGGCCGCATCGCTGAGTGCTATCAGCAGGCCGCCGAGGGCGGCGCGACGGCGATCATCTCGATCCACATTGGCTCGGGCATCTCCGGCACGGTCAATTCCGCTCGGGCCGCGGCGGGCATATCGGCGATCCCCGTGACGATCGTCGACACAGGCCAGGCGTCGTTCGCCGAGGGCTTGTGCGTGCTCGAAGCGGTCGATGCGCTCGATGCCGGCGCGTCGGTAACGGAAGCCGCCGAGCGGGCCGAGGCCGCGGGCGCGGCGACCGGCAGCACGTTCGTGATGAAGGCGCTCGATCTCGCCCTGCGTGGTGGCCGGCTCCGCGACGGATCCGACGCCGCGGGCGTGCCCGTGCTCGCCCTCAAGCCAGACGGCATGAAGGTCGTCGGCAACGCGGCGACGCTCGAGGAAGCCGTCGCGCTGATGGGGGATCAGATCAATGATGCCGCGGTGCTCGCCGGGCATCGCGGCCAGTCGCTTCGGGTGGGCATTGGGAATGGCGCCGCTCCCGAGATTGCCAGCGCTTTGCGCGCGCGCGTTGAAGCGATGCCGCACATCGGCGAGATCATCGACTACGACGTCGGGCCGAGCATGGGCGTGCATCTGGGGGCCGGAAACGCCGGCGCTGTCTTCGTCGCCCGCCCGGTCAGCATCGGGCCGCGCGATGAGTGACTACCAGTTCGACCTGATCGTCATCGGCGTCGGTTCCGGCGGCATGGTCGCCGCCGACGCCGCGCCGAAGATGGGAATCAAGGCGGCGCTTGTCGAGCGTGCGCGCGTAGGGGGCGATTGTCTTTGGACCGGTTGTGTGCCGAGCAAGGCGCTGATCGCGAGCGCGAAGGCCGCGCATGCGATGCGCAACGGCGCTGACTTCGGTCTCCCGAACGCGGCGCCCGAGATCGACACAGCCGCGGTATTCTCGCGTGTCCGCCGCATTCAGCAGGAGATTGCCGCGACCGACGACAATCCAGCGAAGTACATCGAAGCCGGCGTAGAGGTTGTCTACGGCGAGGCGAAACTGCTCGACGGGCACACGGTCCTGGCCGGCGACCGCAGACTAACGGCGCGATTCATCCTGCTCGCCACCGGCTCGCGCCCCGCCGCGCCTCAGATCGCCGGCATCGACGACGTCGGGTACCTGACGAGCGAAACGCTCTTCGAAGAAGAGCGCGCGTCGAAGTCGCTGCTCGTCGTCGGTGGCGGTCCGATTGCCATCGAGATGGCGCAGGCGCATCATCGGCTGGGCGCCGAGGTCACAGTGCTCCAGCGTGCGGACCGCATCCTCGAGCGTGATGAACCAGAACTCGCGGACAAGCTGCTCGCTCTTCTTCGGAGCGAAGGGATTAGCGTCGAGCTCAACGTCATGCTCGACCGCGCCGAGCATACCGCCGCTGGCCGCACGCTGCACGGCAGAGTCAACGGCGAGCCCCGCGCGTGGTCAGCGGAGCAGATCCTCGTGGCGGCCGGGCGCAAGCCTAACATCGAGAAGCTCGGTCTCGATGCCGCCGGCATCCAGACCGGCCCGCGCGGGATCGTCGTCGATGAGCACCTTCGCACGACGTGCGAGTCTGTCTACGCCTGCGGCGACGTCGCGGGCCGCTTCCTGTTCACGCACAGCGCGGCGGCTGAGGCGACAGTTGCGATGCGCAACATGTTCTTCCCGGGCAGCAAGACCGCCCCCGAACTCATCCCGTGGGCAACGTTCACCGAGCCGGAACTCGCGCACGTGGGCATGACGTCGGACGAGGCTCGCCGGAAGATCGGCAGCGCCGTCAAGGTCTTCCGATGGTCCTTCGCACACAACGACCGGGCGCGGACGGAGCAGGCCACTCAGGGCGAGATGATCGTCGTCACCGACGGGAAATTCAGGGTGCTGGGGGCGCACATCCTCGCTCCGGCCGCTGGCGAGCTGATCGGCCAGTGGACGCTGGCGATCGAGAAGCAGCATCGGCTGACGCCGGACTTCGGCAACATCGTCCAAGTGTACCCGACCCTCTCGACCGCCTTCTCACAACTCGCGGGCGAGGCGACGTATGCACAGTTGCAGCGGCCCTTCCTTCAGATCGTCCGCAAGGCATACGGCCGCTTCCGCAACTAGCTCCCGTCTCAGTCAGAAGCGGTGCCGCCGACGCCGAAGCCGGCGCAAGCTCACGCTACGGCGTGGCCGCAGGGTTCATCACGGCCTGATAGCCCTTCACGAAGGGGTTGCTGAGCCAGGAGACAACCTCGGCGTCGGCAGCACGCTCCGGCAGCGCCTTCAGCATATCGGCGACGTGGATCGGGTCGTGTTGCGACCAGCCGGCAAGAAACAGCTTGAGGGGCAGCACACTCGCCTTGCGCTTGGCGTCGGCGGCGAAGTTCATCGGCTTATCGATCTGTGCGTCCGTGAGCCTTACCATCTGCTCGAGTAAGAGTGCTCGGTTACGATGCGCTTCCTCGAACACCTGCTCCAGCGGCCACGAGCGGCGCTCGATCACCTGCACCTCGTTGAACGCATCGATATCGAACGCCGCGCCATCGACATCGCGGCTGGAGTCGACCTGCCCGCCCGCACCGACCGCCTCGAGCCAGCGGACCAGTGCCACGTCCAGCGTGTCCAGGTGCGCCGCGAAGTCGCGCACCACCCATGTGGAGTCGGGCACCGGGCGCATCAACTCCTGCTCGTCCAGCGAATAGCAGAACGCCTCGAAGCGCCGCCTGTTCTCAACGATCGCGTCGATCACACCCTGCATGGTCTCGCTGCTGGCCTTCATGTGTCGCTTCCTTTTCTCCAGGAGTTGCGCCGGCGCGCGCGCCGACCCTGCCGACGCTGCGTCAACCTGTCGCTGTTCGCGGCGCATCGTCGCTGGAAACGGACAGTTCGTCTCCGACCGGGACGATCTCGTCCCCGACGGCGACCAGTCCCTCCGGGTCGACCGTCGCGTACACGCCAAAGTTCACTTCCTTGGGCTGATCTCTCCGGTAGCCGGCGATGATCTTGAGCGTGTTCACGTCGATCTCGCCGGTGTCGGGGTCGTGCGTGGTGATCGCGCAGCGCGGGTCGCGCATCCGCACATGGATGACCGCGCTCGCCCCCACCCGGAACCGCTGGCCAAGCCAGGCATCCTCGCCGTGCGCCGGGATGCCGCTGACGTAGAGGTTCGGACGAAACCGCCGTTCGTCCACCGCCGCTCCCGTAGCGCGACGGCGGACTTCTTCGACGGAGGCGGTAGAGCAGATCGCGATCGGTAGCCCGTCGAATGCACCCGTTGGCGCGCGCGCCAGGCGGAGCGGCTGGCCGGCGTAGTCCGAGAGCGCGGCGTCCCATGGCCCCGGCGCCCGCACGCCTGGGAACTCCCGTCCGTAGAAGCTACCGGCAATCGTCTCGCCATGGACCACCGGCGCCTGGGCGACCGTGCCGTCAGGCAGATCGATCCGCAGCGATTCCGGCTCCAGCGTATACGCCGCCCGCACGCGGACAAGCGGGCCGCACTCGCGCTGCGTGAACACGCGATCCGCTGCGTCGACGATGAAGAACCGCCGATCTCCCGCGATGCCGTGCCGCGTAACCAGCGCCCGCTCCAGCCGCTGCAGCGCAAGCGACTTCACGGGCGAGAAGTAGATCGCGTCGAGCTTCACGTCGCAAGGGTACCCACTGTTAGCACCGAGCCGTAGAGCCGCCGTCCGCGTCAGTGCGCGAGGGGCGTGTTCGAGGTGACTTGTTGCGGCAGCGGGGTGCGCGTGAGAGAGTGTGCAGCGCAGGAGCGACAGGAGGAGTTACATGGGCAAGCTCGATGGCAAGGCCGTCGTAGTGACAGGGACCAGCCGGGGCATCGGCGCCGCGATCGCGAAGATGTTCGCGGCCGAGGGCGGCAGGGTTGTCTGCGCGGCCCGCACGCTGAAGGAGGGCGACCACCAGTTCGAGGGCTCGCTCGAGAAGACGGTCGGCGATATCCGTTCCGCCGGCGGCGAGGCCACCGCCGTCGCCGTCGACATCTCAGAGCCGGCGGAGTGCGAGCGGCTGATGCACGAGGCGCGCGCAGCCTATGGGCCGATCGACGTGCTCGTGAACAACGCCGCTCTCACCTACTTCATGCCGATCAAGGACTATCCCGTGAACCGCTGGATGCGCTCGTGGGCGGTAAACTTCCATGCGCCGTTCATGCTCAGCAAGCTGGCGTTGGAGGACATGCTGCTGCGGCGGTCCGGCGCGATCGTGAACATCTCATCCGGGGCGGCGATCGGGCCAGGGCGCGGACCGTACCGCGGCGACCTGCTGCCGGGCGGCACGTGCTACGGCTCGGAGAAGGCGGCGCTCGAGCGGTTCACGCAGGGGCTCGCCGCAGAAGTGCAAGGCGACGGCGTGTCCGTCACGTGCTTCTCGCCGTCGCAGGTGGTGCCGACGCCGGGCACGGTGCACCATCGCCTGGTGCGCGGCCTGGACGACCCGCGCGGCGAGGCGCCGGAGATCATGGCGAAGGCGGCGCTGCTGCTCGCGACGGAGCCGTTGGAGAAGGTGACGGGCCGCGTGACGTACAGCCAGCAGATCCTCAAGGAGTTCGGCTGGATCGAAGACGGCCACGGCATCGGCGTCGATCCGGCGATCAAGGGCAGCGGCTACAGCCAGATCTAGTCGGCTGGTCGCTGGTCATTGGTGACTGGTGATTGGCCGCTGGTGACTGGTGACTGGTTGCCGGTGACTGGTGCGTGGCGAAACAACTGATCCACCCGCTCGCGCGAAAGCTGAAGCGCGGCGACGTTCGCGCGCATACCCCACTCGCGGGAGCAGACGCGACGAGAGCGGATCGACGGTCCCCAAGCGGGCGGCGAAAGGCGCGCGCAGGAACGGCCCCGGCGTACCGTTGTCAGGGAGGCCGTCTCCGGCGAGGCGTAGCTGCCGCTACTTCTTCGGAGAGGCTGCCGGCTTGGCAGATGCGGACGACTTGTCGCCCTTCTGCTTCTTCGACTTCGCCGTGCTCTTCGGACTCTTGTCGCCCATGACTGCTCCGCTCCTTTGTGCATTCGTGCTCGAAGGCGCCGATGCCTGATTGTCGCGCACTGAGGCACTGAAGTTCAACTGATTTCAGATGATTTTCATCCAGGTCCGTACACTTCGCGTTTCACACCGGGATTGTTCACGTGTCGGAGGCGCGAGTCGGCGTCCCGGCGCGCTGCCCCTCGCTTACAGCGGAGCGCGCAGGCGGTCGCGGACCGCGGTAGCCGGTGAGCTTGATGCCCAGCCCCTCACAGTACGCGCGCAGCTCCGGGCTGCGAAAGATCTCGTACTCCTTCGCGCGATGCCGGCAATCGACCGGTCATCGCGTCCAGCTCGTCACCGCCCTTGCCCGGGTGTACGAGAAAGTGGGTGAGGCCGGGACGGAGCCCCGCGAATAGCTCGCGAAACCGGCGCTCCTTGTCTTCGGGGCGATCTCGCTCAGCGTCTGGACGATGCAGTTGTCGAGCAGCGGCCAGCCTCGCCCTTCGAGCTTCGCCGTCTGAGCGGCGTAGACCTCCGCGCCGTCGCCAAGCGCCGCCAGCCGCCGCGCGCTGGGCCGGATGAAGAACAGGCAACTTGAACTCGATCGCCAGGTCCACGTACGCGGGAAGATACCTCGGGTGCATCACCGCACCCATGTGCGTGTCGAGATGCGTCACGTCGATCCCGGAAGCGAGCGCGTGCTCGACCTGGGCGCTCAGCTCCAGCGCCGCATCGGCCGCCGAGACGTGCTCGACAACGCTGGCGACGTCGCGCCACATGCCGCCGTCGGGCGCGTGCAGCGATGGCTCGCCGGTCATCGAGCGCCAGCGATAGGTCTCGTATTCGGCCAGCGTCATGTGGACGCCGATATCCGCCGAAGGATGCCGTTTCTGCAGGTGCGCCGTCTCCATGAACCAGGGCGCTGGCACCAGCGTCGAGGCGCAGGTCAGGCTCCCCTCGACCATCGATTCGAACGTGGCGACGTTCGACGCATGGAGAAGCAGACATCGTCCGCGTTTATGATCAGCACTCGGTCATCCGGCTGATATCCAAGCAGTTCTGCCGTCGTCGTCATCGAGCACATCTCCATCATCGAGTTGGCTGTCGAGGGAGTGTAACTGTCGGCGGATGGATGCCAGAGCTCGCGTCGAACCAATGCGCGCGGCCGGTATACTCTCGCGGCTTGGCGGAAGGACGGCGATGGAGCTCAGCGTAGATATCGCGGGCGGGAAGAATACCCTCACGCTCCGCAATCCCGTGATGGTCGCGTCCGGCACCTTTAGCTACGGCACCGAGTACGCGAAGGTCTTCGACATCCAGCGACTCGGCGCTATCGTCACGAAGACGACGACGCTGCATCAGCGGGCGGGCAGCCCGACCCGTCGCATCGAAGAGACGCCGTCCGGGATGCTGAACTCGATCGGCCTGCAGAACATCGGTGTCGGCCGGGTGGTGCGCGATCTGGCGCCGATCTGGGAGCGCTGGTCGGTGCCGGTCATCGTCAGCATCCTCGGCGCCACCGTCGAGGAGTACGGCGCCTGCGCGGCGGCGCTCGATGGCGTGCCAGGCGTCGCCGCGCTCGAGTTGAACATCAGCAGCCCCAACGCACAGCAGGGCGGGATGGAGTTCGGCCAGGATGCGCGGGTCGCCGCCGCGGTGACGGCGGCGTGCGTCCGGGCGACGCAACTGCCGGTCATCGTCAAGCTGACGCCGAATGTCACGAGCATCGTCGAGATCGCCCGCGCGGTGGCCGATGCCGGTGCCGGGGCGCTGAGCGTCGTCAACACGCTGCAGGCGATAGCGATTGACGTCCGCCAGCGGCGTCCGAGCATCGCCCGCACGTTCGCCGGACTCTCCGGACCGGCGATGAAGCCCGTGGCGCTGCGGATGGTCTGGCAGGTGTGCGGCGCCGTCGACGTGCCGGTGATCGGCTGCGGCGGCATTATGACCGGCGTCGACGCCGTGGAGTTCATGATGGCCGGCGCGACGGCCGTACAGGTAGGGACCGCGACCTTCCGCAATCCGATGGCGCCGTTGGAGGTGCTCGAGGGCATCGAATGCCACATGCGCGAGCAAGCCATCGATGGCGTGCGGAAGCTGATCGGCGCCGCGCGCCCGAAGGTGTGACGGCACGCAGCAGAAGCGGCTCTGACGCCTTCCGCGAGTAGCCGGCCGGTGCATCAGATGTCGTATCGGGGCCGAGCGCGCCGCCCTTGCAGGGCGCGGATCCTCGCGCATCAGGGATAACCCTATCGCCGGGACCGGTGCGGGCGGCGAAGCTTGCCGTCATGTTGGTGCTGGACAAGGACGCCGCCCTGGATCACGTCATCGCGCGCAGTCTGCGCGCCGCCGAAGTGGTGCCCGAGGCATTCGCGGTGCGCGCGATTACGCAGATGGCCGCACCTGTGCCGCCAGCGTTCGCGGCCGTCGTCTGGCGCCCATCGGAGGAACGCGAGCGATCGGGGCGCGCCAGGCGGTTCGCTATACTGGCGCCTTCGGGGAGTGGCGCAGTCCGGTAGCGCGCCTGGTTTGGGACCAGGAGGTCGCAGGTTCGAATCCTGTCTCCCCGACCACACTGGCCGCTGACGAACCCGAGCGCTGAGCGGTGCGTCTCCAGTGCCGAGCAAGCAAGAGATCAAAGCATGCCTGGCACTATCCCACCTGGCTCGAAACTGACACTTCGCGGCGCCGCCGACGATGATGCAGAGATCGTAGCTCGCCTGATGACCGGGCTGAACGAGGCTGTCGGCCCTGAACGGACGGTCAGTTCCACCCCGGATGCCGTGCTCGTCACGCCGGAGCAGGCCCGCGCGAGGATGCAGCGCATGGCGCCTCAGGAGGAAGTCATGCTTGCGTTCGTCGATGACGAGCCGGCGGCGCTGCTGAGCCTCCGTCTCGTCCCCTACCTCTCGCAGGATGTCCCGTACGCGGAGGTCACCGAGCTGTACGTCCTGCCGGAGCGCCGGCGTCAGGGTGTCGCGGCGATCCTCATGGCGCAGGCGGAGTTCCATGCCCGGCAACGCGGCGCCAGCGAGATGCACGTCCGCTCCTGGCACGAGAACGAAGACGCCGACCGGTTCTACAGAGCGTCGGGTTACGGCGGTGAAGAGATCGGCTTTACCAAGCACCTGTCGCCGAAATCGCCGGCGCGCAAACGCCGCGCCGAAGGCTGACTGCGGTAGAGTCCGGAGTCGCTGAGGAGCGAGGCGCCACGTCAGAGGTACTTCGAGCGCTGTGAATCAGGGCCACTGATACCTCTTCGGTGCCTTAGCGTTGCGAGTCTGCTGTTTCATGTTGATTTCATCCGCGCGCGCGTACACTGGGTGGCACGCTTGGCCCCTCACCGAGCCACGCGGCGTAGGCCGCCGCAGAAGGGCACCAATGCGCGTCGTCACGTTGTCACTGATTGGGATGTCCGTGGGGCTCGCGTTCAGCGCCTGCGGCGGCGGTGGGAGAGCGGCGCCAACCTCCACGTCAGCGTCGCCGGTCGGGACAGCGACACGCCCCGCGCTTGCGACAGTCGCCGGGACCGCCATCCCCGCCGTCCCGCCGACGGCAACTCCTGCCGCCGCAGGTGCGACACCGAACGCCACGAGCTCCGCGAGACTGGACGTGAGGGGCGGCGTGCCGGGTGGCGCGGCAAGCGCCACCATCCACACGGCTCCCGGCGTGACCTGCTCGATCGTCTACATCCACCCCTCGGGGAAGGTAAGCACCGCTCGCGGACTGACCTCGAAGATCACCGGTCCGGACGGCGTGGCATCGTGGACCTGGGCAATCGACCAGACCACCAAGGCAGGCAACGGCACGGTCACCGTCACCTGCGGCACCGAGAAGACCTCCGCGCCCATCGCCATCGGCTCCACCGGATGAGCTGGTGCGCTTTGGCGGGCAGCGCCATGGGAACATGCGCGGACTTTAGCCAGCTGAGACCGTGGCAGAAGTCGCAAGCGCCCTGAATAGCTGCGAGGATGCCGGCCACAACGGCGCTGCCGCGTCGCCAGAGCCTGCGATGCTGACCGGCCAGCCATTCGCCGTCGGGCAGAATCGCAGCCCGCAAGATGTGAGATAACGGTGCGCGCGAACCTGACAACGGCCGAAACCACATCTGGTAGGCTGTAGCACAGCGTGATCGCGGCTCCGGCTCGTCCTTCCCCCTATATCTGAGTCCCCGCGCATTTGCTAGTCATACATCCGGCACGCTGGCGCGCGCCCGCTTGGGCACGCCAGTACGATGCCGAATCTGCGTCCGAGCGCCTGCGCGCACGGCGCCTCTAAGGAGTGGCATGAGTTCGACCGAATCCACCGTTATCGCGCCGCCGGCGTCCATCCTCCGTGAGGACATCCGCAACATCGCGATCATCGCCCATGTCGACCACGGCAAGACGACCCTGGTCGATGCGATGCTCTGGCAGAGCGGCGTCTTCCGTGAGAATGAAGAGCACGTAGACCGCGTGATGGACTCGAACGACCTCGAGCGCGAGAAGGGGATCACGATCCTGGCGAAGAACACGGCCGTGCGCTTCGGTAACCATAAGATCAACATCGTCGACACCCCCGGCCACGCCGATTTCGGCGGCGAGGTGGAGCGCACGCTAAAGATGGTCGACGGCGTGCTGTTGCTCGTCGACGCCAGCGAAGGGCCGCTTCCGCAGACCCGATTTGTCTTGAAGAAGGCGCTTGAGCTCGGCCTGCCGCCGATCGTTGTCATCAACAAGATCGACCGCAAGGACGCGCGCACGCAAGAGGTGCTGAATGAGATCTATGACCTCTTCATCGACCTCGATGCGCACGAGGACCAGCTCGACTTCCCGGTGCTCTACACGATCGCCCGCGACGGCATTTGCCGCCTGACGCCGGACGGCGAGGACTATCAGCTGAAGCCGTTGTTCGACGAGATCATCAAGACGATCCCGGCGCCGCGCTACGACCCGGAGATGCCCCTGCAGATGCTGGTGCTGAACCTCGACTACTCCGAGTTCGTCGGCCGGCTGGCCGTGGGGCGCATTGTCAACGGCAACGTACAGGGCAAGCAAGATGTCGGCGTCGTCCGCCACGACGGCTCGGTCGGCCGCACGCGCGTCACGTACCTGTACGCGTTCGAAGGCCTTGAGCGCGTGGAGGTCCCGAGCGCCGGGCCGGGCGATATCGTCGCGCTGGCGGGCTTCGATGAAGTGAACATTGGCGACACGATCACCGATCCCACGGACCCGATGCCCCTCGAGCGCGTCAGCATCGACGAGCCGACGGTGAGCATGGTGTTCTCGATCAACACGTCACCGTTCGCCGGGCAGGAGGGCACGTTCGTCACCGCCCGCAACCTGAAGGACCGCCTCGAGCGGGAGATCTTGACGAACGTCGCGCTGCACGTCGAGCAGGGTGAGTCCGCGGACCAGTTCAAGGTCTCCGGCCGCGGCGAACTGCAGATGGCGATCCTGATCGAGATGATGCGCCGCGAGGGCTTCGAGCTGTCCGCGAGCAAGCCGGAAGTGATCACGCGCGACATCGGCGGCAAGAAGCACGAGCCGATGGAGCATCTGGTGATCGACTGCCCCGAGGAGTACATCGGCGTCGTCACCCAGAAGATGTCGTCCCGCAAGGGCCGCATGGTGAACATGGTCAACCACGGCACCGGCCGCGTGCGGCTGGAGTTCCGCATCCCCTCGCGCGGGCTGATCGGCTTCCGCAGCCAGTTCCTGACCGACACCCGCGGCACCGGGCTGCTCAACCATCTCTTCGACGGCTACGAGCCGTGGCAGGGTGAGATCGAGCACCGCGTGAACGGCGCGCTGGTGGCGGACCGCACGGGCGCCGTTACGAGCTATTCGATCGAGCACGCGCAGGAGCGCGGTGAGATGTTCGTCGAGGCCGGCGACAAGGTGTATGAGGGCATGGTGGTAGGCGAAAACGCGCGAGAGGACGACATCGCGGTGAACATCACGAAAGAGAAGAAGCTCACCAACATCCGCTCCTCCACGTCCGACATCGCCGCGCACCTCTTCCCCGCGCGGAAGATGTCGCTCGAGCAGTGCCTGGAGTGGATCGGTGACGACGAATCGCTGGAGGTGACGCCGAAGAGCCTCCGCCTGCGCAAGCGCGCCCTCACCCAGAACGAGCGCGCGCGGATCAACCGCAAGGCGTAGGTTGCGGATCGGCAAGCCCGCCAGTCTGCCGAGCGCGCGCGTGGGCAGCATGCGCAATGAGCGGTCATATTCCAATTTCCATCGTGAACCATCCCGCGAGGCCATGCGCGCGCGAACATCCGGTGGCTGGCTGCCACGGTGCCGTACCTTCCGACGGCCGCTTGCCGCGCCGCGAAAGCCACACCTACACTACGTTGATGGCAGCACGAACCCGCCCGATCATCCTCCTGCTGGCCGCCGGCTCGATTGCGCTCGCCGCGTGCTCGAGCAGCTCCGGCGGCAAGCGCACGCCGACGGCGTCGCTGGCAGCATCGCCCACGCGGGCTTCCGCCGGGAGCGCTGTCCCGGGGACGCCGGTGGGCTCCGCGATTCGTGACATCGATGTGGCGGGCGTTGCTGCGGTGCGAAAGCTGGAGACAGATGCGCCCGGCGTCGGTGTGGACGCGAGCGCGGTCCTCTACGGCGACCTTACCGGCGACGGCAACGAGGAGGCGGTCGTGCCGGTGACGCTCACCGGCAATCAGCGGACAGTCGGATTCGTTGTGCTGACGATGGACGCCACGGCCACTGACGGCCAAGGTGTCAAGGCGCTGCTGACCGTGCCGCCCGGGGGGTCGCGCGGCGGCCTGGCGCTTGCCATTCAAGGGGGGAAGCTCATTGAGACGCAGGCGGCGCCCGGCCCGGACGACCCGGAGTGCTGCCCGAGCGTGCTGAAGGTCACGACGTATGCATGGGACGGCGCCGCGCTCGCCGTCGCGTCATCGCAGACCGTGGTGAATCCCGCCGGGGGCGTGAAGGGCACGCCACCGGTCTCATCCACCCCCTAGGAGCCGTTTGGCGACACCGCTCGGACACACGCTGGTCGGCATCACGCTCGCGCGGCGACTGGGCATGCGCTCACCGGGCGCCCTGGCAGCGGCGACGGTGGCCGCGAGCCTGCCGGACGTCGACGTCCTGGTGGGCCTGCTGCTGCATCGCGATGCCTGGAAGCTGCACCGGCAGGGCACGCACACGCTGGGATTTGTGCTCGCGGCGGGCATGCTCGCCGGTTGCGCGGGCATCGTCACGGCGGGAAGCGCCGATGGTGAGCGCGATCTGGTGACCGATGCGCTGTCGGGTGCACTGATCGTCGGGTCGCACCTGCTGCTCGACCATCTGCCGCTGCCGTATGCCTCGGTCCGCCCTGGCATGCCACGGCGGACGATGATCACGCGCACCGTCCGGAACTGGGCGCTCGATGCGGCGGTCTTCGGCGCACTTGCGTACCAGACCGGCCGCACGACGGCGCCTGAGGCCGCCTTGGCATGACGATTTTTCAATGTATGGCGCAATGCGCCACAATCGGTACCGGTTGTACCGTTCGGAGTGTTGACAAAGAGTCTTCGGCGGCGATAGTGTCAACGCATACCTCGCTAGAGTAGGGCTGTTAGACGGACTCCACGAGGGTAGGAGGGCACACGGCAATGGATTGCCCGTGCCCTCCGTTCATTTCTCCGCTGCTCGACGCTCTTCCGATTCGCCTCCTCGTGCACACTTCTTCGTATCATGATGTGGCGGTCGAGATGCCGCGGACGACGTGTGAAAAGGGAGCTGGTGCGATGGCGGTCAGCGGCGAGACGATACTGCGCCTCCACGAGGGCCTTCATTTTGAGGCGACCACGCCTTCCGGCTTCCGGATCGACATCGATTCCCGCGTGGAGCCCGCGGATGCGCCCGCCGGCCCGAGCCCGATGGAGCTCCAGCTCGTCGCGCTCGGCGGCTGCACGGCGATGGATGTGGTGTCGATCCTGCGCAAGATGCGCCAGGAGGTCGCCGGATACGAAGTCGGCCTGACGTACACGCGCGCCAAGGCGCATCCGAAGGTGTACACGGCGGTCCGGATCGAGCACCGCCTCCGAGGCCGCTCGATCGGCGAATCACAGGTGCGGCGGGCGATCGCGCTGACGATAACCCGTTACTGCCCCGTCTTCGCGATGCTGTTCCCCAAGGTCGCGATCACGGAGCACTACACGATCAGCGACGAAACGACGGCTGCGGTCACCTCTGGCGACGCAACCGCCGGGGATGCAGCCTGAGCAGGAGCCATGGAGACGGCCACGCGCGGTTTGATTGTGCAACCAATTGCAATTACAATCAGACGTGACAGTATCGCGGTGGCGGCGGGCGCTGCCGATACTTCTCCGGTTCCCTGATGCATCATATTGAAATCGTCTCTCAGCTTCATGCGCAGCACCTCGAGCAGCTTCCGAAGCTGATTGAGGCGGCGACGCGCGCCGACGGCCACGAGCCGCTGGGTGAGCACAAGTTCTTGCGCATGCAGCGGGGCGACGACCTCGCCGCCGCTGTCCTCGCCTTCGAGGACGACCGGCTGGCGGGCTACGCCCACACCGTCACGTTCGGCGCGGGGGATGAGCGGCGCGCATCCTGTGAGTTCGTCGTCGATCCGGGGTTTCGCTGCCGGGGCGTCGGCCGGCTGCTGCTCTCGCACGCAATCATGCACGCGAACAGCCAGCATGCACGGAAGCTCGACCTCTGGGCGTACAACGACACGCCCGCAAGCCGCCGCATCGCCGCCCAGTTTGGCTTTCAACCGGTGCGGCGTCTCCTGCACCTGCACCGCCATATGGGCGGACTGGCGGCGGTTGGCGAGCCGGCATCGGCGACGCTACGCCCCTTTGACGCGGGGCGTGACGACGAGCGCTGGCTGGCGCTGAACAACCGCATCTTCGCCGGGCATCCCGAAAACGGCGCCTGGACAATCGATGATCTCCACGCGCGCATGGCGCAGCGCTGGTTCGACCCGGCAGACCTGCTGATGCTCGAGGTCGATGGCGCTCTCGCCGGATTCTCCTGGCTGAAGATGGAAGACCGCGCTGGCGAGGGGCGTGTTGGCGAGATCTACATCATCGGCGTGGCGCCGGAAGTGCGGGGGCGCGGCCTTGGACGTTATCTCCTGCGGGAGAGCCTCACGCATCTTGCGGCGCGCAAGGCCGACGTGGCGGCAATCTACGTGGAGGAATCGAACCGCCAGGCGGTCGCGCTGTACGAGTCCGCCGGCTTCCACTATCACCACGTCGACGTCTGCTACGCGCGGACGCTTCGCGCGGACGAACGCGCACCGCAGGTCGCGCGGGAGACCATCGTCGCCGCCTAGCGCCGACCGGACCCCCGGGGCGTGTATCTCCCGCTGTGGCTGCGTTAGGATGGATCACATCTGTGGTTTCTGGGAGATGAGAATCTGTGCCTACTACCTTGTCCGCGGGCGACGCCGCTCCGCCCTTCTCGCTCGAGAACGACCGGAACGAGCAGGTGAAACTTGATGATCTGCGCGGCAAATGGGTCGTCCTGTACTGGTATCCCAAGGACGATACGCCCGGGTGCACGACCGAAGCGTGCGAAATCCGCGATAACTTCGAGCTGATCGCCGGCGAAGCGGAGCTCTTCGGCATTTCACTCGACGATGTGAAATCGCACCGGAAGTTCCGCGACAAATTAACGCTGCCGTTCCCTTTACTCGCGGACCCGGACCACGAGGTATCGGAGAAGTACGGCGTCTGGGGACCGAAGAAGTTCATGGACCACGAGTACATGGGCGTCGACCGCGCGACATTCGTCATCGATCCATCCGGCAAGATTGCCAGGGTGTTCCCCAACGTAAAGCCTGCTGGCCACGCACTCGAGATTTTGCAGACGCTGAAGGAACTGAAGTAGTAGGTGGCGCGCCAGCGCGAGACCAGAGGTGACGATGCCACAAGGAAAATGCGCGTTCTGCGGGACATTCGTGACGAGCGGCGGCACCGCGCTGGGAAAGCACTCGGTGGCGTGTGCGGCATGCACACCGCTCGCGATGAAGTGGCTCGCGGACCACGGCGATCCGTCCGCGCCATCGCCGGCTGCTCCGGCCAAGGCCCAGCCGGAAGGCGCGTGAGTCGGGCTAGCTCTTCCCCGTTTCGATGCGCTCGCGCTGGGTCTTCGCGGTTTCGCGCGCGATCGTGCGGATCGTCCAGAGGAGCCAGAAGGCGACCCAGGCGCCGACGGTCATCATCGTCATCGCGATGCGCGTGGAGTCGGTGATCGGGCGCACCTCCACGCTGTCGCGCGAGATGTCGATGATCGCGACCGGGGTGGACGATCCGCCGCCACCGCCACCGCCGCCCTCTCCTTCGCCGCCGTCGGATTTGCCGCCATCGAGCGACGACTGGCCGTTCGAGCCGCTGCCACGGCCGAAGCCAAGTCCGTAGCCGAACGACACGCGGGCGACCGGGATCAGCGTGTGCCCGTCGCGCTCGACCGGCATGCCGAAGCACGCGGCTGACCCCACCTGGTCGGGGATCGCACTCAGCCGGTGAACCAGTTCGTCGGTTGTGACCGATGTCATGACTATCCTCCCTCTTCGTAGAGCTTCCTTGTCGTGCGCCAACCGCGTGTTACGAGTTGCGCCAAGATCGGAGCGGCGATGCATGCGGCCATCCAGCGGGCGTCGCCGTTTGGGGGAATGCTCACCCGCCGCGCCACGTGGGCGTCTCGTATCGTGATGGCGACGGGATCGTTCCTGCTAATGCGCAAGCGCCATCGGAGCGCCGCGAGGTCGAGCCCCCGGACGCGCATGATGCCCTCGATGTCGCCTCGATTGGCGATGGGTAGTTGGCGAAGTTCGTTGATCAGCCGCATGGTTCCGGCCTCCGTACGCACATCATCTCGCCTCTGGCCGAGGTCCACAATCACTCAGCGATTCACGAAACCGTAGTATACGGACAGGCACGCCGAGAGTGGGGCAACGACGACCATGATCTCCAGGGGCAGACCGCAGGTTGTCGTCGTGGGCGCGGGCTTCGGCGGGCTGCGCGTCGCAAAGCAGCTTCGCGGCACCGGCGTCGACGTGCTCGTGCTTGACCGGCACAATTTCCACACGTTCCAGCCGCTCCTGTACGAGGTTGCGACCGCCGGCCTCAGGCCCGACGACATCGCGCAGCCCGTACGCACGATCCTGCGCGGCGCCCCGAACATCCGCTTCCGCATGGGCGCCGTGCGCGCGGTCGACCTCACGCGCCGGCGTGTCGTCCTCGATAGCGGCGCCGAGATCGGCTACGACTATCTCGTGGTCGCCGCGGGCAGCGCCACCAACTTCTTCGGCCTGGAGTCCGTGGAAGCCAGGGCGCTCGGCATGAAGGACATCCAGCAGGCGACGGCGCTCCGCAACCGTGTCCTCCGCAGTTTCGAGCGGGCGGCAACGCCAGGCGGCGCAGAGGAGCGCGCGCGGCTGATGACGACCGTTGTCGTCGGCGGCGGTCCGACGGGCGTCGAGCTGGCGGGTGCGCTCGCCGAGCTGAAGCGGCACGTCCTGCCGCACGACTACCCGGACCTCAACTTCGATGAAGCGCGGGTCGTCCTCTTGGAAGCGACGGACCGCTTGCTCGCGGCGCTTCCTCGCCGCCTGCAACGGAAAGCGGCGGAGCAGTTGCGCAGCCTCGGCGTCGAGGTGCGGTTCGGAGCGGCGGTACGCGATCTCACCGACGACGGCGTCGAGCTGGCCAGCGGCGAGCGCATTGCCGCCGAGAACGTCGCCTGGGTCGCGGGCGTGCGGGGTGAGCCGCTGGGCGAGGCGATGGGCGTGACGCTGGGCGCCGGACGCTGCGTGCCCGTCGGACCGACCTTGCAGATCCCCGGACACCCGGAGGCGTACGTCATCGGCGACCTTGCGCTGCTGGAGCGGCCAGGCGGCGGCGCCTATCCGATGGTGGCGCCCGTGGCGATGCAGCAGGGCAGCCTGGCGGCGGACAACATTCTCCGCAGCATCGGCGGGGGGCCCGCGAAGACGTTCCGATACCACGACCGGGGCACGATGGCGACGATCGGGCGGAGGATGGCCGTCGCACACGTATTCGGTCTGGACTTCACGGGCATCGTTGCCTGGATGCTGTGGCTGACCGTGCACCTGATCCAGCTCGTCGGCTTCCGGAATCGCACGCTGGTGCTCGTGAACTGGGCCTGGAACTACGCCCGCTACGACCGCGCCAATCGCCTGGTCACGGATCAGGGCGGCGGCCGGCCCGCGGGCGGCGTGCCAGCACACCCGGATGCGCGCGGCGACGGCGTAGGGCAGGACGCGTCGGCGCCATGACCACCGAATGCGCGGCCTCGACGCGGACGCCTCCCCGACGCAGACCGCGGGGCGTACTGCTGAACTCGGCCGTGGGCGCTCTAGGGTTCGTATCGAAGCGGGCCGAGCAGCACCCGACTGAACAGCCCCGTCGTACAGTCCACGGCGGTCTTCCCACCACCCAGCACTGCCGTCTTGCCCCGCTGAGTTAGGACCGGACCTGTTCCGCGCCACAGGACGGGTCCAATGGCTACGACCGGTCGGCCTGCGCTGCCGGGGCTCATCTCAAAAACTAGTCCGCCGTGAAGTAGGCCTGTAAACACCAGGTGGAGCCCGGCGAACTGGTCCAAGATGCGATCGAGATCGCGGTGGGTCGTAACATCGACGTCCGTTTGTGAAGCGTTTGCGTCGTTCGCAGCAGCCAGAATGTCAGGTTGGACCTCGAAGTTCCATCCGGCATCGTCGATTGGAAGTAGCGCCGCCAGCGCGAGTTGATCGTGACTGTTCAGCGCGGTGAATAGTTGATTCACTCGAACGACTCCGAATGCCTCGTCGCATGTCTTGGCGGCGGGTGTAACGTCGGCGGGTTCGAACGGTGCAGTGGTGGCCGCCGAGACGGGCGACGTCGACGTCAGAGCCGATGACGAAGGCGGTAAGTCCGCTCGATGTCCATTCGAGCAAGCAATCGTAATCGTTGCAGTGAACAGCACCACGAGGCCTACATAGAGCTGTCCAGCATTGGACGAACACCGACGGGGAGGGCGTCGCGCTAACACGTTATCCTGCATCACGATGCATCATCGCGGCGTCGACCTGTCGCCGTTGGCGGCGTCCCGGATCACACCCGGCCGCGGCGGGAGGTGAACGCAACAGGCCCGGAGCATCTGCCCCGGACCTGCATGTTTCCAACCTCTACCGATGACCTGCGCTAGCCGGCCATGCGGACGTTGACGGCGCGGTTGCGCTTGGGGTCGCGCGGGTCGTTCTCGGTGTCGAACTCGACGTTCTGGCCTTCGTTCAACTGGTCGAAGATGCCGCCCTGGAGCGACGAGCTGTGGAAGAAGATGTCCTCCGATGCGCCCTCCGGCCGGATGAAGCCGAAGCCCCGGTCGCGAACGAGCCGCTTGATCTGTCCTGTTGCCATGTGGTGTACCTCCTGTCGCCGTGGGTTCCTTCGCTGTTCCGGCCAAGAATGTGTGCCGGCCGACCACGACGTTCTGCGCGTTTCCCGATGCACGCCGAAGCGGTGCATGCCTCATATCCGTCGGAGTCGTCGTGTGCGCCAGGAGTGATACCGGGGCGGCAGGAGACTGTCTGCGGAGTGGGCGTACGTATGCTTGACGGTACCAGACCAACCAGAGGATGGCAACGTTGCGCAGCATCGCCGTTCGCGGACGGCCGCGCGCAGCGCCCGCCCGCACAGACGCAATACGGACTGAGACAGCAACGATCGAACGGCGATTCGTCGCGTCGGTACCAGCACCTGGTTGAAACTCGTCGTGACAGACATCGGCGCGAGGAGCTTGGAACGCATTGAGCGTGGGTGACGAACATTCGACAAGCACTGCTCATTCCTAGCAGCCACGATTGGTCGCTCAATGCCCATGCGTCGGCGAGGTCGTGGATCGATCGGGCATTTGCTGACCTGCGCAACATTGAGAAGTTGGCAGGAGTGGAGGGACTCGAACCCCCGACCGGCGGTTTTGGAGACCGCTGCTCTTCCAGCTGAGCTACACTCCTGCGCGCCCGCAGTATAGAAGATGAGGATTCGGGGGCGAAGACGCGCCACGCACCCCGAGGAGCGCGCGCTGTCGATTGCACCGCGTCGATAGAGGAACGGCCCGGTCGTGATAGAAGGCGCACACAGCCGGGCAGCGCTCCCGATTGTGGCTGTGTCCTCGCGGCTGTTACGCGGCCAATTCTGACGAGAGCGCAACCGGCGGGACCGCGCGCTCTCGATTGCGCCGCGCGCCAGCTCAGGAAGCGCTCGCGGCCAGGCGGCCGGCGACGATGTCCGGGAAGTTGCTGCAGATGCTGTCGACGCCGGACGCCAGCATCCGGTCGATGTCGGCCTCGTCGTCCACCGTCCACACCATAAACGTCAGCGCGCGCCGCTGGCCCTGGCGCACGCGCTCGGGCGTCGCCCATGAGTGGTACACGCTCACCCCTTGCGCGCCGAGCGAGAGGGCGAACCCGAAGAAGTCAGCCCAGTCGACGACGCGGCGGCCGTCGGTCAGCAGCGCCGCGGCCATGCGCGGTTCGGTGCTCCGCATCGAGCGCACGACCTGCGGCGAGAACGAATGGGACTCGCAGTCGGCGATCGCCGCGGCGTCTCTTACCACGCGCGTCACGTGCTCTTCGATGCCCGCCTGTTTCACCTCGATCTGGAGCAATACCTTGCCTCTTGTGAGATCGAGCACCTCCGCGAGCGTCGGCACGCGCGCCCCCGCGAAGCGCGGCACGAACTGCCGCGCGCCCGCATCGAGCGCCCGCACGGCGGCGAGCGTCATCTCGTGGACGCTGCCGCTTCCGTCGGTCGTGCGGTCCACGGTCTCGTCGTGGATCAGCACGGGGACGCCGTCGGACGTGCAGTGGACGTCGATCTCAATCGCGTCGGCGCCCAGCGCGATCGCCCGCTCGATGCCCGCGAGCGTGTTCTCGGGCGCGTGCCCCTTGCAGGCGGCGTGCGAGGTGACCAGCGGCAGCCTCATGCCGGCGTCTGCTCTGCATGCGGCACAAGCGCAAGCAGCGCTTCAGCCACCACCGTCCCCGCGTGTTTGCCGTAGGAGACGGACTCTTCGTAGTTGTTGTTGTGCCCGGTCATCCACTCGTCTTCGGGCACGAAGTAGCCCAGCGTGTCGTGGGTGAGGCCGAGGAACAACCGGTGCGGCGCCGTCAGAGATGCGCGAAGGGGAAGTCCGAGGCGCGTCAGCACCTCGCCGGGCGCTGCGAACGCCTCGACCTGCGATCCGAGCTGTAGGTAGCCGCAGTGCGTCGGCAAGTAGGCGCCGCCCTCGTGGTGCGCGATGTTCCGCTCGGCGGTGCCGGCAAACGCGGCGACGAGTTGCGCGAGGTCCGGGCGTGCGGCTGCGTGGAGCGCAACAGATGCCGTGCGCATGCCGCCGGTCTTGCTCAGCACGGAGAGGGCGGGTCCGGCTCGGGCGACCGCATCGTGCACGCGTCCCGAGAGGCGCTCGAAGTTCATCGGGAGCAGCAGTGGCTCGGTGCGGACGACGAGCGGCCCGTCGAGGTCGTCGGCGGCTGCGAGCGAGGCGATGGCGCACGTGGCCACGGCTTCGCCGAGTGAGCGCGCGTGCTCGAAGCCGCCGTCGGCGGCGGGATTGACGTCGCCGATCGCGCCGTTGACGTAGATCGCGACGCCGCCTAGCGCCTCTTCGACTGCGTCGACGGCATAGCCGCACCAGTCGCGCGAAACCTCCGTGTTCGCTGGCCCGGAGGCGGTCGGATGGCAGGCGTAGTTCAGCAGCGTAGCAATCGGCGTCTGATCGACGCCGAGCACCCGCAGCATGGTGAGCGTCTCGTCCGTCTCGGACCAGCCGCGCCGGTTGCGCACGACGCGTCCGAGCGTCGTGGTTGCGGCGCGCACGGACGCAGGGACGAGGGCGTCGAACGCCTGCCCGATGGCGCTTGCGGATTGCTGTGCGACGTGGGTCTGGTAGCGCGCGCCGGTCCCGCCCCAGAGTCCCTGCATGTCCGGGCTGGCGTGGCTGTGCGTGCACGAGATGATGACCTGCGTGGCAGGCAGCCCCGTGAGCTTCGCGGCTTCGGAGCGGATCGAAGCGAGCAGCGGCCCGCTGGCGCCGACCAGATCCAGCGCTGCGAGCACGGCGGTCGTCTCGCCATCGCTGATCGCCAGCGCGCGGCAGCACGGCTCATCGTGGACGCCGGTGGCGCGGCGCTGGCGATAGCTGCCGAAGCCGCCGAGGTACACCCCCTCGCGGAGGTCTTCTGCGCGCGGACCGATCGAGACGCTCGCCGCGCCCGCCAGGAGCTGGCTCATTCGAGGGCGGCCAGGTGGCGCTCGATCACGTCTGCGGGCGTGAGCCAGAGCACGAACGCCAGACCGGCGGCGAGCACCAGCAGGTCATCGAGTTGGCCGAGCACAGGGATGAAGTCCGGGATGATGTCAATCGGACTCGCGAGATACAGCAGCACCGCCGGCATGACGCCCTTGACGGCGGGCGGCGTCGCCGGGTCACGAAAGAGCCACCAGGCGAACCGAAGCTTCGAGCGCACGGGCAGCGCCATGATCCGGCGACGCAGATCCTTCTTCACGACCGGCAGTATATGCGACGGGCGCGTGTTGATGAGCGTGGGTGATAGCCGGGCGTTGCGGAGCAGCGTACTATGACGACATATGAAGCGAGCCCGCCCCGATACACACTTTCACGCTCGCGACCATCTGCTGTGGAGCTTCGTCGCCACGCTGGTGCTGACCGGCACCATGCGCGGCGCTCAGGCCACCGGCGTCACGCGCATGGACATCCCGCTGATGCTCGGGACGATGATCACGCCGGACCGCGACCGCGCGTGTTCGGCTTTCTCGCGCACATGCTCAACGGCTGGGTGCTGGGTTCGATATACACCGCGGCCTTCCACTCGTGGAAGCGGTCGGGCGCGACGCGCGGAGCGCTGATCGGCCTCGTGCATGGCACGTTCATCCTGCTATCGGTGATCCCGTTGCTGCCGGGGGCGCACCGGCGCATGGCGTCTGACTACACCGGCCCACAACCGACGACGCGGCTGGAGCCGCCGGGCTTTATGGCGATGAACTACGGGCGCCGGACGCCGATCGTCACGCTGGCTGCGCACGTCATGTACGGCGCGATTCTCGGGCACTTCTACCAAGTGACGCAGTCGGAGCAGAACTAGCCCGCAGCCTCGGCGGCGACGCCTCATCGATTGCGAGCGCCGCGCCGATGAGGCCGAGGTGGCTGAGTCCCTGCGGGAAGTTGCCGAGCGCTGCGCACGTTTCCGTGTCCACCTCCTCCGACATCAGGCCGAGGTCGTTCAGCGCGGCGCGAGTGCGCTGGAACACGGCGTGCGCGTCTTCGAGGCGGCCGGCGGCCGCGAGCGCTGACACCAGCCAGAAATTGCACACGAGGAAGGCGCCTTCTTCGCCATCGAGCCCATCTGGCGCGTCGTAGCGTTTTAGGAACCCGTTGCGGTCGAGGCGCGCGCGTATTGCGTCGATGGTGGAGAGCATGCGCGGGTCGTCGGCCTCGATGAACCCGACGAGCGGCATGACGAGCAGCGACGCGTCGACGGCGTCTCCGCCGAGGACCTGAGTGAAGGCGCCGATGTCGGAGTTATAGCCGCGGCGCAGCACTTCGTCACGGATCGCTTCTCCCTCGGAACGCCAGCGCGCCGGGTCGGCGTGGATGATCCCCTCTTCCGCCATCATCGCCGCGTGTTGCAGCGCGTCCCAGGCCATGATCTTGGAGTGCGTGTAGTGTTGTGGGCCCATCCGCGGCTCCCAGATGCCGCTATCGGGCTCGCGCCAGTGGTCGGCGACGAAATCGGCGATGTCAGCGATGAATTTGGCTTCGTCGCGCGCCACCTTCATGCCCTGGTCCTTCACGAACCGATGGAACGCGTCCACGAGCTCGCCGTAGACATCGAACTGGTGCTGTCCCTGGGCGGCGTTACCGATGCGGACGGGGTGTGAACCGCGGTAGCCCTCAAAGTGCTCGAGCGTGCGTTCCGGAGCGTTCGGCTCGCCGAAGAGCGTGTACAGCGGCATCAGTTTCGGCGCGGTCTGATGGGTGGCGTGCATCAGCCAGCCGACAAATGCGTTCGCTTCGGCGCGGAGCCCGATGCTTACGAATGCGTGCACGGTGAACGCCGCATCGCGGATCCAGCAGTAGCGGTAATCCCAGTTGCGGTCCGCGCCCATCCGCTCGGGCAGCGACGTGGTGGGGGCGGCGACGATGGCGCCGGAAGGGGCAAACGAAAGCATCTTCAGGGTGAGCGCGCTGCGCAGGACATCCTGCCGGTACGGGCCGTCGTACGTGCAGGCGGCCGACCACTGGCGCCAGTACGCGAGCGTCCGGTCGTAGATCTCGTCGACGTAGCCGTCTGAAAGAATGACCGCCGGTTCTCCGAACGAATACGCCATCGAAAATCGCACGCGCTGACCAGGTGCGACGGTGAAGTCCGCGCGCGCGTCAAAGCGAGAGCAATCGAGCGCGACATCGCTGCGCAGGTGCATCACGTGCCGTCCTCGCGCTGCGGTTACCTCGAACGGCGTATGGGAGTTCAGGCTGACGTGCCCGTTGCCGTACTGAGGGCGCGGCGCATACTCGAGCCGGAACGGCACGACGCCCGTGGCGCCCTCGACGATGCGGAACAGCGACCGCAGCGGCTCGAGCGCCGTGCGCTTCTCGCGCTCGGTCTCGGCCGGGAGGAAGTCGATGACGCTGGCTTCGCCGTCTGCCGTGCGGAACGTTGTGCGGAGGACGTTGGTTGTGTCGATGTACGCGCGCTCGACTTCATACTCGATGGTCGGGACGATCTGGAAGTATCCGCCGCGCTCCCAATCGACGAGGCGCCCGAACACGGAGGGGCTGTCGAAGTTCGGCAAACACATCCAATCGATCGAACCGGCGCGGGAGACCAGTGCTGATGCGCGGGAGTCACCGATCAGGCCATAGCTGGCAATCGGCGGGTAGCGCTGCGAGTCGGGATGCATCGTGAGTCACCGTAGCGCACGCCCGGCTGCCGCGCGATACCGCTGCGCGTTTCATGGATCTGCAAGCTTCGCCTCAACAGATCGCCGGAGGCATGCCGATGTCTGTACTAGCGGTCGACCGTCGTGCAGGGGCGGTCATCCGGCTACCTCCTTCCTCTGCCGGTGACGGGGCCCCGCCGCAGCGGGGCTTTCGTCCGCCCGGCGCAACAGGTGGCGCTGCAGCGGTGATGCCCTCTCGTGTGTTCTTCTTGTGACCGGAGAGACATCGCAGCAGCGCGGCATCGGACTACGTCGTCAGTCCCAGCTGCCGCATGAAGGTGAGCGAGTCGTAGTACGCGGTCTCGCTCTTGATCAGTCCGCGCTCGTCGAAGGCGAAGTGCGCGCTGATGCGCAGCTCGAGCTGGCGGCCGGTCGCTGGGATGTTCCGGTAAGGCCCAACGTGCTTGCCGGAGAGCGTCAGCTCGATGACGCAACCGTCCTCGCCGAAGGTCCAGCGGTCGATGCGCCGGACGAGGCCGGGGAAGCCGTCCCAGAGATTCCGGTAGTTCCCGACGATCTCGTCGGCGCCGGTGAAGCGGCGGCCCGTCGGCACGTCGTCGAACACCGGACCTTCCGGCACATAGGTGGCGAGGACGCGCTCGCGGTCGTGCGCGTTCTCGGCGTCAACGTGCTCCTGCAGGGTCCTGCGCATCGCCTCGTGTGTGACCATGCCGCCATTGTATCGCGGCAGTGCGGGGGAGCCGCCCTCCGATGCGAGAAGGGCGGCACCCCCCCGTCAGAGTTCCGAGCGCAAGAACCGCGACCAGAGGTCTCTCGCGATGCGGCCCGGATCGGCGCGCACGCCCGACCGGCCGAAGTACCGCGCCAGGTTGTCGATGTCCCGCTCGAGCAGCACGAGCGCGTTGTGGTTGAAGCGTGCGTCGACCGCCTGGGGGAAATCGATGATGCAGGGGGCGCCCGGGCGGTACAGCACATTGAATGCCGAGAGGTCGCCGTGCACGCGGTCGCACGAAAGCATGATCTCGACCTCGCGGAGCAGGCGCTCGAACAGCGGTTGCGCCTCCGCCTCGTCGAGGATGATGCTGCTGAGCGGCGGCGCGGGCGCCTGGTCGCCGCCGATGTACTCCATCAGGATCACACGGCCTGAAAGCGCGATCGGCTCTGGCACGCTTACGCCCGCGTGGTGCAGCAGCGTCAGCGTCTCGAACTCGTCGGCAACCCACTTTTCGAACGCCGTCGCCTGGCCGAAGCGAGTCTTCGTCTCGATAGCACGCGTCTCGCGCCGCTGCTTTTGGCGCAGGCGGCCTTCGTTGTACATCGCGTCGTTGCTGAAGCGTCGCACCTGCCGAGAGCGGTAGACCTTCGCGGCGAGCATTCCGGCAGTTGCGCCAGAGCCGGCGGAGCAGCAGTAGACGGTCGCCTCTTTACCACTCTTCACGACGCCCAGCACGTCTGTGATGAGTCCCTGATCGATGAGCGCGTCCAGCGATTGGAGCTGCTCGTTGTCCCGATTCTGTCCCAATTCGTCCTCCTGGACTTGTTGCGGGTTGAGCCTGTGGTGCTGTGCATAACAACATTTGCTGTGGTCATCGGTCACCTCCTCTTGTTGCATTGGGTGGGGACGCAAGCCGCGCTCGGGAGTCGGGCGGGCGATCAAGAAGACCGCCCGAAGGCGGCCATGGCGTCGAACATCAGCGGATGAGGACGTTACTCCAAGGCGCTCCGGAGGCGCGGCGATGCGAGGGTAGTTGCAAGTGCACTCATGGTTGCGCCTCCTTTCGGCGACCGTCGGCCGCAGGAACTGTAGGGATCGTAGTGGCGGCTCGCGACGTTGTCAATGCGCGGCGACCCTCACCCCGCCCATTCGGGCACCTTCTCCCACAAGGGGAGAGGGGGATCACTTCGGATCACGTTCGCGTGATGTTGGAGCAACACTGCCGGGACAGCCCGTGACATCCACCGAGGGCACAGAGAGCACAGAGGCAGTTTGGAGCGCGACTGTGTCCGGCGCGAGGCACGCATCGCGCGAACGGCCGAGCCGCTAGCGCTTGCGCAGCACAAATGCGGCGATCACGACCAGGACGGCGGCGACGGTCGCCTTCATCCACACCGACGAGAACGGCGACGGCGTATCGAACGCGGGCGTTGCGCCGTCGCGGATTGGCGAAACCACCGCGGCGGCGGTCTTGTCCCACTCCTCCGCGACGTATCGTGTGGGCTGCGTCATCTCCGTCGCGGCGATGACATCGCGCTGGAGCGTCATCACGACGGGCTCGCCATCGCCGAGCGGCGAGCGCTCGGCGCCGGGCGCTGCCACCGGCTCGGGGACCGCGATGGCGTCGGCCGCATGGGGCTGAATCTCAAGCGCGCGGTTGCAGCGCTGGCGCGGGGTGTGCTGTTGGTCGCAGTTTGGCTCGTGTGCTTCCATGGGTTCACCTTTCCTGGCCGTTGCATTGTAGCGAGCCGGGCACGGGCTGCCCGCCGCCAGATGCTACGCAATCGGACTTCCGGCGAACCTCGTTCTGGTCGCGCTTCCGCTTTCGGCGCTCACTCGCGGCCGATATGATCCCGGCACAGCCCCTGAGCCAGCAAGGAGGCGCGCATGTCAGTCCGCGGCTATGTACTCATCGAGGCGGAGGTCGGCAAGGCGAAGGCGGTCGGCGAGGCGATCCAGAAGCTGACGCATACCGACGCGCGGGTGACGGCGGTGGACACCGTGACGGGGCCATTCGACGTGATCGTGCAGCTAGAAGCGGCTGACCTCGACAAGCTCGGCAACGCTATCACCGATGGCATCCAGCGCGCCGAAGGCGTGCAGCGGACGACAACGTGCCTCGCGGTCCGGCTGGGCTAACCGTATCGGCAGGCCCTGCGCTCGCTCCCGCGTGCAGGCGTAGCGGCCGCTATTTCAGCAGCAGGAAGATCAGCCCGTCGTTGTTGTATTGCAGCAAGCGGTGGTCGGGCGTCGTCGCGAACCACGCTTGCTGCGTCGACTGCTCCGCCGTGATCAGCACGAGCCACGCATCGAAGTCGCCGGCTGGCGTCGTGATGCGCTGCTGATCTTTCACCAGGAAATCGATCACCTGCGTCGTGCGGCGATTCGTGAGCACCGAACGGTAGGCCGCCTGATACCCCTTCTGGAAGGTGATCGAGCGCCACAAGAAGAGCGATGAATCGTTGTCGTACGCGTGCTCGGGCACGCAGAGCGGACTGCTCCGCGTGCTGGTTGGCTTGTCGCTCGGCTCCGGTGGCTTGAACACCTGTTGCTTCAGCTTCACGACCATCTTCGACGAGCAATCCTTGTCGATGCCTTCGTACGCGGAGTCGAGCACGCGCTTTTGGTCCTTGTCGACCACCTCGCGGTGCCCCCCGATCGGCTTCAGCGTCGCCTGCTCGACGGTGAGCACCGACGTGTCCGAGTTCCCCTTGTCGTCGCTCGAGGCCTGCTTCAGCACAAGGTTGCCGCCGCTCGGTTCGACGGAAAGGACGGTCGTCCCGATCTCCTTGTTGTCGCGCTGCAGCACGTACGTGTGCGTTTCCGCGGCCGAAAAGGGCACCGACGAGACAACATCGGTGCAGCGGATGCAGTTATTCCCGGAGGAGCAGATCGCGGCGCCGAAGATCATCGGCGCCGCGATTAAGAGCGGGAGGAGTCGCAAGCGCCTCATGCCAGCGCCGCCGCGGCATGCTGCACGCGCGCCAGCGCCTCGTCGATGTCGGCGCGCTCGATGCCGTAGTGCGTCACCATTCGCAGCCGGCCGGGAGCGGTGACGGTCGAGAGTACGCCGGCATCCTTCATGCTGCGGGCGAACCCCATCCAGTCTCCGCGGACGCCGACGATCACGATGTTCGTGTCGATGCCGTCCGGGTCAAGGTCCACCATCGGCAGCTTGCAGAGGCCGCGGGCCAGCGCCTTCGCGTGCTCGTGGTCGTCGGCCAGACGGTCCACCATGTGTTCGAGCGCGTAGATGCCGGCGGCGGCGATGACACCGGCCTGCCGCATGCCGCCGCCCACCATCTTCCGCATCTTGCGCGCGCGGGCGATGAACTCCGCGGACCCGCAGAGCACCGAGCCGATCGGCGCGCCGAGGCCCTTCGACAGACAGAATCCGACAGAATCGGCCGAGGCCGTCAGCGCGGCGACGCTGACATCGAGCGCGACGGCGGCGTTGAAGATCCGCGCGCCGTCGATATGTACCCGCACACCGTGCCGGTGCGCGACCGCGGCGAGCGCCTCGATCTCCTCGAGCGGGATGGCCGCGCCGCCGCAGCGGTTGTGGGTGTTCTCGATGCACAGCAGCGTGGTCGCCGGGACGTGGACGTTTTCGCCACGGATCGTCGCCTCGACCTGCGTGGGGTCGATGCGTCCGCGCCCGTCGTTCGTCACGGGGCGCAACTGGACGCCGGCCACACCGGCGGCGCCGGCGACCTCATAGTGCAGGATGTGCGACTCGCTGCCGGTGATCGCCTCGTCGCCGCGCGCGCAGTGCGACATGATCGCGACCAGATTGCTCATCGTGCCGCTGGGTACAAGGAGTGCCGCTTCCTTGCCGGTCCGCTCGGCCGCCATCGCCTCCAGACGCCGGACCGACGGGTCCTCGCCGTAGACATCGTCGCCCAGCGGCGCTTCCGCGATCGCACGCCGCATCGCCTCCGACGGCAGCGTCACGGTATCGGAACGCAGGTCGATGATCCGCGGCTCAGTCATGCGCCTGCCCGTTCGCCCATAGCGTCTGAAAGCCTTCTCCGCCTCTGATCGCCGCGATCTCGACGCGCCGCTCCTCCTGGATCAGCTCCTGGTACGCCTCATCGCACTGCGCCGCGGTCTCCGAGAATCCGAGCGCGACGAGGCGGTGGGCGAGGTGCTCCCAGACGCCGGCTTCCCGCAACGAGCGCGCGTGCCGCGGCCATTGGAAGGTCATGATGCGCTCCGGCACCCGGAAGCGCGGGCGCATCATTTTAAGGCTGCGAAAGCGCTCTTCAGCCGAGGCGGCGGGCGGGACGACCTTGATCAGCGGGCCGTGCTGGTCGTTCGTGCGGGTGTCGACCAGCAAGCGGCGGTCGGTGACGGAGAGCCGGATGACGAGCACGTCGGCGGCGTCGATGACGCGCCGGATCTCGTCCAGATCGATACCAAATTCCGCGCCCACACTCCCTCGTTCCGTCCGCCAGTGTAGATTCGATGCCGCGGGCGAACAAGCGGCAGCCGCAGGATCGTTCATGGCGGTGGGAGCGGTTTAACTCGATGCATCAGGCGCCGCGCGCTCTAGAGTCGCGTGGGCAGTGTCACCGCGCCCGCGCCTGCAATCGCGTCAGCAGGCGATTGAGTATGCGGCAGGGAGCGCTATGGTCTCCGAACCGCGCACAGGTCTTGTCCCGCAAGGCCACGATGATCGGCACGATCTTCGTTGGTCGCACGGGCGTCGGTGTGTTGGTCGCGGTGAATGTCGGCGCCGCCGTCGGCGTATTCGTGGCGGTCGCCGTGGGCGTGCTGGTTGCGGTCGGCGTCGGCGTATCCGTCGCTGTGGCGGTCGCCGTGTTCGTCGGCGATGGCGTCGGCGTTGCCGTTTCGCTGCCCGGCGCGATCACGTCGATCGCATAGGTGCCGTGGTAGGTCGCACTCGCCAGTTGATCCACGAAGTTTGTCTCAAAGGTCACGTTCTCGGTGATCGTACCGACGGTGTCGCGCCCGCAGACAATCTGGGGGAAACCAATACCAAGCGCACCAAGATCGAACGTCGGGGTGAAGCCCGCCGCCACGCCACCCTCGCGCGGGGCGACACGCCCGCCCACGGAATAAAACGGGTCGTGCCACCAGAGCTCGGCGCCGACGACCTCATTCCCATCGCTATCGAGGGCCTTCACCAGCACGATGGCTTGCTCCGGCCGGTCAGAGAGGCCCGCCTGGAGCACTGCATCGGGGTCGCGCTCGACACAGTCCGTCGGCAACGGCTCGTGCGGCACGTTGTAGTCGAACAGTGTGGCTCCCGTCTCGATAGACCCCTTACCGCCCAGCGTCTCGAACGACATCGACACGGGTGGGCCGACGACGGTGAACTCCTTGGTGATCGTGGTTGCCCCCTGAGTCACGGTTACGTGGCCGATCCCTCGCGGCGTGTTCTCGTCAATGTAAACTCCCGCAACCACCACGTGATCGGGTGGAGTCGCCGCCTTGGCGTCGCAGTCAGGATCGCCGTCCACGAAAACGCCGCTCAGAAACTGCGGCGTACCGTTGAAGCAGCCCCATTGTTGTGTCTCCGGGCGGCCGCCTACCAATATCTTACCCTTGTCGGTCGTGAACACCACGGGATAGTCAGCCGTCACGAATCCAATCACGTACAGCACTTGTCCGGCATGGACTTGATCTCGATCGCGGTCGATCTGCTTGAAGTCGGCCGACACCACGGTCAGCGGATTTCCCGGGCTCCTGCGCAGGCAAGCGGTGCCGGACGGGGTTGAACGACCCCGAAGGCAAGCGACGAGGTGCTGCATGTTACCCGCGATGGGGTCTTCCTGTATCCCCAGAGTTAAGCAGTCCGATATAGATCCGTCAGGGGGTGGCACAATGCCGAAGCCGTGATGCAATGCGATACACGTCGCGACATTCAGAAGCAACACGTCGCTGACCGCACCCGTCGGCACGCCCACGGGTGTGGCGCATGGTCCGCCGGTGCAGATGGGCTCCGGCGTCGGCGTGATCGTGGGCGTCGGTGTCAGTGTCGGTGTCAACGTAGGTGTAGGCGTCAGCGTGGGCGTGGGCGTCAGTGAAGGCGTCAGTGTCAACGTTGGCGTCCGCGACGGTGTGACGGTGATCGTGGGCGTGAGCGTCGGCGTCGGCGTGATCGTCGGCGTCGCGTCTGATACGCCGATCTGGACATGCGCATCGAAGCATGGTCCGCTGACGAGTCCGATCGGCGAAACCGGCGGCGCCATCGACGGATCGCACTTCACGAACGATGCGCTGTTCTCGTCGGAGACATCGACGTTGGAGAGCGCCAACTGGTCGATGCCATCGTGCGCCACGTCGTAGGAGATCGTCCCCAGCACCAGCATCGCCCCGTTCGGCAGCGCCTGCCCAGCACCACCACCCTGGTCAAAGCAATTGAGGAACGACGTCGACGTGCCGATGGCGCCGCTGCCGTCGTTCGCGAGTGGCGGTGGCGATGCACAGCTCCAATTGCCCTGAGGGAACGCCGCAGCGTTGAAGACCGGCGTGTGCGGGGCGAGGATGCCGGCGTCCGGGTTGTAGAGGTTGAAGCTGAACACGGCGACGCGGCTGTCCACGCCGCTCGCGTTCACCAAAACAATGCTTGCCGAGAGCGTGGTCGTCCCCGGGTATGCGGGCAACGTGCACTGCGACTGAATGCCGGCCACCGCCGGGTCGCAGTCGACGGCCACGTAGAACCCGCTCGTGGGGAGCGTCACCGCACCGGCGGTGCGTCCCAGCGAAGCGAGCTGTGGGATGACGAACGCGAGCGCGAGCATCAGGATGGTGCTGAGCGTGGCGGTCCATCGCAGCGCGGGGTTGTGCATCGTCCGTCTCCTCGATGACAGGCGCAGGGCATGCCATCGTAGCCTCAAGCCGCGGGGACGAATCGTCGGGGCACTATACATGTGATCGATAGCCATCACCAATGGGACGCAGCAAATTTTGAGGGACGGCCCGTGCCATCCTACCGGTACGCGGCGGCCTGGATGCCGTAGAGCTCTGCGTAGGGGCCCTTGCGCGCGAGGAGGTCTTCGTGCGCGCCCACCTCGACGACGTGCGCGCCGTCCAGCACGACGATGAGGTCGGCCATGCGCACCGTCGAGAAGCGGTGCGAGACGAGGATCGTGACGCGCCCGCGGCTCTCGCCGTCCTCCCCACGCGCGGCGGCGGCGTAGCGTTCGAACAGCGCATGTTCCGTTTCGGCGTCGAGCGCCGCCGTCGGCTCGTCGAGCACGAGCACGAGCGGGTGATCGCGCATGAAGCCGCGCGACAGCGCGAGCTTCTGCCACTGGCCGAAGGACACATCGACGCCCTCATGCCAGGTCGGGCCGAGCTGCGTGTCGAGCCCGTGTGTCAGCCGCTCGACGACGTCGTGCGCGCCGGCGCGATCGACCGCGGTGGTGACGGCGGGCCGATCGTCGAGGCGGCCGACGTCGCCGAGCCCGACGGTGTGGCGCGCGGCGAATTCGAAGCGAAAGAAGTCCTGGAATGCTCCCGCGATGCGCGACCGCCACTCCTCGGCGGGCATGCGCGAGATGTCGGCGCCGTCGACCGAAATGTGGCCGGAGGTGGGCTCGTAGAAGCGGCAGAGCAGCTTCACGAGCGTGGTCTTGCCAGCGCCGTTTTCGCCGACGATGGCGACGACTGCCCCCGCCGGCAGGTCGAGCGACACGTCCTGGAGGACGAGCTTCTCCGTGCCCGGGTAGCGGAACGAGACGCCCTCGAACCGGATGCCACGGTCGATGCGCTCGGGCGCGGGCTCGTCGGCCCGCTCGTGCTGGGCGGCGGCATAATCCTCCAGCCAGGCGAGGCGGCGCGCGGAGTCGAGCCAGATCCCGCGCAAGAAGCCCACTTCACCGACGGTCGCGCCCAGGTACTGTGAGAGGCGGCTGCCGGCGGCCAGCACGAGCAGCACATCGCCCACCGGCGCCTCCAACCCCGACGCTACGAAGACGATCGCGCCGACGAATGCGGCGCCGAAGATCGCCCAGGCGCCGGCCTGGGCGAACGCCGTCGTCCATCGCGCGCCGGCGACCGGGCCGTACCAGCGGTCCCAGGCGGCGCGGCGGTCGCGCGCGAGGCGGGGACCGACGCCGGCGACGCGGACTTCCTTGCCAGGGGGTGCCGTCGTCGCGAGCGTGAAGAGATGGCGGGCGAGGCGGTTGTGCGGCGCGCCCCGCTCTTCCACCACCCGCTCGGCGCCGGAGCGCCACGACGACACCACGACCGTCGGGATGGCGAACAGCGCCAGCGCGGCGAGCGCCGGATGGATCGACACGAGCAGAGCGATCGTCACGCCGAGGCGGAGCATCCAGCCGGCGATGCCGAAGATCGACATGTAGAGGTGGTTCAGCGCGAAGACCTGGTCGCGGAGGACGGAGAGGCGGTCGAGATACTCCGGACGCTCATGGTGCTCGACGCTGACGACCGACGCCTGCAGCCGGGCGACGTGCGCCTCGATCGTCACCGTCGCGCGGTCGCGGAAGCGCCGCTGCATGCGGTCGCCCGTGATTTTCAGGAACCAGCCCGCCGCCGCCGAGCCGCCGAGGCCCAGCGCGGCGACAAGCACGCGATCGCGCGAGTGGTCCTGCACGCCGGTGGCGAGCAGCTTCAGCCAGAGCGCGAAGAGCGCGTCGGGCAGGGCGGCGGCGACGGTCATCACGAACGAAACGACGAGCAGCCGCGGCTCCGCGCGGTAGCCGAGCTTCAGCGACCGCCAGAGCGAATTCAGGGACGGAGGGAGATCAGACGGCGAGGTCATCGGTCTCCTCCTCTCCGAACCGTGACGCCTGCAGGTCGAACATCGTCCGGTAGCGGCCGTCCAGCGCCACTAGCTCGTCGTGCGAGCCGAGCTCGACGACGCGCCCCGCTTCGAGCACGCAGATGCGGTCGGCATGGCGCACGGTGGAGAAGCGATGCGAGATCAAGATCGTCGTGCAGGACCGCGTGGCGGCGAGGATGCGGTCGAAGATTTCGGCTTCGCCGCGCACATCAAGCTGAGCCGTCGGCTCGTCGAGCAGCACGATGCCGGCGCCGAGTTCCACCGCGCACAACGCGCGCGCCAGCGCCACCCGCTGCCACTGACCGCCAGAGAGCTCTACGCCTCCCGGATACGCCCGCGACAGCACCGTGTCCAACTCCGCCAGACCGCTGGCGCCGGCTTCTACGAGCGCGCGCACGATCGCGGCGCTCGGCGCGCCGAGGGGCGCCACGTTGTCCCGCAGCGGCAGTTCGTAGCGGATGAAGTCCTGGAACACCGCCGTCAGCCGTTGCCGCCACGCTGTGAGATCGAGCGTGCGGATGTCGACGCCATCGACCTCGATCGTGCCGGACTGTGGGTCATAGAGGCGGCAGATGAGCTTCGCGAGCGTCGTCTTCCCCGCGCCGTTGCGGCCGACGATCGCCAGCGACGAGCCGGCGGGAATCGTCAGATCGAATCCGTCGAGCACCGGCACGGCGCTCGCCTCGTACGCGAACCGCACGCCGCGAAAGGAGATGTCGCGGGCGGGAAGACCGGCGGCGTCTCCGCTGCCTGGCGTCAGCGCGCCGACGGGGCGCATTGCGCCCTCTAGCCGGAGGACGGCCGCGACTGGCTGGGAGGCGCTCGACAGCGCCCAACTGAAGCCGCCGACCGCGAGCGCGCTCGTGCCGACGGCGGTCTGCGCGAAGACGACGGCGGCGCCGAGGCCGAGGCTGCCGGCCGAGGCGTCGCGCGCGATCGCCCAGAAGACGATGCCGTTCGCGGCGACGATCAGCGCGAGGCACCAGATGACAGGCCGTTCGCGGAGGCGGGTGGCGTGCCACTGTAGGTCGAGGAGCCTTCGCCGCCGCGCCGTGAACCGCTCGATTGTCCAACCCGATAGGCCGAACAGGCGGATCTCCTTCGCCGCTGGCGGATCGACCGCGAGCCGGTAGGCGTAGTCGGCGTGGCGCTGCGCCTCCATCACCTCGGTGGTGTTGCGGTCTTGCCAGACGGAGCTCTCGCGCAGCAGCACGTGGGTCGATGCCCAGGCGCCACCGACGAGCAGCGGCGCCCACCAGTGATAGCGCGCGAGCACGGCGGCGGCGGCGAGCCCGCCGGCCAGCTCCACGAGCCCGACGGCGATGAAGTCCATGCTGATCGACAGCGGCGGGCCGGAAATGCCGAGATCGAAGTCGCGTGCCATCGTCAGGTCGTCGGTGAGCTCGGGCCGTTCGAGGTGCGCCATGCCGGGCGGCGTCAGGCACGCCTGCGTGAGGCGATCGTACAGCCAGGCGGCCGTCTTGCTACCGAGGTTCGCACTCACGGCGACGTGCAGCGGCGTCAGCACCTGCAGCGTGACGAAGACGACCCCGGCGGCAGTGAGCGGGAGCGCGAGCGAATCGCCGTGTTTCACGGCGCCGACCAGCACGCCGATGGCGATCGCAAAGAGTGCGGGCAGCACGCCGCGCAGCAGGATGAGCGTCCACCAAAAGGCGGCGAGAGGCGAGTCGGCGCGGGGCAGCACGCTGAAGAACTTCCACTCGTTCGACCGCCGGAAACGATCCCTCACGCCGTGCATCCTCTGTCTGTGCAACACGTCCGCGCCAACTCGACCTGAGTCGCCGTGCGGGCGTCCGACGTAACTGCGCCACATCGGCGCGTCGCGCTGATGATGGGGTACGGGCGCATCTCGCGTGTACGAATACTACCCGTGTCCACCGGGGAGATCGCTACGTCGCCGGCTCAGTGCGTGTGATGAGGGGGGAGTCGCGGCGCACGAGCGCGCTGAACCAGCGGTCGCCGATCGCTACGGCACGGGGCTCGTAGGCGGTCCAGAGCCGGGGGTTGCTCACCAGTTCTGCCGCAGCGGGCGTGATTGCGATGAGGAGCCGATCGTACTGCTGGCGTGGCGCTGGGGCCGACTGCAGGCCATCGAAGAGGATGATCGCGTCCGGGCGGAGGCCCAGGACGTACTCCGCATCGAATTTCTCGTGGCCCGCGGCGCCGCCGCCCACCTGGATCGAGCGGTGGGCGATGTGCTCGTCGTTCAGGCCGAGCATGTCGATGGTCGTGAGACGCGATTCGTACGGGATCGCGCCTGCGGCCAGCACGGCGATAACGGTGTCCTGCGGCGCGTGCTCGCGCAGCCACTTGCCGATCTCGACGCGATCGCTGACCGCTTCCCCTTCTGCGGGAATGGCGTTGAAGAAGGGATCGCTTGGCGTCGACTGCAGCGTGAAGGCGATCAGCCCGGCGCCGGCGACAATCGCCGCGGCTGCGCGCAGCAGCGGTGCGCGGCTGCGGTCGATGCGGACCGCGGCGAGGATGACCGCTAGCGACGCGGCGATGAGGGCGTAGAAGAGGGCCAGCACTTCGGCGAAGAACCGGAAGCGCAGCAGGCTATCGCCGCCGACGACCACGACGTACGCCGCCCAGACTCCTAGCAGCGCGAGGACGTAGAGCGCGCCGAGACGCCGCAGCCCGCGCAGCAGCAGCGCTGGCGCCGCAAGCAGGATCAGCCACCCCGCATATTGCTGCGCGAAATCGAAGAGGTAGCGCGCGCCGCGCTGATACTGGTCGGCGCCGCTCCCGACCTTGGCATAGTAGGAGTTCGGGAAGAGCCAGCCGTACGTCGCGTACCGCCAGATAAAGTACGGCACGAAGATCAGCGCGAACCCGCCGAGCCAGAGGGCCAGCGCGCGGGGTGATGCGTGCTGATCCCCTCTGCCATCCGCACCGCGCTCGGTGTCCATCGCGAGGATGAGTTCGCTGGCTTTGAAGAACGCCGAGACCCCGAAGAGGACGATGCCATCCGGGCGCGTCAGGAAGAGCAGCGCCCATACCACCCCCGACGCTGGGAACCGCGTGCCCTGCTGTTCGCGGACGTGAAGCATTGCGGCGATTGCGGCCAGCAGCGCGAAGAGCGGCGTCTCGAGGCCGGCGTACGACCACAGCGCGAACGGACCGGACGCAGCGAGCGCCAGCGCCGCCGCGAGCCCGGCGTAGCTCGCAGCGTCTTTGCGCTCCACCAGCGCCTCGACGAGCAGGTAGGTCGCGCCGGCGGCAGCCGCGGCGGCGGCGAATCCGAGCCACCTTCCCGAGAACGCGATGTCGCCGCCGGCGGTGTGCGCAAGGGCAAGGACGATCACCCAGAGAAAATTCGAGTAGCCCTCGACATGCACGCCGGGGTTCCAGACGAGCCCCATGCCGTCAGCAAGATGCTGTGCGTACCGATAGGAGATGTACGCGTCGTCGCTCGTGTAGTTGAGATACACCGCGCCGTGCAGGTAGAGGATCACCGCGGCTGCCGCGACCGCGGCGAGCAGAAAGCGGCCCGTGACGCGCGCCACGACCACGGCGCAAACGGACGTGA
>JBBRPY010000031.1:0-38429 GCA_038227375.1 Dehalococcoidia bacterium
GCTCCGGCAGCGACGTGATGAGCCGCGCCGTGAGGTCGGACCCGAGCGATCGGTAGAGCATTGCGATGGCGGCAAACCTGCCCCGCACGGGCTTCAGGTCGTCACCGAATGGCGGCGGCGCGCGCAGGATCAGCCTGCTGACGACCTCTGGATGTTCGAGCGCGAGCATCAGCGCGGTCGCTGCGCCGAGCGAGCCGCCGAACACCGCCGCGGGCTGCAGACCGAGCGCCAGGATCAGGCCGCGCATGTCGTCGGCCAGCGAGCGCCAGCTGTAGTCGTTGCGTCGCGTCGTGTAGCCCGACCGCCCGTGTCCGCGCGCGTCGTACGCCACCACATGCACGCCGGCTGCGGCAATGTCCTCGATGCGCTCACCGAAGCTCGGTGTCAGCGCGACGCTGCCCATCAGCCCATGCGCGAAGACGAGATGCGGGCCTGCGCCGTGCTCCTCGTAGTACAGATCGATGCCGCGGACGCGGACGATAGGCATGGGCGCGCGCTCCTCCGAAGAAGAGTAGCGCGCCGGTGGGCGTTGGATTCGCAGGAAGCTCGGAAGAGAGGCGGGTCGCACACTCAACTACGTGGGCAGATTGTAGCGTCGGGTCATCGGTCTGGGCCGGTCAGCCGCAACAGGACGGCGCGACATGCACCCAAGGTGGCCGTTGAAATCACTGCCCGCGGACCGTAGGTCACCCGCCGGCGGGTGACATCGCCGGCTCCGCCGCGGGTGCGGTCTGCGGGTGCGCACGGTGCGGGGGGAGTCCTGCCAGCTCGCGCATCGCGTTCTCGAGCATGGTCGTCGCTTCCGGGACGGACGGCACGCCGTCGAGCGACACGGGCGCGCCGATGCGGGCGCTGACAGCGGCGGGCCGCGGCTCGCGCTGACCCTTTGGCATTACGTCGCGCAGGCCTTCGATGTAGATCGGGATCACCGGCACCTTCGCTTGCATCGCCATGATCGCCACGCCATGCTTGAACTTCTGCACCGGTCCCTTCGACCGCCCGCCCTCCGGATAGATCAGCACGGACCAACCGCGCCGGAGCAGCGACACCGGATACTCGAGCTGCCGGGTACCCCCACCGCGATGCACCGGGAACGTGCCGTGAAAGAGCGAGTACCACCACGTGCGCTTCTTGCGGCTACCGTAAAACTTGTCCGCCGCGGCGGCCACCAGCGTCTTCTCGCGAATGCGCGCCGGCAACGCCGTCAGCACGACGGGCGTGTCGAAGTGCGAGCTATGGTTCGCGATGATGATCGCGCCGCCCTTGTGCCGCCGGAGGTGTTCGTTGCCCTCGATCTCGAACGGCTGGCAGTATTGCCGGACGTAGCGCGTCGACACCCAGTGCCGCCCCGCCCGCCGCAGCGCGCGCGCCCACAGCGACGTCTGCCACACGTGAGGCTCGGTGCGGTACGGCTGCATCTTCAGCAGCGTCGCGAAGCGGTCCATCTCGATCGCCGGGAAGGTGCGCATCTTCAGCGTGCCTAGCCCGCTGATCTCTGCGCCGATGCGGGCGATCGCGGCGTTATCGGCGGCCTCGACGAACGAAACGAAGTCGTATTCGCCCAGCACGGCGTATTGCAGCGTGATCGATCCACCCAGTTTCTTCACCTGCGCGTTGATCTCGGCGAGCCGCTCCGGACGCTCATCGATCGTCTGGCGCGCCGCTGGACGGAGTTTCGTCAGGACCACATACGCCGCCATGGTGGTTCCCCTATGCGCTGCGTCCCTTGAGCATCTTCGTGAATTCGTCGACGGCGATCGCTGGCAGCGTCGTCAGTTGCACAGTGCCGCGCGCGCCCAATTCGACCGAGATGCGCGCGACCGTCTCGTTGTCGGGCGCCTCCATGATGTTCACGAAGTCGTAGCTGCCCAGCACCGCGAACTGATGCGTGACGCGCGCGCCCATCGCCTCGATCTCGCGGTTCACTTCCTGGAGGCGCTCAGGGCGTTCCTTGAGTGTCTTCCGGCCCTCGTCTGTCAGCGTGCTCAGCAGAATGTATGTGGCCACGGGGCACCTCCTAATCCGACTCTCCGGGAGTCAGAGTGTACACCCGCCTGCCAAGAAACCATAGCCACGGCTGCTCAATCCAGCAGCATGCACGCCACTTCATCGCCCGCAGCGACGCCCGGGACGTCCTCAGGCACGATGGCGAGCGCGTTCGCCTGCGCCATCGACGTGAGGATGCCGGAGCCCTGCGGCCCGGTCAGCGCGGCATAATACCGCCCGTCCCGCTGGGTGACGATGGCGCGCGCGAAGACGCGGCGGGCGTCGGTGTTCGCGATCGGCTCTTCCGCCACCGCCCGCACGGTTGGACGCTGCCAGTCGTTGCGGCCGAGCATCTTGTAGATGGCCGGGCGGCCGAACAGCTCGAACGAGACCATCGAGCTGACGGGGTTGCCGGGCAGGCCGATGTGCGGCACACGCCTTCCGCCGGAAGGGAAGGCGCCGAAGGCGAGCGGCTTTCCGGGCCGCATGCGCACGGTCCAGAAGTCGACCTCTCCCTCGCTGGCGAGCACGTCCTTGACCACGTCGTAGTCGCCGCGTGAGACCCCCGCCGACGTGACCAGCATGTCGGCGTCGAGCCCTTCGGTGAGTTTGGCCTTGAGCGCTTCTACCGTGTCCCTGGCGATGCCAAGCCGCCTCGGGATGCCGCCATTCGCCAGCACCATGGCCGAGATGCTGTAGGCGTTGCTGTCGTAGATCTGCCCCGGCCCGAGTGGTGTCCCCGGCTCGCGCACCTCGTCGCCGGTGGAGAGGATCGCCACCACCGGCCGCCTGTGCACGCGGACGGAGGCGGCGCCGATCGATGCGAGGACGCCGACTTGTGCCGCGTGCAGCACCGAACCGGCGGGAAGGATCACCTGCCCGCGGCGCACATCCTCGGCGGCGCGCCGGATGTTTGCCCCCGGCTCCGCGGCCTTGAGGACACCGACCAGCTCGCGTGGCTTCGCGAACGAGCCGAACTGGCGCCCCGCCGGCTCGTCCGTCTCTTCGAACGGAACGACCGCGTCAGCGCCGGCTGGCATCGGCGCGCCGGTCATGATGCGGACTGCCGTGCCCCGCTCGACCGCGCCGTCGAAGAGATACCCGGCGGCAAGCTCGCCCACCACCCGCAGCGTCACCGGCGCCCCTTCGGAGGCGTCGGTGGTGTCGCGCGCGATGACGGCGTAGCCATCCATCGCCGTGTTGTCCAGCGGCGGGATGTCGACGCCGGAGATCACATCTTCGGCGAGGACCTGGCCGAGCGCATCGAGGATCGCGCGCTCTTCCGGCGGGAGCAGGCTGACGTGCGAGAGGATGCGCTCGAGCGCCTCTTCCACGGAAATCATGCCGCTACTCCTTCACCGGGACTGGCGATCGGAGGAGGCGACGCCGGGCCGCGCGGGTTACGTGCCGGCGACGGACACCGTGATCGTCGCCTTCGCGTAGCCGGGCGTGTCCGACTGCTCGACGGTAATCGCGACGGCGTCCGAGCTTCCTGTAGCGCCTGAGTACTCGAGGAAGGAGGTCCCGCCTGATTCCGACGTGACCGAGCTCGTCCAGCCGTGCCTGGGTAACGCATTCTTGAAGTAGCTGGAGACGTTTGCGGGCGTGTCCTTGACGTACACCTCGACGAAGGCATTCTTCGTGCCGCCGGCCGAGGCCGATGTCGCGCTAGTCACGCGCGTGCCGGACGGAAACGGCACTCGGTCCTTTGGGAAGTCGTCGTTGAGCTTCGCCTCGTCGGGGAGCGTCGCCGCGGCCGAGCTAGTGGCGCCTAAGCTGGAGCTGCCGTCGGAATTCGAGGTGACGTCCGGCGACGACGCGCTGGAGCTCGACGACGATGAACTGGAACTGGAGGAAGACGAGCCGGAGCTCGAGCTAGCGCTCGACCCCGCCGTCGGGCTCGTGCCAATGAACACGACGAAACTGGTCTTGTCGTTGGTCTTCGTGATGGTCAGCAGGCCCATCTTCTTGGCGTCGCTCTTCTTGTGGAACGAGTAGAACGCGCCGTTGCCCGTGTCTGTGGCGCTATCTTTCGTCCAGTCGCTCCCTCCGCCGAGTTGGTCGCCGTAGTACGACTTCACCTTATCGATGGCGTCGCCGGTCTCCCACGTCGCGGCGTAGCCGGTCTCGCCCTGCTGAGTGCTGCTCAGTGCGCCCTTGAAGTCTGCCCCGCTGTAGACGGGGAAATCGCTCGGGAAGTCCGCCGGAAGCTTGTTGTCGGTCCGGATCGTCGTATCGCCGATCGTGGCCGTCTTCTTGCTGCCACCGCCGCCACACGCGACGGCGCCGATCGACGCGGCGAGCGCGAACGGCACCAAGAATAGAAGACACTTGCGCACGGGTCAGCTCCTTGCGATTCCACTGGACGTTGCCAGATGGTAACAGTGTTCATTGGCTCTGTCACACGACGGCGCTTGTGTGCTCAGGGCCAGAGACAACCGCGATGCGCGCCCGAGGCCCGCGTTTCGAGGCCGATGATCGCGAAGCGCAGGTTGCCGTCGCTGCGCCAGGCATGGGCCAGCCCTTCATCCACCAGCTCCGCATCGATGCTGAGTCCCGCCGGCGAATAGACATAACGTAGCAACCGCTGGTACTTGTCCTTATCCCGCGCGTCCGGCAACAAGCGCACCTCGGCGCCAGCGAGCGCGGTCAGGCGGCGGGTCGCTTCCGCCGAGCAGGGCTGCCCGACCTCCGTGGCGTTGATGCCGTACAGCCGCACCGTCTGGTCCTTGCCGCCGAGGTCGACGTGCAGGGTGTCGCCGTCGACGATGCGGATGACGCGCGCAGCCTGCATGCCCGCCGGATCGGCGCAGAACACGGACTGTTCGGTTATGGCGCCGATCGGGTAGGGCGGCGAACACGCGGGCGCAGCCGCCCCGGTCGTGGCCACCGCCCCTCGGCTGCCAGATGAAGGCGAACCAACTCCCGTGCCGGAGCCTGAGCTTGCGCAACCAGCGAGCACCCCCGCCGTTAGGATCAACCACGCGTAGAGAGCGAGTCTGCGGCGCGCGCGCAAACGGGCAGACGCGTTCATCATGCGGAGATCGTAACACGACGCCAGATATCGCTCGCCGCGGGCGTTACCGCCGGTGATTGACAGCCCGCCATGCAAGCGGTATCTCATCTCGGCTGATGCAGTCGGCGTGCAAGGAGTGTGGCGTGACGGAAACCAGGTTCGACGTCGTCGCGATCGGCAACGCGATGGTCGACGTCATCGTCCACGCCGACGAGACCTTTCTCGCAGAACAGGAACTCGTGCGGGGCGCCATGACGCTGATCGATGGCAGGCGCGCGGACAGCCTCTACGCCGCGATGCCGCCCGCCGTCGAGAGCTCCGGAGGATCCGCGGCGAACACGATCGCCGGCGTCGCCTCGCTCGGTGGCCGCGCCGCGTACATCGGCAAGGTGAGTGGCGACCAGTTGGGGAAGGTGTTTCAGCACGACATCCGCGCGGCTGGCGTCGCCTTCGACGTGCCCCCGGTCGAGGACGGTGCGGCGACGGGCCGCTGCCTGATCTTCGTCACGCCAGACGCCGAACGCACGATGCAGACGTACCTCGGCGCCGGCGCCGAGCTCGGGCCGGGCGACATCAACGCCGCTCTCGTCGAGAGCGCCAGCGTGCTCTACCTGGAAGGCTATCTCTGGGATCCGCCACCAGCGAAAGAGGCATTCCTGAAAGCGGCGCGTATGGCTCGCGACGCGGGACGGAAGGTGTCGCTTACGCTGTCCGACCCGTTCTGCGTCGAGCGCCATCGAGCCGAGTTCGTGGACCTCGTTGAGCACCACATCGACATCCTCTTCGCCAACGAAGCCGAGATGACTTCCCTGTACGAATGTAGCTTCGATGAAGCGCTGGAGCGCGTGCGCGCCGTGTGCGAGACCGCCGCGCTCACCCGGGGCGCGCAGGGCTCGATCATCGTCTCAGGTGGCGAGTTGTACGTCGTTGGGGCGGAACCGGTCGAGCGCGTCGTCGACACCACCGGCGCAGGTGACCTCTACGCCGCGGGATACCTCTACGGGTATACGCAGGGAATGGATCCTGTCGCCTGCGGCCGCATCGCCTCTATCGCGGCGGCGGAAGTGATCAGCCACATCGGCCCGCGGCCGGAGACATCGCTCGCCGATCTCGTGCGCGAACGCCTGCGCTAGGGACCCGCGCGGCGCCCGCTCAGCCGCTGCCGACGGCAGCACCGGCTCCGACGCGCATTGCCTCGTCCAGCAGCTCGATCACATGCACGACGTCGCCGCGCATGCCCCGTTGGCGAAAGCCCCATTCCAGTTGCGTCACGCAGCCAGGATTCGCGGTCGCAACCGTCAGCGCGCCGGTAGCGCAGACGTCGTCCATCTTCTCCGACAGCAGCCGCTGCGACATGGCGCCCTGGACGAAGCTGTAGATGCCCGCGCTGCCACAGCACCGGTCGGGTGCCGATAGCTCCCGCAATTCGAGCCCGGGTATCGCCCGCAGGATCGCTCGTGGCGCCTGCGTCAGCTTCTGTGCGTGCACGAGGTGGCAGGAGTCCTGGTACGTCACGACTCGTCGCAATTCTCCGGGCGCGCCCAGATCGTGCTCCGCGACAAACTCGAGCACGTCTTTGGTGCGGGCGGCAAGACGCACGGCGCGCTCGCGGTACGCCGGATCGTCATCGAGCAACTCGCCGTACTCCTTCATCGTGGACCCGCATCCGGCGGCGTCGACGATCACCGCTTGCACGCCGGCGGCTTCGAACGCAGCGATGTTGCGGCGGGCGAGTTCCTGCGCGAACGAGCGGTCTCCGGCGTGCATGCTGAGCGCGCCGCAGCAGGTCTGCTCCGCGGGGATGACGACGCGGTAGCCCAGCCGGTTCAGCACCCGCACCGTCGCCTCGTGTGTGCGAGGATAGAGGTGCGGCATCACGCAGCCCGTGAGGAGCGCTACGGTCGCTGTCAGCACCGGTTGTGCCGGAAGCGCGAAGCCAGAGCGAGGCAGCACGGGTAGCGATGCGTCGGCGCTCGCCAGAGCCGGCGCCGCGCGCCGGAGCATCCCCGAACCTCGGACGAGCCGTTGCAGCCCCGAGCGCTGGTACAGGCGGCCAGCGGCAAATAGCGCCTGCAACCGGCGGCGATGCGGCAGCAGCGCGCGCAGGACCGCCGCGCGGACGCGCCAGCCGGTGGGCCGCCGCGGACCGGCCAATACGCCCGCGCGCGCCGTCTCCATGATGCGCCCGAACGCGACGCCAGAGGGGCACGCCGTCTCGCACGCCCGGCATTGCAGGCAGAGGTCGAGATGTTCCAGTAGCGGCGGTGTTGGTTGCGCGCGGCCAGACGCCAGTGCGTCGATCAGCGCGATGCGACCGCGAGGTGAGTCGGTTTCGGTGCCGAGTTGCAAGTACGTGGGGCAGGCTGGCAGACAGAAACCGCAATGCACACAGCGGGCAATGTCCTCGGCCAGCGCCGGTGTCGTCTGAAACGCATGTTGATGTTCGGTGGGCGCCACCTCAGAGCCCTCCTACGAATCGGCCGGGCGAGAGCACGCCAGTCGGGTCGAATTCCTGCTTCAGCCGCCGCATGATCGCGATGTCCGAGCGAGGCGCCCCGAAGACATCGATGCCCTGCTTGGCGTCCGCGGGCGCCGCATCAACGATCATCGTGCCGCCGCACTCTCCCGCGATCGCGCGCATGCCCGAAATCATCGCCGACGCCGTCGCCGGGCTATCGGCATCCGTGATGACGCGAATCAGGCCGGCGGTCGCCGTCGCCGACAGATGGGAGACGGCGTCGCCCGTATGGCGCTCAGCCGCGCCGATCGCGCGTGCCACGTCGGAAGGGAGCACGCTCAGTCCCATCGACAAGCGCGCCGGAGTGAACGTCGCCGCCCAGCGGTCCCACACGGATGCGGCGACGCCGCTGTCGATGGTCGCTCCGGCATCGGCGGCGATACGGTCGAGCAGAGCGGCGCTCCGCTCGATCGCGGCGCGCCCGCCCGCGAGGCGTGCGAGCACGTGCCACTGGCCGCTGCCCAGTAGCGCGGTCGCCGTCCGCGGGGCCAGGAGTTCGGCCGCCGCGATCGACAGTCCAGCGTCATGCGCGCGCTGCACCAGGAAGCAGGCTGCTCCAGCGGAATCGAACGCGACCGCGACCGTTTTCTGGACGGGAGGCAGTGGCGCGAGCTTGAACGTCGCCTCCGTAACCACGCCCAGCGTGCCGAGCGAGCCGACGTAGAGCTTGTGCATGTCGTAGCCCGCCACGTTCTTCACGACGCGGCCCCCGGACTTCGTCGAAGCACCGCCTGCATGCACGACACGTGTGCCGATCAGCCAGTCACGCACGGTGCCGTGCGCATGCCGCAGCGGGCCGCTCGCGTTCGTCGCGATCATGCCGCCGACCGTGGCGGCCGCGTGGCACGGCGGATCGAGGGGGAGGAATTGACCTTGGGCGCGCAGCAGGGTCTGGAGATCCGCGAGCCGTATGCCAGCCTGCACCGTGACGGTGAGGTCTGCAGGCTCGTACGCCACCACGCGGTCCATCCGCGCGAGCGACAGTGCGACGTCGTAGCGTGACGGGACGTTGCCGGCGCCGAAGTGCGTCGTCCCTCCGGACGGGATGACGACGAGGCTTAGATTAGCCGCTTTGGCTAGGACTAACTGAATCTGCTCTTGCGTTGTCGGCACGACTGCGACCGCGGGCATCATCCCATCGACGGCGAAGCGTGCGAGATCGCCCTGCAGAAGCTGATCAGGTTCGACATGGTGCCTAAGCTCAGCGATAACTTGATCTGTGGATGCCGGAGAGACCGCGCTAGACATAGATTTCGGCGCCGATCGCTGCCGATGTCCGCTGGATCTGCGCCTGCGTCACCTCGCCACAGCCCTTGTGCGTGGGAAACGCCTTGCAGGGGTTGTAGCGCTCGCCAGCGCCGAATGCCGTCTTCAGCCGGGCCATCGCCGCGAGGTCGGCCTCGTCGAAGATCCAGGCGATGAAGTCGCGCTTCTCCAGACCGACGCCGTGCTCGCCCGTGATGCTGCCGCCTGCGTCGACGCACGAGCGCATGATCTCCGCGCCCGCCTCCAGCACCCGTTCCTTTGTGCCGGGCACGCGCTCGTCGAAGAGGAGGTTTGGGTGGAGATTTCCGTCTCCCGCGTGGAAGACGTTCGCGACATCGAGGCCGTAGCGCGCTGCAATCGTGTAGGTCGCCCGCAGGACCTCGGGCAGCCGCGTGCGCGGGACGACGCCATCGAGCACGTAGTAGTTCGGATACAGTCGGCCGAGCGCTCCGATCGCGGTCTTCCTCCCGGCCCAGAGCAGCTCGCGGTCGGCCTGCTCCACCGCAACCCGCACCTCGCGCGCCGCGTGCTTCCGGCAGATCGACTCAATAGCGCTCGCCTGCTCGGCGGTGCTCTCGTCAAGGCCATCGACTTCGATCAGCAGGATCGCCTCGGCGTCGAGCGGGAATCCGCAGTGCAGCACCGGCTCCACGGCCGCGATGATGTTGCGGTCCATCATCTCGAGCGCAGACGGCAGCATTCCAGCGCCGATGATCGATGAGACGATGTTGGTCGCGTCGTCGACGGTGTCGAAGATCGCCAGCAGCGTGCGTGTCGACTCCGGCAGCCGCATCAATCGCACGATGATCTTCGTGGCGATCGCCAGCGTCCCTTCAGAGCCGACGAAGGCGCCGATCAAGTCGTAGCCGGCGGCATCCCGCGTGCGGCCGCCGATCTGCACCACTTCGCCGTCCGCCAGCACGAGCTCCGCGCCGAGCACGTGGTTCGTCGTGGCGCCGTATGCCAGACAATGCGGCCCGCCGGCGTTCTCGGCGACGTTGCCGCCGATCGTACACGCGCGCTGACTCGAGGGATCGGGCGCGTAGTACAGGCCGTATCGTGCGACCGCGCGGCTCAGGTCGAGGTTCACCACTCCCGGCTCGACGACCGCGATGCGGTTGACCGGATCGACTTCGAGAATGCGCTTCATCCTGGTCAGCGCGACAACGACGCCGCCCACGGTGGCGATCGCGCCGCCGCTCAGACCGGTGCCGGCTCCGCGCGGGATCACTGGCACGTCGAACTGGTAGGCGATCCGCACCGCTGCCGCGACCTGTTCGGTCGATTCTGGAAAGACTACCGCTTGCGGGCTCGCGCGTTCGATCGTGGCGTCGTATTCGTACGCGATCAGCTCTTCGGGTGTCGAGATCACGCGTTCGCGCCCCAAGGCGCGCTCGAGTTCGCGGACGCACGCTCGCGTCACGGTCCCGCGTAGGAGCGTTGTTCCATCGACACCATCACCAGCCATGCGCGCATCTTACCGCGAGCGGCGCGGGCGCATCGGCCTACAGCAGCATGCCGCCAGCCGGATGATAGCGGTCGAATTTCGCGAAGCGCTCGCTCGCGAGCAAGAACGACCAGTGCTGGCTGCGCCAACCGGAGGCGAGAAGCGCTGTCATCAGCGTCGTATTGTGCGAGATCACAAACATCCTTGCGGTACTGACCTCCTGGTCGAGCAGCCACCCGGCTGCCATCCGCAACAGCGGCAACTGGTCCGTGGGCTCGCGCGCGGCGAGCGGCAGGATGCGGCCGTCGGCGAAGGCGTAGGCGTACCCGAGGAAGGCACCGTCCTGCGTCAGCCCGAACGATGCACCCTCCCCTAGCGTTGGCTCCGGGCTGAGATAGAACGCGTGGTCCTGGCGCCGCTCCGCGCCGAAGACCTCGCGGTCGAGCTCGGCGATCCGGTCCTGCCAGCCGCTGCAATCGACGATGCGCTTCCGGTTCGCCGCCGGTTCCGGCAGGCGCAGCAGCGGCTCCAGCGGCCCGCTCATGTGATATGCGATGCCGGTGGCGAACATCCCCGCCCGCATGTAGAGCGCGTGCGCGACCTCCGATGTCGATGCGATAACGGAGAATACCGTCGCGCCGCGGTCGCGCCCGTACTGCCGCGCGCGCCGCAGCAGCTCGGCGCCGATGCCGTGCGCGTGTTGGTCCGGCTGCACGAAGAGCTGCGACAGGAACCAGATCTTGCCGCGTACCAGCGCCATCGAATAGCCGACCGGTACGCCGTCGATCTGTGCCAGCCACGCCCCTTCGGCGTCGGTGCGGAGCAGGTGGCGAAGCGTCACCGGGGTCTCCGGGCGCCACGGCTCTCGCGGTATCCCTTGACTCTCGCCGAGCGCGTCCATCGCCTCACGCTTGATGTACAACGCCACGTCGAGGTCCGCTTCGGTCATCGGGCGGAAGCTGAGGCGCAGGGTGTCAGGCATCAGGCGAGACGAGGATCTTCCGCAGATCGTTCCGGCCGTCTGAGAGGCGCGCGAACGCTTCCGGCGTCGCCTCTACGGACACAACTTCGGAGATGACGCTGGAAACGTCGACATCTCCCTTCGCGATCATCAGCGCCGACTCCGTGAACTCCGCTCGGCTGTAGCCAAGCACCCCGATGTAGGTGTATTCGTTGATGATCGAGCGCATGATGTCGAGCGGATACGGCTGGTCTCCCACGCCCGCCAGCACGATGCGGCCGCCGCGCGCCGTCGCTTCGACGCAGTTCGCAATCCCGACAGGCAAGCCCGAAGCGTCGACGGAGATTGGCGCGCCGTCGCCGTCCGACAGCGACTGCGCCGTCGCGACCAGCGGTGCTGGTTCGACCACGTGCGACGCGCCGGCGGCCACCGCGGCTGCCCGGCGGCCGGCGAGCGGCTCGGAGACAACGATGCGCTCGCCGCCCATCTGCCGCGCGGCGATGATGGTCAGCAAGCCGATCGGCCCGGCGCCGGCGATCACCAGCAGCTCGTCGGGCCGGTAGCGGCCCTGGATCAGTGCGTGCCGCGCGACCGCGAAGGGCTCGCTCAGGGCGGCAAGCCGCAGGTCGGCGCCCGGCGGCAGCGCGACCACGCTACGCACCGGCATCGTGATGAACTCCGCATAGGCGCCAGCGCGCGTATAGCCCATGCCGCCTCCGGCGCCGCTGCCAGAGCGGCAGAGATTCTCGCGCCCGCCGGCACAGTACCGGCAGGCGCCGCATCCCGCACCCGGATTGCCGACGGCGGTCTGCCCGACGGAATACTCCGTGACGCCCTCTCCGACCGCGACGATCGTGCCGCTGAACTCATGGCCCATCACCGGCTGCATGAACCCCATCGCGCGGGGTGGGTTCTCCGACTCGAACTCGTGCATGTCCGAGCCGCAGATGCCGCAGTACGCCACCCGCAGGCGCACTTCGCCGTGTTGGGGCGCGGCGTCCGGCAGGTCGACCATGGTCATCGAGCGGGATCCCGTGAGCGCCGCGGCCTTCACGCGCTACCTCCATCATTGAACGACGTGTGGATGAGCAGCGATCATAGCGAACGCCGTCCGTACGGAGTAGCGCTACGACACTGGCAGAACAGAGGCGCGCAACGACCCCACGCGTAGGTGCCGTTAGGCGAGGTGCGACGCGATGTGCCGGAACAGGTCCTTGATGCTGACGACAGCCGTCGGCGTGCCGCCCTGCAGCAGCGGGATGTGGCGGAATCCACCAACGGACATCTTGTTCAGCGCGACGGCGATGTCGTCGTTATCGCGCAGGAACACCGGGTCGGCCGTCATGATCTGGCCGCAGGTCACAGCGTTCAGGTCCTCCTCCGGGCCGGCCACCTTATGCAGAATATCCCATGGCGTGATGATGCCCGCGAGCTGCGTGCCCTTCATCACTAGCAGGCAGTCGGTGTCCGCGTTCTGCATCAGCCGCACGGCGAGCCCGACCGGATCGGTCGTCGACACGCGCACGGGCGATTGCGCCGGAATCTCCGCCAGCGGTTCGGTCATGAAGTTCGGCCCGCGGTCGGCCTGGCGCCCGTCAGGATGGTCGAGGCTGAAGAGGTCCTGGCCGCAGTTCTCACAGCGGTCCACGCCTTCGATGTTGTCATGCTTGCACTCGGGGCAGATCAATCCGCTACTCCACCGTCCAGGTGTCGCCTTCGTGGAAGATCTCGCGCAGGTCACCAGGGCCTTCGGCGGCGATCGCCTGCTCGATCTGCTCCGTCATCATCGTGTCGTAGGTCGGGCGCTGCACTGCCCGGAAGACGCCGATTGGGACCGGATAGTCGGGGTAGGCGAGCCGGCTCAGCAGGAACGCGATGCTCGGATCCTCCAGCGTCTCATCATGGACGAGGAGGTCGCCCTCGGGCACGCCATCGACGCCGACCTGCACGACCTCGAGATGCAGCCCATTCAGGCGCAAGCCCTTATCGCGCTCCTTGCCGAAGATCATCGGCTTTCCATGCTCGAGCGTGATCGTGCGGTCGGCGCGCACTTCCTTCGCAGCGAATCCGGCGAAGGCGCCGTCGTTGAAGATGTTGCAGTTCTGGTAGACCTCCAAGAACGACGTCCCGCGGTGCTGCGCGGTGCGTTCGAGCATCGTCGCCAGATGGTGTGCATCGGTGTCGATGGCGCGAGCGACAAACGTGGCCTCGGCGCCAATCGCGACGCTAAGAGGGTGGAGTGGCGCGTCGATGGTGCCGTACGGCGACGACTTCGTGCGCTTGCCGAGCTCCGATGTCGGCGAGTACTGACCCTTCGTCAGGCCGTAGATCTCGTTGTTGTGCAGCACGATCTGCAGGTCGACGTTCCGGCGCAGGACGTGGAGGATGTGGTTGCCGCCGATGCTCAGTGCATCGCCGTCGCCCGTCACCACCCAGACGCTCAGCTCGGGCCGCGACGCCTTCAGCCCGGTGGCGATCGTCGGCGCGCGGCCGTGGATGCTGTGGAAGCCATACGTGTTCATGTAGTACGGCAGCCGGCTGGAGCAGCCGATCCCGGAGATAAAGACGATATTCTCGCGCGGGATTCCCAGGTCGGGCATCACCTTTTGCGTCTGCGCGAGAATCGAGTAGTCGCCGCAGCCCGGGCACCAGCGCACCTCCTGATCGGACACGAAGTCCTTTCGTGAGAGCACTTGTACGGAGCTGTCGTTGCGGTTCGCGGTTACCATTTCTTTTTGCCTCGATTAGCCGGTCAATTCTGCGATCTTGTCCTCGACCTCGGCGATGGTGAAAGGGCGGCCCGACACCTTGTTCAGCCCGATGATGTCCACGAGATAGCGCCCTCTGAGGAGCAGTCGCATCTGCCCGAGATTCATCTCCGGCATCAGCACGGTGTCGTACCGCTTCAGCACGTCACCGAGGTTCGCGGGCAGCGGGTTCAGGTGCCGGATGTGCGCGCCCGAGACCTTCTTACCTTCCGCCCGCGCCCGCTGCACGGCGGTGGTGATGACGCCGTAGGTGCTGCCCCAGCCCAGCACCAGCAGGCCGCCGGATGCCTCGCCGGTCACCTCGATGTCCGGCACATCCTGCACGATGCCGGCGATTTTCGCCGCCCGCAGGTGCACCATCTTGTTGTGGTTGACCGGTTCGTAGTTCACGTTTCCGGTGATGTCCGCCTTCTCTAATCCGCCGATGCGGTGCTCGAGATCGGGCGTGCCCGGGACGGCCCACGGCCGCGCCAGCGTTTGCGGGTCGCGCGCATATGGCTGGAACGTCGCCGGGTCGTGCGCGAAGTTCGCCTCGATCTTCGGCAGTGAGCCGACGTCCGGGATCAGCCAGGGCTCCGAGCCCATGCCGAGATACCCGTCCGAGAGGAAGATCACGGGCGTCCGGTACTTGATCGCGATTCGCCAGGCCTCGATCGCCATGTTGAAGCAGTCGGATGCGGTCGCGGGCGCGACGATCGGCACCGGCGACTCACCGTTGCGGCCGAACATCGCCTGCAGCAGGTCCGCCTGTTCCGTCTTCGTCGGCAGCCCTGTGCTTGGCCCGCCGCGCTGCACGTTCATGATCACCAGCGGCAGCTCGACCATCACGGCGAGGCCGATCGCTTCGCTCTTGAGCGCCAGGCCGGGGCCGCTCGTGCCGGTCAGCCCCATCGAGCCACCGAAGGCGGCGCCGATCGCCGACCCCACCGCCGCGATTTCGTCCTCCGCCTGGAAGGTCTTCACACCGAAGCGCTTGAACCGCGACAGCTCGTGCAGCACGTCGCTGGCCGGCGTGATCGGATAGCTGCCGTAGAAGAGCTGCAACCCGGCGAGCTTCGATGCCGTCAGGAAGCCGAGGGCGGTCGCTTCGTTGCCGGTGATGTTCCGGTAGAGGCCCGGCTGCTGCTTCGCCTTCGGCACGTGGTAGTGCGTCGCGAACATCTCCGTGGTCTCGCCAAAGTAGTAGCCCGACTTCACGGAGGTCTTGTTCGCTTCGGCGACACCGGGATTCTTGCCGAACTTCTCGTCGATCCAGCGTAGCGTCGTGTCGAGCGAGCGGCTGTAGAGCCAGAACATGATGCCGAGGGCGAACATATTCTTGCACCGGTCGATCTGCACCGCGGTGAGGCCGCTGTCCTTCAGCGCGCGCGCGTTCAGCGTCGAGATCGGCACCTTGAACAGGCGATAGGCGCTCAGGCTGCCATCTTCGAGCGGGTTGGTGGCGTACGCCGCTTTGCGGAGATTCGTATCGTTGAACTCGTCCTGGTTGACCACGAGAATGCCGCCGCGCGGAAGGTCACCGATGTTGGTCTTGAGCGCGGCCGGGTTCATCGCGACCAGCACGTCGGGTGCGTCGCCGGGGGTGTAGATTTCCTGGCTGGAGAAGCTGACCTGGAAGCCGCTGACTCCGGGGAGGGACCCCTGTGGCGCTCGAATCTCGGCAGGGATGTCGGGGAAGGTGCTGATGTCGTTGCCGGCGACGGCGGAGGTCTTCGTGAACTGCGTGCCGGCAAGCTGCATCCCGTCGCCGGAATCGCCCGCGAATCGGATCGTTACCCGGTCCAACTCCAGGAGCTCTGGATGGTCCGGCTGTTCCGATTCCTTGATAAGCGTGGTCACTAGGCCCCCTCCGGCTCCGGGATCAGCTGGTGGGGACGCGGCGGCAGGTTCATCACCTGCGCCGGGAACGCCTCCGCCAGAAAGTGAATGATGTCGAGGGTCCGCAGCACGGCCACGGCTTTGCCCCCCTCGTCAACAATCGGGATATTCTGCTCCCCGCCTTCGTTCAGAATCTGGATCGCCACCGCTATCGGGTCCTTCAGCGTCAGCGTGTCCGGATTGTGCGACACGTACTTATCGACATTTTCGTGGTATTTGACATCGCGGGCGACGATTCGCATCAGGACCTCGCGCTCGCTCATCATGCCTACAGGGCGGCCGAACTCGACCACAAGCACGTAGCCCATCCCGTGCTGCTGCACGGCGGAGAGGGCGGCGCCGACGGTAGCGCCGCGGCCGATGGAGACAGGAGGAGGGAGTCCGAGGGCGCTGATGGGGTCCGTCTGGAAGATCTCTTCCACGTCTGTCGCCTCTGCCGCCGGCATCCTGATGGCGGCCGCCCGGCGCTATCGCTCAGGCGCTTGCACCTAAGTGTAACGCACGCCGCCGGGCGCGGCTATTGGGCGCGGGGAGCTGCAACACGCATCGGTCTGTGCCCGTGGCACGCGATAGCGAACGCCGCGCCGGGGAACGCGGCCCGTGTGCCGGGGCGTCTGGGACAACCAGACCGCGAGCGGTCGACCCCTGCCAGCACGTCTACACGGCTCGGCAGGAGATTCCGATACGAAGTATCGCTCATCAGGCAAGCGTCCACGTACGGATCAAACAAAAATGCCGCCCCGACGACAGGACGGCTTCAGAATCGAGTCGAATGGTGCCGAGGGGCAGAGTTGAACTGCCGACACCGCGATTTTCAGTCGCGTGCTCTACCACCTGAGCTACCTCGGCCCGAGGGTGATTGTAGCGGCGGCTCCGAAGGGCGAGCAAGCGTGATGCGGTGCGCCGCCGCTCTCGATCGCCGATGATCGCGCCTGCGGGGAGTGATGCGTGGCGGCCGCCGGCGCCGCCCGTTCTGGCCGCGCGGGTTCCGTCAGCGAGACGCGGCCGCGTTACAGCGCGCGTCCCGGGTCGTCGTCCACCAGCGATTTCAGCGAGGCTGGGGCCGCGTTCAGCCGATGCGCACACGCTGACCCCAACGACGACCGTTGCTATACTTCGCCGCATTCACACGCTGGCAGGGGCACCGATGACCACGATCCTCGTCGCATCTTCCGAACCGCGGGCGGGCCGCAGCCTCGTCGCCGCGGCGATCGCCTACCGGCTTGGACGGGCGGGCAAGGCCGTGACGCTCGCGCGTCTCGCCGGTGACGATGGCGCCCAAGCCGATGCTGCGACGTTTGCGGCTCTCGACGGCATCGTCGCCGCCCGTCAGCCGCTCACCGCCGCGGAAGCGGCGTCCCTGACCGGTGACGCCGTCATCGAGGCCCCGGCGGGTGAGGTGCAAGAGACAGCCGCTTCGCTCGGAGCGCGGGTGATCGCGGTCGGCACGTCGTCCGGGGGCGCGGCGCCACTGTCGGCCGGGGCGCTCGCGGGTGTGATTCTGACGCGCGTGCCCGCCGCCGACGTCGCGGCGCTGGCGGCGCTGCCGGACGTGCTGGCGACGTGGCCGGAAGATCACATCCTCGCGGCGCCGTCGGTCGCGGACATCGCCTCGGCGCTCGATGCGACGTGGCTGAGGGGCCGCGAACGGAGCTACACGATCGACCGCGTGATGATCGGCACGGTGGCCTCCGATGCCGCGTCGCCGTACTTCGCCGAGCGCCGCCGCACCTGCGTCATCACCCGATTCGACAAGACCGACATCCAGCTCGCCGCGCTGCTGACGGACCTCCAGTGCCTGGTGATCACCGGCGGCGGCGAACCGAGCCCGTACCTACTCGACCGCATCGCGAACGAAGACGTCGCCGTGCTGAGCACTGGAGGCTCCACGCCGGAATCCATGCGCGCCATCGAAGATCTGTACGGACGCAGCCGCTTCGAGGGCAGCGCCAAGCTCCTGCGCGCGGTCGCGCTCCTCGACGCAGCGGATGTGCCTGTCGAGCTCTAGCCGCGCGGCGACGCGCCCGCGCTCACTCCACCGTCACCGTCTTCGCTAGATTGCGCGGCTGATCGACGTCGCAGCCGCGGCGCACGGCGATGTGATACGAGAGGATCTGCATCGGGATCGCGCTCAGGAGCGGATACAGCAGCGGCGTCGTGCGCGGCAGCTCCAGCGCCTCGTCGCACTTCGATGCGAGCTCGCTATCGCCCTCCGAGACGATGCCGATGACGACGCCATCGCGCGCACGGACCTGCTCGATGTTCGATAACATCTTGTCGCGCGTGCCGTCATCGAGCGCGATCGCGACCACCGGCATGCTGCGGTCGATGAGGGCGATCGGTCCGTGCTTCATCTCGCCCGCCGGATATCCCTCGGCGTGGATGTAGCTCACTTCCTTCAACTTGAGTGCGCCTTCCATCGCCAGCGCGTACTCGATGCCGCGTGCGAGAAACAGGAAGTTTGCGCTGGCGAAGTGCCGCCGCGCGATCGCCGCAATCTCCGGCTCTTGTTTTAGCACCCGTCCCATCAGCGCAGGCGCCTGCGCGAGGGCGCCGACGAGTTCGGCCAGCCGCGCGTCGGTGACGCTGTCCCGCAAAGACCCAATCCGACAAGCGAGCAGGTAGAGCGCGGTGATCGACGCGGTCAGGGTCTTGGTGCTGGCGACGGCGACTTCGGGCCCGCAGCGCGTCAGCACAAAGCCGTCGGCGACGCGAGTCGTCTGCGCGCCCGGCGTGTTGCAGATCGTGATCAGCCTTGCGCCGCGCCTCCGTGCGTCGGCCATTGCCTCCAGTGTGTCGACCGTCTCGCCAGACTGCGCGACCGAGATCACCAGCGTATCCGGACCGATCAGAGCGCGCCGGTAGCGAAACTCCGATGAGTTGTCGACCTCGGCGGGAATGCCGGCGATCTGCTCGAAGTACGTGCGGCCGACGAGCGCGGCGTGCATGCTCGTGCCCATGCCGAGCAGCACCACCCGCGATGCCTGCCGGAGGACGTCGTCGCTAAGATGCAGGTCCTCGAGCTCGACCCCGGGCGGGTCGAAGGTCACCCGGCCGCGGAAGGTGTCGACGACGCATTCCGGCTGCTCCATGATCTCCTTGAGCATGAAGTGCTTGTAGGCGCCCTTCGCCGCGGACACGGGGTCGAACGGCACGACTTGCGGCTGCTTCTCGATGGTGCCGCCGGCGAAGTCCCCGTAGCCGGCGGTGTCGGGCGTCAGGCAGGCGATCTCGCCATCGGCGAGAAATGCCACTCGCCGGGTCTCCGGCAAGATCGCCGCAAGGTCGCTCGCCAGAAACATCTCGCCGTCGCCGTATCCGACGACGACGCCGCCCGCGTTGCCCACGCGCGCCGCGACAAGCCGGCCCGGCTCCCGCGCGGCCATCACGACGATCGCGTGCGCTCCGTCGATGCGGGTGATCGTGCTGCGCAGAGCGTCGAGGAGATCAGCGCCCTCGTCGAGATACGACTCGATGAGATGCGGCAGGACCTCCGTGTCCGTTTCCGACCGAAGATGGTGGCCCGCTGCCTGCAGCTCGGCGCGCAGCGGCAGGTAGTTCTCGACGATGCCGTTGTGGATGACGACGACGCCGCCCGCGCAATCGCAATGAGGGTGGGCGTTGTCCGTCGTCGGCTTCCCGTGTGTGGCCCAGCGCGTATGGCCGATGCCGACCGTACCGCGCGGGTACGCCCCTTCGAGTCCGCTGCGGAGCGCGGAGAGCTTCCCGGCGCCCTTCGCGATGCGAATCTCGCCGTCGTCGAGCACGGCGATGCCGGCGCTGTCGTAGCCGCGGTACTCCAGCCGCTTCAACCCGTCGAGGAGCAGCGGCGCGGCGTCGCGTCCTCCGGTGTAGCCGATGATGCCGCACATCAGGCCACCTCGCGGTGGATGGCTGTGATGATCCTTCTGTCTAGCGGGCGTTCAGACGGGCGCCGCGTGTCGTAGGTCGGATTGCATTGCATGCAGACTCCCTGCGCACCCGTCAGGGCGCGCGATCACGTTCCTCGAGAAAAAGCGAATTTGGGACGTTGTGTCTGCGGGAGGAGGGGCAATCTTCGCTGACCTACGAAGCGCACACTGGACGGGTTCTGTCGCGTGCTCGCGCAGCGCGTTTTGTGCCGTCCATATCGACCGTGCAGCCGAGAGACCATCCGCCGAATGTTTCGATCGGTCTCTTCCTCGTCACCCGGTGGGCATCGCCGCACCGGGCCTGGCGCTTTCTGTTCGAACCCTCACTTCGCCGCTAGCTGCGCACCTCCCTTCGCGTAGTCCACCCAGGACTTGCCGTTCGATGTCGTAGCGACGGTGGCGCCGCTCACGTCCGATTCTAGCGGCTCGGTGACGATTTGCAAGACTTCGCCCAGGGATGACGCGAATGCCAACGGCACGCCGAGCGCCGCCTGGAGCTGCTGTGGCGTCATGTCGTCGAGAAAGCGGCCACCGGTGTAGTCCAGCGCGTATCGCGGCAGCACCACGAGGTCACCAAGCGAGCGGCCCGCCAGCGCTGCCTTCAAGTCGCCGCCAACCAGCAGGCCGGAGACGTTGACGCGCGGGCCGAAGAAGCTGTTGGGGATCGCCTGCACGTCTACGCTCACGCCGGCAAACGCCGCGAACTCCTCCGCGAGGCGCGTTAGCGTCGGCGCGATCAGCGTGCCCGAGACGAGGGTCACGGATTTGATGCTGTGTTTGCCGCGCGGTGCAACGGACGGGCTTGCCGGCCGCCGCTGCTGGGCGCGACGCAGCCGCCGCCAGTCGTCGATCAGCGAGCGCGCCATACCGATGCCATTCTCGAACTGCGGGAAGCCGTCGTATTGAGACGCGGAAGGCAGATCGATTCCAGCGACGAGATAGTACTCGTCGGCGAGGTAGACGAGGGTCTTGGCGTGCTCGCGGCGGAAGCGCTGCTGATACGGCAGGACCTGGGCGACGATCTCGCGCGCGTGCGCCGGCGAGCAGCCCTGAATCTCGGCGGCGTGGGCGCCGCGCTCGATGCGTTCCTCGGCGACCAGCGAAGCCCCCACCGGCACGATCGAGATGTTCTGGACGATGGGATAGAGCGCGGCCAGATCTTCGAGCGTCCGGTCGAGGGCGGCGCCGTCGTTGACGCCCGGGCAGAGCACGATCTGCGTGTTCGCCTCGATGCCCAGGCTGCCTAGGCGCCGGAGCTGGTCGCAGATGTCGGGCGCGGTCTTGTTGCCGAGCAGGTACCGCCGCAGCTCCGGCTCGGTCGCGTGCACGGAGACGTTGATCGGCGTCAGCCGCTGTTCGCCAAGCCGCTGCCAATCATCCTCCGTCAGGTTCGTCAGCGTGACGAAATTGCCGTGGAAGAAGCTCAGCCGGTAGTCGTCGTCCTTGACGTACAGGGTCTTCCGCAAGCCCTTCGGATTGCCCTTGAGGAAGCAGAAGAAGCAAGCGTTGTTGCAGATGCGCACGCCATCGAACGCGGCGTCCTGAAACTCCAGGCCGAGGTCTTCATCCGGATGTTTTTCGATCTCGAGGCGAAGCTCCTCGCCGCCGCGCACGACCCCGAGCTCGATCACGTCTTCCGCCGCGTAGTACTGGACATCCACGGCGTCGCGCAGCTCGTGGCCGTCGATCCGCGTCAGCCGGTCTCCCGGACGCAGGCCCGCCTCGTCCGCCAAGCTGCCCGCACGGACGGCATCGATGACGCCGCCGTCGTTCGGCTTGCGGTAGCGGGATGTGCGGCGGACTTCGGTCAATTCGGCGCCAGGGCGTGCAGGCGGGCAACGACGTCGTCAATCACGGTGTCGGGTGTCGACGCGCCCGCTGCGACGCCGACCTTCTCGTGGCCCGGCAGCCAGCCGGCCTCAAGGTCGGCGGCGCTCTCCACCTGGTGTGTTTCGACGCCGTGTTCGCGCGCGACTTCGGCCAGATGGCGCGTATTTGCGCTCTCGCTGCCGCCAACGACGATCATCAGGTCGACCTCGCTCGCCAGCTCTTCCGTGGCGGCTTGCTGGCTCGTCGTGGCGTTGCACAGCGTATTGATGACGCGCAGCTCGCTGATCGCATCCATGTGCAGCGTCAGAAGCCGCTGCACGAACTGCGCGAAGTGTCCCTCCGTCTCCGTCGTCTGCGAGAGCACGCCGACCCGCGACGGCAGCCACTCCGGCAGCGGCGCATCGAGCTCGGCCTCGGACCGCATGGTCACGGCCTTACCCTGTGCCCAGCCAAGGATGCCGCGCACCTCTTTGTGGTCGGGGTCGCCGAAGACGATTAGGCCGAAGCCTTCGTCCGTCAGCTTCTTCGCCCACTGCTGGGCGCGCGTCACGATCGGGCATGTCGTGTCGACGATCTGGGCGCCTCGCGACTCAAGCTGCTCGAGCACGAGCGGCCCCACGCCGTGCGCGGTGATAGCGACCGGCCGCGCGTCAATCGCCTCGATCGTGGCGATCACCTCGACGCCGTGGGCGCGCAGGCGGTCGACGACCTGTGGGTTGTGGACGGTGGAGCCGAGGCTGGTGATCGGCCCGAATTCGCCCGCCGCGCCCTCCATCATGTCGACGGCGCGGCGCACGCCCATGCAGAACCCGAGCTCTTTCGCCTTGATGACCTGCATTCGATGATCCTCTGCGGTGTGCCCTTGGCATCTTCACCGAGGCGCAAGCGCAGGTTCAGTATAAGCGAATAACCGCTGTGCTCCGGTTGCGCCTATGCAGAGGCGTACTACTGCGCGCGGCTAGTCGGACTTGGCGCCGACATGTGGCGATGAGGTTGTGACCGCAGCGCCGTCGCTCCCCGCGGCATGCTCGGCAACCGCATCGCGGTATGCGCCCCGATATGCCTCCGGCAACAGCTCCGCGATGTGGCGCATGATGTCGTCGGTCGCCGTCTTCGCGGCGAGCGAGGTCATACGGTCCGTCTTCATCAGATAGAAGGGCTTGCCGATGCGCACCGTCACGCGCGGGCCGACGAACGGGCGCACGAACACCCAGGGCCAGGGGATATGCTCGGTGCCAACGATGGCGACGGGAATGATTGGCGCGCCCGTGCGGTAGGCCACCAACGCCGTCCCCGGAAAGCCCTGATGCAGCTGATGATCCTTGCTGCGCGTGCCTTCCGGGAACATCAGCAGGGGCAGCCCATCGTTGACGACCCGCGTCGCTTCGCGCAGCGCCCCGATGTCGGCGGACTGGCGATCGACCGGGAAAGCGCCGATCAGACGGAAGAGCAGCGCGCCCAGCGGGTGGCCAAACCACTCCTTCTTCGCCATGAAGACGATGCGCCGCGGCATGACGCCAGGAAGCACACATGGGTCGGCGTTGTTCATGTGATTCGACACGATGATCGCGCCGCCCGAGCGCGGCACGTTATCGCGCCCCTCAACCGTCGGTCCCTTGACGTACAGCAGCAGGCAGAGACGGATGAAGGAGACGACGACCCAGTAGGAGAAGGGCACGATGCGCCAAATCACGCGGCGGGATGCAGGATTCGTCCGACGACCTCCTCGATGCTGAGCTGATCCGTGTTGATGATCACCGCCCCGGGCGCCGCCGTCAACGGCGACGTTGCGCGGTTCTCGTCGATGCCGTCGCGCCGGGCGAGATCGGCGCGTATCTCATCATCGTCGACGATGAGCCCAGCGGCTCGCATCTGCTCCGCCCGCCGCCGGGCCCGCACGTCGCGCGAGGCGTCGAGATAGATCTTTAAGTCGGCGTCCGGCAGCACGACGGAGCCAATGTCCCGCCCGGCCATCACGACCCGGCCTTCGGCGGCAAGCTCGCGTTGAATCAGGACGAGCGCGCTCCGCACACCCGGTATGCGTGAGACGAGCGAGACGTTCGCTTCGACATCGGCGTCCCGTAAATACGGTGTGGCATCATCGCCATCGAGGGTGACGCCCGTTGGCTCGATCTCGCGTGCAGGCAGTTCCCGCACGACGATCGTGGTTTGTGTAACTAGACCAGCAACGGCGGCCCGATCATCGGGGTCGATGCCGCGCCGCAACGCGAGCCAGGTGAGCGCCCGGTACAGCGCCCCGGTGTCGAAGAAGCGATGCCCGAGCCGCGCAGCGAGCGCCGTGCCGATCGCGCTCTTCCCGGATGCCGCCGGGCCATCGATGGCGATAACCGACGCGCGATACGAGGGTGGATGTGACTGAGTGACGCGCCCTCCCTGTGATCGGGAGAGTATAACCGGCGGTCGCGCCCTCCCGACCCTTATGCGTGCGGCTCCGCATCGTCACTGCTCGCGCTCAGCCAAACCAGATCGCGCAGCCCCTTCAGTTCGTGCTCATCGAGCCGCCGCGTCTTGCCCGTGGCGAGCCGCGCGAGCGTGACGGGACCGACGCGGGTGCGCACCAGCGTCCGCACCGGGCACCCGACGACTGCGCACATCAGCCTCACCTGCCGCCGCCGGCCCTCGTGAATCACGATGCGGAGCCAGCGGTGGCCGTCCGGGGTGGTGAGCCCCGAGGGCGGCGGCGAAAGATCGACCTGCGCGCGCGATGTCCGCTTCCCCTCGATCATCACGCCGCCGCGCAACACGTCGAGCGCCTCGCGGGTCGGGCTGCCCTTCACCAGCGCGTAGTACTCCTTGTCGATCTGGTAGCGCGGGTGCGCCAGGCGGTGCGCGAACTCGCCATCGTTCGTGAACAGCAGCAGCCCCTCTGTGTCGCGGTCCAGCCGGCCAATGGGGAAGACGTGCGGCGGGAGCGACGGCGGCAGCAGGTCTTGCACCGTGCGCCGCGCCTGAGGGTCACTGAGGGTGGTGAGAAAGCCGTACGGCTTGTTCATCGCGAAATAGACCGCGTCGGCTTGCAGGCGCAGCGCGATGCCGTCCACGGTGATCCGGTCGATATCGGGGTCCGCCTGTGTGCCGAGGGTGGTGATGACCTGGCCGTTCACGGATACGCGTCTGGCCAGGATCAGCGATTCTGCCGCGCGCCGGGAACCATGCCCGGCGCGCGCGAGCGTCTTTTGCAACCGCTCTCTCACGGGTCCTTGTGCCATCGGTTGCGGAGGACCGGCGCGACGCGCCAGCCGAGGGTGCCGGCGAGCGTGACGAGGGCGGCTCCCGCGATCGCCCACGGCAGCCAACCGCTGGCGCCGCTACTGGATCCCAGCACCTCGACCGATGGCGAGGCGCTGTTCGCGGGTTTCGGTCCGGATCCGTCGCCGATGCTGGCATCGATGGCGCGGCCCGGCGACGGGTGAGTGTTGTCGACGAAATCAGCTGCTGCATCGGTGTCGGCGCCAGCCGTTCGGCGCTCGATCGAGTGACCGGCGGGCACGTCGGAGACCGATGGTTTGAAGGCGGAGGTGTCGCTCCCCCATGAAACCGCATCCACGACGGCGCCCGAGCTGTCGCTGAGCACCACCCGGTCGCCGTCGTTCCCGAGCGAATTTCCGATGCGGCCGCCCGCGGTCACCAGCGGTCCGACGTACGAAGCATGCTCGGTGGCAAACCTATCCGAAGCGGCAATGATGGCAAAACCGTGCGCCTCGATGGTCAGATCGCCCAGCGTGTCGGCCGACGCAGCGTCGCCGATGCTCCAGCCGGAGAGCGCTACCGGCTGTTCGCCGGCGTTGTACAGCTCCACCCATTCGCCTGCGGCGTCCGCGCCCTTGATGTCGGGGTCGTACATCACCTCGTTGATCACGACGTGATTCGCGGAGGCGCCCCCTTGGACCGGCGCCGCAAGCGCGGGCCTGCGTGCTGCGCCGAGCACCGCCCGCGTCGGGGCATTATCGCCGTCACCCGAGCTCGGAGTGTCGCCGATGGATGCGGTCGACACTGTGGTCGTCGCCGCTGACTCGGGTTCGGCGGGGCCGAACGACGCGTCATCCACGACAATAGCCGCCGGTGCGCCGGAAAGAGGAGCGAGCAGTATCCGCAGGCGCGCTGAGCGCGCGGCGTCGGGAGCGGTGACGCCGCCGGTGGTCAGTTCACGAAAGCCCGCCGCCGGCGCATCAAGCTGTGAGATCGAATCAGACGTCGCGAGCGCGCGGCCGCTCGCGTCATCGCTGTCGTACCACGAGATGCGGAGGGATACGGCGCCCACCGCCGCATCACTGTCCGCGACCCACGCATCGAAGGCGTAGGTCGCGCCGGGGTCGACGCGCACCGACTGGAACATCCACTTTGTCGAAGCGCTCGTGCTCTCGAAGCGGGCGGCGCGGTTGCCGGAACGCACCGGCGACGTCGTGATCGAGAGATCGCCTCCGTAAGAACTCCAGTACGCGGGGCCGCCATCGTCCGCAGCATCCTCGAAGCCGTCGTTGTTGAGGCCAGCGCTGAGCGCGGCCGCCGCTGTTGGTGCGCCCGCGGGCGTTCTGGTCGACGATGGGGTCTTCGTCGAAGACGGCGTCTTCGTCGGCGTGGCGGTCCGCGTTCCCGTTGGGGTTGCCGTCGCGCTCGGTGCAGTCGTGCTGGTTGCTGCCGTGGTAGGTGTCGCCGTGATCGGGGGCGCGCCATCAAGACGGACGTCGTCGACGTACACGAAGCCGGATCCAGAACCGCCAATCTCTATCTGCAGTTGCGAAAAGCTCTGCACCGAGACCGCGCCCGAGAGGCGGATCCATTCATCGACCGGTCCAGTCGGTGCGATCACTTGGCGGCCATCGCCGTCAGCGCCGGCGATCTGCGCGCCCAGGACGATTTCCGTTTCGGGACGCGTCCGACGTACGGAAGCAGAGAACTGATAGATGCCCGGAGGCACGTCGAACACTCCCTGCACCATCGCAAACGGCCCGCCGACCAGACCGATTCTGCCGCTGCTCGCGCCCGTCACCGGCGGCACCTCATCGGCGCCCACGGCGACAAGTTCAAGTCTGCCCGAACGCCAGCCGTCGGCGCCGTTCTCGAAGCTGCCATTCTGAATGTAGTCAAAGGCGGAAACGCTCGCCAACGGCGCCGCCAGGCCAGTCATGATCCCAACCAGCAAGATCATTGCGGCGAAGACGAGGCAAAATGTGCGCATCTGTGAAGCGGTCCTGGCGTCCTGCCCACCGGGCGGTGTGACCGATACAAGGGAGAAGTGGCGCTACGCCTGACGGCGGACTCGCACACGGCGCATCATGATCGTTTCGGTGATAATCTGCGCTTCGTCGACCATGCCGTCGCGCTCGCGCGGTCGCCCCAGGCGCACGACCTTCGGCTTGGGCCGCCGCCCGCCGTTCCCGAACATGCTGCTGACGGCCCGCCGGAAAAGAAACTGCCCGACGGTGCCGGCGGCCATGACGGCGGCGCCCTTCACGACGGGCGACACCTGCGGCTGCCAGATCGCAGCCGCCGCTTGGCGGCGCACGACGGGAAGCCCGGCGCGTCCAGCGGCGATCCCGCAGCGGCGGCAGAAGTTGTCGGTGTCATCGAGTCCGTACGCGCAGGCGAGGCAATGCGGGGTATCCATAGCCGCGACATCGTAACCCCTGTCCTGTAACCCGTCAATTGACGACGGCGCGATTGTGTGTCTAGACGCTACGCGGTGACTGCCTTCGCGAGCGATCCCTCGATTTCCGGCGTCAGGTCATACCCTCCGACCACCTTCACCTGTCGCGCCATGATCCGCCCTACTTCGATGCGAAGGCGGCCGTCGGCCAGCGCGCGCAGCGTTTCGACGACGAGAGGAAGCTCGCGCGCCGCGCCCCGCCGGCGAATCTCCTGAAACAGGGGAAACACCTCGCCCTCGCTCTGCCGGATCTCGTCGACCGGGCGCCCTTCGGCCGCCAGCCACAGGAGGTCGATGGTGGCGCCACGGAGGGGGTAGGTGCAGTAGGTGACGATCGGGCCCTCGTCGAGGACGGCGGTGCCGAGATGGATGTACACCCCGCTGTACGATGCCCGCTGCTCGATCAGCTTCCAGGCGACATCCTGCCAGGTGCCGGCCGGGCCGCCCGGTGGCGCCGGGTGCAAGTTGAGCAGAGGATGCGACGAATAGAGCGGCTCCGTCGTGATCAGCATGTAGCCGGCCAGCATCGCGACGTCGTAGTCGTACGCCGAGAGCATCTCGACGACCGCGCGGTCGTACTCTGTGCGCCACGCGGGCAGCGGCTCGCCCTTCCGCGCCACGTCGCCGCGATGTTCGCGCCGGAACCGCGCGTCGGACAGAGTCACCAGCGGAATGCCGTACCCGCGGATCTGCGCGAAGAACCTGTCAGTTGCCGGGTCTTGTCCTGGCTCACGGTTCGAGAAGACGCAGGCGATCTCCACGTCAAGCCTGCCGTCGCCAATGGCATCGACCGCCGCGCGCAACAGCTTCTGCGATCCCTCACCGCGTCCGGTGGAAAACCAGGTGATGCGTAACACGGATCCCTCCCACATCGGATGACGATGCACCGTAGCCATTCAGTCTGGCGCTCGCAACAGCTACGCGAACGGGTCCTCTTCGTCGCCTGCCGCGTCCTCCGGGACGTACTCGTAGTCTTCGGACGCCGTGTCAGGCACCGCGCCGTCCGCGCGCGCCGGGACGGGCGCGAAGGACTCCTTCAGCTTCGTGATCCGCTGCTCCGCCTCATCGAGGCGTTCCTGGCACGTACGGGCGAGCGCCATCCCCTGTTCGTACAGGGCGATCGCTTCGTCGAGCGCGAGACCACCTTGCTCGAGCTTGTTCACGCTCTCCTCCAGCCGCGCGTAGAGCTGCTCGAACGGCTCCTGTTTCGATTCCTTCGCCACCGCGACCTCCTACGCCCGCTCCTCGGGCATGGTGAATAATGGCGCTTGCGCGTCGGGCACGCGCCGCTTCGGCGCGCGCCGCCGTGCCTGGGCGCCGCCTTCGACGCGCGCGCCAAACGAGCCGTCCTTGACGCGCACCTCGAGGCCATCGCCTGCACGCACGCCGGACACGCTCGAGACGATGGCTTTCCCGCGCTGCACGATCGCGTAGCCGCGCTCCAGCGTCGCAAATGGGTCGAGCGCCTTCAACCGCCACACGCAGTTGCCCAGGGCGTGCGTCCGCGTACTCTGCGCGGCTGCGGCGTTGGCCTCCGTCGAGCGGGTCAGGTCATCGATGCGCTGCCTCTGGCGGCCAATATCCGGCACCCGCCGGTCGAGCTTGCGAGACGATTGCTCGACGGCGCGCCGGTCCGCGCCGAGCTGTCTGCGCAGGGAAGACTCGAGCGACCCCGCCGCGACACCGAGGTGCACCAGCAACTCGCGGCGGTCCGGAGCAACGATCTCCGCCGCCGCGCTTGGCGTCGGCGCGCGGCGGTCAGCGACGAAGTCGGCGATCGTCGTATCGGTTTCGTGCCCGACTGCCGAGACGACGGGCACGCCGCTGGCGAAGATCGCGCGCACCACCGGCTCCTCATTGAACGCCCAGAGCTCCTCGATCGAGCCACCGCCCCGGCCGGCGATGATCACGTCGATGTCGCCGGCACGGTTGAGCTGGGCGATGGCGCCGATGATGCCGGAGACCGCCTGCGGCCCCTGCACGGGCGCCGGCGCGAGCACGATCTCGGCGAGCGGCCAGCGCCGCTGCAGCACGTGGCAGATGTCGCGGAACACGGCGCCGGATTCGGACGTAACCACGCCAATGCGCCGCGGGAATCGCGGTAGCGGGCGCTTTCGGCTCGCGTCGAAGAGCCCTTCCTGCTCGAGCCGCGCCTTGAGCCGCTCAAACTCTGCCTGGAGGGCGCCGACGCCTTCAGGCTGGACGAAGTCGACGATCAGTTGGAGGTCGCCGCGCTGTTCGTAGAGGGCGATGCGGCCGTGCGCCACAACGGCGCGGCCGTTTTCGACGAGCCGGGCGGTCGTCACGCCCGGCCCGCTGCGCCTGACGAAAAACACTGCCTTGAGTTGCGAATCGCCATCCTTGAGCGTGAAGTAGATGTGTCCCGACGCCGGTCGGCTGGCGTTCGATACCTCACCCGCGATCCAGACGTCGCCGAGCACGGGGCTCGATTCGAAGAGCTCCCGGAGGTACGACGTAATCTCGCGGACAGCGTAGACCTGCACTATCGCATTGTCGAACAAATGCGCTGATTGGCGCAATGCAGGAAGCGATTGAGCGGGCGGGGGACGCCCGTCGTAGGGACGAAGCTTTAGCTCCGTCCTTCTCATCCGATCACATCTGCGCTGTTTGCCGAGTGGTGGCTGTGGCGGGCCCTGCGTCGTAGGGACGAAGCTTTAGCTCCGTCCTCTCTCATCCGCCAGCCAGCATCGTGCCGCCCTGGTGGGGCCAATCTTCCCCGGCGGCGATCAGCCCGGCACGCATCGGGTTCTCGATGACGTAACGGGCGATCACCTGCACGTCGTCGTCGCGCCGCAACGTGCGGTCGAAGAAGCTCTGCTGCCAGAGTTGGCGGCCCTGCGCGCGTCGTTTGTGGGCGTGGCTCGATAGCTGCTTGAAGCGCTGCATGAAGCGCTTCAGATCGGCATCATCCGTCGCACCGTGCGCCAGCACGTGGACGTGGTCCGGCATGATCGTGTAGACGAGCAGTTCAAAGCCGGTCGCCGCGGCTGTGCGAATGAGGTGTTCGCCCGTCGCAATCGCGAGATCGCCGACGAGGATCGCAGCGCGGTGATGCGTAACGATCACGAGATGGTACGCGTGGCGGCCGACGTAATCGAATTCGGCAAGTCGGGGCCGCCTCGCGCGGCCCGAGCGTTCGCGTTCTTCATCCCACTCGGCGAGCGCGGCCATGAACTCGGCTTCGTTCGCGTTGGGCGGATTTAAAGGGTCGTACATGTAGGATCCGTTTGTGCGCGATTGTCCGAGTGCTGCTCGATACCGTTCGCGCTTGCTCTACTGCAGTAGGGACGGAGCTAAAGCTTCGTCCCTACTGCCAATCGAAACAACTTCGACGCATTCATCACGTCTAGGCCGAGAAGTGCGCCTCGCCCGTCGAAGTCCAGCGCGATGTCGTCGTTCAGGCGTAGCGTGCGCTTCACGACTCCCTGCGTTCGAGAGCGGGCGGAGAATGCGATATAAATTTGATCGTTCTCTACGTCAGTTTCGATTGTCAGTTCCATGTCACTCCCACATCGTCAGCGGTCCCGCTCGCTGCCATCGCCTAGCGCGGCTTGCGCGGCGGCGAGGCGGGCGATCGGCACGCGGAACGGAGAGCAGCTGACGTAGTCGAGGCCGATCTTGTGGAAGAATTCGACGGAGATCGGCTCGCCGCCGTGCTCACCGCAGATGCCAAGCTTCAGCGCCGGGCGCGTCTCGCGGCCGGCGGCAATCGCTTGCTTCATCAGGGCGCCGACGCCGACCTGGTCGATCGACTCGAACGGATTGCCGATGAGGATGCCCATCTCCATGTACTTGCTCAGGAACTTGCCCTCGGCGTCGTCCCGGCTGCAGCCCAGCGTCGTCTGCGTCAGGTCGTTCGTGCCAAACGAGAAGAACTCGGCGGTCTTGGCAATTTCACCCGCGGTCAGCGCCGCGCGAGGAAGCTCGATCATCGTGCCGAACTGGTACTTCACCTGCCTGCCGGCCGACTCCATCTCATCGCGCGCCGTCCGTTCGAGCAGCGTGCGCAGATGCGTCAGCTCCGTCTCGAAGCCCACCAGTGGGATCATCACCTCCGGCAGCACTTCCACGCCCTCGCCGGCCAGCTTGATCGCGGCACGAAAGATCGCCTTCACCTGCATCTCGTTGATCTCGGGGTAGAGGATGCCCAGCCGGCAGCCCCGGAGTCCTAGCATCGGGTTCTGCTCGCGGACGGCGTTGACGTTCGCCAGCATCGCTTCGCGCGCCGCAAGCTCGGGCGATCCCGGCGACGTGATCCGCAGGCGCGTGACCTCTTCGAGCAGAGCGTCGTGGTCGGGCAAGAATTCGTGCATCGGCGGGTCGATCAGGCGAATCGTCACGGGCTTGCCTGCCATGATCCGGAAGATCTCCTCGAAGTCACCCTGCTGCATCGGCAAAATGTGCTGGAGCGCCCCGCGATAGTGGCCCATCGGGCCCTCCATCCGGCCCAGCACGTCGTGCAGGCGGTCATCGAGTGCGGCCCTCTTCTCGCCGGCGGCGTTATCGGACTGTTCAAGGTCCTTCTTCAGCGCGTCCGCTTCGGCCTCGAGCCGCTTCGCGTCGGCGGTGGCCAGCAGCATCTCCTGCACGACCGGCAGGCGGTCCTTCTGCAGGAACATGTGCTCGGTGCGGCAGAGGCCGATGCCCTCAGCCCCGAACTCAATCGCCTTCGCCGCGTCTGCGGGTGTGTCGGCGTTCGTCCGGACGCGCAGGCGGCGCGCCGCGTCGGCCCACGAGAGGAACTCCGTTAGCTCGGCGAAGAATTCGGCCTCGGCCGCCGGGATCATGCCCAGCAAGACTGCGCCCGCCGTACCGTCGATCGTCAGCACCTGTTCTTCCGACACGGTGACGCCGTGGATCAAGAATCGCTTGCGCTCTTCATCGACATCGATCGCCTCGCAGCCGCTGACGCACGGCTTGCCGAAGCCGCGGGCGACGAGCGCCGCGTGGCTGCTCATGCCGCCGCGCTCGGTGAGGATGCCCTGCGCCGCCTGCATGCCGTGAATGTCGTCCGGGGACGTCTCTTCGCGCACGAGGATGATGTCCTCGCCACCGTGACCGATGCCACGCGCGGCGGCGGTGTCCGGATCGAAGATCGCCTTGCCGACCGCCGCGCCCGGCGACGCCGGCAGGCCGCGTGCGACCTCGACGAAGCGCGCTTTGCCCAGTAGGACGGCGCGTTCGTCCGTGTCCATCGTTTGCCATTCCGCCACAGGCATCATCTTCACCACGCCATCCTCGACGTAGATCACGTCCGGCTTCGACGCGATCGCGCGCGCTACGCCGTCGGCCACGTCGCCGATCGGGATGGTCCTCACTCTCGGGTCGATGTGCGGATGCAGCAGGTCATCGAGGCGCTGCGGCACCACACGGCGCAGCGCCTCGTTGCGGTCGATCAGCCCCTCGTGCGCCATATCGACGGCGATCTTCACGGCGGCGCGCGTCGTCCGCTTGCCGACGCGGCATTGGAGGAAGTAGAGGCGGCCCTTCTCGAACGTGAACTCGACGTCCATCGTGTCGCGAAAGTGCTGTTCGAGCGTCCGGCAGATGTTGGCGAACTGGTCGTACAGCGGCGGATTCTCCTGCTGCAGGCGGGCGATCGGCGTGGGCGTGCGGATGCCGGCGACGACGTCTTCCCCCTGCGCGTTCAGCAGGTACTCGCCCCAGATCGCGTTCTCGCCCGATCCGGGGTCGCGGGTGAACGCGACCCCCGTCCCCGAGTCCGTCCCCATGTTGCCGAACACCATCGTCTGCACGTTGACGGCAGTGCCGAGGTCGTGCGGGATCTTCTCGATCTCGCGGTAGCGGAACGCCCGCTCGTTGTTCCACGAATCGAAGACGGCGCGGATGGCCAGCTCAAGCTGCCGCATCGGTTCGTCCGGGAAGTCGCTACCGGTCTCGGATTTCACGTGCGCCTTGAACTGCCGGACGACCGACTTCAGCGCTTGGGCGTCCAGCTCCGAATCCTCGCGCACGCCGGCCGCCTGCTTCGCTTCGTCGAACATCCGGTCGAATTGCTTGCGGTCCAAGCCCAACACGATGTCGGAGAACATCATGATGAAGCGTCGGTAGGCGTCGTAGGCGAAGCGCTCGTTCTGCGTGGCGGCGATCAGTCCCTGCAGCGTCGTCTCGTTCAGGCCGAGGTTGAGCACCGTGTCCATCATGCCGGGCATAGAAAACTTCGCGCCGCTGCGGACGGAGACGAGGAGCGGCGCTGCCGGGTCGCCGAGCTTCTTTCCGGCGGCTTCCTCCGTCGTTGCGAGCGCCGCACGCACGCTGTCCATCAGGCCGTCGGGCAGTTGCATGCCGAGTCGCGTGTACTCGTTGCAGGCCTCCGTGGTGATGGTGAACCCAGGCGGTACCGGCAGGCCCAGATTCGTCATCTCGGCCAGGTTTGCACCTTTGCCGCCGAGCAGGGCCTTTTGCTCCTTGCGCCCTTCATGGAACGGATACACGTACTTCGTCGACATGGTGCTCACTCCACGTGCATGGCTGCTATGAATTGTTGACACGCCTGCATTTCCTGTTGCTACGAACCGTCGATACCGCTGCGCGTGGGATCCCGTCGCGCCCCGGACGTGCACGAATCCGCCGCTCCGGATGCCGCTCTGCGTTCTACAACGATCTCGGGACGCCGATGCGACAAGCGGCCGAGCCTCGACGTCAGGCAGCCGCGGACAAAGCAGATCGAACCAAAGAGATGAGGATCAGTGATGGGATGCGGCGATGCGCCCAAACGAGACCGGACCTCCGCGCACTGGAGCCGATGAGGCGGCGGCCCCATGTGAAGCGCCAAAGTATAGCACCGGCACGCCTAATGACCGTAGGCACCGGATTGGCGGCGGCAGGTGACGGTGACAAGGCGAACCCTACGTGCAAGAGCCGAGTACTACGCCAATGGCCGCCGCGCGCGTCCACAACCCACAGGCGGCATCGCGATCTACACTCATCTCCGTGGAAGAGCCGCTCACTCCAATCCGCCGCCAGTACCTGGATATCAAGAGGCGCTATCCCCACGCCATCGTCTTCTTCCGGCTGGGCGATTTCTACGAGACCTTCGACGACGACGCCGAGCTCTGCGCGCGTGAACTCGACATAACACTCACCTCCAAGCCGATGGGTAAGGGGCTGCGGGTGCCGCTCGCCGGCATCCCGTACCACGCCGTCGACGGCTACGTCGCGAAGCTGATTTCCCGCGGATACAAGGTGGCGCTCTGCGAGCAGATGAGCGACCCGGCGACCACAAAGGGCATCGTCGACCGCAAGGTCGTGCGGGTGGTAACGCCCGGGACGGTGATCGAAAACAACCTCCTCGACGAGCGGGCGAACAACTATCTCGCGTGCCTCGCACCGGCCCAGCGCGCGCGCGGCGGCGCCGACGCCTGGGCGGGTGGCTGCGGGTTCGCCTACGTTGACATCACGACGGGCGAGTTCGTCGCAGGCGCGGTTACGGGTGACCAGGCGGCGTGCGAGCTCGCGCGCATCCGCCCGGCGGAGCTGTTGCTGCCGGAGGGGTTGAGCGCTCCCGCCTGGCTCGAGGGCTTCGCCGTCACGCGCGTCGAACCGCTGTGGTTCGACGCCGATCTCGCCACGGTCACCATGCAAGAACACTTCCGCGTCGCCTCACCAGAGGCCTTCGGCATCGACCGTACCTCGCCGGCCGTGGCCGCGTGCGGCGCGGCGCTGATGTACCTTCGCGAGAACCAGCCGGCGAGCGTCTCGCTGGTGACGTCGGTCCGCCTGCATCGGGCTGCTGAATACGTGGCGCTCGACGCGCACACGATGCGCAACCTCGAGCTGTTCCAGGCGGGCAGGGAGCCGCGCCGGGACGGATCACTGCTCGCGACGCTCGACCTCACAGCGACGCCGATGGGAGCGCGGCTGCTCCGTCGCCGCCTCGGCCAGCCGCTGCTGAACATCGTGGAGATCGACCGGCGGCTCGACGCCGTGGCGTACTGCCACGAGAGCGCGATGCGCAGGGCGCGGCTGATCGAGCTGCTGCGGCGGATGCCGGACATCGAGCGGATCGTCGGCCGCGTCGTCGCCGGTTCGGCGCTGCCGCGAGAGCTGGTGGCGCTGCGCGAAGGGCTGGAGCGGATTCCCGACCTCTGCCAGACGCTGCGCGGCGCTGCGGCCGGCGCCGACGAGGCGGCGCCGTACGATCCTCGCATCGCTGCGATAGCCGACGGACTGCGGCCGTGCGCGGACGTCGCGTCGGCGATCGCGCTGGCGATCGATGACCGGCCGGGCTCGAAGCTCGACGAAGGCAACATCGTGCGCACCGGCTTCTCGGAAGAGCTGGATCACCTGCGGCTGATCACGCGCGACGTGCGGCGTTTCCTCGCCGAGCTTGAGGCGGGCGAGCGCGAGCGCACCGGCATCAAGTCGCTGAAGGTCGGCTACAACCGGGTGTTCGGCTACTACATCGAGATCAGTAAGGCGCACGCCGCGCAGCCTCCCGAGCACTACGAGCGAAGGCAGTCGCTCGTCAATGCCGAACGCTACGCGACGCCTCAATTGCGCGAGTACGAGACGCAGATCCTCCACGCGAAGGACCGCGCAGAAGAGATGGAGGCGGCGATCGTCCGGCAAGTGTGCGCGCAGGTGGTCGCCGCCGCCAGCCAGGTGCTTGCTACCGCCGCGGCAGTGGCGGAGCTAGACGTCGCCTGCGCGTTGGGCGAGGCCGCGGCGCGCTATCAGTACGTGCGCCCAACGCTGGACGACGGGAACGCGATCACGATCCGCGACGGCCGCCACCCGATGGTCGAGCGCTCGATCTCGGCCGGCGCCTTTGTGCCGAACGACACGCAGCTCTCGTCGGATGGTGGGCAGATCGTCATTCTCACCGGGCCCAACATGGCCGGCAAATCGACCTACCTCCGGCAGGTGGCGATCATCGTGCTGATGGCGCAGTGCGGCAGCTTCGTCCCCGCGTCGACGGCATCGACAGGCATCGTCGACCGCGTGTTCACGCGCGTCGGCGCCGGTGAGGATCTCACGTCCGGGCAGTCGACCTTCATGGTGGAGATGATCGAGACCAGCGCGATACTCCACAACGCCACCGCTCGCTCGCTGCTGATCCTCGACGAGATCGGCCGCGGCACCAGCACCTACGACGGCATGGCGATCGCGCGGGCCGTGGTGGAGTACCTGCACAACCGGCCCGGGCTCGAGGCGAAGACGCTCTTCGCCACGCACTACCACGAGCTGGTGGACCTCGCCCGTCACCTTCCGCGCGTGCGCAACTACAACGTCGCCGTCGCCGAGGAGCAGGGCCGCATCGTCTTCATCCGACGGATCGTCGCGGGTGGCGCCGACCGCAGCTACGGTGTCCATGTGGCCGAACTGGCGGGGCTGCCGAAGGCGGTAGTGCATCGCGCGCGAGAGGTGCTGCAAGAACTGGAGGCGTCGGATGGGCGAACGCCGTCGGCGACCGCGACGCCGCAGCTCGCGCTCTTCGCATCGACGCCGCCGGACGACGGGCTGCGACGCGAGCTCGCCGGGATCGATATCGACGCGCTGACGCCGCTGGACGCTCTGACCAAGCTGTATGAACTGCGCGAACACGCGCGCGCCGGAATCACGGAGGAATGACGATGACCAGCGAGATGTTCTCAGCGCAGCAGTTGCGTTTTCTCGAGAAGCCGCGGATCGGGCGGCTGGCGACCGTGCGGGCCGATGGCCGCCCGCACATCGCGCCGATCTGGTTCCAGTTCGATATGGGCGAGTTTCTCATCCTGACGGAGCGTGGCTCGCAAAAGCACAAAAACATCGAGCGCGACCCGCGCGTCGAACTCTGCATCGATGACGAGCGCGCGCCGTACCACACGGTAATCGTCCGCGGCCACGCCGCCGTCGAGGAGGCGCCCGAGCGGGAGTGGCGCGAGCAGCTTGCTATCCACTATCTCGGCGACGAGGGCGGCCGGCGCTACATCGCCGAAAACATGCACGGGAACGACATCATGCTGCGCATCGTGCCGGAGAAGGTGCGCGGCTGGTAGGGCGGCGGCGTTAGCTGCGCGTGGCGCCGGGGATGCCGATGCGGAACTGCGGCGGCGTCAGCGACTTTAGCATGTTGATCCGCCCGCTGCCGGCCCAGTCCGGCCGATCGCCGGGCGGCACCGGGTCGGCGGTGGACTTCACCGCGTTCAGCATCGCATCGGGCCGCAGCGCCGGCCGGTGCGAGAGCATCAGGGCGACCAGGCCGGCGACCTGTGGCGCCGCGAACGACGTGCCGTCGCCTACGGCGTAGAGATTGCCCGGAAGACAGGGCAGCAGGTGGCCGCAGCTCGCGCGCGGCACGGTGCCGACGATGCTTTCACCGACCGCGACGACGTCGACTTCCGGTCCGCTGGTGGAGAACGGAGCGCGTCTGTCAGGCGCCGTACGGGAGGCCGCGCCGACGGCGAGCACCTGTGGGTAGCGCGCGGGATATTCGACACCGCTCTCGCCAGAATTGCCCGCGGCGGCGACGACGAGGGCGCCGTACTGGTCGTGGACGATGCGCACCGCCTCCAACAAGATTGCGGAGTTAGAGGGGCCACCGAGGCTGATGTTCATGATCCGCGCGCCGTTCTGCGCCGCATAGATCATGCCCTCCGCCAGCGACAACGCGTCGCCCGTGCCCGTGCAGTCCAGCACCTTCACGGGCATGATCGTCACGTTGCGTGCGACCCCGACCATCCCCTGGCCGTTGCCGCCGTCCGCTGCGATGATCCCCGAGACGAAGGTGCCATGCCCGAGGTCGTCGGTGATGTTGCCGTTCACAGCAGCCGAACAGCCGGGCGACGGGTCGCTGATGAATGCGCAGCCGTGTGCGTCATCGACGCAACCATTCCTGTCGTCGTCGCTGCTGTTGTTCGCGACTTCGCGCGGATTCGACCAGATGCGGCCCTGCAGGTCCGGATGGGTGACGTCGATTCCCGTGTCTAGGACCGCGACGATGACGTTCGCAGCGCCCTTCTCGACATCCCACGCCTCGGGGGCATGCACGGCCTGCAAGTACGGCGCTTGCATCGCGTACAACGGGTCAGTGGGGACGTCCGCGCGCCGGACAGCGTAATCCGGCTCCGCGTACAGCACGCCCGGGCGTGAGATGAAGTGGCCTGCGCCCTCCACCGCTCCGACGCCAGCCGGCGCCTCGACCCGGAGCGCGGTCA
>JBBRPY010000032.1:0-37729 GCA_038227375.1 Dehalococcoidia bacterium
CCGATGCCCCCCGACCAGCGCACGCTCGACCAGCTCTCGCTCTCGCTCGATGAGTATGCCCGCATCGTCGACCTGCTCGACCGCGAGCCGAACGAGGTCGAGCTGGGCATGTTCGGGGCGCTCTGGTCCGAACACTGCGGCTATAAGAACAGCCGCCCGCTACTCAAGATGTTCGCCAGCGAGGGCGAGCGCGTCCTGACGAAGGTAGGCGAAGAGAATGCCGGCGTCGTCGACATCGGCGGCGGGCTGGGCGTGGCGTTCAAGATCGAATCCCACAACCACCCGTCGGCGATCGAGCCGTACGAGGGCGCGGCGACCGGCGTCGGCGGCATCGTCCGCGACATCTTCGCGATGGGCGCCCGCCCAATCGCGCTGCTCGATTCGCTGCGCTTCGGGCCGCTGCAGCCGGCCGCCCGCGCGGAGCCGCCGCTCGACAGCGGGAACGGCGCGCTGCCGCCAGACGCCGCCTACGAAACCGGAACATCGCCCGAAGTCGCGGCGCGCAACCGGCGTCTGTTTTCGGGCGTCGTCGCCGGCATCGGCGGCTATGGCAACTGCATTGGTATCCCCACGGTCGGCGGCGAAGTGAGCTTCTCTCCTTCGTACTCCGGGAACCCGCTCGTGAACGCGATGTGCGTCGGCGTCGGACGCATCGACCGGCTGGTGAAGGCGCGCGCGGACGGCCCTGGGAATCTGCTGATGCTCGTCGGCGCCGATACCGGGCGCGACGGCATCCATGGCGCCACCTTCGCCAGCGTGCAGCTCGACGAGTCGAGCGAGGAGCGGCGGCCGGCCGTGCAGGTCGGCAACCCATTTCTCGAAAAGCTGCTGATGGAGGCCTGCCTGCAGCTCACCGAAGAACACGGCGCGTGGATCGTCGGCCTGCAGGACCTCGGCGCCGCCGGACTGACGAGCGCCGCCGTCGAGTGCGCAGCGAAAGCGGGCACCGGCATCATCATCGACGTCGCCAAGGTGCCCCGCCGCGAAGCCGGCATGACGGCGTACGAAGTGATGCTCAGCGAGTCGCAGGAACGCATGCTGGTCATCGTCAAGCCGGAGCACGAGGCGGACGTGCGCTGCCTCTTCGAGCGCTGGGAGCTGCACGTCGAGACCATCGGCATCGTCACCGACGACGGCCTCGTCCGCATCCGCGACGGCGAGCACGAGGTCGTGCGCGTGCCGGCGACCGTGCTCACGGACGCCCCGTCATATGTGCGGGACGGCGTGAAGCCTGCCTGGCTTACGGAACTTCAGGAGTATGACTTCTCGTCGCTGCGTTCCGGAGCGAAGCTGGAAGCTGGAAGCCGGAAGCTGGATCGGATGCGCGAGACGCTCGAAGCTGGAAGTCGGAAGCTGGATGGCAACCCGTCCAGCCTCCAGCTTCCAGCCTCCAGCCTCGGTTCCGACAGAGCGAATGCTGCACTCATGGCGCTGCTCGCCTCCCCCGAAGTTGCCTCCAAGCGCATCATCTGGCGGCAGTACGACCACCAGGTCGGCACGAACACGGTCGTCGGGCCGGGCAGCGATGCGGCGGTCGTGCGGATCAAGGGCACGACGAAGGCGCTCGCGCTCTGCACCGACGGCAACGCCGCGTATACATACCTCGACCCGTACGCTGGCGGCGCTATCACCGTGGCCGAGGCGGCGCGCAACGTCGCCTGCACGGGCGCTGCGCCGATCGCGATGACGAACTGCCTCAACTTTGGCAACCCGGAGAAGGCCGACGTGTACTTCCAGCTCCGTGAAGCGATCCGCGGCATGTCCGACGCGGCGCGCGCGCTGGGCATCCCCGTCGTCAGCGGCAACGTCAGCCTCTACAACGAGAGCAGCGGCGAGGCGATCTGGCCGACGCCCGTCGTCGGCATGGTGGGTCTGATCGAAGACGTCGCGCGCGTAGTGCCGATGGGCTTTCAGGGTGAGGGCGACATCATCTTCCTCATCGGCGCCGTGGAGCCGGACGCCGACCTCGCAGCGTCGGTGTTCCTTCGCGAGACCTTCGGCATCGTCGCCGGGCGCCCGCGCATCGACCTCGCAATAGAAGCGCGGCTTCAGGCGTTTCTCGCCGACGGCGCTGCCCGCGGCATCCTCAAGTCGGCGCACGACGTTGCTGCCGGCGGTCTCGCCGTGGCGACAGCGGAGGCCTGCATCGCAGGCGGTGTCGGCGCCGAAGTGGACGTCGTGGCTGCAACGAACACCGACGCACAGCTGTTCGGCGAGCAACAGTCGCGCGTGCTGATCTCGTGCGCGCCCGCCGACGCCGAAGCCGTCGAGGAGTGCGCGCGACGCAACGGGGCGCCGTGCGTCCGATACGGCGTCGTTGGCGGCGCGCGCCTGCGATTGCTGCGCATCGACCTCGCGGTCGATGAACTGCGGGATGCCTACGAATCTGGGCTGCCGCTGGTGTTGGAGGACACGTCCCGCAATCCTCAATTTCGCGCCCAACACTGACGTGCGCGTAAGATATCCGGGCAGCGGGCGGCGAATCTAGCCGCCTCGCGCAGCATCGACCGACGCCCGACGAAAGGGGCACAGCGATGACCGCAATCATTGAGACGACCTATCCTTCGCAGATCATGGACGGGCTCTACCAGCTGAGGGTACCGATCCCGAACAACCCGCTCGGCTGGGTGCTCCCCTACCTGATCGAAGGCGCCGATGGCTGGACGCTCGTCGATTCCGGCTGGAACGTGCCGGAGGCGTTCGACGCGCTGGAGCAGCAGCTCAACGACGCCGGCGTCGGCTTCGCGAAGCTGAAGACGCTGCTCGTCACGCACGTCCATCCCGACCACTACGGCCTGGCGGGGCAGGTGAAGGAGCGCAGCGGCGCCACGGTGATCATCCATCAACGCGAGCGTGACCTCATCCGCTCCCGCTATCGCAACCCGGAACAGCTCCTCGCCACGATGGGCGACTGGCTGATCATGCACGGGGTGCCGCGGGAGACGATGCAGGACCTGAAGACGTCAGCCATGCCAGTGCGCGGTTTCGTCGACGCGGTGGAGCCGGATGAGGTGGTCTGGGGCGGCGAGCAGCTACCGATCGGGCGCTTCAAATTCGAGGTGTGGTGGACGCCGGGGCACTCGCCCGGGCACATCTGCTTCCTCGAGCGCGACAAGAAGTTCATCCTCACCGGCGACCACGTGCTGCCGACGATCACGCCGAACATCAGCCTGCACCCGCAGCAGCAGGGGAACCCGCTGGGCGACTACATCGCGTCGCTGAAGCGGCTTGAAGACCTCGAGGTCGACCTCGTGCTGCCGGCGCACGAGTACAGCTTCCACGACCTCCGCGCCCGCCTGCGCGGCATCGAGCGGCATCACGAAGAGCGCCTCAACGAGATGATGAAGGTGATCGGGGATCAGCCGCGCACGGCGTACGCGGTGGCGTCGCAGGTCAAGTGGGTGACGGGAAGCATGGCGAGCTTTTCGCCATGGATGCAGCGCGCCGCGCTCGGCGAGACGCTCTCGCATCTGGACTATCTGGTGCTGAAAGACCGCCTCGCGAAGTTCATGGAAGGCGGCACGCAATACTACCGGCGAAGTCCCGCGGGGAGCAGCGAGCCAGCCACGCAAGCCTGACGCCTGTAGTCGGCGTGCGTCGCCCACTGTCGTCTCTTCCGATCGGATCGCCATCGGGCGCATATCGGGGAATCGAGGTTTCGCCCGGCACCAAGCTCCCTCTCCACGCGGTGGAGAGGGGTCGGGGGTGAGGCCGCGAGCCGGTCATCAAGATGGCTACGTCTCGGAGCTGATGGCGCCTACACCACCTGCGCCAGGTCCGTCACCTTCCACGCGCCGTCGATCTCTTTCCAGCGCGTCATCATCGTGCCACCGCCCGACGCCGCGGCCACCGTCAGGTTGTAGACGTACTCGCCGCCGTCTTCGCTCTGCCTCTCGGCCTTGATGTCGGTGATGCCGGTCGGCGGCGCGCCGCCGGCCATGGCCATCGCCTTGCCCATGGCCTCCGGCGTCAGCGTCGCCATCAGCGTGCCGATGTCCATCACCTTCACGGCGTTGATGTAGCTCGCGATTGCTTCGTCGATCGTTGCCATGTCCGCCTCCTCGCCTACGCCGGCGCCTCAAGCTTGATGATCTTCCATACGCCGTCGATCTGGCGGACCGTCTCACGCATCGACACGCGCGCATCGCCGTCGCCGGTGTAGGTGACGTCGAAGACGTAGTCCTCTCCGCTCTGCCGGACGGGCTGCACCTCGTACGCCTTCGGCGGGTTCGGGCCTCCGGCCATCAGCGGACCGACCTGCGCCAGTGCCTCCGGTGTCAGGTCAGTGATAATCTCCGGGACCCGGCCGGAAGATGCTTTGTCGGCGTGGTCGCGCATGAATTCTTCCGCTGTCATCTACTGCTCCATCGCTAGCGCGGCGATCTTCCAGGCGCCGCCGACATCGCGCCAGGTCGCCAGCGCCGTGAACTCCTGGTCGCCCTTGAAGGCGATTTTGAAGAGGTGATCTTCTCCGTTGACATCGTGACTCTTGACATCGAACCCGGTCAGCGCGGGCATAGCACCCATATTGCCGCCGCCCGACATCAGCTGCGACATCGCCTCGGGCGTGAGGTCGTTCATCACGCGCATCAGGTCGCCGATGAGCAGCGCCTGGCAGTTCTGTTTCACGGCTTCTTCGACGGTGATATCGGGCATCAGCGGCTCCTCACAATGTTGTGCGGGGATCGAACGCGATCCTTGGTTCAGGAGGCGTGCGGATCATAGGGTGACCACACGCGCTATGTCAATGAATCACCGGCCGGATTGGGCCGATCGCATCTGCTTGACAGGCACGATCTTCGGCCGCTACGCTCGTGCCAGTGTCAATCGACCAGCAGGCCACGACTACCCCCCGTTCCACACGAAACCAGCGCGTCATCATCGGTGCGGCGATCGTCTTCTTCGCCATCACATCGGTGTACCTCGCGCTGGTCATCGTGACGCACGTCGACAGCATCTTTTCGCCGGGCAAGCAGATCACGCTGCCGAGCGTGCTGGGCAACGCCCCCGGCATCGACGCGAAGGGCGAGAGCGGCCCCAAGGATCGGATCAACATCCTCGTCATGGGGTTGGATCGGCGCCCGCGCGAGGGAGACACCCCGACGCGCACAGACTCGCTGTTCGTGATCACCGTTGACCCGAAAACCAAATCGACCGGCATCCTCGGCATTCCGCGCGACTTTCAGGTAGATATTCCCAGCCAGAGCGGCGGGGCCTACCAGGACCGCATCAACACGGTGTACGTCGCCGGCGAGCTCGGCAAGTACGATGGCGGCGGCCCCGGGCTGATGAAGCAGGTGCTCCAGAAGGACCTGAACATCAAGATCGACAAGTACATCCTGATCGATTTCAAGGGCTTCGAGGCCGTGATCGATGACCTCGGCGGCATCGACGTCGAGGTGCCCGACGAGGTCTACGACCCGTACTACTCCGAGACCGAAGCGCCGGGCGATTACTTCCCTCAGCACTTCTACCCGGGCAAGCAGCACATGGATGGCAGGACGGCGCTCGCATATTCACGCGTCCGCTTCAGCAGCGATGATCTCGACCGCATTCAGCGGCAGCAGCGCGTGATCTTCGCGGCGATCGACAAGGCGAATTCGATCAACGTACTGAAGCACGCCGAATCGCTGTGGTCGAAGTACAAGGACGCGGTGCACACCGATATCAGCGACTTCCAGATCCCTGGGTACGCCCTGCTGGCCAACGACGTGAAGGACAACATCCACGCGGTCTCGCTGGGTCCGGCGATGTACCCCTACACGACCGCACAGGGCGCCGAAGTGCTGCTCGGCAACAAGGAGAAGATCACCCAGATCGTGGACTCCGTCTTCAAGGACAAGCTCGATGCGCGTAACGCCCAGCCGACCGGCACGCCAGAGCCGGTGCGGGTCCAGGTGCAGAACGGCACGGGTACCGAAGGGCTCGCATCACGGGTCGTCGCCTTCATCGCTGGCAAAGGCTACTCGACCGAGGACCTCAGCTCCGCGAACGTCTTCGACGGCGCATCGCACAACGAATCGGTGATCCTCGACGTCGGCGGCACTCATCGCAACAACGCCTACCTCCTCGCCAACTGGCTCGGTATTCCCGTCGCCAGCGTCCGCGATGCGAGCAAGGCCGAACAGACAGCGCTCGCCGGCAACACCGCGGAGATCGTCGTCGTGCTCGGCTCCGATCTCAACCTGAACCAACTGATCCAGTCGCCGACGACGAGCATTCCCGGGGGATAGCTCGTGCGCCTGCCATGCGTGTTCCGCCGAAGAGCGACTTGGTTACCGCGCCGCCATGTACGCCTTCAGCCACTCCAGCGCGCCCATCGGTGACGGCTCGACGCCGTGGAGTAGGCCCAGATAGTAGCTGGCGAAGTCGCCGAGCTGGACCGCCCAGAGCACCTGCGCGAGCGCGTCCGGTCCCGGGACATCGATTACTTCCACGGTGATGCCGGCTGACCTGAGTTGTTCCTGCGTCGCAGCGACACGGAGGGCAATCCGCGGGTGGATCGACGCGTGACGCAGCAGCACGACGTGCAGTAGCGGGAGCAGCGCCGTCGGAGCGCCGTAACCGAGGGGGGCGTTGTGGTTCATCTCCGGCAGCTCGTCGGCGATCGCCCACGACTTCGCATTCTCGTTGACCTGCGTCCGCCAGCGGTAGGCGACCGGCGCCAGCGCCTGCGCGCCGATGAACACCGGCAGCTTCGCCTGCAGGCGTTGCGCGAGTTGCTTCGCGGGATTTCGCACACTGCCGACATCGCGACCGCACTCCTCGCACAAGCGGCGCATCGCATCGAGCGCCACCACGAGCGCATCGCTGAGGTCCGGGAGCAACCCGAGGCCGCCGCAGATCGCCAAGAGCGATGCGGTGCTCCAGCCGAGCGCCGAGCGCGGTTCACCATCCCACTCGAAGGCAAGGACCGGCAGGCCCTGATCGCGTGCCATTTTGCCGAGCTTGCCGCCGGTGGTGATCGCCACGCACATGCTCCCAGCGGCGACGGCCTGCTGGAATGCTGTCACAGTCTCCTCCGTGTTGCCGCTGTTCGATGACGCCAGCACGAACGTGCTCTTGTCGACGTACGCCGGCACCTCGTACCCGCGGACAACCGACACCGGCAGGCGCGCGCCGATATCGACGGCAAGCGCCTGCAGCAACCCGCCGCCGACGCCGGAGCCTCCCATGCCCAGAACGACAATGCGTTCGGCGCCGCGATAGCTCTCGGGCAGCGTGAGCGCCCGGGCGGCGGACCAGGCGCCCGCAATCTGGTCGGGCAAGCCGGCGATCCGCCCGTACAGGCTGTGCGGGTCGAGGCGCGCGTACACCTCCGGCGAATCAAGGGGTGATGGCGACATGGGCACGTTGTAGGGGATGGGCGATCAACCGTCAATCGACGGTTGCCCCGGTTTCTGGACACTCGGCCCCGTGAGCGCGAGAATCGACGCATGGTACGACCGCTCGCCGGCATCCGCGTGCTCGACCTGACGATCTGGCAGCAAGGCACGTACGCCACGGCGATGCTGGCGGATCTTGGCGCCGACGTGATCAAGGTCGAAGAGCGGGCGTCCGGTGACCCCGGCCGCTATGCCTGGATCGAGCCGGCGCTCGGCCTGAGCAGCTACTTCGAGGCGCACAACCGCGGCAAGCGCTCGATCGCGCTCGACCTCAAACACGAACAAGGGCGCGCGATCTTCCTGCGGTTGGCAGCGGGCAGCGATGCGATGGTGAACAACTTCCGCATCGCCGCGATCCGCCGCCTTGGTCTCGACTACGAGTCGGTTTCGGCGGTGAACCCCGACATCGTTTACGTCCAGGCGTCAGGCTTCGGGCCGGCGGGACCGGACGCCGATGCCGGCGCCTTCGACTTCCTTGCGCAGGCGCGCGGCGGCTTCGCGAGCACCAACGGCGAGCCGGATGACCCGCCCATTCCGACGCAGGTGCCGATCGCGGACCAGGTTGGTGCCCTCCACGCCACCATTGCGACGCTGACCGGCCTCGTCAGCAGAAACGCCACAGGACGCGGCATGCGGCTCGATACGTCGCTGCTCGGCAGTCAGCTTTCGCTTCAATCGTTCGACCTCACGACGCATCTCTTCGGGCGGCAGCAGCGGGTGCGCGCCTATCGCGGCGGTTCGCGCCCGTTCTGGCGCATCTATCAGGCAGCGGATGAGAGGTGGTTCGTCATCGGCATGCTCCTCGAGCGAGCGTGGCCGGAGGTCGCGCACGTCGTCGGACGGCCGGAGATCGCCGGCGACCCGCGGTTCGATTCCTTCCGGAAGCGTTCGGGCGACCACGCCGCAGAACTGGTGGCGATCCTCGACGACGCCTTTCTGGCCGCGACCGCACGCGAATGGGTGGAGCGACTGAACGCGATCGGTCTTTTCGCCGCGCTCGTCCAGGACTACGAGGAGGTCGCCTCCGATCCGCAGGTGCTCGCGAACGGCTACATCAGCGAGGTCGAGCGGCCGGGCCTGGAGCCGGTGCGGCTCGTGGGGTCGGGTATTGCGGCCGACGGCGAGCCGATGACCGCGCAACGGCTGGCGCCCGAACACGGCGAACACACCGAAGAAGTGCTGCTCGAAATTGGCTACAGCTGGGACGAGATCGCGGAGTTGTGCGCCGCCGGCGTCGCCGGACCAGCGCACGGCGCCTGATGCGCACGGGAACAACCACGCCGAACAGGAGTGACGGAACGCTATGACGATGACGATGCCGAAGATCTTCGTGCCGGGCGGCAGTCCCGATGACGCGCGCGCGGCTGAGGCGGCCGGCGTCGACGGCGTCTTCGTCGGCGACCACGTGACGTTCTATGGCTCTGGCAGCGACGGCCTGATGAAGCTGGCGCCGATCGCCGCGGTCACGTCGAAGCTCGAATTGCAGACCTGCGTCTACTTGCTGGCGCTGCGCCACCCAACTCCGGTCGCGTTGCAGGCGGCGATGCTCGATCAGTTGTCGGAAGGGCGGCTCGTGATGGGGATCGGCATCGGCGGCGAAGACCCGAACGAGTGGTGGGCGTGCGGCGTCGACCCGAAGACGCGCGCGCGGCGCACGGATGAAGGCATGCAGATCCTTCGCAGCCTCTGGACGCAAGACGAGACGACGTTCGACGGCAAGTACTATCAGCTCAAAGGCGTCCGGATGCGTCCGAAGCCCCACCGGCCGGCCGGCGTGACGATGCAGGTCGGCGGCCGCTCCGATGCCGCGCTGCGGCGGGCTGCGCGCTACGGCGACGGCTGGACGGGCATCTGGGTGTCGGTCCGCCGCTTCGTCGAGGCGGGCGAGCGCATCGCGGAGTTCGCATCGAAAGCGGGACGTGAGGGCGTCCGCTTCACGCGCGGCATGCAGGTGTGGATGGGCGTGGACGCCGACAAGGCGCAGGCGCGCGAGAAGGTCGCGGGCAGCATGCAGGCCTTCTACAAGATTCCGTTCGAGGGGTTCGAGAAGTGGACCCCGTATGGGACGCCGGCGGAGGTGGCCGAATTCATCGCCCCGTACGTCGAGGCGGGATGCGAGCACTTCAACTTCGTGATGGCCGACGCGCCCGAAGCCATTCTCGAGCGCTCGCTCGCCGTGCGCGAGGAGCTGCAGAAGCTCTGCCGCTGATGCTCGGCCGCCGCAAGGCTACTCGACCACCGGCTTTTCGGTGGTGACGAACGACGCCACCCGGCCGTGGTCAATGAAGTTCTTCTCGTCCTCGAGCGCGGCCTTGACCTCAGGCGATTGCATCGCGGCGCGAAGCGCGTCCATGTCGTCGAACCACAGCTCGGCGGCGCCATCGTACGGCGGCGTCTGGCGCGCGTACAACTCCGGCACGACGTGGCACTGCACGTAGCGCCGCAGCCCGGGAATCGCGCCGGCGATCGGAGCGTGCGTGCCGCGCCAGTACGCTTGAAATTCCTCGACGCTCATCTCGGCCTTTTTGGTGATGCAGTAGATGAGCTTGACCACGCGTTCCTCGGCCTCAGTGGTTGCCCCGGCGGTTCGCGCGCGCCCAGGCGGATCAGAACTGGCCGAAGGCCCTGCTCGTCACGAATGCACCCGCGAGCACCACGGCTGCAGCGCTGGCGACCGGAAATCCACGCACCGCGAGGCTGGTCCAGCCGGATGATCCGTCGGCGCGCGCAGCAATGCGGCTCAGCAGCGGCACCCGCTTGGTAATCGTCCGCGCGTACACCAACGCGAAGCCGATGCCCGTGAGCACGCCCGCGAGGCCGAGGCTGAAGAACAGGATCAGCACCAGGCCGAAGCCCACGCGGTGCAGCGATATCGCGCTCAGCATGACGACGATGGCCGAGGGGCACGGCAGCAGCCCGCCAAAGATGCCGAGGCCGATCAGGCGCCGCCAGGTCACCGGCTCGCCGTCTTGCCCGGGGATCGTGTGGGAATGCGCGGGCGCGAATCCATGCTTGTGTTCGCCGCCGTCGTCGTGATCGTGCGGCTCGTGGCCGGCGCCATGGTCATGCGCGTCTCCGCTCTCCTCGTGAGCAGAAGCAGCGCTCCCGATGGCCTCGCCGTCCGCATGCGTGGGCGCCGAAAGCATCATTGCACCGCCGTCATTCCCCGCAAGGGCAAACTGGGACGCCCGCACCGTCTCTGTATGCGGTGCACGCACGCGCGATCGTATCGCCCCGAAAGCCTGCCCGACGAGACCGCTCGAACGCAGCCGCCCGGCGAACAGCGAGAGCCCCATCAGCACGATCAGTCCGCCCGAAGCGACACCAAGCCATGGGTAGAGGGTCTCAGGCACGATGTACGAGGAGAGGTAGAGGGTGATGAACCCCAGCACATATACGCTCGACGTATGGGTCGCCGTGACCGTCAGGCCCAGCAGCAAGGCGTGGCGACCGGTCCCCCGCGAACCGACGAGATACGCCGCGACGATCGTCTTGCCGTGCCCCGGCGACAGGGCGTGGATGCCGCCGAACGCCAACGACGCCAGCAGCGCGAGGGTAACGACTCCAACACTCAAGTTGTCCTTCGCGATCAGGTTGGCGAAGCGGGCGAGCGTGTTGTCGGGGTTGCCGCGGACCGCCCGCGTCTGATGGTCGGGAGTTGGCGCGGGCGCGGCGCCGATGCCCGGCTTGAACGAGAAGGTCGCCGACCGCACATTCAGCGGGCTGCTGAGCGCGCCGGTCGGGTACTTCGTCAGCTCTTCACTCTTGTCTTCTGACGTCACGCTGGGCGCGATCAGCTCGATACCGGTGCTGCTCCTCACGATGATCTCGCGCCAGCCGAGGCGATCGCCGTAGTTCGTATCCTGAAAGCTCAGCTTCGGCGGCGAGTCTCGCCAGCCGTCGGGCAGCGCGGCGTCGTACGTCGCCGTCAGACGTAGCAGCAGCAAACCGCCCTGGCCGGGCGGGAACGTGATCTCGTGCGACACGTCGCTCAGCGCGGCCGCGCGACCGTTGACGTCGAGGCGCATGTTCGAGCGCAGCTCATCGGCCTTCGCCGCCGCCCACGCTTCGCTTTCGTCGTCATCGACCTTCCCGTCACCGTTGGCGTCGACCTTCTGGCGTTCCTGGAACGTCGGTATCTCCGCCATGTCGAGGACGCGGTAGATCTGTATGCCCGCGTCGGATACCTCGATGCGGTCATAGTGGTTGATCGTGAAGTTGCCGAGCGGATGCGCAGAGGCCGTCGAAGATGGCAACATCAACAGCGCGATCGCCGCGCACAGGGCCGCGGCGGCGGTCAGCAGCAGCGGCAATCGAGCGGTGTTGGGCATACGATCCCCCCAGGGGTCCCCGCTCCGGCGGCAGGGCGGCCTCTCCAGGTATTCGCCGGGAACCGCGGCGCAGATCACGCGCCGAAACGATGATACCACCGCGCAATGCGATCCCGCCGGACGCTTATGTCACGCAGATATGTCAAAGCCTGGCGATGCGATCCGTCGGCCGTCCGCGTCAAATCTGGCGCAGGCGCTTGCTTGTCAGCCCGATGACCAGCACGATCGCGGAGGCAAGTCCCGTGAAACAGGCCACGGTAATCTGGGCGCCGAAGATGTCGATCAGTGCGCCCATGAGCAGCGCGCTGAATGGCGTGATGCCCTGCACCATCACGTACAAGGACAACACGCGCCCGCGGTACGCGTCGTCGACGGTGAGCTGGATCATCACCTGGTTGAACATCAGGTACACAGAGTTCGCCATGCCGGCGACGACGAGCAGGGCGAACGACAGCGCGTAGTTGTTCGAAAGGGCGAACGCCGTCACCAGCGCCATGTAGACGAAGGTCGTCCACACGAGAATCTGCCCGCGCTTCTTCAGCCCGGTTAAATTCGCCGCCATCAGCGCGCCGACGATCGATCCGTACCCCACGGCCGAGGCGAGGAAGCCGAATCCGAACGACCCGACGTGCAGGACATCCTTCGCGAACACCGGGATGAACTGCACGTAGGGGTACACCAGCAGGCCGGGAAGCCCGGCCATCACCACCAGCAGCACGACATCGCGATTCGAGCGCGCGTAGCGGATGCCCTCGGCGATCCCCGCGAGCACCGTTGTCGTCGAGCGGCTGACGGGGACGCCCCGCGTCCGGATCCGGGAGGTGGCGAAGACCGAGAAGGTGTACGCGAACGCCTGCATGATGAACGCCGACTGGATGCCGAATGCCCCGATCATCGCGCCCGCCATCGAGGGGCCGACAATACGCATCGTGTTCGACCCAAGCGAGTTGACGGCGATCGCGTTCGGCAGGTCTTCGGTCCCGACGACGTCGTAGATCATCACCTGCCGCGCCGGCTGGTTGATCGCGTCGCCAAAGCCTTCGACCGCCGACAGCGGATAGAGCATCCACACCTGGATCACGTCCGTAATGATGAGCGCAGCAAGCAGCACGGCGGCGCAGGCGCTGATCGCCGTCATCACCATCAGCACCGAGCGGCGACTGAAGCGGTCGGTCACGGTGCCCGCAAACGGCGATATGACGACGGCGGTCGTGCCGCGCACGAAGCCGACGGCGCCCACCTGGAGCGGCGAGCCCGTGAGATGAAACACGAGGTAGCCCTGCGCGGCGAACTGGATCCACTGGCCGAGCATGGTCCCGACATTGCCGATCCAGAGCACCCGGAAGTCGGGGATGCGCAACGACGAGAAGGTACGGGCGCCGTAGCCGCGGACCCCGCCCGGCGCGGGCGCAAGGCGTGTTGTGGGCGGCTGTGGTGCAGACGTAGTCACACGGTGCCTGGCGCTGACGGATGGGGGATACCCCATCGTAGCGAACGCTCACGCGAGGGTGAAGGTGAGGGCCAGTTCATCATACTCGTCACGCGAGCGATGCGTTGGGCCGATGCCGGAGCACCGCCTCATCGCGCAGGCGCCCGACCGGAGTGGGAGCGCGCGCTCTTTCTCGAACCGCCCGTCCGGCGTATGATCCGCGCACTGAAGGAGGCGCTATATGACCGACGGGAAGCAGACCGTCCGTGACTTCTGTGCCGCGTGGGAGTCGCTCGACCAGCAGCGCATCCTCGATGCCTTCACCGACGACGCTGTCTATCACAACATGCCGATGGCGCCGGCCAAGGGGAAGGACGCGATCAAGAGGATGCTGGCGCTGATCCTCGGCCAGGCAACCTCGGTGAAGTTCGAGATCAGGCAGATGGTGTCAGAGGGCGACGTCGTGCTGACGGAGCGCGTCGACACCTTCAAGCTGGGCGAGAAGACGGTCGCGCTCGACGTGATGGGCACGTTCGAGTTGCGCGACGGCAAGATCGCCGCCTGGCGGGACTACTTCGACATGGCGCAATGGACGCGCCAGGCAACCGGCTAGCCGCGCTCAACGGGCGGCCAACCTGAGCGCGAGACGGAAGGAAGACAGCATGGCGGCGATCGTCGGCGACATCTCGGCTCAGGACGACTACACGCACGCGCTCGGCCCGGAGCAGAACTTCAACGAGAGCATGTACTTCAACTTCTTCGACCGCGCGCGCAATGCGGGCGGGTTCGTGCGTCTCGGCAACCGGGCGAACGAGGGCTATGCGGAGATGACGCTGACCCTCTACCTGTCCGGTGGCAGCGTGCTCTTCCAGTACAAGCGGCCGCAGATCAGCTCGAACGACGCCATGGATGCGGGCGGCATGCGCTTCGACGTGATCGAAGGGCTCGAGCGGCTGCGCACCACCTACGACGGATCAGCCGTGTACCTCACCGATCCGGCGCAGATGGCCGACCCCCGCGCTGCCTTCAAGAACAATCCCTTCAAGAACGTGAAGCTCGACCTGCTCCACGAGGCCGCCGGTCCCGCGTACGGCAGCACCGGCAAGAACCACCGCATCATCGACCCCGAAAAGGAGTTTGCGAAGGCCCACTACGAGCAGCACATGCGGGTGCGCGGCACGGTCGAGGTGGATGGCGCGGTCACGCAGGTCGACGGCCTCGGCCTGCGCGACCATTCGTGGGGGCCGCGCTACTGGCAGGGGATCCATTCGTACCGCTGGCTGACGATCAACTTTGCCCCCGACTACGGGATGATGGTGTCGACGATCTGGCGCGACCCCGAGCATCGTACGCAGGGCGGCGTCGTCTATCGGGGCGAGAAGATGGATCAGATCGTCGGCGTCGATATCGACACCGAGTTCGACGACGGCGGCCTGTTCCATAGGAGCCTCACCGCGCACCTCAAGCTCAGCACCGGCGAACAGCTCGACGTGACGGGAAAAGTGATGGGCTTCATCCCCTTACGGAACCGCCGCGAAGGGATGACCACGCACGTCGGAGAGGGCATGACGGAGTTCCGCTGCGGCGACGCCGTCGGTTACGGCCTCTCGGAATATCTTGACCAGGTCGTTTGACCGGCATGGTGCCTGATGGCGGCTGACGACGAACTCGCGTCTCGCGTGGGTTCCTTCATCACGAGCAAGACCGGCGCGAGTGCGGTGGCCATAAGCGGACTGCGCCGGCTCACTGGCGGCGCGTCGCGCGAGACATGGTCGCTCGACTCCACCATTACCCACGCCGACGGTCACGACGAGACGCTGCCTCTGATCCTCCAGCGCGACGTGCGCGGCGCCCCGAAGGAGCTTTCGCGCCCGATGGAGTTCGCGCTCATGCGGGCCGCCTTCGACGCCGGCGTCCCGGCGCCAGAGCCGATGTGGATGGGCGACGAAACCATCGGCGCTGGCGAGTCGTTCTTCGTCCGCTGCGTCGAAGGCGAGACGCTGCCGCGACGGCTGCTGCGCGAGGAGGTATACGCCAAGGCGCGTGACGCCATGCCCGCGCAGCTCGGCAAGGCGCTGGCACAGATCCACCGCATCGATCCTGCAAAGCAGGGCCTTGCCGCGCTGCCCGGGCCGCCGGCCAGCGTCCCCCCCGCGGAGTATGAGGTCCGGCGCTACGAGCAGATCTTCCGGATGATCGCGTCCGAACCGCATCCGGCCTTCGAGCTTGCGTTCCGCTGGCTGGCGGCACGCGTCGCGTCTCAGCGCAACGCCAGTCGACAACGCACTCTCGTCCACGGCGACTTTCGCATCGGCAACGTGCTCTTCGGCGCCGAAGGCCTGCGGCTCGTGCTCGACTGGGAACTCGCGCACCTCGGCGACCCGATGGAGGACCTGGGCTTCATCTGCGTGCGCTCCTGGCGCTTCGGCGGGCCGAAGCCAGTCGGCGGCATCGGTGAACGCGAGCCATTCTTCGCTGCCTACGAAGCCGCCGGTGGGGGCAAGGTGGACCCCGAGCGCGTGCACTTCTGGGAGGTCTTCGGCAACTTGCGCTGGGGCATCATTTGTTTGAGCCAGGCGCGGACCTATCTCGACGGCGTCTCGAGCAGCGTGGAGCTGGCGAGCATCGGCCGCAGGGCGGCGGAGACCGAGTGGGAGCTCTTGAGCCTGATCGATTGACCGCGCGCGCCGAGACGACTGCCCGTTCATGAGCGCGTGTATCCGGAGGCACAGAATGCATGACCGCCCAACCGCCGACGAACTGCTACGCGCCGTTGAACTGCTGCTGGACGATCAGCTCGTGCCCGCGCTCGATGGGGCGGCGAAGTACAACGCGCGCGTCGCCGCCAACGTCATCCGCACTGTCCGCAGGGAGCTTCAGCATGAGGGGCGCCAGCTCGACGCGGAGTGGCGTGGGCTCGACCTCGTGCTCGGCGCTGAAGCGCGTCCGCCAGGCGCCACGCCGATGCGCCAGAAGCTGCACGAGCGAAACGAGGAGCTCTCCGAGCGCATCAGATCCGGCGACGCCGACGAGGGCCGCTTCCGTGAGCTGGTCCTCGCCCACGTGCGCGACACTATCCACGCCAAACTGGAAGTTTCGAACCCCGGATGGATCGACGGGTAGACGCGAGTCGTCGCGTCCCTCTGCATCAACGTTGCACCCACGGCCGCGGGATCCGTTCATCATCTTCCATCTTCCACCATCTATCGTCCCCCGCCCAGCCTCCATCCTCCAGCCTCTACCTGCCCGCCCCGCGCCCGGGCGGCCGCACCCGCAGCGCCTTCAGCCCGTGGTCGTCGTACAGCAGCGGTACGGAATCGCTGACGTCGATCTGCGCCGCGTAGGCCAGGTCCTGGTCGAAGCCGATGCCGCGGAGCGCGCGGCCGTGCGCCGACTCGCGGAAGATGCGCATCGCGTCGCCCCGGTACCACTTCCGGAGATGCCGCGCGGCGTAGGCCTCGTCGGTCATCGAGATGGCTGCATCAAGCTCGCACGCGGTCTCGACGATGGCGCCTGCTGTTGCGGTGTCTTCGAGACTGAAGGCCGTGCCGCGCTCGACGCCGGCGCAGAGCACGGCGATGTCGAGCTTGCGCTGGCCCGCTTCGGCGACCGCCCGCACGGCCGCTGCTCGGCGGTTCAGCAGCGACCCGGCAAGCACGACCGGCGCTTCTGCCGCAAGGTTGATCGCAGGTGTGCCGTTCGTCGTGAGCAGCACGGCGGACTTCCCCTTGAACGAGAGGGCGGCGAATTCCGATGGTGAGTTGCCATAGTCGAACCCGTCCGGCGGCACCGCATCGACCTCGCCGCAGAGCAACGAAAAGTTGTTGGCCGCCAGGACGCGCGCTCGCTTGATGTCGTCGCTGATGATCGCCCGCAGGAGGCCGCCCTCGAACATCGTGACGAGCGAGGTCGTGGCCCGCAGCACGTCGACGACGACGACCACATGACGCCGCGGCTCGCGCAGCAGGCGCGGCATCATGGCGACGGTGATCCTCATGCATCGAGCGTACGCCCGCTGAGTGGCCGCGTCGAGACGTGCTGCGTCAAGCTGTGTGAGTTGAGAGCAAGCCTTCGCGGGTGCTGTCTAGTTCGCTGCGCCATCACCCTCTCTACGGCGAGTCTTCGACCTCTCCACGGCGAGTCTTCGACGCCCTTCGGGCGCCCCTCTCCCACGAGTGTTTGAAAGCGGGACATGGTTTCCTTTTGTTCGGACACATCGTTACTCTCGATCGGCGCTGATCGTCAGGTCGAACCGCGGGATGACGGCCGCTCCGCTGCTGTTGGCCCAAGACACTAGAACCTAAAACCGATCGTCTATAACCTGCCCGCATGCTGAGCATGCAGTTCATCCGCGAGCATCCGGACGCCGTGCGGCAGGCGCTCGCCGATCGCCACACGCCGGCACCGCTTGACGAGATCCTCGCGCTCGACGTGCGCCGGCGCGATCTGCTTTCCGAGACCGAGCGGCTACGCGCGGAACAGAACGCGGCGGGCAAGAAGATCGGCGCCGCCAAAGATCCGGCCGAACGGCAGCGGATGATCCTCGAAATGAAGGGCGTCTCCGACAGATTCGATGAGCTGGCGCCGGCGTTGCGCGACGTGGAGGAGCGGCTCGATGCGCTGCTGCTCGAGGTCCCGAACCTGCCGGACCCGGCGACCCCAGTCGGCGCAAACGAAGACGAGAATACGGTATCCCGCCAGTCGGGGGAGGAGTACCGTGACGACTGGCGCAAGCCGCACTGGGAGCTTGGTGAGGCGCTGGGGATCATCGACTTCGAGCGCGGCGTACGGCTTTCCGGCAGCCGCTTCTACGTGCTGAAGGGGGCGGGCGCGCGGTTGCAGCGCGCGCTGATCGCCTTCATGCTCGAGCTGCACATCGACAAGCACGGTTACACCGAGCTCTACCTTCCCGCGATGGTGAAGGAAGAGACGATGTGGCACTCCGGACAACTCCCAAAGTTTCGCGACAACCTCTACCGCGATGCGGAGGAGGACTTCTGGTTCGTGCCGACGGCGGAGGTGCCGCTAACGAACATGCACGCCGGCGAGGTCCTCGAAGCCGGAGCGCTGCCAATCCACTACGTCGCCTACACGCCGTGCTTCCGCCGCGAGAAGATGAGCGCCGGCCGCGACGTCCGCGGCATCAAGCGCGGCCACCAGTTCGACAAAGTGGAGATGTACAAGTTCTGCGAACCGGAACGGTCGGCGGAGGAGCTGGAGTCGATGCTCGACGACGCTATCGACGTCGTGAAGGCGCTCGGTCTGAGCTACCGGATCGTCGAGATCTGCACCGGGGATCTCGGCTTCAACGCCGCCCGCACGTACGACATCGAGACGTGGTCGCCGGCGGTGGGCGAGTGGCTCGAGATCAGCTCTGTCAGCAACTGCAGCGACTTTCAGGCGCGACGCGGGAACATCCGCTTTCGCCGCGAGCCGGGCGCGAAGCCCGAGTTCCCGCACACCCTCAATGGCTCCGGCCTCGCGCTCCCTCGCACGATGATCGCGATCATGGAGAACTACCAGCAGCCCGACGGCTCGATCGACGTGCCTGAACCGCTGCTGCCGTGGATGGGTGGCCTCGGCCGCATCGGCTAGGTTCTCAGAAGTCAGAAGTCGGACGTCGGAAGACGTCAGCCCGTCGTCCGACCTCCGACTTCCAGCTTGTACGCGCGTCGCCCCTCCGAAATACTGCACTCGTGAATGTGCGCACGCTCTCCATCCCACGCCCGAGCCCGCAGCAGGGACTTCCGGAATCGCAGCGGCTCCATGCGCCGATGCTGCTCGCGGCCCCGGCGGTGGCGCTGCTCATCGGGCTGAGCGCGGAGTGGCTGGACTTCCGGGCTCTGCGGGCGCCCCTCCTGCTCCTCGCCGGACTGGGCATCCTCGCGACCGCGTATGCCATCGACGGGATGCGTGGCGGACGCGCGGCGTTCCTCCGGACGGCAGGCATCGGTTTCGCGACGTGGGCGGCGGCGCAATCGCTCTACGTGCTGCTGCACGTGGCGCGCGGCGAAGCCTTTGACGCCGGTCGGTTCGGGCCGCAATGGGCGCAAGCGCTCGGCCTGATCGCCGCACACGGACTCTTCCTTGGCGTGCCGACGGGCGTCGTGGCGGCGCTGATCCTGCGCGCGCCTGCCCTCCGGCGACGCCTCTCGCGAGGAGCCTGATGCGCTTCGAAGATGCGCCGCAGCTTCCGCTGACCACCCGCCGCAAGGCGCTCACCGCCATCGGCGTGGCAATGATGCTGGGACAATTGCTGGCGGCTCTGGCGTGGGCGCCCGCCCTCACTGAGGCGGGCAATGCGAGCACCGGCGCCGTCGTCGTGCTCTGGGCGGTCTCGATCCCGTGGTCGGTGGTGGCGGTGCTGCTGATCGTGCGCCAGGCGGACCTCGCGGACATCTTCACGGCCTCTTTCCTGGTGACGATCTCGGCGTGCGCCGCGTTCGCGCTGATGGCCGCGCTCGACCGCCGGGGCAGCGCGGGCGAGGTGAACCTCGTCGATACGCTGTTCTTCGGTGTGACCGTCGGCGGGCTCTCGGGTCTGCTGGTCTGGGGCCTCGCGATGGCCATCGCCAGAGTGCTGCGGCTGCCGACGACGGAGGCGCTGGGTGAGCAGAGCTGAGCAGGGGGAGGTCGAGATCGATGCGACCGATCGGCTGCTGCTGAACAATCTCCAGGGTGGGTTTCCGCTGACGCACCGCCCCTTCGCCGACGTCGCAGCGACACTCGGCCTCGATGAGGACGATGTCATTGGACGGCTGCGGCGGATGGTCGACAATGGCACGCTGAGCCGGTTTGGCACCGTGCTGAACGCCCCGGCGCTGGGCGGCGAGCGCACGCTGGCGGCGATGCACGTGCCGGCCGCCCGTTTCGAGGAGGTGGCGGCGTACGTCAACGGCCTCGACGCTGTCTCGCACAACTACGAGCGCGCGCATCATCTCAACATGTGGTTTGTGATCTCTTCCGAGGACGAAGCGGACATCCGCAGCACGCTCGACGCGATCGCGCGGGACACAGGGCTGAGCGTGTTGGACATGCCGACGCTCGAAGAGTATTTCGTCGACATCAAGTTCAAGTTTTAGGGACGCTATGGCGCTGACACTAACAGCCGAAGAGCGTGACGTGCTGGCAGCGATCCAGGACAACCTGCCGCTGGTGCGCGAGCCGTACGCGGCGGTTGCGACGCAGCTGGGTCTCGGCGAAGACCGGGTGATCGAGATCGTCTCCCTGTTGCTGGCGCAGCACAAGATAAAGCGAATCGGCGCCATACCGAACCACTACGCGCTCGGCATCACGGCGAACGGGATGTCCGTCTGGGATATTCCCGACGCCATCGCGACGGAGCTGGGCCGCCGTCTCGGAGAGCGCGATGAGATCACGCACTGCTACAAGCGGCCGCGGCACCCCGGCTGGCCCTACAACATCTTCGGCATGGTGCACGGCAGGTCGCGCGAGGCTGTCGTCGCATCGGTGGAGCAGATCGCCCGCGATTTGGACATCGCCCGCTATCCGCACGACGTGCTCTTTTCGACGCGCCTGCTGAAGAAGCGCGGCACGCGCGTGCGGGCGCCGGACTAGCGGATCAGGCTGCGGTAGTTTGCCTGGCCCTTGCGGAACAGCGCCACCATCTCATCGCGCTCCGCATCGGAGGGGAAGCGGCCGCGTGACTCGACGAGTGCGATCAGGCGGTCGATCCATGCGATGAAGTACGCCGCGTCGGTTGCGCACGGGATCGGCGCATCTGGCACGCTGACGTAGATCGGGCTGGTGTGGGCGAATAGCTCCGCGTCGAGCACGAGCGGGTGGCCCGGGCCGCGCGCGCGCAGGGCGATCCAGGAGCTTGTCGTCGCCGTCAGTTCGTGCGAAAGCGATGCGTGGCGGCCACCGTCCGCGGCAGCGGCTGTGGCGGCGACCACGCCATTCACGATCAGCTCAATGCGGTCCATCGGCGCTTGCGAGCCAGCTTCCGCTTCGATGCGCAGCACGTCTCCCGGTCGCATCGCGATCTCGTCGCCGATCGCATGGCCGTTCACTTCCAGGCGGAGCATGGGGCCGTTCGTGACGAACGTGCGCCCGCTCTTCACGCCCCCGCACCACGACTTCGTGCTGAAGGCGCCGTCGACGCGGACGAAGGCGCGGTCGCCGGCCGGCGGATTGCTGAAGGCGCCGGCGTCGCACAGGTTCATCATCGTGTCAGTACCGGCGGTCGCCGCGAGCCGCAGCCCGCAGTTGAGCAAGCGATACCAGAGCTGCGCGGATTCGAGGTGGTTGGCCGGATAGGACATCACGTCGACCGCATCGACGTAACCGAGCGCGGCATCGACAGGCAGCTCTTTCGCGTCGACACGGCGAGCGTGGGCGAAGACGCGGTCGAGGTCGCCGCTGCCAAACATCGGGTGCGCGTAACTGAGCGTGCCCCCGACGGTGTGGCAGTGGGCCGCGGCGGTGGCGTTCGCGGGGAGATCGTGCGGATGCTCGCTGTTCGTGAAGCCGCTGTAGATCGGGGGCACCAGCTCATCGATGCCAAACATGCACATGTGGCCGAGCAGGCTGCTCCGATACTCTTCTCCCCACTGCAGGATGTGCGTGCTATCACTCACCGCGTGCGGCCGCTCCTCGAAAAACTCCGCGTCGTGGACGTGGCCGCTGTCCTGGTTCGCCACCATCATGTTGAGAAAATGCACGTCCTCCGCGCGCTGTGCGAGCGAGGCGTCCTCAGGCGAGAGGGTGTATTCGCCGCCGTAGTGCAGATGCACGTGGACATCGCCGCTGTACCAGCCGTCCGTGGCCATGTGCGACCAGCGCCGCAACCGCACCTCGCGCTCGACGGTGGCGTCTGCCGCCACGCTGATCTCCAGCTCCTCCGCCTCGTACTCGACGCCGCGCACGATGCGGAGACGCGCGCTCCCGCTGACCCGCGCCGAAAAGCCGCCGTCTGCGTGGAACCACGCCGCGCCGTGGCGGTCGCGCCGGATCGCGGCCCCTGCAGGCCAGGCGTCGCCAACGTCATCCGAGAGGTAAACGCGTACGGCGACCCGCTCGCCCGTGGCGTCGTCGACGATGCGGATGTTTAGCACTCCTGACGGACGGCACTCGATCGGGAGGTCGATCGTCGTCGGGCGGCCGTTCGCCACGACCATCACCGGCAGCAGGTACGAGCCGGGATGCATCGGTCCGGCGTCGAGGAGTGCAGAGCCCGTCCGCGTCGCCTCGACGTGGCCGCCGATGCCCTCGCCATGCGCTTCCGCCGAGAATTCGACGCTCGCCTCCGTGCCGTTGTCGGCGAACGCGAGCAGCACCAACCGTTCTTCGTCGCGGATGACAATAGCGCCGTCTGCGCGCGTGGCCGTCGGTCCGTCGGCATCGATCGCGGCACGGATGATGCGCGGCGACGATAACGAGCGGTACATCGCGTCCAGTACACCGGCGAGCGCGCCATCGTCCGGCTCGATGCCACGAGCCGGCCAGGCGTCCAGCGCGGCCTGATCCGCGCGGCTGATGTCGAGCTCCAGCCCGAGCGCGGACCGCAGTTCCGTCAGCGTCGGGTGGCGCCCGGTGTCGAGCGACACGAGGCGGTCGACCGTCGCCAGCGAGAGGGGAGCGCCATCGCGGAGACGTGACGCGAACGTCCGCGGCAGCGGCGCGGGTGAGGACAAATCAGCCATCGCGGGCACCGTAGCAGCGGGTGCGACCGGGTGCCAGCCGGGGCGGATGTTGGAAGTCGGAAGTTGGATGTTAGATACGCCGCTCTGCGAGACCCTCGGTCCCCGTGGTCGGGCGGTGCAACTGACGGCCCGCCCCGACATTCAACCTCGGTGTCTTCTGTGTTATCTGTGGATTGAAAGCTGGCTAACGTCGCACGTAGCGCGCCGGTCGTTGGCCGTCGCAGGTCGGACATCGGGATGCTCGGTGTCGGATGTCGGAGGTTGGCGACGTTGCCACCCGGACGTCGAAGCTTAACCCTCAAGTCCTCTGCGTTCTCGGTGGATTGAACCTCGCCTATGCCCCCGCCGAGCCTTCGCATTGCCTCAGCGGAAGGGGCGCTGCTAGCATTTATACAGCAGCCGATTTCTTCCCCCGGGGCCGTGTCGTAGTCCAGGCGGTATCCTTCGATATGACGGTCGAACAGATTCGAGACGCGGTCGTCGCCGGCGAGGTCGACCTCCCGCGCATCGCAGCCGCGCTCAAGGAGATCATTCAGGCCATCGGCGAAGATCCCGGCCGCGAGGGCCTCGTCGACACGCCCGCCCGCGTCGCCCGCATGTACGCGGAGCTGTTTGAGGGGCTGCGGGTCGACCCGCGCTCGTACCTCCAAGTCTCCTTTAGCGCCGATCACGACGAGATGGTGATCCTCCGCGACATCCCGTTTTACAGCGTCTGCGAGCATCATTTCATGCCCTTTCATGGCGTCGCAGCCGTCGGCTACATCCCGGACGGGCGCGTCGTCGGCATCAGCAAGCTGGCGCGTCTCGTCGAAGGGTACGCGCGGCGGCCGCAGCTCCAGGAGCGACTCACCGGCCAGATCGCCGACGCCCTGATGGAGACGATGCAGCCCCGTGGCGTCGCGGTCGTGATGGAGGCTGAGCATCTCTGCATGACGCAACGCGGCGTAAAGAAGCCGGGCAGCCGGATGGTGACCTCGGCGACCCGCGGCGCCTTCCGTGAGAATCAGGTGACGCGGTCAGAGTTCCTGTCATTGGTCCGCGGCTCGTGACGCCGCTGACGATGCGGGACGAGCCCTTCGAGCAGGTCAGCGGCGAATGGTCGGGACTGGTGGCGCAGTGCGCCGCGCCCGTGCCGTTCGTGACGCCCGCCTGGCAGCGGGTGTGGCTCGCCCACTTTCTGGGCGACCGCACGCTGCGCATCCTCACCGCCCGCGACGGCGAACGACTGATCGGCCTGGCGCCGTTCATCGTCGACGGCCCGCGTGCCGAGCTGGTTGGTCACTACTCGATCTGCGACTACATGGACGTCGTCGTGACGCCGGGCTTCGAACCGGGGTTCTATGCCTCGCTCTTCGAACGCCTCGCATCCGACGGCATCACGCAGATTGAGATGCGCGGCATCCGTGCCTCGTCGCCCACCAGCGTCACGGCAGCGCAGGCGGCGGTGCCGTTCGGGTACGCGGCCGCTCGCGAGGAGGAGGCCCTCTCACCGGCCGTGGAGCTGCCCGGGACCTGGGACGAGTATCTCGGAATGCTCTCAAAGAAGGACCGCCACGAACTGCGGCGCAAGTTGCGGCGCCTCGACAGCGCCGGCGGCGCGGTAGAGCTTCGCGTCGTGACCGAGCCGGCCGAAGCGGAGGCGATGCTGGACACGCTCTTCCACCTCATGCGCATCAGCTCGCATCACAAGGAGGAATTTCTGGACCGTCCCGGCATGGAGCCGTATTTTCGGGAGATGACGTCGACGATGGCGGCCGAGGGGATGCTGCGATTCTACTTCTTGACGTTCGACGGGCAGGCGGTTGCGTCGGTGTTGAACTTCGATCTGGGCGGGCGGCTGTACATGTACAATAGCGGCTACGACCCCGAGTACTCCCACTATGGCGTTGGCCTGATGTCCAAGACCCTGCTGATCAAGGATGCGATCGAACAGGGGCGCTCGTGCGTAGATTTCTTGCGGGGCGATGAAGCCTACAAGTACGACCTCGGCGGCAAAGACCAGCAGGTGTACCGGATTGTGCTGACCAAATGACATCCGTCTACGAACCGACGCGCGAGATGACGCCGCAGGCCAGCCGCAAGCCACGAATCGCCGTGATCTCGGCGCATACGTCTCCGCTCGCAGCACTGGGCGGGCGCGAGACCGGCGGCATGAACGTCTACGTCCGCGAGCTGAGCAGGGAGTTGGGCGCGCGCGGCTACGCGATCGACGTCTTCACGCGCTGGGCCTCCGAGGCATCGCCGGAAACGCAGCCGATCGGGCCGAATGTCCGGGTCGTGCACATCGATGCCGGCCCGCGGTCGCCGATCGAGAAGGATGCCATCGCCGGCCATCTCGACGAATTCGAGGCCAACGTGCGCGCGTTCGCCGAGGACGAAGGGCTGGAGTACCAGATGGTGCACAGCCACTACTGGATGTCCGGCGTCGTCGCGTCGAGGCTAGCGGAGCATTGGTCGGTCCCTCACGTCGCGATGTTTCACACGCTGGGCGAGGTGAAGAATCGCGCCCGGTCGAGCGAGCATGAGTCGGCGTTTCGGATCGCCTCCGAACGAGCGACGGCGGCGAACGCGGACCGCATCGTCGTCGCCAGCAAGCACGAACAGCACCTGCTGACGTCGCTGTACGGCGCAGACCCCGAACGCATGCGCGTCGTGCCGTGCGGCGTCGACCTTGAGCTGTTCTCGCCCACCGACAAGCGGGCCGCGCGCAAACGGCTCGGACTACGCGATGCGGAGCGGGTCATCCTCTTCGTCGGGCGGATCGAGCCGCTGAAGGGGATCGACATCCTCATCGCGGCGGCCGCGCAACTGCACGACGACGAGAACTTCGTGGTGCTGATCGTGGGCGGCGACGCGCGCGCCGACGCGCAGATCGAGGAGCTGCGGAGGCAGGCGGCGCGGCTCGGTATCGACCATCACATCTCCTTCGTCGGGGCCGTCGAGCACACCGAACTTCCGCTGTACTACAACGCCGCCGATGTCTGCGTTGTGCCGTCGTACTACGAGAGCTTCGGGCTGGTCGCGGTGGAGTCGATGGCGTGCGGCACGCCAGTCGTCGCGTCACGCGTCGGCGGCCTGACGACGACGGTGAGCGACGGCGAGACCGGATACCTCATCCCCTGGCGCTGCCCCGAGCCGTTCGCCGAGCGGCTGGAGCTCCTACTGGACAACGACGAGCTGCGGGCGTCATTCGGGCGCGCGGGGCGCGAAGCCGTCGAGCGCTACCGCTGGGCGAACGTCGCCGACGCCGTCGCCGCCCTCTACGAGGAGCTTCTGACGCAGGTCTGACCTCGGCCTCCCACGCCCGCCACAGCATTTCGCCGAATCTGACCGTTTGAAACGCCGGCCGGAGACCGATATACTCATAGGACGCTGTACAAAATATGCTTGCCTCCGCGCAGGCTGCTCGGAAGGAGCCCAGGATGGTCCAGGAAACGGCATCGATTGTGACGATTACGGACAAAGCGGCCGAGAAGGCATCAACGCTGCTCAAGGACAAGGGCCTCGAAAACGGCGCTCTGCGCGTCTTCGTAGTCGGCGGCGGCTGCTCCGGCTACCAATACGGGATGGCGATCGCCCAGGGCAGCGAAGACGGCGACATCGTCATCGAGCAGGGGGGGATCACGGTGCTCGTCGACCCCGAGAGCGCTCCGCTGATGAACGGCGCGGAGATTGACTACGTCGAAGACGTCATGAAGTCAGGATTCACCATCTTCAACCCGAACGCCGTGAAGGGTTGCGCCTGCGGCTCGAGCTTCCAGACAGCGGACGGCGGCGGCCAGGCGAAGAGCTGCTGCTAACCCGCGCCTACTACGAATCAGATGAGAGCCCCCGATTTGGGGGCTCTTCTCATTCACTTACCACAGGCGCACTCGCACGGCGTGCTTGCTCCAGCCTCTACGACGAAGGCGACTCACGCACGCATCCCGTCCGTAGGAGTAGAGCAACCTGCCACGATGCCCAGCCGATGCGGCGCCAGCTTGCGGCACCGCCGCCTCAGTGAGCCGTCGTCCCGCTCTTTCGAGCGCGCCTCCACTATTTCCGGCCGGGTGCGGCTCATCCGCGGCGGCGTAGGTGGCAGCACCTTGCGCCCGCTCCTCGGCTCCGATACCGATACGAGGAGCCACATGCAAGGAGCGCATCTCGATCGCGCGCGCGTCTTCGCGCGTCTCGCGCTCTCCGGAGCGACGATGGCGCTCGTCGCTGCCGCCGCGCTTCCCATTGCCGCCGCACACGCGACGGCGCAGAGCGGCACGCTATCGATGGTGGCCTCAACCGCCTCGCCAGCGGTAGGCGATACGATCTCGGTGACCTTCAACGTCAGCGGCGGCGACCACGTCCATGCGGTGCGGCTGGCCGTCGCGTACAACGCAAGTGTCCTGCAGGTCGTCGATTACGACGCCGGCGCCTCCGGCATCCAGATCGCGCCGGGCGTGTTCCCCGGCGGCGATTCGGCCGGCACGGTGCTGCAGAACTCGGCAAGCGGCGGCGTCATTAGCTATCAGTACGCGCTGGCCGGCGCCAACGAGACGGCGGGCAGCGGCACGGTCGCAACCGTCCAGTTTCAGGCGATCGCCAACGGAAACGCCGGCCTGACCTGGAATACAGCGCAGATCATCGACGCCGGCTCCAGCGCGGTCAGTGTGAACAACTCCGCGGCGACCATCGTCGTCGGCGGCGTCGCCGCGGCGGCGACGAACACCGTGGCGCCGATCGCCAGCGGCACGCCCGCGGCAACCGACACGCCGGCTGCGACGTCAACCCCGACGCAGGACGCAGCGAGCGCGACTGCCTCACCCACCGTCGCGGCGACCGGCACGCCGGATGCGACGGCGACGTTCGCCACCACCGGCACGGCCACCGCTACGGCGCACACCAGCAGCGACGAACACGCCGGCCGCGACCGCGACGCCGCGGCTGACCGTGGTCCAGAACAGCAATGGCGGGACGCCGACCGTACACCCGCCCGCCGGGCCGCCGCCGCAGTCCGCGCCGGGCGCCTCGGCGAACGGGCTGCCGAGTGCGGGGAACGACGGTCCGCGCACGCAATTGTGGAAATGGACATTCTTCGCTGCCGCCTTGATGCTTGCCGTCGCCGGCTGGTTCTTCACGTTTGCGCTTCATGCCGGCGACCAGCACACCGTGCTCCTCGACCGCCACGACCGGAGACGCCGCCGCCGGTACTAGCGATCGCGCGCCATGCGTCAGCCTCTGTTGCCGGTGCCCGCGCACCTCGGCGGGGACATTCACGCACTCCCATGCATCGACGATGACGCCATGCCATACTGGCTCCCGGCCGTTGCCGCGATGGAGGGCCCATGGCGTTCAATCCGTTCTCGCCGGAGTTTCAGGCGGACCCGTACGCGACCTACGCCGACCTCCGCGCGTATGATCCCGTCTCGTACCAGGAGGGGTGGAATGCCTACGTCGTCAGCCGTTATGACGATGTCGCCCACGTGCTGAAGCATCCGTCGCTCTTCTCATCAAGCGCGATCGGCATGCAGCTCAAGGGCCGCCAGACGCGCACCGTCATCAACACCGATCCGCCCGAACACACAAAGATGCGCAATCTGGTGAACCGCGCGTTCACGCCACGGATGGTCGCCGACCTGGAGCCGCGGATCAGAGAGATCGCCCGAAGTCTGCTCGCGCGCGTCGCGGCAGCGGGCACGATGGACCTCGTCGACGACCTCGCGATCCCTCTGCCGGTGACGGTGATCGCAGAACTGCTCGGCGTCGACGCGGGCCGGCGGGAGGAGTTCAAGCGCTGGTCGAATTCGGTGATCGCGAACGCGCCGGACAGCGGATCCGATGCGCCCGGCGCACCCAGCCTCGATCTCCAGGAGTTCATCCGCTACTTCGAGGACGTCATCGAGCAGCGGCGCCGCGAACCACGCGACGACCTGATCAGCGCCGTCGTGCGGGCGGAAGATGGCGACCTGAAACTGATGCCGGACGACGTGCTGGCGTTCGTCGCGTTGTTGCTGATCGCCGGGAACGAGACGACGACAAACCTCATCGGCAACGCACTGCTTCTGCTGTTCGAGCATCCCGGGCAGCTTGCTTCCGTGCAGGCAGATCACAAACTGATACCGAACATGATGGAGGAGGCGCTGCGCTACGAATCTCCGGTGCAGTTCCTCTTTCGCTCAACGACGGAAGACACCGATATCGCGGGCGTGGCCGTGCCAAAAGGTGCGACCGTCATACCGATCTATGCTTCTGGCAACCGCGATGAGGCGCGTTTCCCACGGGCGGACGTATTTGATATCACGCGGAATGCGAGCGGGCACCTTGCCTTTGGGCTTGGCGTGCATTTCTGCCTCGGCGCGCCGCTCGCCCGCCTAGAGGCGCGCGTCGTGTTCGAAGAGCTGTTTTCCTCCACGGACGCCCTGCGGCCATCTCCCGCTGGAGGCGAGCGCCTGACATCGCTGTTCCTCCGCGGCATGCGCCACCTGCCAGTCGCGTTCGAGTCGAGGGCAGTGTCCCCGGCGTAGCGTTCGGCTAACCGAGGCGCCCGCGCGGGGACGCTCAGCCTTCTGTCGCGACGATCACCCGGATGAGGTATTGCGTTCGCGTGACTTGTCGTTTTCTTCACGGTTCAGCGTGCAACGGCATTGCAATGGTTGGTCGCTTCGCTGTTCCTCTCGGGGGACGGGCTATCGTGCATGCTCATGGCGGCCGCTCACCGATGCGGCCGGGAGCAAAGGAGAGCAACATGTCCGTCCAACCGCAGGTGCTGGCAGTCGATGATGAGCCGGGCGTCTTGCGTCTGATCAAGCTCGAATTGACGGCGCAGGGCTTTCGCGTGATCACCGCCGACAACGGCGCAGATGCGATTCGCCTGGAGGAGGAGCACCGGCCCGACCTCGCGCTGCTCGACGTCATGATGCCCGAGATGGATGGATTCGAATTGATGCGGGAGTTGCGCCAGCGCACGAACGTACCGGTGATCCTGCTCACTGCGAAGGGCAGCGACCGCGACAAGGTGAAGGGCCTCGAGCTTGGCGCCGACGACTACCTCGCCAAGCCGTTCAGTCCGGAAGAGCTGAGTGCACGTGTGCGGGCGGTCCTGCGGCGGGCCGTCGGGGCGCCCAGCGCGGACCAGCAGGTGCGCGCCGGCAACGTCGAAATCGACCTTCACCGCCGTCTCGTCAAGCGCGGCGGCGAGCCGGTGACGCTGACGCGCACCGAATGGATGCTGCTGCAGCATCTCGCTGCGAACCCCGGCCGCATCATGCTCAACGCAGAACTGCTCGCGAAGGTCTGGGGCCCGGAGTACCGGGGTGACCTGCAGTACCTGCGCGTGTGGGTGTCGCGTTTGCGCAAGAAGCTCGAGGATGACCCCGCGAACCCGCAGCTGATCAAGACATTCCAGGGCATCGGCTACATGCTGGAGATTCCCGACCAAACGGAAGCTCCGGCCGGGGCCACGGCTGAGGCCGAGCCAGACCTCGTCGCATCCTAGTCGCACAACGGTGTGCTCGCCACAGAAGGGGACGGGTCTTTCGATCCGTCCCCTTCTCTGCGTCTCGATACCGATGTTGGAGGTTGGATGTTGGAGTGCCACTCACAATCAGCTGATTCGCTGACCGCAGCCGCCGACGACCAGTCACCAGTCACCAGTCACCAGTCACCAGTCCACCAGTCCACCAGTCCACCAGTCACCAATCGCCAATCTCCAGCGACCAGCATGCTATGATTCGGGGCAGCGAGAGGTGACATATCGTGCCCGCACTCCACAATCTCGAACCGCTGTTTGCCGGCGTCTCCAAGCCAGCCCGCTACACGGGTGGCGAGTGGAATTCGATCGTCCGCGACTGGGATGCGTGCGACGTGCGCGTCGCGTTTGCCTACCCGGACCTCTACGACATCGGCATGTCCAACCTCGGCCTCGGCATTCTCTACGACATCGTGAACCGGCAGGAGGGGATGCTCGCCGAGCGCGTCTTCGCGCCCTGGTCCGACATGGAGGAGCTGATGCGCGCCGAGGGCGTGCCGCTCTGGAGCCTGGAGACGCGGCGCCCTCTCGGCGAGTTCGACATGATCGGCTTCTCGCTGAGTTACGAGGGGACGTACACGAACATCCTCAACATGCTCGATCTCGCGCGCCTGCCCGTGCTCGCCGCTGAGCGCACCGATGCGCATCCTCTCATCGTTTGCGGCGGCTCCGGCGCGCTCAACCCGGATGCGCTCGCCGATTTCGTTGACGTCTTCGTACTGGGCGACGGCGAAGAGACTATCGTCGATCTCGTGAAGTTCATCCGCGAGTGGAAGCAGCAAGGCCGCGGCCCGCGCGACGTCATGCTCCGGCAGCTCGCGAAGATCTGGGGCATCTACGTCCCGCGCTTCTATGCTCCCGAGTACAACGCCGACGGCACGATCAAGACGATTGCGCCCACAGTGGAAGGGTTGCCGGCGCGCGTGACGAAGCGCTTCGTGCAGGAGTTGCCGCCGACGCTGACGACGCCCATCGTGCCATTTGTGCAGACCGTGCACGACCGCGCCGCGATCGAAATCCAGCGCGGATGCACGCAGGGGTGCCGCTTCTGTCAGGCCGGCATGATCTACCGGCCGCGGCTCGAGCGGTCGCCGGAAGAAGTGCTTGAGGCGGCGAAGGCGCTCGTGCGCAACACGGGGTACGACGAGCTCTCGCTGGTGTCACTCAGTACCACCGACCACTCGCGCATTCTGCCGATGGTCGAGGCGCTGCGGGCAGAGTTCGGCGGCCGCATCACGATGTCGCTGCCGTCGATGCGCGTCGACAGCTTCTCCGTGAAGATCGCCGAAGCGGTGGCGACGCGCGGGAAGCACAGCATCACCTTCGCCCCCGAAGCGGGCACCGAGCGCCTGCGCCTGACGATCAACAAGATCGTCACCGACGACAATCTCTACGAGGCGGCCGACAACGCGTTCTCGATGGGCTGGACGAACGTGAAGATGTACTTCATGTGCGGCCAGCCGACCGAAACACACGAGGACATCGAAGGCATCGTCACGCTGGCGAAGAAGGTGCGCGAGATCGGTCGCAAGCATCACGGCGGCCGGGCGCGGGTGCGGGTGAGCACGTCGAACTTCATCCCGAAGGCGCACACGCCCTTCCAGTGGGCGGTGCAGGAACAGCCCGACGTGCTGCATCAGCGGCATATGTACTTGCGCGACGCGCTGAAGAAGGCCGGCGTCGCGTTCACCTGGGAGGACCCGGAGCACAGCCTGCTCGAAGCGGTGCTCTCCCGCGGCGACCGCCGGCTCGGCAAGGCGATCCATCGCGCCTGGCAAGCGGGCGCGCGCTTCGATGCCTGGCACGAGCACTACAACTGGCCGCGCTGGCAGCAGGCGATGCGAGATTCGTCGCTGGACCCGGCGTTCTTCGCCTACCGCTCCCCCGGGCTGTGGGATCCGTTCCCATGGTCGCACATCAACATCGGCGTCACGGAGTCCTACCTGCGGGCGGAGTGGCTGCGGACGCTCAAGCACGAGCAGACCGCGGACTGCCACAAGGATCCGTGCAACGTCTGCGGCGTCCAGAACCAGAACGCCGACGACTGCCTGGACCGCTTCGATTTGCGGCTCGCCGCCAAGGGCAAGCCAGCGCAGGATCGCACCGGCCTGCTGAAGCCAATCGAGATGTTCTCGCTGTCGTAGACGCCGGTGCCCGATCGAACCGCTAGCCGAGCAGCGCCGTCAGCACGTCGCGGACGACGTCCTCCGGCACGTCGTCCCGGACGATTGGGCGGCCGTAGTCTTCGAGCAGAATCCAGCGGATGCGCTTCGTGGCGACCTTCTTGTCGCGCGTCATCGCCTCCATGACCATCGCGCGGTCGACGCCCGGATGCCTGAGCGGCAGGCCGTAGCGCTGGAAGATGCGCGCCTGACGCTCGCCGACCACCGCAGGTGTGACGCCCATCCGGCGCCCGATTTCAGCGGCCGCCATCATGCCGGCGCTAATCGCCTCGCCGTGCCGGACGGCGCCGTACCCGCAAGCGGCCTCAATCGCGTGCCCGATCGTGTGGCCGTAGTTCAGGATCATCCGGCGGCCACCCTCGCGCTCATCCGCCGAGACCACGCCCGCCTTCAGCGCGGCGTTACGAGCGACGATCTCGGTCGTGATCTCGGGTTCGACGGCGAGAAGGCGCTCGGCGTCGCGTTCGAGGATGTCGAGCATCGGCGGGTCCATGATCAACCCGTGCTTGATCACCTCCGCGAAACCTTCTCGCAGCGCGCGCGGCGGCAGCGATGCGAGCACGCTCGTGTCCTCGACGACGAGGCGCGGCGGGTAGAAGGCGCCTATCAGATTCTTGCCGCGCGGGTGGTCGACGGCGACCTTGCCGCCGACCGCCGCATCGACCATCGCGAGCAGCGACGTCGGCGCCTGCACGAAGGGCACGCCGCGCAGGTACGTCGCGGCGACGAAGCCCGTGAGGTCGCCGACAACGCCGCCGCCAAGCGCGATCAGCGCAGAACCGCGCTCTGCACGATGATCCAGCAGCCAGTCGTAGACCTGCCTGACCGTCTCGAGCGTCTTGCTCGCCTCCCCTGCGGGAAACGTGAAGAGCGCCGGCTCGAGGCCGCCGGCGCGAAGCGACTTCAGCGCGCGCTCTGCGAACAGCGGGCCAACGACATCGTCCGAGACGACGAACACGCTGCCAGTCAGTCCGCTGTCGCGAGCGAGACGCCCGAGGTCATCGAGGGCGCCCCAGCGGCAATGAATATCGTACGCGCCGGCCTCCGCGGTGACGCGGATCACGCCGCGCCGCCGGCGACCGCCGATCGTTCCCTGAACGCCGTCAGGATCTGGTGCGTCACCTGGTCGGGCGTCATCTCGTCGGTCTGGATGATGAAGTCGGCCTGAGCGTACAGCGGCTGACGCTCGGACTTCATCTGGACGATGCGTGCGAGCCGGTCTTCGCCCTGCAGGAGCGGGCGGTCCGAGACGTGCGTACCCGAGTCGGCAATGCGGGCGGCGATCGTGTCCGGCCGGGCATCGAGCGCGACGACGAATCCCCGCTTCCGCATCGCGGCGCGGTTGCTCTCCGCCAACACGGTGCCGCCGCCCGTGGCGATCACGGTGCTGGTCCGGTCGGCGATCTCCTCGACGACCTGGCGTTCCAACTCCCGGAACGCCGCTTCACCGCCCGTGCGGAAGATCTTCGGAATGTCCTCGCCCGCGCGTTCTTCGATCAGCTTGTCGAGGTCGAGGCAGTCCCAGCCGAGCGCCACGGCCAGCGGGCGGGCGGTGCGGGACTTGCCCGTGGCCATGAAGCCGATGATCCAGATTTGTTCGTAGTTCATGAGTTACTCGATTGCGCGAACAGACGGCGCTCCACGACGGCGCTTGCCCATCCATGGTAGCTCGAACGCACCGGATATGCCGCCAAGGCGGGACTCTGAGGCAAAACAACAAGGTGGCGACGCAACTTCGATTGCGAACCGCCGGTGGATTCAGCTCTCGCGGAGGTTGCGAGGGCCGGTGGTGGCCTCGAATGCCCGCCAGTTGCGGACCGTCTCCGTTATGGAGTCGCCACCGAACTTTTCGAGCGCGGCACGAGCCAACACGATAGCGCACATGCTCTCGACGATGACACCGGCCGCGGGCACAACGCAGACATCGCTGCGCTCGTAGTGCGCCGCGATCTCCTCGCCGGTCAGCAGGTCCGCGGAGGGGAGCGAGCGGGGCAGCGTGGCGATCGGCTTCAGCGCCACCCGCACCCTGATGTCTTGTCCGTCGCTGATGCCGCCCTCGGTGCCGCCGGCGTTGTTCGTCGCGCGCGCCCACGGGCGGCCGGTCCACTGATCGCGGGGCAGGATGACATCGTGCACGTGCGATCCGGTCATCTTCGTCAGTCCGAAGCCACCGCCGATCTCGACGCCCTTGACGCTGTGGATGCTCATCAGCGCCTGCGCGAGCAAGCCGTCGATCTTGCGGTCCCAGTGGACGTGGCTTCCGAGCCCCATCGGCGTGCCGCAGACGCGGCCTTCGACGACGCCGCCGAGGGTGTCGCCGCCGTTTCGCGCGTCGTCGATAGCGGCGACCATGCGGGCGGCGCTCGCTTCGTCCGCGCAGCGCACGGGTGATGCTTCGACCGCTTTCCAGTCGATCTCATCAGGCACGTCCGCATCGACGCCGCCAATCTGCACGGTGTGACTGAAGAAGCTGATGCCGAACTCTTCGAGCAGCCGCTTGCAGACGCCACCGACGGCCACGCGAGCCGCCGTCTCCCGCGCGCTGGCGCGCTCCAGTACCGGCCGCACGTCGTCGAAGTCGTACTTAATGGCGCCAGCGAGGTCGGCGTGCCCCGGACGCAGACGCGTGACCTTCTCAGCAGACCCCTCGATCGGCTCGACCGACATCTGTTCCGTCCAGTTCGCCCAGTCGCGGTTCTCGATCGTCAGCGCGATCGGACTGCCCAGGGTCAGGCCGTGCCGGACGCCCGAGATGATCTCGGCGCGGTCTTGCTCGATCTTCTGGCGGCGGCCGCGGCCGTAGCCGCCCTGCCGCCGGCGCAGGTCGACTGCAAGGTACTCCTCGGAGAGCGGCAGGCCAGCGGGCACGCCCTCGACGATGACGACGAGGCCCTTGCCGTGGGATTCGCCGGCGGTGAGGAAGCGCAGCACCTAATCGTCCTTGTAGAACGCGGCCGGAACGCCGCTCTGCGTCGTGGCATTCGGATCGATCGCGAGCGGGTTGCCGCGGTCATCGAGCGAAAACCTGCCGCCGAATGCGCGCACCACCTCCTCGGCATCCAGCTCGTCCCAGGCGAGCGCATCGGCGACATCGCGCTGGCAGATCGTCGAGAGGATGCACTGCTGCGAGGCGCCGGCGTCGCCGCGGTAGGTGCTGTAGACGTCTATCTGGACGTACGGCAGGCGCACGTTGGGGATGTCGTACAGCACCATGTCAGCAAGCCGCGCCGTGACCTTCATGCCCTCCTTGAACGGGCTGCTGACCTCGCGGCGCGCTCCGTCGACGAGCCCGTACGTCCCCTCGGCGGGCACGCTGATGCGGACGCCGTCCGGTTTCGTCTCAAGCAGCTCCGCGCTCTGGACGCCGTGCCAGATGCCCGGCTGGGTGCCCTTCGGCATGCGCATCGTCTTCCAGCGGGCGATCTCGTCACTCACCAGCGTCTGGATCGCCGACACGTCGCCCTGCTCGACGAGCGTGCGCCAGGCGAGCTGCGCGCGCGTGCCCTGGACGATCACCCAGCCGACGATGATGAACAGGAAGAGCACGACGCCAATGGCGAAGACCAGACCGTAGTCCGAGGCGGCGAGCAGCGGCAGCAGCATGCCCCAAGTATGGCAGCTTCGCTCGGCCGGGGCTTGCTGGACATCCAGGGCGCCGTCACGCCCCGGTCCGGTGGCACGATCGGAGCTTCAGACGGTCAGCCTTTCGCTCCGAGTGCAAGCTCGGCTGCGGCGCGCATGGCAGACGTGTCGGCGTCTTCGCCCGTCCACAGCTTGAACGACTCCGCGGCCTGATAGACGAGCATGCCCAGGCCCGAAACGGCCTTTGCGCCGCGCGACTTCGCCGCCGCGACGAATACCGTCTCCTGCGGGTTGTAGACCAGGTCGAACACCGTCGTCTTCGGCTGAATGAGCTCGGTCGGTATCGGCGACTGACCCGCGGTGTCCGAGCCGGCGACGCCGATCGGCGTGCAGTTCACGATCAGGTCGGCTTCCGCAAGGCTGCGGAGGTACGACCCGTCGCCCCAGTACGCCCACGACAGGGTGGTGCCTGCTGGCGTGCCGCGCTTCAGGCTCACAACCATCGCGTCGATGTTGTGGGGCTTCCGGCTCACCACGTAGATCACGCTCGGGTTCGCCTCCATCAGCGCAATCGCCACCGCGCGCGCCGCGCCGCCGCTGCCCAAGAGCATCGTGCGTTTGCCCTTCGGCTCGAAGCCAGCATCCTCGCGTAGCGACCGCATGAAGCCGGCAACGTCGGTGTTGTGGCCGGTGAGTTTGCCGTCCTCGTGCACGATCGTGTTGACGGCGCCCGCCTTCGACGCCAGTTCGCTCGCGCCGTCAAGCAAGGGCAGTACGGCCGTCTTGTGGGGGATGGTGACGTTCGCGCCGAGGAAGTCCGCCGTGCGCAGCGAGTGCACGCGGCCCGCCAGCATCTCCGGCTCGGTGTCCCAGGCATCGTACGTGGCGTCGATGCCGGCAGCGTCGAAGGCGGCCTTGAAGATCAGGGGACTGATGGAGTGCCCCAGCGGATGCCCGATCACTCCCGCGCGCTTGGTCACGATGTGCTCCCTACTGCTGATACTTCTGGATGTTCTTCAGGTGTTCTTCCAGCGTCTCGGCAAAGGCGTGAGCGCCTGTGCCATCGTTTTTCGCGACAAAGAACAGGTAGTTCGTGGTCGCCGGCCGCACGACGGCCAGGATCGATTCGAGCCCGGGATTGGCGATCGGTCCTGGCGGCAGCCCGGCGTGTACGTACGTATTGTAGGGAGAATCCAGCTTGAGGTCGTCCAGGGTCACGTCCTTCTTCCAGTACCCGTACTGCGCGATGCTGGCGTCGTCCGCGACCGCGAACTGCACGGTGGGGTCCGCTTGCAACGGTAGCCCGAGGCGCAGGCGGTTGAGGAAGACGCTTGCAATGAGCGGGCGGTCGGCGGGGCTCGCGGCCTCGCGCTCGACAATGGATGCCAGCGTAACGACCTGGTCGAGCGTCAAATCCTGGCCCTCGACCTGCACGTTGTCCGCCACGTGCTGCTGGAAAGCGCGCAACATCGTGTCCACTACGTCCTGCGGTTTCTCCCCGCGGTTGAACGAATAGGTCGCCGGAAAGGCGAAGCCTTCTAGCGAACTCAGCGTCGTCTGCCGCAGGAACGGCTCGGCGTACGCGAGCTTGAGCGCATCGAGGAAGTCCTGCTTGTGAATGACATCGGCCCGCTCGAGCAGCTCTCCCACTTC
>JBBRPY010000033.1:0-37537 GCA_038227375.1 Dehalococcoidia bacterium
CCGCCGGCAAACCCAAGCGCGTCGCGCGTATTGCCAGCGTGCGCAAACTCGTTATCTTGCTCAACGCCCTCGTCCGTCAGCGCCGCCAATGGACCCTGGAGACGCCACTTGCCGCTTGACTTTCAACACAGATGCTCTGTGTTTTCTGTGGACACGTGCGCCCCCGGAGCGTCTACTTAGTCTGCGAGGAGCTCGTCGATCGTGGCGAAGCTGTAGCCGGCGGAGCGCAGGCCATCGATCACCCGCGGCAGCGCGGCGGCGTCCTGCGATTCGGCGCCGACATGCATGATGTAGATGGCGCCCGGCGCCGCTTGCGCGAGGCAGCGGGCGACGATCGCGTCTACGCTCGCGTGATTCCACGCCAGCGAGTCGACGCTCCACATGACGATCGTGCCGTAGCCGGCGGCAGCGGCGTCGCGCTCGACGCCCGCATCGAGGTCGCCGTAGGGCGGGCGGAAGTAGGGGCGGGTGGTGCGCTGGGTGAGGTGATAGATCGTTGTTTCCGTGCGTGACAGCTCAAGCGCGCGTTCGGCTGCTGACAACGGCGGCTTTTCGGAAGACACGCCGGTGAACGACGCGTGGTCGTACGAGTGGTTGATCAGCTGGTGCCCGTCGGCGGCGATGGCGAGCAGGAGGTCTCGATTCCGCTCGGCCCAGAGGCCAGTCATGCCGAAGCTCGCGCGCACACCCTCGCGGCGCAGCGTGGCGAGGATCTCGCCGGCGAAGCCGGTGTCAGCGCGCGCATCGAACGTCAGCGCCACCATCCGCCGGCTGGCGCTGCCGTGATACACGACCCTTGCGGCGGAAGGGGCCGCGGGCGCGGATTCAGGAGCAAGGCCCGGCGGCGTAGATGCACCGGCCGTGGCCAGGTTCTCGTCCGCAGCCGGTGATGCGGTCGCGTCCACCGTCGGCGAGGATTGCTCTTCCGTACCCGCAGGCTCGGGCACCGGGGCGCGCGCGTGAGACGCGCACCCCACCGCAGCCACGGCCAGCATGACGACGACGAGCAGCATTCCGGCAACGCGAACGCTCTTGCGCAGGCGCATCCTCCACCTCTCCCGCTCCATCCTCACTCCCGTTGCAGGATAGCGGCGTGGCGGCGGCGTGAGGCTGGGTGGCAGGCGCACGGGCAACCATCCGACGGAGGAGAGGGCGCGCGTGCGTTGTACTCCGATCACCGATCGGAGTTCGGTTGGGAGGCCACCCGCTTCGCCAGCGGCTCGCGGGGGCCGAGCTCGACGATCTGCGCCTCCGTGCTGCCGTCTTCGATCCGCATCAACGCCACCGTTTGCAGGCGATGGAAGCCGGCGCGGCCCGCCGCGCCCGGGTTCACGTAGAGCAGCTCGCCGCGCCGCTCGATCAGCGCCTTATGGCTGTGCCCGAAAACGACGACGCCGGTGCCGGCTTCAGGCTTCGCCTGCGGCAGTTGGTGCACCAGATGGAATCTCACGCCGCCGAGGTCGAAGTCTTCGTGCAAGCGTAGGCCCAGTCCGCCGAGCTTCTCGTCGTTGTTGCCGTACACCGCGTGCAGCGGCGCCATCTCGCGCAGCAGCTCAAGCACACGCGCGCTGCCCACATCGCCCGCGTGCACGATCGCCTCGACGCCGGCGAATGCGGCGGCCAGGCGCGGGTCGAGGTAGCCGTGCGTGTCCGAGATGATGCCGATTAGCACAGGAGCGAGGGTACAGAAGACGCACGACAGGCGACAGCGAACGGTGGCTGCCAGCGTACCCTGCGCTCGAGCATGCTATAGCCAATCACCGCAAGCCGATACGCTAAGCGCATGGCCAAGGCCCGGCGGACCTCTTCGACGCGATCCTCGCTGAAGATCAGCGACTTTCTGGCGCTGGTGCACGAAGGCATCGTCGCCGCGCTGGGGCCTAAGCTCGACGGGATGGAGATGCGGCAACGCTTCGGCTACCTGCAGTACTATCGCGGCTCTCCCGCGATTCACTACGAAGTGTGGGCGCAGCGCAAGACGAGCCGGCTGGAGATCGGACTGCACTTCGAGGGCGAACGCGACCGCAACTATGAGGCTGCCGAGCTGCTGGCGATGCGCGCGCCCGATGTTCAGGCGAGCGTCGGCCCGGAGTACGAACTCGAAGAGTGGACGCAGTCGTGGACCCGGCTGCACCGGTCCTTCGACGCCGAAACACTGACGCCGGAGCTGGCTGCCGAGGCAGCCGCGCGCGTGGTGGCGCTGATCCGCGGCATGGAGCCGATCCTCGACCAGATGGAGCTGCGGCGATGATCGACTGCCACACGCACCTGCAGCAGCACGGCGCCAAGCCGCCGATGACCCGAGCGCTGATCGACGAGTACGTGCGAGCGGGCGCGGCGCGCGGCATCACACAGGTCTGCATCACGGAGCATCTATTCCGCTTTCGCGAGGCGTACGACCAGCTCTACGGCTGGTGGGATGCGGACCCCGACAAACGGCTGGCCGGCATGGTGGCGCAGTACTGGCAAGACCACGTCTCCGCCAGCGTCGCCGACTACGTGCGGCTCATCGAAGACGCCAAGCGCGACGGCGTGCCGGTGCTGTTGGGGCTGGAGATGGACTGGATCCCCGGCCGCGCCGACACGCTCCGCGAGTTCCTCGCGCCGTACGACTGGGATATCGTGCTGGGTTCGGTGCACTACATCGGCGCCTGGGGCATCGATGACGACGCCTTCATCGACGAGTGGGACAAGCGGGATGTCGCAGACACTTGGGCTGCCTACGGCGCGCTGATGAAGGAGCTTGCGGAGAGCGGCCTTGCCGACGCGCTGACACATCCCGACGTCCTGAAGAAGTTCGGCCACCGTCCGAAGGATGAGACGCCGCTGCACGATGCGATTCTTGCCGGCGCCGCCGCGCATGGCACGGCGATCGAGCTGAACAGCAACGGCCTCAGGCGCTGCGGCGAAATCTTCCCGGCGTTGCCGCTGGTGGAGCGCGCGCACGCGATGGGATTGCCGATCACGCTCGCGTCGGATGCGCACACCGCGCGTCGCGTCGGCGATGGCTTCGCTGATCTTGCCGCGTGGGCACGGCGCGCCGGGTACGACGAAGCCGTCGCGTTCGTGGCGCGCAGGCCGGCCTCGTACGCGCTGCCGGAGAATCGCGACGCGCCCGCGTGAGACGTGACCAGGGGCGCTGCCGATGGCTGCGGCACGTGCGGTAAGTTGCGACGGCGCGGGCGGCCTGGGTATTCGAAGAGACGCTCGACCGCCGCACACCCGCAATCGCCGCAACAGTTGCATCACCGCCTTGTGACGCGCGGCTGCGCTGGTCGGCGTTGCGAAGGCCTATACTGAGTGCATGACTTCCGGTAGCTGGTTCGACGACGAGAAGTTACTGGCCGGTGAGCGCCTCGTGCGCAGCGCAGCGGCGCGGCTCCGCACCGACACCGCGCCGCTCTGGTGGGAGGGCAACCTCATTCTCACCACGGACCGCCTGTTCTTCCTGCCGCTCGCGGAGAACCCGCTGATTGCGGACGTCGCGTTTTGGGTCCGTGACATCGCGCAGGTCTCGAGGGCGGGGCGCAATCGCCTGTTCGTTTTTGGCGCTGAAGGTGGGGCGCTGTTCCAACTGTTGGGCTCGCGCGCCGGCGTCGCGGGCCTCGCCGGTTGGCGTGAGGCCGCCTGGGTCCGCGGCATCATGGCGCAGAAGAGGGAAGGCAGAGCGCGCAGGCCCCTCGAAGGCCCACGCCGGGCAGCGGGTTGAAGCGCGCCGTCTTCGCAGTCGCCGCGCTCGCCGCGGTGGCGGCAGCAATTGTCCTCGCGGTGGTCCTTCTCGGCAGCGGCGGCGGATCGGGTGGCGCGACGGCGCTTGTTCCGACGCGCACCGCCGTCGCCGCCACCCCGGCCGTCACGCCCCTCCCGCGCACGTGGCCGGATGGCCTCGATCACCCGACCGGCGCCGCCATTCTCATCTCCTGCTTCGACAGCAACGCCGACGGCCACATCGACGGCACGGATGCGCCGGAGCTTGCGGGTATCGACATACCACTCGTCGCCCGCGAGGCATGCGTCGATGCCGCCACGCGTCGCGACTTCTACGCCGGCGCGCATCTCGCTGCGACGGCGTGCGCGGCGGCCCACCCGCCGGTGCTCATCGTGGCGATCGCGAGCGCCGGCAGCGATATCTTCGACGCGCGTGGCGGCGAAAGCCTCGGTGTGCTGGCGATGGTGAACCAGATCCAGGCGCGCGCCGTGGCCGAGGGGATCGAGGCCGAGACGGTGCTTGCGACGGCCGCGGTCGTCGGCGCGGACCTGCCGCAAACGCGGATGGAACAATGGCTGACCCACTACGTGGGTAGGCGCCTCGATGCCGTCCCCTGCCTGCGCGCGGTGCTGCTCGGCCACAGCCACGGCGGCGTCACTGTCACCTCGGTTACCGCCGCCCTCGATGCCACTTATAGCAGCCGCCTCTTCGGCGTCACCATCGACCGCACCCTCGCCCTCTACGACCGGGTCGCGACGGAGTATCCCGCGGCGACGCGCATCCTGAACGTCTTCCAGGTCAACGAAGGCTGGCACGGCATTCCGGTGGACCTCCCGAACGTCACGAACCTCGATGCCTCGTCGGAACGCGCGCCGCTCGCGCTTAGTGACGGCGGCGGCGGCCTGGCGCTGGTGAGCCACAAGACCCTCGACGACTCGCTGGCGGTGCAACGCCGGATCGGCGATGCGGTCGCTGCCTGGCTCGCGTCGCCGCCGTAGCCGCCTCGCCTCCCGGCGCTCCTGCGACTCCTGCTCTGGGCGACCGTGAGCGGCTGCGCCAGCGATCCGCCACGCCGCTGGTCGAGCCTGTTTTCGGTTTCGCAAGCCTTCCGCCGCCATAGTGAAGTGCTTTCTGAAAGGAGCACTCACGATGTCAGACCACGAGAAGGATGAGATGGCGGGCAAGGGCGACGAGGCCAAGGGCAAGGTCAAGGAGATGGCCGGCAAGGCGACCGGCGACAAGAGCACCGAAATGGGCGGCAAGGCCGACCAGATGAAGGGCAAAGTCAAGGAGGGCATGGAGGACGCGAAGGAGAAGATGCGCTGACCTTCGCCCGAGACATGCTCAGGAAAGGCGGGCGCCAACTGGCGCCCGCCTTTTGCGCGCCCCTATGTGGCGACGCGCTGCGCCGTTACAGCTCCAGCACGGCGTATAGACCCAGGTGGTCCGACGGGTACATGTTTGGATCCAGCGGAGAGGGCTTGTCGAACGCGAGGCCAGCGTCCGCGACCCGGAACTCCTCCGAGACGAAGATGTAGTCGAGCGTGCCGTGCGGCGAGTCGTCGTAGGTGTTCACGGGCGTCGTCCACGTCTTCTCCGGCTCGCGCCCGTGTGCGGCCTCGTACGCGGAGCGAAAGCGCGACTTCATCAGCGCCACCGCGGGCTCGGGCGGCTCGGCGTAGGAATTGAAGTCGCCGGCGATCACCGTCGGCAGGCGGCGCGCGTCGCGGCCGAGCCATGCCAGCAGGTACTCCAGTTGCGCGACCCGCTCCGCCTTCGCTTCCGGCGGATGGTGCAGGTGTGTGTTCACGAAGACGAAGGGTTGGTCGCCGCAGCGGAAGGCGAAGCGCTGCGCCACGCGCTCGAACGTCATCAGGTCCAGGATCTCGTGTTCGCCGAAGCCGATGCGCGACATCGTGGCGATGCTGTGGTAGCTCGCGCGCGTATCGGGATTGGTGGCGTGCTTGATGCGATAGTGCGGTTGCTGCGCCATCCGCTTGTTGATCTGCCGGCTCAACCACATCCCCTGGTCGAGCACCAGGTCGACTTCCTGGAGTCCGATGACGTCCGGCGCCAGCTCCTCCAACTGGTCGACCACCAGCGGCGCCCGCGCGCCCCACTGCCCCATGCGGTTGAACAGGTTGAGGGTGGCGAGCTTGACCTGTGCCATCGTTGCATCCCTTCTGGCGAAGCATGCGTGCAGGGTTCACCACAAGAGGGTGAACACGACGAAGCGTACCGGGTGCGGCGCTTCCGCCCTGATATCCCGCGCTCATAGCCGGTAGCGAATGCCCGCGTTAGGCTACCGGCATGCAATTCCGCATCGCGGTGCTCAAGGGCGATGGCATCGGCCCGGAGATCGTCGACGAGTCGCTGCGCGTCCTGCAGGCGGTCGGCGGGCGGTTCGGACACGAGTTCGACTTCATCGAAGCGCACGCCGGCGGCGAGGCGTGGGACCGCTACGGCGAGCACCTGCCGGCGCCCACGATCGAGACCTGCCGCAACGCCGACGCCATCCTCAAGGGGCCGTTTGGCGGCCCGACGAGCGAGATGAATTCGCCGAAATGGGCGGGAGTCGAGACGACGGCGATCCTCGGGCTGCGCCGTGCCTTCGACCTCTTCATGAATCTGCGGCCGGTCGTCGTCTATCCGGAGATGCTGGCGCTGTCGCCGCTACGTCCGGAGATCGTCGAAGGCGCCGACCTGCTCATCGTCCGGGAGCTGACGAGCGGCATCTATTTCGGCGAGCGAGGCGAGCGCGTCGTCGATGGCCAGCGCCAGGTGTGGGACACGGAGGCGTACACAGAGGGCGAGATCGCGCGCATCACCCACGGCGCCTTCCAGATCGCGCGCGGCCGGCGCAAGCACCTCACGCTCGTCGCAAAGTCGAACATCCTCGATAGCTCGCTGCTCTGGCGTGACGTGCTGGCGACGATCGCCCCGGAGTATCCGGACGTCACGCACGACTACCTCCACGTCGACAACGCAGCGATGCAGATCGTCGTCAACCCGCGGCAGTTCGACGTCGTGCTCACCAACAACATGTTCGGCGACATCCTCAGCGACGAGGCCAGCGTGCTTGCCGGCTCGCTCGGCATGCTCGGGTCCGCCAGCCTCAACGCACAGGGATTCGGGATGTATGAGCCGATCCACGGATCCGCGCCGGACATCGCCGGTGAGGGCAAGGCGAACCCGATCGCCATGCTGCTCAGCGCGGCGATGATGTTGCGGCTGAGCTTTCGGCTGGAGGCCGAAGCCGCTGCGATCGAGCGCGCCGTCCGTGCCGTCATCGCAGAGGGTCTGCGGACGCCGGACATCGCGGCCGCGGGCGGCGACGTCGTCAGCACGCAGCGGATGGGCGCGGCGGTCGAAGCGGCGCTTAGCAGCGAGGATGGTTAGCAGCCGCACGGATAGCGTCGCAGTAAGGAGAGGGACATGACGGAGAACAGAGACGCGCTGCTGGCGCACTATGGAGAGACGCGGAAGACGCTACTCTCCGCCATCGACGGTCTCAGCGATGAGACGATGACAGACCCCTCGCTTGATCGCTGGTCCGTGAAGGACCACCTGGCGCACCTCGCCGTCTGGGATGACATCCGGGCCAGCGAAGTGGCCCGCATCTCCGCCGGCCACGACTCGGCCTGGCGCATGAGCGGTGGGCAGGATGACCTCTACAACACGCTGGCGTACGAGCTGCGGCGCGCGCTCCCGCCCGCCCAGGTGAAGTGGGAGCTGACCGTCTCCAGGCAGCGGCTGCTCGATGCGATCTCGTCGGCGACCGCCCGCGGATTGGACGCCGCGCTGTACGGTGAGGCGGGCCTGCGCAGTTCGCACGAAGTGGAGCACGCCGGCTGGATCCAGCGCTGGCGCGGGGAACGCGGCGTCTAGGCCTCACTGCTTAGCCAACAGCCGATCATCGGACTGTTATCGGTCGCGCGTCGAGATGCTTGCCCGCGCCGCTACGTCGGATGGGGTTTGCTGACACCAGGTTATTCGCCACAAAACTTGGATTGAAAGTTTCCCGTTTCTTGCAGTAGCCCGATCGGCCAAAGAGCTGACAGGTAGAAACGCTGGCCAGCGTTGGTGTTCGATTTCCCTGGCCACGGATTCGTCGCCCAGGTCGCCAGAGCGAGACTTGCGTAGACCAGTAGCGCCACGGCGGCGCCGACTGCGAATGCAGCAAACGGCGGCGCGCCCGGGGCGACGATTCCTGCCACTGCTCGACTTGACTCGCCGCCAAACAAGATGATCGCAACGAAGAACAACATCGCGAAGAAGAGCAAGAAGATCACCTGATTCGTGTCAGCGCTCGTGTCCGGCAGGTGATTCCATTGCCCCCAATATAGGCACTGATGTCGGTACTTCTCACAAATCGCCAGGAATGCAATCAGGGCTATTGCAGCGGCAACGAAGGCACTCACGCCCGCCCAGGCCACGTATTTCGGGCTTCGAGTTGTGCTCATCGACTTATGCCCCATATGGCGATTGAGACATTGCCCGCTCCGCCGGAGTGCGGAGAGTCTGCATTTGACAGATTGTAGCGGTCTTGAAGAAGGAAACGAGCGACGAGAACTGCAGGACGATTCGAGAAGTCGTCGGTGATAATTGCGCCGCATGGCATCGGCGCCGCGAACAGATGCGCGCCCTCACTCGCGCTGCGCGACGCCGTTCTCGATGCGCCAGAGCTGCGCGGTTGCGACGTAGTCCGCGCCGAAGCGGTCCGGGTCTGCGCTCGTGATCAGCACCTGATCGACGTCGATCGCCGACAGCACGCTCGCCCGGCGAGCCGCATCGAGCTCGCTCAGCACGTCGTCGAGCAGCAGTATCGGCCGCTCGCCGCTGCGTCGGAATGACAGCCGTGCCTCGGCGAGGCGCAGCGCCAGCGCGGCGGTGCGCTGCTGGCCGCGGGACGCGAACGCCGACGCCGGCTCGCCGCCGATCGCCATCCCCAGGTCGTCGCGATGCGGACCCGTCAGCGTGATGCCGGCGGCGATTTCGCGCGGCTGCGACTGCTGCAGCTTGTCCAGCAGCGCCGCAGCGACGGCGGCCGGCGTCGCTTCCGCAAGGCGCGCCGCGGGCCAGGCGTCAGAGAACCGCGGCTGGTACTCGAGCACGAATTCCTCGCGCCCGCCGCTGAGGTCGCCGTGCGCCTCGGCGGCGATGAGGGCGAGCTCGGCCACAGCCTGCGCGCGCGCCACGAGCAAGATCGCGCCGTCACGCGCCAGCTCTTCATCCCAGTATGTGAGTTCGTCGCGGCGCGACGCCCCGTCCTGCACGCGCTTCAACAGGGCGTTCCGTTGCGCAACCACCTTCGTGTAGCGCTGGAGCGCCCGGAGGTACGCGCGGTCGACCTGCGACAACATCACGTCGAGGTAGCGGCGGCGTCCCGAGGGGGATCCCTTCACCAGTTCCATGTCGTCGGTGGTGAAGAGGACAGCGGTGATCGCGCCGATCACATCGGACGCCCGTTTCGGCACGCCGTTGAGCTTGAAGCGCTTGCTGGCAGCGATGCCGCCGCGCGCCCCGGCTCGCCCGGCGACGATCACTTCGACCGCGACGTCCTGACCCCTACGCTGCGCCGCGCCGACGACGCGGGCGACCGGCTGCATGTCGGCGCGTGTCTGCCAGGCGATGAAGTCGCCATCGGTACCGGCGCGCTCCGAGCGGCCGGTCGCCAGCAGGAAGATCGCTTCGAGCAGGTTCGTCTTGCCCTGCGCGTTTTCACCCAGCAGCAGCACGGCCCCAGGCGCGAGCGGAAGCTCCTGCCGGGCGTAGTTGCGGTAGTTGCTGAGCGACAGGTGGCGCAGGTGCATCGTCGTATGGTACCGGCGTGCGCTGCGGGGCAGGGGTAGGGAGCGAGAGCGGTTGCGGTTATGGGGAACGCCCACGCCGCGCTCAGGCGCTGATGAACCGCAGCCTCAGGTGCAGGGAATCCGGCCGCGCGTCGTCGACCGACAGCCGCTTTCCGGTGCCGGCCATCAGGCCTTCGGCGATCGCCGCCGCCGTCATCGGTTGAGCGAGCACGAGCTGGATCGCCGCCTCGTCGTCCTGGTACCGGCGCACCGCCGCGGACTGCACCTGCGGCAGGCGGACGAGGGCGCGCTGCAGCTCCATCAGCCCCTGGAACCCCGGGACGTCGGCGATCACGACGTCGATCCCTTCCCCGCCCGGGGCGAAGGATGGTTCCATCTCCGGGAGCTGCGGCTTGGCGCTCGCGGCGGGCGCCGCCGGCGTCTGTCGCGCCTGCGCTTCGACGAGGGACGAGACCGCCTCCGCCAGCGCCGCCAGCCGCTCGCTCAGCGTCTCCGTATGGTCGACCAGTCGGAGCAACACGGCGCCGAAGCGGTCGAGCATTTCGAGCACTTCTGGCGCCGCCGCCGGCGTGCGCGACTCACGATCGGCCGCAAGGATCACTTCGGCCTCCATCAGCCCGCGGGCGAGCGCCTGCGCGATGATCTGCGCGGCGCGGTCCGCGGCGTCGTCCGGGCGCGGCGTGGCATTCGAATCGGTCGTCATATGCTTCCAGTCAGCTCATCTCGTTGCGTTTCCGGCCTGCCGCCTCATTGCGAGCTGCTGGTATGACAGTCCCTGTCTTCCGCGCGAGTTGCGCACCGCTGCGGCGGCAACGGCGATCGCGACACTGAGTTATCGGCGAAGAGGGCGGGACCGGCTTGAGTATATCAGGGCGATTCCACTGCCTTGACGCAGGATCATCCCTCAATTTGACGGTCCCGCTCTGTTGCGAATCGCACGCACGGAGTGCGGTCGATCCTATCGCTCGATCCCGGTACACATGCGGTAGGTGCAGGCACCGCAATCGATGCGGGTGTACCCGTTGTCGCGGCCGAACGCCGCCGCCGCGAGGAGGAGTCGCTTTGGAAACGCTGCGCATCGAACGCGACACCGAGCTGCCGGGGCTGATGACGATCACGCTCGACCGGCCCGAAAAACTCAACGCGATCAACGTCGCGATGCACGACGAGCTGCAGCAGGTGTGCCGCGAGCTGCAGGACGACTTCGAGACGCGCGTCGTCATACTGACCGGCGCCGGACGCACCTTCTCCTCAGGCGCCGACCTGAAGAGCTTTCGCGAGGGACAGCCCCAGTCGGATTTGGACCGCCGCTATCGCGTGAGCGCCGGCGACCGCACCTGCGCGCTGCTGGAGAACCTCGATCAGGTGACGATCGGCGCCATCAACGGGCTCGCCATCGGCGGCGCGGTGGTCTTCCTGACGTGCATGGACCTGCGGATCTGCGCTGAGTCGGCCTGGTTCTCGATCCCGGAGGTTGACCTCGACCTGCCGCTCACGTGGGGCGCGCTGCCGCGGCTGATGCGCGAGCTGGGGCCTGCGCGCACGAAAGAGCTGGTGATGCTCTGCGATCGCTTTTCGAGCGCGGAGGCGTTGCAATGGGGCTTCGTGAACCGCGTCTATCCGGACGCGGAGGTGGTCGGAGAAGCGCGCACGATGGCGGCGCGCTTGCTCGCGAAGGATCCGATGGCGCTGGCGATGACGAAGTCGGCGACGGCGGCGATTGCGCAACTCATGGTGCCCGGTCAGCCATCGCACGCCGAGCGCGAGCAGATGCTGCTCGCCTACCTGCTCCGCGGCCGCCGCCAGCGGCAGTAGGCGCGCCGTGCGTTCATGCCAGGCTGGCACCATCTCGGCCTACGCGACGCCCGGCGATGGGACGAGCGCTGCGGCCGCGTGGCCGTTCGCGCCGTTCTTGCCGGCTGCGTGCTGTTCGTACGTCATGCGGTAGAGGCTGGCGTAGCGGCCGCCGAGCGCGAGCAGGTCGTCGTGCTTCCCCTGCTCGACGATGCGCCCGTGCTCCAGCACGATGATCCGGTCGGCGTTGCGGATCGTCGACAGCCGGTGGGCGATCACGAACGACGTCCGGCCTTCGAGCAGCGTGTTCAGCGCGCGTTGGATAATCACCTCGGTCTGTGTGTCCACGTTCGCGGTCGCCTCATCGAGGATGAGGATCCGCGGGCGGGCAATGATCGCGCGGGCGAAGCTGATCAGCTGGCGCTGCCCCACCGAGAGATTCATCCCACGCTCGTGCAGATACGTGCCGTACCCCTCCTCGAGGTGCATCACGAATTGGTGCGCGCCGACGGTCCGCGCCGCGTCGGCGATCTCTTCGTCGGTGGCGTCGAGCCGGCCGAAGCGGATGTTCTCGGCGACCGTGCCCGAGAAGAGAAACGGCTCCTGCAGCACGAGACCGAGGCGGCGCGAGAGGCTGTCGTGCGTGATCTTCCGCACGTCGATGCCGTCGATCTCGATCGAGCCCTCGGTCACGTCGTAGAACCGCGAGAGCAGCGCGGTCAGCGTCGTCTTTCCCGCACCGGTCTGGCCGACGAGCGCGATCGTCTCGCCCGGCTGCACGTGCAGGTCGATGTCATCGAGCACCGGCACGTCGTCGACGTAGCGGAAGGTCATGTGATTGAAGTCCACGCGGCCGGACACGTCGTCGATGTCGATCGCGTCGGGGGCATCCTCGAACTCGGGCTGCGTATCGAGCACCTCGAGCACGCGCTCGCCGCCGGCCATCGCCCGTTGCAGCTGCGTGTACTGCAAGACGAGGTCGCGCACAGGATCGAAGAAGAGCTGCAGCTGCAACGTGAAGGCGATGAGCGCCGCCACACCCATTTGGCCGTGGAGGACACGGTAGCCGCCATACGCGATGACGAGTGACATGCCCACGGCGACGATCACCTCAACGGCGGGCGTCACGGCCGCCGTGAGCCGGCCGGCGTCGACGTTCGCGCGCCAGTTCTGCTGATTGATCGAGTCGAAACGCTTAGCGTTCTCGTCCTCGCGGGAGAGGCTCTGGATGACGCGGACGCCGGAGACGTTCTCCTGCAGGTTGGCATTGACGATGGCGATCGCTTGCCGCACGCGGATGAATGCGCGGCGGGAGTAGTTCTGCCAGATCGCCATGGTCAGAACGAGCACGGGGACGACCGAGAATGTGACGAGCGCCAGCCGCGCGTCGAAGTACACGAGGAAGCCGACCGAGAGACCAATGCCGGCGATATCTCCCACAATTGTCAGGAAGCCGCTGGTCATCAGGTCCTGGAGCGAGGTGACATCGCTGGTCACCCGGGACATCACGCGTCCGACCTCGTTGTTGTCGTAGAAGCGGAGCGAGAGCTTTTGGAGATGCGCGAACATGTCGCGCCGCAACCCCAGCAGCAGCCGGTGGCCGATCCACCCGGTCGCCGTCAGTTGCACGAAGAAGAACATCGCCGAGAACACGGCGAGCGCGATATAGATCCAGCCCCACTTGTTGACGCCGCCGAGGTCCTTGGTGAGCGCCGCATGGATCAGGCCACCGACGGCGAGCGGCATCGAGCGCGTCATCAGCGCGTACCCGAGCGTCCCGAACAGTGAGAGCCACAGCCGCCCGCGGTACGGCGCCACAAATTTCGACAAGCGCACGACGACGCGGTGATTGTAGACAGAGCCTAGCTCGTCATCGTCCCAACCGTCGGCCGGCCCGCCGCTGCGTTTGAGCGTGTTGGGGCGCAGGTTGTTGTTCCAGTTGCCGGGGCCGCCACTCCAGCCGCCCGCGGACCCGGCGCCGCCGAAAAACATGCGCTACCTCGTTGCTCTGTCGGCCGCTTGCGGACGGCCGTGTTGGATTAGCCGGCGCCGCCGCCCGCCGCGGTTGCCGGCTGGCGCTCTGGCATCGTTTCCGCCGCCTGCTCGAGTCGCTCTCGTTCGCGCTCGTACGCCTCTTCCTGGTCCCGCAGCTCGACATCGTAGATCTCGCGATAGGGGCCCTCTTGCGTGATCAGCTCCTCATGGCGGCCGTGCTGAGCGATCAGCCCGGCCTTGAGCACGAGGATCTGGTCGGCCGATTTCACCGTGCGCAGCCGTTGCGCGATGACGAACGTCGTCCGGCCCTTCATCAGTTCAGCAAGCGCCTGCTGGATGAGGTACTCCGTCTCGGTATCCACGCTGGAGGTCGAGTCGTCGAAGACGAGGATCTTCGGATCCAGCAGCAGCGTCCGCGCGATCGAGATGCGCTGCTTCTGGCCGCCAGAGAGGGTGATGCCGCGCTCGCCGACCCACGTCTCGTAGCCGTCGGGCAGGGTCTCGATGAACTCGTGTATGCGCGCGAGCCGGGCGACGCGGACGACGTCCTCGTCGGTTGCGTTGCTGGCGCCGTAGGCGATGTTGTCCCGGATCGTCGCCGAGAACAGGAAGACATCCTGCTGGACGATGCCGAACGCGCGCCGCAGCGACGCGAGCGTGAAGTCGCGGATGTCGACGCCGTCGATCGTGATGGCGCCGCCCGTCACGTCGTAGAAGCGGGGCATCAGGTTCACGACGGTGGTCTTGCCCGATCCGGTCTGCCCGAGCAGCGCGACGATCTGTCCCGGCTTCGCATCGATGTCCACGTGGCGCAACACCGGGCTGATAAGGTCGTACCCGAACGAGACGTCGTCGAATCGGACGTGCCCAGCCGCGTTCGCCAGCTCGACGGCGTTTGCCTTCTCCTGCACGGCGGACTCGGCGTCGAGGATGTCATAGATGCGCTGGCCCGACGTGCCGGCCCGCGCCCAGAGCATGTTGACCCAGCCCAGGCTGCGCACTGGGAGCTGCAGCATCGTCAGGTACAGCAGGAATTGCGCCAGTTCACCAGGCTGCAGGTTGCCGTGCAGAATCTGGTTCGCGCCGAACCAGGCGGTCGCCACCATCGCCACCGCCCAGACGCCGTTCAGCAGCGGTGAATAGGTGGCCTGGATGCGGTTCGTGGCGTAGGAGTTCTCGAACAACTGCTGCGCTTGGGTGTTGAACTTGCTCTCTTCGTGCTTCTCACGGCCGAACGCCTTGACCACGCGCATGCCGCTCAAGTTCTCTTGCAAGACGACGCCGAGCTCACCCTGGAGGTTCTGCACCTGCAACCAGATCGGCCGCAGCTTCGTCGTCATGATGATCGCGATGAGCGCGGTCGGCGGGATGAAGATCCAGCTCAGGAGCGCCAGCTTGAAGTCCACTTTGAGCATCAGCGTCAGCGTCGCCACCAGCAGGATGACCACGTAGATGAGCCGGATGAAACCGAGGTTCACGAACATCCGGATGCCTTCGACATCTTGCGTCGCGCGCTGCATGACCTGCCCCGTCTGGGCCTTGTCGTGGTAGGCGAAGCTCAGGCGCTGCAAGTGGTCGTAGATGTCGTTCCGGATGTCATAGGCGACGCGCTGCGAAACCCACTCGCCCGTGTACGTCTGCCAGAACTGGAAGATGCCGCGCGCGACGGCGGCGGCCGTGATCAGCAACGCCGCGATGAGAATAGTGCGGACGCTGCCGTGTGCGATCCCCGTGTCGCGGTCGACGTTGAGCCCGGTGTCGATGGCGTACGCCACCAGTATCGGCCCGACGAGCTGAAAGATCGTCAGCCCGCAGAGGGCACCGATCGCGAGCGACAGCCGCCGTTTGTACGGCATCGCATAGGCGAGCAGGCGGATCGGTATCGGTATCCGGCGAGACCTCATGGTGAGGCGAGTATAACGGACTCTCACGTGCACGTAAAGGTACGCGAGCACGGCTGGACACGATCGGGCGACGTCTGGGGATCACGGTGTCCGTCAACGGCGGTCGCTCGTGCAACGCGGCGCACTGCGCTTGCGCGTGTCCTGGCTCACGTCGACTCGAGGGTCTCCGTAACGCCTCCGTGACTTCTGCCGCGCGGCCCGCGGTTGGTGTACACCAGCAGGTTCGCTACGATCATCACTCGCGGGTGACGACGGATGGAGGAGGTACGCGCCGCATGCCGGTCCCGCCACGCGCTGTTCTCCTTGTACCGCTGGCTGCCTTCATCGCACTCGCGGCGTCGCTGTTCTCCTCGGGCGGGGCCTTTCGCCCCGTCTCCGCGACCGAGGCGGCCGACTGCAACAAGATCGCCTTTCCCGACACCCTGCAGCCCCTGATCGACGGCTCGCGCCCGGGCGACATCATCTGCATGGGCGCCGGCGTGTACCGGCCGCTACTACTCTCCGGCCGGCACGGCCTCACGCTGCGCGGCCTCGGCCCGCACCTATCCATCGTGGCGGGCGGCGACAGGGACTCGATGCTGGTCTTCGACAGCACGGACCTCACGTTCGAGAACTTCACGCTCTTCTACGGCCATCCTTCCGACGCCTACATATCGAACAGCCAGAACATCGTCTTTCAGCGCATGGATGTCGGTGGCGGCGGCATCGGCATCCACTACGACGCCGGGAGCACCGGGCGCGTCTCCGACTCCTTCGTCTATGCGATGGAGGGCGATGGCGTGCTGATCCGCCGCAGGTCGAACGTGACGGCGGAGCGGAACTGGGTCTTCGTGAACGGCGGCGTCGGCGTCTCAACGGTCGGCGAGGTGGCGACGACGACGATCACGCGGAACATCATCTCCGACAACAAGGGACCGGGTGTGTTCGCCGGACAGACTCCCTGCGCGCTGCTTCCGCCCGGATTCGTCGAAGTGCCGGACTGCTACCTGACCAACCTGCAGGCGTACGTCGGCGACGCGAACATCATCCTCGATTCCAACGTGATCCAGGCCAGCGGCAGCACCGGCATCGTGATGTTCCCGGGCACGCGTGCGACCATGCGCGCGAACCACATCTGGCGCAACGAGCTCACCGGTCTGTTCGTCTGGGGCGCCTCGATCTCGTCGGAAGGCGATGAGTACAACGCGAACGAAGAGCACGCGATCGAGTTTCGCGCGTATCCGGACCCGCTGAAGTACGGCAAAGTGGGCAACGTCTTTCCCGTGCGCGCGGTCGGCCGCATCAACAACGCCGACATCCATGACACGGTGGTGCTGCCACAGACGCGCACGCTCGGCGGCGGCGTGCTCGGGCAGGGCGCGAACCTCGATGTCTCGAATTCGCGCATCTACCGCAACCGAGGGATCGGCGTTTCCTACGTGAACACGTCGCTCGGCACCATCGACAACAACTTCATCCACGACAACCGCGGCTCGGCGATCTGCATCTTCAAGGCGGGCGATGTGCGGACGAGCGGCAACAACGTCGGCGGCAACTCCGTCGACACCATCGGCGTTTGCAATGAAACCACGCCGTAAGCAGCCATGAAGATCATCCGGATCCACCACCTCACCGTTGCCGTGCGCGACCTCGCCGCCGCGCGCGCAACGTTCGCGGCGCTGATCGATGTCACGGACGCTGGCGCCGCATCATCGGTGCCCGCATTCGGCATCCGCACCGCCGCGCTGCCACTCGGCGAAGACGTGCTGCGCCTCGCCGCTCCGGAATCGACGGATAATCCGCTGATGCGGTTCCTCGAACGACGAGGCGAGGGCCTGTACAACGTCGCGCTGGAAGTCGACGATCTCGATGCCGCTGTGCGCGAGCTAGCGGCGAAGGGTGTGCGGGTGAGCGAGCCGGTCCTGGCCGAGCCCGGCCTTCGTTCCGCCTTCGTCACGATGGCCGCCACGCACGGCCTCAGCATCCAGCTCGTCGAGGTCCCCGCCCGGGAGCAGGAGACCGCAACCGCTCCAACAGCGCCAGAACCGATAAAACCCGGGCGCCGCGCTGCGCCGAAGGATGCCGCTGCGCCGCCCGATACTGAGCCGCAGTCTGCGCCGCCGCCCGCCGCCGCGCCGCTGGACCTCACCCCGGACGAATGGTCCGATTTCGAATAGCTGATCTGGTCGCTGGTCGCTGGTGAACCTCTTCCGGACGGCGTCCGCCGCGATGCGCGCTGAAACATCCTCCACATTTCGCCGTTTTTGTTCGTGAAGATGGTGCCTATACGCCCCTGTGGGCGTATGATGGGGCCGTCACAGTCATCTCCCTGTATCCCGATGAACGGAGTCATCATGTCCCGCCTTACCATCGCCCTCCGCGCCGCGCCGCTGCTTGCCATCGTGCTCGGCATCGTCTTCGCAGCCAGCGCTCCCCGGCCCGCCGTCGCTTCTGGCACGGTCAGCCTTGCGGTCACCCTCACGCCGGCCGAGCCGCCCTGCGACGGCAGCCCCGTGCGATTCACTCTGCGCGCCACCAACGCTGACGGCTCGCCCGCCGCCAACACGGCGGTACACGTATTGCTTCCAAACGGCGGCGAACCATCCACCATCGTGACGGAGACGACGAACAGGCGCGGCGTCGCCCACGTGGTCGTGACGCCGGAAGCAGGACTCCACGACCGCTTCTTCTATGTGGCGACCGTGGATGGCGGCAGTGGGCCGCATCTCTCCGTCGCGTCCTGCCCGCTTTCGGATTCGAAGGACTTCTTCATCACGGGATCGATCTTTCTCGACCGCAACGGCGATGGCGTTCGCGACCCCGGCGACCGCGCCCTGCGGCACGAGGCCATTTCTATCAATGGCGGCTGCACGGGAATTGGCTGCGCCTTGCCGCCCCATACCGTGCGGACCGACCGGCTCGGGAACTTCGAATTTACCGGATTGACGCAGGTCGATCCGAACCGGCAACCACTGCCGGACTTCTTCATGTGCCTGCCGAACACCCAGGGGCCGAATCGCCACATCGTCTCGGTCAACGGCGCGCCGGTGACGTTCGCGCCCGGCGGTTGCGCGGACATCGGCACGCTGCAGCCCGGCGAGAACATCATCGCAATCGGCGTGCAGTAGCCCGCAAGCACCGCGCATTCGCCATCACGCAGGATCACGCTGAATCAGCGGCCCATTCGGGCCGCTGATTTCGCGCGCGGGGGCAGGCAGGTTCCGCCGCCCGCACCCGGCTGGATGTTGCGGCGCATCGACTGGTGCAGCGGGACGCGGACGGCAGCCCGCTCGCTACTTTGGCAAGCTAATCGCGTTTCGGTCGAGATGGCGGCGGAGAGCGGCGTTGAAGAGCTCCGGGCGTTCGTACTGGGGCGCGTGCGCCGCCTCCGGCACGACCTCCAGCACGGCGCCGGGGATCTGCCCGGCGAGGTACAGCGCCGCCTGGACGAGGGGCGGCGCGTCGCGGTCGCCGTAGATCACCATCGTCGGAGCGGAAATCTGTCGCGCGCGCTCGGTGGTGCCCTCCCACTCGCTGAGCCCTCGCCAGGCGCCGATGTAGGCGTCGACGGACATGCCTGCCAGCCGCTTGTCGGTCTCCGCCGTCCGCTCCTTCGGCATGTGCGGCGGTGGCGCGACGAGCGCCGGCATGGCAACGATCGCGGCCATCCCCTGCGATTCGGCGAGCGCGTTGCGCTGTTCGATGAACATCCGCACCACCTCATTGCCGCTCAGCCCGAACTTGTGGCTCGTATCTTCGAGCGTCAGTGACAGCAGCCGCCCGGCGCTCCGCAGCGCGATCTCCTGCGCGATCGCGCCACCCATCGAGTGGCCCAGTAGGTGGTAGTGGTCGAAGCCGGCGAGCGCGATCAGCGCCTCCACGTCGTCCGCCATCTGCAGCACTGAATACGCCGAGCGGTCGGACGTCGCCTGCGAGCGGCCGTGCCCACGATGGTCCATGATCAGCACGCGATGCGTCCTCGTCACCTCCGGCAGCACCAGCCGCCAATCGGTGATATCGCCGGTGTAGCCGTGGACCAGCACCAGCGGCTCGCCGCCCTCGCCGTGCTGCTCGTAGTACACTCAACGCCGTTGATCTTCGCCGTGGGCATGGTCGCCTCATTTCGTCCAGGTGCGCGTGACCGTCATCGCAGTCTATGCCAGCAGCGACGTTCGGTCATCGCAGCATCGACCGTAAGTGCGCGAGCCGGTACCGTCACCAGCATGGTGATGCTGAGTGGGCCGCCGCCCGTAGCCCGAGGAGCGTGACGCGATGGAGATCGGCCTGCATGTGCCACAGGTGGGGCCGCTGGCGTCCGCGGCGAACATCGCTGCCTTCGCCCGAGCCGCCGATGAGACGGGCTTCGACGGACTCTGGGTGTTCGACCACGTCGTCCTCCAGAAGGAGCAGCAGTCGAAGTATCCGTATTCGGCAGATGGCAGCATGGGCTTCCCACCGACGATGAATTTTCTCGAGCCGCTGACCCAGCTCGCGTTTCTCGCGGCGCAGACGAAGCGCGTCCGGCTCGGCACGTCGGTGCTGGTGCTGCCGATGCGCCAGCCGGTGCTACACGCAAAGATCATGGCCACGATCGACTTCCTGTCGGGCGGGCGGTTCGTGCTGGGCGCCGGCGTCGGCTGGTGGAAGCAGGAGTACGAGGTGCTGTCTGTACCGTTCGAAAAGCGCGGCAAGCGCATGGATGAGTGCCTGCAGCTCATCCGCGCCCTCTGGACCGAGGACTTCGTCAGCTTCAAGGGTGACTTCTACGAGGCGGTCGATTGGGCGTGCAACCCGAAGCCCGTCCAGGCGGGCGGCATCCCGATCTGGCTGGGCGGCGAGAGCCACAAGCAGCTCGAGCGCGTCGGCAAGTACGCCGACGGCTGGCTGGCGACGGCGAAGTCGCTGCCAACGCTGAAGGATGATTTCGCCATCGCGAAGGAGGCTGCCGTTGCCGCCGGGCGCGACCCCGACGCGCTGGTGATCGCCATTGAAGGCGCCGGAGCGCTGAGGTCCGACAGCATCGACAAGACGATGGAACGCCTCTCGCGGTTGAAGGAGATGGGCGTGCAGCACGCCATCCTCGCGGTCCATCCGTCGGAGATGGCGAACGCGGCGCCGCTGCTCGAAGCCGCCGCCCCGCACCTGAAGGCGCTGCAAGCGTAGCCACGGCGCGTGCCCCTGCCAGCGGCGCAGGACGGCGGGCTCTTGCGCGGCCGCGACGTGGGCTTCATCAGGGAATCGGTCTTTGGCCCATAGGGGGATCGCGCCATGCCGCACCGTGCGGAGTTCCCGTATGGTGCAGACCGCGGTGGGCCGCGATAGATGGCCTGCATGCACCAACACTGGGGGGACGATGGCAGACCGGGTCTTCGACATCACGATCGTCGGCGCCGGGCCGACGGGGCTGTTCGCGGCCTTCTATGCGGGGCTGCGCGAGATGTCGACGAAGGTGATCGAGGCGCTGCCGGAGCCGGGCGGCCAGCTCGCCGTCCTCTACCCCGAAAAGCAGATCTACGATGTGCCCGGGCACCCGAAAATCCTCGCGCAGGACCTCGTGAAGGCGCTCGTGCAGCAGTGCGCGCTGTTCCAGCCGGAGTTCATCTACGACACGCGCATCGACACGCTTTCACGCGCGACCGTCGATGGCGAGGAGGTGTGGCGCCTCGGCACGCCGACGGACGCGCACCTCACCCGCACCGTGCTGATCAGCGGCGGCATCGGCGCCTTCACGCCGACCAAGATCGACAAGCCGGGCGTCTCGGAGTACGAGGGCCACGGCGTCTTCTACTTCGTGAAGGACAAGCGGCCGTTTCGCGGCAAGCGCATCCTCATCGTCGGCGGCGGCGACACCGCGGCGGACTGGTGTCTGAACCTCAAGGATTGGGCGAAGCAGATCACGCTGATTCACCGCCGCGACCAGTTTCGCGCGCACGAATCCAGCCTGGCCGCGCTGAAGATGACCGACATCCCGATGATGACGTTCTGGGAGATCAAGCGCGTCTTCGGGGACAACGGCGACGTGCGCGGCGCGACGATCTACGACAACCGCAGCGGCGAGGAGCGCGAGATCGAGGTCGATGCCGTGCTGATCAACATCGGGTTCAAGGCGGCGCTGGGTCCAATTGAGTCGTGGGGTCTGACGCTCGCCGACAACCGCCACATCCACACCGACGGCTTCATGGAGACGAACCTGAAGGGCGTGTTCGCCGCCGGCGACATCGCGTCGGTCGAAGGCTCGGAGCCGCTGAACCTCATCGTCACCGGCTTCGGCCAGGCCGCGGTCGCGGCGAACGCCGCAAAGCGCGCGATGGACCCGAAGGCGCGCCTCTTCCCCGGCCACAGCAGCGAGCTGAAACTCTAGGCTGGAGGCTGGAGGCTGGAGGCTGGAGGCTGGAGGCTGAAGGCTGGGCGAAGGTAGCGGAGGAGCTTTAGCTCCGCCCTGCGTTGAATAGCCAAGCCGGAATTCGCGGGTCCGCAGCCGACGTCGCCGGACTAGCCTTGGGCGAGGCGCGCACGCGGCTGCCGATACCCGCTAACGCCCCGCCGCACGCGTGCCGCGATGCCCGCGAAGGTCCAACCTCCTCCGGATGATCCTTCATCTCGTGGTCCAACCTGCGGAGCGCGGAGCCTGGCAGCGCACCTCTCATCGCCCCGCGCATACCCCCCTGAATCTGCGTTACCGACGCTTTACGAAGTGTTTCCTGCGTCGCCGCCCTGCCGTTACAACACGTTGCCCCGCGCCAACGATAGTAGCTCCATAGACCCCAGCGCCCGACGAGGACCGCGGGCGCCGGTAGTGTGAAGGAGTCGTCATCGTGTTCAAGAAACTCTCGCTCGCAGCAGCTATCATGGGCGCCGCCGCGCTCGCATTCTCGGCCTTCGCGCCCGCCGCCTCGGCGGCGCCCCCGTCGCCCGACGTCGTCATCGCGGGCCGGGGTGTGCTCGACGCGCAGGGCAACGGCCTTGTCGCGATGCGGGGCAATATTGACGCCGCCGTCTCGGCGGACCGCGGCATCCTCCTTGTCAAGGACGAGAGCACTGATGCGGTCGTGCGGGTCGATGACTACGGCGACGTCGCCCACTGGGGCGGCTTCACCGTCTACTTCGGCTTCCGCGGCAACGCGACGATCATCGGCAAGCACGTGGCCGTCATCGTCATCGGAGGCGAGGTCAACGTTCACGCGGCCGGCCGCGGCTGGGCATTCCTCAAGGGCGAGGGCCACTACTTCGTCAACGGCCACGGCCCGTTCCCATGGGACCGCGATGGCGGCTTCGCATCGATCACCCTGCCAGACGCCGCACCGACGGTGGCGTCCGGAGGGTAGCCCAGCAGCACCTCCGGGCTCGCCACGAAGCCGCCCGCCAGAGATCGCCAGCAGCACGCTGCGGTCCGAGGCGGGCGGCTTCGCGCGTGGGGCGGCTGATCAAGACTGCGACTCGGAAAGGACTACCCGTCGAAGGCGCGCCCAAGCGCGGCGATGTCGAGCTTTTTCATCTGGAGCATCGCCTCAAACGCCCGCTCGGACTTCGCCTTGTCGGGGTCCTGGAGCATCTTCTCCCAGCCGTGCGGCACGACCTGCCAGGAGACGCCGAACTTGTCCTTCAGCCAGCCGCATTGCTGCGCCGCCGGGTCACCGCCCTCGGACAGCCGATCCCAGTAGTAGTCGACTTCGGCCTGGTCGGCGCAGTCGATCTCCAGCGAGATCGCCTTGTTGAACTTGAACTCCGGCCCGCCGTTGAGGGCGATGAACGACTGCCCGCCGAGCTCGAATTCGACCGTCATCACCGTGCCGGGAGGCTTACCGTGGACTTCCTGGCCGGCCTCCGGGTAGCGGGCGACTGTCCCCAGCTTCGCGTCTTTGAAGACGCCGGTGTAGAAGCGGGCCGCATCCTCGGCCTGCGTATCGAACCAGAGATTCGGCCGGATCTTGTTCATGGTCTCCTCGCTTGCTCGCCGCCCTGGTCACCAGCCCTACGGCGACGACCGTCGCGCAAAGGGATGGGTTGGGAGTGGCCCATCGATTTGAGTTCCTACGGATCACCTGTATAGTACCCCCACAATCCGTCCCCGCGGCTTGAAGCACGATGACGCGACGCGCCCGCTATGCGCGTCATCGAGGAGACGGACGATGCACAACCCCGCGCTGCGATGGACCGCCAGCCTCAGCATCATCCTGGTCCTCGCACTCGCCGTAGCCATCCCACAGCTCGCCTCGCTGGGACGCACCGCCGGCGCCGCAACGCTGCCCACCAGTGGGTTCTATGTCGCCGTCGACTGCGATACCGCGACGGCGGGCATACAGAGCGTGTGCACCACGCCCGATCCCGCGAGCGGCACGCGAACCGTTGCCGTCATCGCGACGAACCTTTCCGGTGCGGCGGTGACGGTTGGCGCGTTCAACTTTGATCTCTACAATCCCACTTGCGGCGGCACCGGCGCCGCGACGCATGCGCAAAACACAAAAGCGATGTCCGGCTGCACGATTTCCGCGGGCGAGACGGGCATCGCGCCCAACAGCAGCCCCAGCATTTCCGGCGGGTCGGTGGGATTCTCGAACTTGGCCCACCAGGATGATTTCCTGAATGGTTGCTCGGCCGGCGGGGCCTTCGGCGATAGCGGTGCCGGTGCGGCCGGCACCTCGACGTCGTCCCTCAGTTGCTTCGCAGGGATGGGCAACGAGACCCTGGCGAACGGCGCGTCCGTTGTTCTGGCCACGGAAGCTTTCTTGGTCGATGCAACGGCGTCAGAGTCAATCCCGCTCACCCTGAGTAACGTCAGCGTCGCGGACGACAACGGGGTCAACCTCATCTCCTGTGATTCTTCCGTCGCTCCCCCGGCGCCGCCAACGAATGTCACGGGGCCGTGCTTCGGCGCCGAGCTGAACTTCACCGGCGGGCCCACCCTAACGCCGGTGATCCCGCCGACACTGACACCGACAGCGACGCCGACGGAGGCGCTGTGCACCGGCGGCCCATGCGCAACACCGGTCGGCGTGCCCACCGGCGCGCCCAGCGACGTGTTGCTCCTCAACGCGTCCAGTTGCCTCGAGTTGAGCGCCGGACTCGCAGGCCTGCAGACGTTCGCGGCGTTGCAGGATTGTTCGTCCCTAGATCTCCAGACCGATGGGTTCATTCCTGGAATACAACATCTCGTCAGGTGCCTTCGGGGGCAATTGACTCCGTCGGGCGTCATTTGCTCGCCGCCCGCCGGAAGCCCCTTGGTCGTGTCCCCGGGCGACTTTACGAAAATCGACCGCGACCGTGATCAGGTACACGCCGGGCAGCATCTGTGGGTGTTGGGGTTCGTGACCGCCGATTATCCGGCCGTGTTCACAACTGACAAGGGTGCGTTTGTCCGAGAGGACAACAGCATCGCCGGTCAGACCTTGGGGTGCTTCAACGGATCTATTAACAGTGGGACCGTGTTTCTGAACGGCGATCCTGACTGCGATGGCAAGACGTCAACCGCAGGGGATCACGTCGTGGTGGTTCGAATCGACGTCGACGAGAATACCCCACGCGGGATTGGCCACGTGACGGTAACCCAGGGAGCGACGACGATCAGCAAGGAATTCACGGTCGTCGGTCCGCCGGTGGCGATGTCGTTCCAAACATTGGGTGGTAAGGGCTCGGTGGAAACCGGCGCCACCGTGTATAACCCGAACGCCCCGTTGCCGACCGACTGCGTGCAAGGCCACCCCGATGCCCTGGTCCAGTCCGGCCTCGCAGACCGCCCGGAGCAGGCGGTCGTGCTTGCAAAGGCACTGGACAGCGACGGGACTGAAGTCGCCGGCGCGCTGCTCTCGTGGGATCACACGTTCAAAGCGGCGCCTGCGTCGTTTGTGCTGGGGGACTCGGCGCACATCGCGCTGCCGCAGGGGGGCGCGGCATCTGTGCTCACTCCGACGTTCGATCTGGGTGCGCTGGGAATCGGCTTCCCGCAGGTCATCTGTGGGCGCGATACGGTCGGTACGATCACGGAGGACGTGACATTCACCAGGCTGCTCGACCCGGAGGCGAGTACCACCTATCACGGCAGCTATGCGATCGACGTGATCGCGCCGGGCAGCGAGACGGCAACGCCGACGCCATCCCCGACCAACACCGCAACCGCCACAGCGACGGATACGCCGACGCCGACCGCGACCAGCACGCCGACGGCGACCGCCACGCATACGCCGACGGCAACGCCGACGTTCACCCCGACGCCGACGGCTACGCCTCAGCCGCGGATCGTCCGGTTCATCATCAGTCTGCGGGACAGAAGCTGCGCGCGGTTCGGGGAGCGAAGCGCTCCCTGCCGGGCGCTCAACCGCCTGCTGGCGCGACTCGAGGCACGCCGGCGGTAACCGCGTCACCTAGGGGAGGTCGCCGCTTCCGGTAGCGCAGATTCAGGATGCGTGCCCCTCGAGTCCCGCACCGGCGCCGCAGTCAGGCGCCCCCATCCGTAACAACAACCTTCATGCCAATACGCGCCCTGATGCTGGCCATCAGTTGACACGCCGGCGGGCCGAGTACTATCGTGGATGAGTCCCCAGGAGGCCGCCTACTTTGGACGTTTCTCTCGCCGGATTCTTAGCTTGCTGCGCAACACCGCACGATCACGTGCGGTGTTTTTGTTCGTCTGGGCCCGCAGCAGAAGGAAGGAACCGCACCATGAACTCTGGTCTCATCGGTAAGGTCGACAAGGCGAAGAAGTACGCGCACGAACGGAATCGGATGCACGTCAACAACCTGCAGGTCGACTTTCAGGGTGAGAACGACACGCACCGCGTCGGCCTCGACGCCGGCACATGGCGCTGCTCGTGCGACTTCTTCTCCGGCTGGGGATCGTGCGCGCACACGATGGCGCTCGAGCGCGTGCTCGACGGCATGATCCCGACGTCCGCAATCACGGCGCCCGCGCTGATCCCGGCCTAGCGGCAAACGCATTTGGCGACGAGAGGCCAGCCCAAAGTAACAGGGGTTTAGCCGTCGGCGGCGTGCACCATGTCGCGGTACGTCGGCGCCTGCATGAACCGCTCGATGAGCGCGCGCAGGGCCGGCACGATCGGCTCGGGCAGTGCGTCCGGTGCGAAGAGCCCCATTGCTTGGCCTTCGCCGAGAATGAGCGCGTCTTCGGGCACGTTGAGCGCAGCAGCGAAGACGTAGATCAACTGGTGCCGCTGATCGCCCTCGCCGAGCGAGCGGTACGGCGCGCCTGCGAACAGCTCGACGCGCCGCGGCTCCCACGAAAGCTCTTCGCGCATCTCGCGCAGGAACCCCTCCTCCGGCGTCTCCCGCCGGTCCGTCTCGTGAGGCTCGACGCGGCCTCCAAACGAGCCCCAAACGCCGGGGTTCACGATGCCCGGTTTGTCGTCGCGCACCTGCAGCAGAAAGCGGCCGCGCGCGTCGACGATCAGGCCCGTCGTGCTGATCAGGTCCCACGCGCGCTTCACCCGCTTGTAGGCGTCCGAACGCGCGAATTCACCGATCAGGAGGTCGAGCCCCGGCACGCTGCCCGCCGGCAGCGCATCCGGGCGGAAGAGCGCCATGGCCTGCCCCTCACCCAGCGTCAGCGCGGCGAGCGCCACATCAAGATGCGCCGCGTAGAGATGCGAGATCAGCGGCTTACCGTCGGCAGATGCGATGCCTGGCAGCGGCGGCGCCTCGCGCGTCGCATAGTGCTCGAAGTGGCGTGGCTGCCAGCCCAGCTCCTCGCGCAGTTCCCGTAGGAACGCAGCGCTGGGCCGCTCATGCGGCTCCAGGTGGCCGCCGAAGAGGGCCCAGAGGTTTGGCGCGGCGATGCCGGGCGTGTCGTCGCGGTGCTGCAGCAGGACGCGCCCATCATCGGCGACGATCAGGCCGACGGCAATATCGTCACGCCCGCGAGCCGCATCGGCCGCCGCCGATGGGTCAGGTCTGTGCATCATTCACTGTAACGGAGGGCAGCGGCGCGACGGCGCGCTCAGCCCGCCCGCTTCCGCAGGTCCACGGCGACGGCGACGCGAAAGATTTCGTCCTGCACGGGCTCGCTCGCGAGATAGCCGTACCACGAATGCGGGTCGCGCTTGCCGTCCTCGTCGTAGACGCTCGGGATCTCCACATCGCGCACGAGGCGCTCTCCGCGCGCGCCGGGCAGGTCGTTCGCGATCCGCCGGTCCGGCCACGTCGCCGGGTCCATCGCGTCGAAGATGTTCACCCACCGCACGATGCCTTTCGGGTACGCCGACGCGCCGACGTGGTCCTGCACGAACCGCTGCCCGAGCGGCGAGCCGATCGTGATCAGCGTCTCCACCTCGCCGCCGTAGCCGCGATTCGTGAAGTAGTCGTAGGCGATCACCGAACCCCACGAGTGGCCGATGACGACGTGCGGGCGCGTCTCCCGCATCACCACATCCATGCGGTCGAGGATCACGTCGCGGATGTCGCCCTCGCCGGCGCCGCCGTAGAAGTACAGGTAGACGTCGGTCAGCAGCGTCTTCGTGATCCGCCGGATCACCGGATCGATCAGGTGCAGCGCGAGCGAGACGGCGTACCCCAGCACGCTGTTCGTCTGCGGCCGCAGGCGGGCGAACCGCCGCGCCTTGCGCTGCCGCGCGCGGTCTCGCGCCTGTCGCACCATCGCCGGCGTGGCGCCGAGCCGAACATCCGCCCAGTACACCATCGCCGTCTCGATGCCGTGGACGTAGGAGAGCCGCTCGAGCGCGGCGTCCCACTCACGGCGATATTGTTCCTCTGAGGGATTCCCGCGGATGCCGTGGACGTACACGACGCGCAGCGCTTCCATCGCCACCTCCCCCGCTGATCGCCCCATCGAAGCGTCGGCCGCCTCAGCGGCGAATGTAGCACCGGGTGGCGTCAATCACCTATTGCCATCGGGCACCAGCGCTGAAAATTGCCGCGCGCGCGGGACGCAAGACTAGAGACGGCCCCACCGGGCCGTCTCAACTGTCGCTCAACCCCGATCGGCAGTCCGTTCGCGATGACCAGACTTGATCGTTCGTGCTGAGCCGCTACGACCAGTCACCAGTCACCAGTCACCAGTCACCAGTCACCAGTCACCAGTCACCAGTCACCAGTCACCAGCGACTACTCCGCGCCGTGGCACTTCTTGTACTTCTTGCCGCTGCCGCAGAAGCACGGCTCGTTGCGGCCAATCTTCTGCGTCGCGACGACCGTGCGCCCGGCGCCCGACTCCGTCGGCTGGTTCGTCCGCAGATTTCGTGGCGGCGCCTTGACGCCGGCCGCCATCGCGACCGAGCGCTGCGCCCGCTCGTCCTGCATCAAGTCCGTCCCCGCGCCGTTGCCGTTGGTCGAGCCGTCGGATGCCACACCCGGCTGCGACGCCACCGTCAGCGGCGGCGCCACGGGCGCCGGCGCGGCGGCGATCTCGACGTGATAAATCGTGCGCGCGAGCTGGTTGCGGATGTTCGAGAGCAGCTGCGTCCACATGTCGTGCGCTTCGCGCTTGTACGCGACAAGCGGGTCCGTCTGCCCGTACGCCTGCAAGCCGATGCCCTGGCGCATGTCGTCCATCGCCGTCAGATGCTCAACCCAGAGCGAGTCGATCGACCGCAGCATGACCAGGCGCTCGAGCTGGCGCATGATCTCGGTGCCCAGCTCTTCCTCCTTGTCTTCGTAGGCGTCCTCGGCGAACTGGATGATCGCCTCGAGGATCGCGTCGGGGGTCATCGCGGCCAGCGCTTCCGGCGTGAACTCGTCGGATAGCTTGACGACCGCATTCGCTTCGGCGATCAGCGCGTCCAGGTCCCACTCTTCGGCGTGGCTGCCCGGCGTGTTCACGTCCACGATGCCGGTCAGCTCCTCGCGCACCATGTCGAGGATGTTGGACTTGAGGTCGGCGCCCTCGAGTGTCTTGCGGCGCTCCTTGTAGATGACGTCGCGCTGCGTGTTCATCACGTCGTCGTAGTCGACCACGTGCTTTCGGATGTCGAAGTTGTGGCCCTCGACCTTCGTCTGCGCCGTCTCGATCGCCTTGCTGACCCAGCTGCTCTCGATCGGCATATCCTCTTCCATGCCGAGCCGCGCCATCATGCCGGGCAGCCAGTCCGGCGCGAACCGTCGCATGATGTCGTCTTCAAACGAGACGTAGAACCGCGATGTCCCGGGGTCGCCCTGACGTCCGGAGCGCCCACGCAGCTGATTGTCGATGCGCCGCGACTCATGGCGCTCGGTGCCGATGATCTCCAGCCCGCCCGCCTCGACGACCTTGTCGTGGTCGGCCTCCCATTCATCCTGAGGGCGCGCGTCCGGCTTTCCGCCCAGCACGATGTCGGTGCCGCGGCCCGCCATGTTCGTGGCGATGGTCACACCCGCGTAGCGGCCCGCCTGCGCCACGATCGCCGCTTCCTTCTCGTGCTGCTTCGCGTTCAGCACCTGGTGCTCGATGCCCTTCGTCTTCAACAGCTCGGAGAGATACTCCGACTTCTCGATCGACACCGTGCCGACCAGCACCGGCCGGCCGTGTTGTGTGAGGTCGACGATCTCCTCCGCCACCGCCTCGAACTTTGCGCGCTCGGTGCGGTAGACGAGGTCGTTGTAGTCGTCCCGCACCATCGGCCGGTGCGTCGGAATGACGACGACTTCGAGCTTGTAGATCTTGAAGAACTCCTCGCCCTCGGTCGCCGCCGTGCCGGTCATGCCGGCGAGCTTCTCGTAGAGGCGAAAGTAGTTCTGCAGCGTGATCGTCGCGTACGTGATCGATTCGTTCTGGATCCGCACGCCTTCCTTCGCTTCGACCGCCTGGTGCAGTCCGTCGGACCAGCGTCGGCCGAACATCAGGCGGCCGGTGAAGTCGTCGACGATGACGACCTCGCCGTCCTTGACGACGTAGTCGACGTCGCGCTTGTAGACCACCTGCGCCTTGAGCGCCGCTTCCATGTAGCGCGTCAGGCGGTAGTTCTCCGGGGCGTAGATGTTGTCGATGTTGAGCAGCTTCTCGATCTTCTCGACGCCCGTTTCCGTGAGCAGCACGGCGCGCGCCTTCTCGTCGACGGTGTAGTCGTCTTCCACCGTCAGTTGTGGCGCCAGCCGCGCGAACGTCTGGTACTTCGCGGCGCTGTCCTCTGCCGGCCCGCTGATGATCAGCGGCGTCCGCGCTTCGTCGATGAGGATGTTGTCGACTTCATCGACGATGGCGTACGGCAGCTCGCGCTGGACCAGCCCCTCGAGCGACACCGCCATGTTGTCGCGCAGATAGTCGAAGCCAAACTCGTGATTCGTGCCGTAGGTGATGTCCGCCTGGTAGGCCTCGCGGCGCGAGCACGGCTTCAGGTGCTCCATGTTCTCGGTGTCACTCTGCTTCTCGGCGGCATAGAGAAACGCCTCTTCGTGCTGCAAGACGCCCAGCGTCAGCCCCAGCGCGTCGAACACCGGGCCGTACCACTGCGCGTCGCGCTTCGCCAGATAGTCGTTCACCGTCACCAGGTGTGTGCCGCGCCCCTCGAGCGCGTTGAGGTAGAGGGGCAGGGTGGCGGTCAGCGTCTTGCCCTCGCCCGTCTTCAGCTCCGCGATCTTCCCCTGGTGCAGCGCAATGGCGCCGATGATCTGCACGTCGTACGGCCGCTGCCTGACCTTCCGGTTGGCGGCCTCACGGACCACCGCGAACGCCTCGGGCAGCAGGTCGTCGACGGTCTCGCCGGCAGCGAGGCGCGCGCGGAACTCGTCCGTCTTCGCCCCCAGCTCCTCGTCGGAGAGCGCGGCGACCGCCTCCTCGTGGGCGTTCACCTGCTCGACGAGGGGCCAATACTTCCGGACCTCGCGGTCGTTATCGCCGAATATCTTGCTGAAGAGCTTCATACGGGGTGTGTCCTGTGCCGCTGCGGCCCGCCGGTCTCCGGATCAGTCTAGCGAACTGCCGCCGGGAGGTCGCGCAGGTGGTGCGCTGCCCCGGGCGTGCGGAGGCCACGTGTGACCGGAAGCGAGGGGGAGCGGAGGCGGCGGCTGATGCGCGTAACGTCTGCCCCGACGAGCGACAACCGCCTGCACCCTACTGAAAGAGCGCTCCGACACTCTGCCCGGTGTGGATGCGCGTGATCGCCTGGCCGAGCATCGGCGCGACCGACAGCACCGTAATCTTCTCGTGCCGCTTCTCCGGCGGCAATGGGATCGTGTCGGTCACCACCAGCTCCTTGATCTCGCTGCCGCAGATTTTCTCCATCGCGCGGTCGGAGAGGATCGGGTGCACGCAGGCGGCGGTCACGCTCTTCGCTCTGCGCTCCATCGCGAGCCGGGCGGCGGCGAGGATCGTGCCGCCGGTGAGGATCTCGTCGTCGGGGATGATCACGTGCTGTCCCGCCACCTCGCCGATCAGCGCCGTGGCGGAGACCTGCTCGCCGTTGCCGATGCGCTCTTTGTCGACGACGGCCAGGGGCGTATCGAGCTGCCGCGCGATGTTGCGCGCCCGCTTGGCGTCGCCCACGTCCGACGCCAGCACGGTCGTGTCCGAGAGGTCCCGCTCCTTGAAGTAGCGGCTCAGCAGGTAGAGCGCCGTGAGCTCGTCGACCGGGATGTTGAAGAAGCCCTGGATCTGTCCCGCGTGCAGGTCCACGGTCAGGATGCGGTCGGCGCCCGCGGTCTCGATGAGGTTTGCCAGCAGCCGCGCGGTGATCGGCACGCGCGGCTGGTCCTTCTTGTCGCTGCGGCCGTAGCCGTAGTAGGGGACGACGGCGGTGATGCGACCGGCCGATGCGCGCTTGAACGCATCGATCATGATCAGCAGCTCCATCACGCTGCGGCTCACCGGCGACGAGAGCGGCTGCACGATGAAGACGTCCTGCGAGCGCACGTTCTCCATTACGCGCACGAAGATGTTTTCGTTCGAGAATTCGAACACCTCGCACTGGCCCAGCGGCATCTCGAGCGACGCGCAGATGTCCTTGGCCAACGCCGGATGGGCGTTGCCCGTGAAGATGCTCATGTCCTGATACGCCTGGTACAAAGCCGTCCCTTCGTCTCCGCCGGGCCCGTGTCCAGACACAGATTACAGCCTCGCCCTGCTGAGGGTAATGCAGACGCCGACGGGTGCGTGCTTGGAATGCAGGAGCAAACGCCCAACGGAGACGCAGCCCTACGGTCTAACCCGCAGAACCTATAACCTCCCCGCGTGATCACGTCGTGCTACTCCCCCAAGAACGGTCCGCCCCGCCTCGACCTCGCGGCTGGCGAGATTCCGGCGGCGATCGCGGATGCGCAGGGTCTGCTGTGGGTCGATATCGAAGCGGACAGGCGCGATGAATCCGAGCACCTGTTGCGTGATGTCTTTCGCTTTCACGACCTGACGATCGACGACTGCTACAACACGCTGATCGATCCGCCGAAGGTCGACGACTACGGCGAGTATCTGTTCGTCATCGTCCACAACGTCCTCTACGACGCGGACGGACTGGCGTTGCGCACCAGCGAACTGGACCTCTTCCTCGGCGCCAACTATGTCGTCACCGTCCACCGCGAGCCGGTGCGCGCCGTGCAGGAGGTGCGTCGCCGCGCCGAAGCGCACTCGCTCGTCCTCGACCGCGGTCCGGCGTTTCTCGCGCACGCGCTGATCGATGTCGTCGTCGATGACTTTCAGCCGGTCGTGGTAACCGTCGACGAGCAGGTGTCCGATGTGGAGGAGATCGTGTTGTCGAATCCGCGGCGCGAGACGCTCGAACAAATCCTCCGGCTCAAGCGCATCGCGCAGCGGCTCAAGCGATCGATTCTTCCGCAGCGCGATCTCGTCAACCGCTTTTCGCGCGGCGAATACCCGCGGCTGATCAGCGCCGAGGCGCTGATGTACTTCCGCGACATCTACGACCACACCGTCCGCGTCGAGGAGCTGACGGACAGCGTGCGCGACCTCGCCGACAGCGCGCTCAACACGTACCTGTCGTCGGTGAACAACCGGATCAACGAAGTGATGCGCACGCTGGCGATTGTGACGGTGGTGTTTCTGCCGCTGACGCTGATCGCCGGCATCTACGGCACCAACTTCGAGAACCTGCCGGAGTACAGCACCCGCTACGGCTACTACATCATGCTGGGCGCGATGGCGGCGGTGGCTGCGGCGCTCGTCGCCTGGTTCCGCTGGCGCCACTGGTTCTAGTGTCCCGAAACGGCGTTGGCGTCGGAGCCGGCGCGACGATGCGGTGCCCAACCTCCGCCTCCAGCCGCGGTCGCAGGCCTTCCAATCGTCCGACTTCCGACCTCCATCCCGGCCTCCAGCCTCCGACGTCCGACTTCCAGCGCCTAGCTTCAACTGAAGCCGCTCTCACACAACTGTGACCGAGCTTGACAGCCGCCTGGCGCCACGTGGCAGAACATGAAACGAAATGCATGAATTCTTCAACATGAGCGATAATTTGATGAATGCAGGGAACGCTGCGACTTCATCAGTGCCGCTATCCCGATGCTGCGATTTACGCATATATCACTCGCGGAGGCTGTCCGGTAGCGCAGTCGTCTCGCAGTTGTTACACCCTGGTGAACAGATTTTGGGGGGTTGACATCTTCGCCCTAGGGTGTTTTCATGGCCTCACTGGTGGTTCTGTCCTGATCCCCCGCCATGATTTGGACCGGCCCAATTGAATACCGTTCTTCCCGCCACGGAAGAATCAGCAATCGGAGAGGGGTGCATAGCCGTCTCCTGTTGTGTGCCTGTTCGCAGGCAGTATCCGGCTGGTGTCGTTCGTCATGGGTGCATTTCCTCCCCGCCACAGGCACCCTCCGAAAATAGGCCAGCGATCTCGTGAGCACGGGATTTGGTGTATCGCGGTAGGCGCGCCGGCAACACCCCGGCGAAGGATCAAGGAGGTGCGGTAGTCCTTTAACTGGCAGCCCTACTACAACAGCTTCATTACGCAATCAGGAGGATCAATTCATGCCACGAAAGCTCACCATCGTCGGTGTGCTGACGGCTCTGGTGCTGGGGGTCATAGGACTCGCACAGACCGCACAGGCGGTCTACCCCAACGGCATCCAGAGCTTCTGCTCGGTTAACGGCGAAGCCGGCGGCACCTGTCCCGCGGCGCAACAAATCAACTGGGACATCTGCTACGACACGACGTATCCCACCAATTCCGCGTCGCCACCCCAGGGGCCCGGCCTCACGGGCGGCTGTCAGTCCGCCAACCTGTCCGACGTCTGGTCCCCCACGGGCTCGGCTGGCGTTCCGACCAAGACGTATCAGATCATTAACGTGCCCACCGGTTCGCGGTTGACGCTGCCGACCACGTACACGCCGAGCGCTTTCGGCCGCATTACGCCAGCGCTTGGCGCGGTCACCGGCACGGTCAGCGCGTTGACGGACGTCTTCTGCAACGCCCCGACGATCGATGTGCTCTCCAAGAACACCTTCCCGGCGTCTGGCGGCACGAACGCCTGGCCGAACAACGGCTGGGCGCCCTTCGACTTCAGAGCTGGCGCCGTCGCGGGTGGCGTGATCACGAGCGGCCCTGATGGCCCTCCCGGCCCGACGACGACCGACTACTCGTACATCGACAAGATCAAGCCGATGCCGTTCCCCGACGTGAGTGTGGGCGTCTCGCGCTTGACGAAGATCTGGCTCGGTGGGTCCATCGGGTTCGTGATTACCCCGGTCACCCCGAACCCTGACCAGAACGGGACGCCGCTCGTGGTGCTGGAAACGGATTCAACCTACGTTCCGGGGCTTCACGCGCAGGTGTCCATCCTTGGCGGCGACCCCACACCCCCGAATAACTCGTACATCTGCGTCGACAGCCCGCAGAACAGCGTGGCTGAGGACGACACCCTGGTGCCGCCGACGGCGGACGGCGAGTACCTCCGCTGGACGGCGTTCACCTCGGCGGCGGATATCATCGACGGCACCGTGACCCGCGTGCTCGTCTCGCGCTGCATCAAGGTCGGCGGTACCCAGGGCCCGTGCACTGGCACACTGCTGAACGACTCCGACGGCGACCGCGTGCCGGACGGCGTCGAGGCCATCCTCGGCACCAACCCGGCCGTCGTTGACACGGACAGCGACGGCGCCACGGACTACGATGAGATCTTCCAGTTCACGAACCCGCTCGTCGCCGACACGGACGGCGACGGCTTCATGGACAAGCAGGCGGACCTCGCCGGCTTCAACAACACCGCCCCGCTGTTCGGTCAGACGACCGCAACGGACAACTGCCCCGTCGACGCCAACGGCGCCGCCGGCGGTGAGAACCAGCTCAACACGGACTCGCTTCCGGACTGGACGAACACCCCGAACGTCCCGGCCGGCGCCATCTACCGTGGCGACACGACCAACCCGCACCAGGACCACCTTGGTGACGCCTGCGACCCCGACATCGACAACGACGGGCTCGCCAACGTCACCGAAGCCGGTGGATTCCTGCTCGCGACGGCGCCGCCGCCGTCGGGCTCGCTCTGGTGCCTCCCCAAGGGCTCGCCAGGCAGCACGGTCACGGCGTACACCGACCCAAAGAACCCGGACTCGGACTCTGACGGTGGCCTCGACGGCCGCGAGTGTCAGTTCGGTTCGAACCCGGTGAGCATTACGAACGGTACAGCGGCGCAGAACCCGTACTGGCCCAGTGGCGCCAGGGTTGCGGGTACACAAAACCCCTCCGACCCGGGCTACCCGTCGAACGCCGCTGTGTTGACGGAAGGCTCGAGCGCCAACTCCTGCGGCGCGACGACGGCCTGTGTGCCGAACGGACGCTACCCGTCAGACCCGAACTCGGCCAACGCCTGCTCGCCGACGGACCCGGGTGGACTGAAGGACTGCGATGGTGACCTGCTCTTCCCAGACCAGGCAGAGACCTTCTACCGCACGTCGCACATCAACACGGCCGGTGGCGGCGTCCTGAATGACCTGGAGCAGCCAGGTTCCTACGGCGCCACGGTGCCTGACGGCAAGATTGGCGCTGCGGACAACGACTCCGACGGCGACCTGATCAACGACGGTGTCGAGGTCAAGTTCTACGCGACATCTCCCGCGAACTTCGACACCGACGCAGATGGCTGCTCGGACGGCCGTGAGATTGGCGACGTGAACGGCGACCGCAAGGTCAACTCGACGGACCTCGGCGCCATTAGCTCGCACGGAAGTGGCGTCCTGAAGGTGGGAGGCTCAACCTCGCCGCCCCCGAACGGCGCGCCTGGCAACCTCTACCTCGTTTCTGGCGTCCGCCGCGATGAAGAGGCGACGTACGACCTGAACAAGGACGGAAAGATCGACTCGACCGACCTCTCGCTCGATTCCAAGCTGACTGGCAACTGTGCCGCTGGCACACTTGCCCAGACCGCTCAGGCGATCGTGCGGGCGAACAACCCGTAGTGGAAACGTAGGAAGGTCTTCGGACCTTCGTGGGAGGTGGCGTCCGGCCGGAGTGCCGGACGCCACCCCACCCACCAACACTCTCCCCCGCCTCGGTATCTCAGACCTCACCGCGGAGCACGGATGCTTCCCAGCGGCGGTAACGCATAGCTGATGAGGAAGTCGTGTCAGAAACACTGGCCATGACATTGGGACAGATGCGCCGAAGCCAACGGCAGGCGACGCAAGACGTGACGACGGCGTATGTCGCCGTCATCGGCGCCGCAATCGCGCTGCTCGCGGGTGTGGTCTATCTGCTCACAGTCGCCCCGGACCTCTACAGCCTCGATAGCCCGGAATTAGCTGCCGCGGCCTACCGCCTCGGCATCGCTCACCCGCCGGGCTACCCGCTGTACACGTTGTCCGGCTGGCTCTTCTCGCACGCCTTCCCGATCAGCAATGTGGCGTTTCGCCTGAACCTGCTCTCAGCGCTGTTCGCCGTCGCGGCGACTGTGCTGACGTATCTCCTGGCCGCGCGCCTGACGACGCGCCCGCTGGTGGCGGCCGCAGGCGCGCTCGCGCTCGCCTTCTCGTACTACTTCTGGGCCGACGCGCTCGCGGCCGAGGTCTACACCCTGGACGTGGCGCTGTTTGCCGGCATGCTGCTGGCAGCAGTCGCCTGGCGCGCTCAGCCATCACTTGCGCGCGCCGCGCTTGTCGGCCTGCTGGTCGGCCTCGGGCTCGCGACGCGCACGACGACGCTGCTCTACGTGCCCGCCCTCGCGGCGTTCGCATTCATGTCCGGCGCGCGCTCGCCGCGCGCCTACGCCGCCGCGCTCGCTGGCGTAGCTGCGGGCCTGGCGTTCTACCTGTACCTGCCGCTGCGGTCCGCGGCCGGCGTCAGCGTCGGCCCCGGCAACTACGGGCTTGATGGGTCGCTGCAGGTCTGGAATCTGGCCATGTGGTCCGGGTTCCGCGACCACGTCTCGGCGGCCGCGTTTCAGAGCGACGCCTTTGCCTACGGGCCGGCAGGCATCTTGCGCCAGACGGCGACGTTCGGCGGCCAGCTCGCTGCATC
>JBBRPY010000034.1:0-35642 GCA_038227375.1 Dehalococcoidia bacterium
CGCAGTAGCGGACGAGCGCGAGCTTGCCCGCGGGCGTGTCGGCGAACGCGGGCGAGATCGGCGTCCCTTCGGTCGTCGTCTCGTAGGCGATGATCTGCGTCTCGCCCGTCGGGACGGGCATCAGCCCGTGGTCTCCGTAGGCAAGACGGCGGTGCTCGATGCCTAACCGGCCCACTGAAACCAATACGAGTGAAAGACGCCTAGAGGCGATCGAGAAACAAGCGCAGGCGCTCGAACTCCGCAAGGCGGGCGTCTCGTTCCCAAATATCGCCAAGGCGCTGGGCTACGGTGGCCCGTCCGGCGCGTACAACGCCGTCCACTCCGCGATCCGCCGTGTCCTCCGCGAGCCGGTCGAGGCGCTGGTGAACATGGAGATGGCGCGGCTGGACGACATCGCCTTCGCGCTTTGGCCCGCCGTCAAACGCGGCGAGGAGAAGGCGAGCGCGCGCATGCTCGACGTGATGACGCGGCGCGCCAAGATGCTGGGCCTCGACGCGCCCGCGAAGCTCGAACACGCGGGCAAGGACGGGGCGCCGCTGACGTTCTCGATCAAGGTGGAGACCAATGGCGACAGCGACTAAGACGCGCGAATACGTTTACCATCGGCCGCTACTCAAGCCGTACCAGATCGAGGCGCTGTTCACGGACGACCGTTACGGCGTGATCGAGGCCTCCACCAAAGCGGGGAAGACCGTCGGCTGCATGGTCTGGCTCTCCGAGCAAGCGATGCGCGGCAAGGCTGGGCAGAACTACTGGTGGATCGCGCCGATCTTCGCGCAGACCAAGATTGCCTTCCGTCGCCTCAAACGCGCGCTGCCGCACGATGTCTATCGCGCGAACGAGTCCGAGCTAACCCTGACGATGCCGAACGGCGCGGTGATGTGGTTCAAGGGCGCCGAGAACCCCGACAGTCTCTACGGCGAGGACGTGTTCGCCGCCGTCGTTGACGAGGCGTCGCGCGTGCGTGAGGAGTCATGGCACGCGCTGCGCTCGACGCTGACGGCGACGCGCGGCCCCGTGCGCATCATCGGCAACGTCAAGGGACGCAAGAATTGGTTCTACCAGATGGCGCGCCGCGCCGAGTCCGGCGACGCGAACATGCACTACGCGCGGATCACGTGGCGCGACGCCGTCGCCGCGGGCATCTTCCCCAGCGAGGAGATCGACGACGCGCGTGCGCAACTGCCTGAAAACGTGTTCCGGGAGCTGTACGACGCCGAGGCAAGCGATGACGAGGGCAACCCCTTCGGTATCGCTGCGATCCGCGCCTGCGTCGCGCCGCTGTCGCCGGAAGCGCCGGTGATCTGGGCGTGGGACTTGGGGCGCGCGGTGGACTGGACGGTGGGCGTCGCGATCGACGGTGCGGGCTGCATGTGCCGCTTCGAGCGATTTCAGAAACCGTGGCCGGAAACGATCAACATCATCACGGAGATCACGGCGGGCGTGCCGACGATTGTGGACGGCACCGGCCTCGGCGATGTTGTGGTCGCGGAACTCCAGTCGCGGCACAGCGGCGTGTTCGAGAATTTCAAGTTCACCTCCCAGTCTAAGCAGCAGATCATGGAGGGTCTCGCGATCAGCATCCAGCGTCACGAGATCGGCATTCCTGACGGCGTGTGCGTCGCTGAGTTGGAGTCGTTTGAGTACGTCTACACAAGAACCGGCGTCCGCTACAGCGCACCGGAAGGACAGCACGACGACTGCGTCTGCGCGCTCGCACTGGCCCGGCACGGACTCGTGTTTGGCGTCGGCGAGGTCGAAGAGCGAATCATCGACGACGACATGGTAACGATCAGCCCCTACTGAGGTGACCGATATGAAGCTCGGACCCGTCCTCATCCAACGCGCCACGCCGATCGCCGAGGCCGCGATCACCATCGCCGAGCTGGAGGCCGACCGCGGCCGCGCCAGCGAGTCGCTCGACCTGTTTCAGGAGCGCATCGCCGAGTTGGAGTTCGCGCTCGAAGACATCAACTGGACGCGGCTCAACCTCGAAGGCTCGCACGAGTTCTCGCGCAAGGCGGCGCTGCAGATCACCCAGCTCGCGCGGGTGAACTACCTGAAGAACCCGATGATCCGCCGCGGCGTTGACGTGCAGGCGTTCTACGTCTGGGCCCAGGGCGTGAACATCGTTGGACGCGCCGACAGCGTCAACGACGTGGTGCAGGCGTTCGTCGAGGATCCGCGCAACAAGACCGAACTCACGTCGCACGAGGCGATGAAGGGCAAGGAGATTTACCTCCAGCTCACCGGCAATATCTTCTTCTGCTTCTTCACGAACCCGTCTAGCGGGCGCGTGCGTGTGCGCTCGCTGCCGACCGAGCAAATCCTCGAAGTGCTCACGAACCCCCAGGACGCGCGGGAGCCGTGGTACTACAAGCGCCAGTGGATCGAGCAGGCACTCGTCACCGATACCGGCGCCGTCGATACCAGTCCGCACACGGCGTACTACCCCGACTGGCGGTACGAGCCGTCGGCGGCGGAGAAGGTCGCAGAGATCGGCGGGCAGCCCGTCATGTGGGACACGCCCGTGTACCACATGAAGACCGGCGGGCTGCAGGACATGCGCTTCGGCATGCCTGAGGTGTACCCGGCGCTCGATTGGGCGCGCTCGCTCAAGGAGCAGCTCGAAGACGACGTCACGCGCTCGCGGGCGCTGGCGCGATTTGCCTGGAACCTCACGACGAAGGGCGGCTCACGCGGCGTGCTGGCGGCGAAAGCGAAGCTCGGCACGACGTTCGGCAACATGCCGCAGCAGCAGGAGACGAACCCGCCGCCGCTCACCGCATCGACCTTCATCGGCGCGGATGGCGTGGACCTCAAGGCGACGAATCTGAGCGGCGCGATGCTCCCCGCGGACCACACGCGCAATACCAAGCTGATGGTCATCTCCGCGCTGGGGTTGCCCGAGACGTTCTTCGGCGACGTGCAGAAGGGCAACCACGCGACGGCGAAGACGCTCGACCGGCCGACGGAGTTGAAGATTCGCGACCGCCAGACGCACTGGAAAGACACGCTCGGCGAGATACTGGCGTATGTCGTGCTGCAGGCGATGAAGGCGCCGAACGGCCCGATGAAGGCGATGGAGATACCGGCCGAGGACGGCGACGGCGACTCGTCATGGGTGGCGGAGGAACTCGACGATAAGACCGGCGAGCCGATCTCGCTCGTTGTGGACGTGAGCTTTCCCAGCGTCCTCGAACACGACGTGGACATCCTCATCGGCGCCATCGTCCAGGCGGCCACCCTCAACCGGCCGGGCATCGCCGCCGGGACGATCGAGCCGCGTGTGGTGACGCAGCAGCTGTTGCAGACGCTGCAGATCGACGACGTCGACGAAATCCTCCAGCGGATGTACCCGAACGACGGCGACGGCGAGGGGCCGCAGGCACCGCCCGCTCTCCCGTCCTCTGCCGGCGGCGGTGGTACGCCACCCGCTGGCCTGCCCGGCCAGCGGGGCAGTGCGGACGGCGGCAACCCGCAGGACAATACGCCGCCATCGGCGACGGAGGCGCAGCAGCGGTATTCGGAGGCGATGACGGCGGCCGCGCGGGAGCTTGCGCACGGCATCCGCGAGGTAACCCGCAAGCCGGCGGCGCCGAAGCCCGCGCCGAAGCGAGGGGCGAAGAAGTGAGCAACCCGTCCGTCCCGTCCGTCCTCCTGCCCTCCATCAAGCGCTTCCTCCGCGAGGCACGGCGCGCCCGCAAGACCGCCACGCTGACACCGGCCGAGCAGAAGCTGCGCCGGTCCATGGCGCGCGCGTTCCGGGCACAGGGCGCCGCTTTCCTGCGTCGCTGGCATCCGGTCCGGGAGGCCGATCCCGCGCCCGACGACGCCAGCGTACCGGCCGACGTGCGCGGCTGGGAGGCGGCGCTAGCGGACGCGCAGGAGGAGACCTATAGCGACTTCGTCGGGCCGCTCGCCGAGGACATCGCTGCAGCGCTCGCATCCGGCGCGGCGCAGGCGCTGGGCGAGATGTCGCTCGATGTGGCCTTCGACCTGAGCAACCCGCGTGCGGTCGCCTATCTCCGCAACAACGCCGCCGACCTCGTGACCGGCATCAACAGCACGACGCGCGACCAGCTGCGCACCGTGATCGCCGATGGCGTCGAGCGTGGTGCCAGTTACGGCGAGATCGCGCGTGAGATCAGCGGCCGCTTTGACGACTTCGCATCTGCGCGCGCGGAGCTGATCGCCACGACGGAGATGGGCAACGCCTACGCGGAGGGCAACATGATCATCGGGCGCGACCTCCGGGACGCAGGCCTGACGATGGAGAAATCATGGTTGACGGCGGGAGATGACCGCGTCGATCCCGTCTGCGACCAAAATGAGGGCGACGGGTGGATACCGATCGATGAGTCGTTTTCGAGCGGCGACGACCGGCCGACGGCGCATAGCGGATGCCGTTGCGATGTCGAACTACAGATGTCGGACGGCAGCCCGGCGACGGGTGAGGAGTAGCGTGAGAAAGGCGATCCGCGTGCTGCAGCGCAACCTCGAAGCTGGGGAGCCGTCGATCGAAGTGAGCGAGTGGACGGAGTCGCGCCGCGTGATCGGCATCGCCACCTGGTGCCGGATCACGGGCGAGTCCGTCATTCGTACGGCGCCGATGGCCATGTGGGACGACGGCTCGCGCGTCTGGATCGAGACCGACGCCGAGGTCGAGATGGGGGGAGCCGATGTGTGAGCCGAAGACCGACGCCGATGTCGCGCACGAGGCATCGCTCGACCAACAGCGGGCGGGCGTGCGCGATCTAGCGGCACTCGTCGCAACGTTCTACAGGACGCTCGTCGAGGGTGGCATATCGGAGCCGTTCGCGGCTGTCCTCACCCAGCAGTGGTACGCGACCCTCGCCGCGAACGCTCGCCCATGACGCCGATTCACTGTCGCCGCTGCGGGGAAAAGCTCGGCTGGCAACTGCCCGACGCGCACGGCGTGACGGTGCGCTGCGTCGTCTGCGGCGCGAAGAATTGGGTCGGCCGACCGCCGCGCCCGCTACCCCCACTTGACAAACGTATTCTCGTCACCGCAATATAGGCGTACAACTACCTAGAAACTTGAGCCTCTGCGCGAACATGGCATGACGCGCGCAGAGGCTTTTCTGTGCCGCGAACCGAGCCGGTCACCGACGAAGATGTCCTGAGCTACCTCGCTGAGGCCGGCCGCGTCATGAGCGGCGCCAACCTCGGCAAGCTCCACGACGCGGTTAAGGGACTCGGCGACGTACATTCCGGCACCTGCGACCTCGGCCAGGACTGCCCCGTATCGACCATCTACCACGAGACGGTCACCGACGCGCCGCTGGACGGCGACTTCATGCCGCTCGTCGAGAAGGCGATCGGCAAAGACGGCGTCGTGCCGATCAAGGTCATCGCTCCGGGCTGGGGCGCAAGCGGCTATTACAGCCGTGGCGTCCTTGAGCGCGACGGCCCGGCAACCTTCCCGGCCGGCACGAAGATGTACTGGAACCATCCCACTGCACAGGAGGCCCGAGACCGCCCAGAGCGGGACCTGCGAGACCTCGCGGCCGAGACGGTATCGCCCGCGACGTTCCGTGAGGGTCCCGCCGGGCCCGGCCTCTACGCCGACGCCAAGGTGTTCGGCCACTACGCACCCGTCCTCGAGGACCTGGCGAGCTCCATCGGCGTCAGCATTCGCGCGAGCGGTAAGGCGACGATCGGCGAGGCCGACGGCAAGCGCGGCCAGATCATCGAGCGCATCGTCCCCGGCAACAACAGCATTGACTTTGTGACAGCACCGGGGGCGGGCGGCAAGGTGCTGTCGCTCTTCGAAGCCGCTCGCGGCGGCGCACCCACACCCGCACCACGCAAGGGAGAGGACACGACCATGAACGAGGCAGAGATCAAGGCGCTGCAGGAATCCGTCACGGCGAAGGACACGGAGCTGAAGGATCTGCGTGAGAAGGCGACGGCGGCCGAGGCCAGCGCCCAGCGCGCCGGCGAGGCGCTCATCCTCCGCGAAGCGCGCGACCTCGCGCAGACCGCGCTGGCGAAGGTGCAGCTGCCCGACGTGACGCGCGCGCGGCTCGTCGAGACGATCGCCGCGAACCCGCCCGTGAAGGACGGCAAGCTCGACACCGACGCCATCGGCAAGACGATCGAAGAGACCTACAAGGCCGAGGTCAAGTACCTCACCGAGGCCACCGGCGCGGGTTCTATTCGCGGCATGGGCTCGGCCGACGGCGGCAGCGGCCCGAAGGACGCGACGATCGAGGAATCCGAGAAGGAACTCGCCCGCGCGTTCGCGCGCATCGGCCTGAACGAGAGCACGGCGAAGATCGCGGCCGCGGGCCGCTAATCCGCCTTTGCGCGGCACGAGAACACGACAGGAGAGCAACATGATCGAGCAGAGCAACGCATACAGGGAGCGCATGGCCTTCGTGCGGAAGTACGGGGCACTGCTCACGGACGAGCAGCTTCTGTCCATGCTTCCCGGCATCGCCGGTGGCGCGACGAACGAGGCCTTCATCGACGGCTACAAGCTGGCCGTCGTCTGCAGCGACCCGGCGTCGCCGCTGAGCGGCGGGCCGGTGCGCTTCGGCTCGCTGACCGGCGTCGCCAACACCGACAAGCGCACGGACGGCCTCACGTCCGTGGACTTCGGCCCGACGGTCTGGAACCTCAGCGTTAAGGGCGTCAACGACAGCGGCAACGTGGCGATCGCCGCGGGCGACCCGCTGTACTACGTGGACGCCGACACGCCGAAGCTGAGCGCCAAGCAGTCGGGCGTGTTGTTCGGCTTCGCCAACGCGGCGGTCACCAGCGGCGCGACGACGACCATCCAGGTCATTCACGCGCTGTCGTCGCTCGGCGCCAACGGTGGTATCGCCAACGCCAACCCGGCCGCGGCGGGCAACAGCGGGCTCCGCGTCGCGAAGGCGACGTACGACTTCGCCGTCGATGGCGGTGCCATGGCGACGATCACCCCGGCGGCGAACGCGACGATCCCGATCAACGCGATCATCATGGGTGGCGCGATCAACAACATCACCGTCGAGACCTCTGGTGGAGGGGCCACCATCGCGCTCGGCCTCTCGGCCGGCGGCGGTGGTGCGGCAGCGCTGCTCGCGGCGGCCGCCATCTCGGGCGCGCCGTGGTCGAGCACCGGGATCAAGGCGATCATCCCGGTCTTCAGCGCCGCCACCATGATCAAGATGACCGCCGCGGGCGTCATCACCCTCACTGTCGCGACGGCCACGCTGACGGCCGGCAAGTTTGACGTTGAGGTCGTGTACGCCGTCGGCTCCGCGTAAACGCGAAGCATCTGCCCGCCTGGGGCGCATCCAACGAGGTCGCCGAGGCGACGAAGGGGAGAGAGGAACATCATGGAGATTTTGGAACTGGTCGAAAGCCTGCGCACGGAAGAAGCCGACGTGCAGCGCCTGTTCGGCAAGGAAGGCTCGGGCATGCGCACGGGTGCGCGCGCGCAACGGAACGCGCGGGACCCGAAGCACCTCGCCAAGCTCGCCGGCGCGGCGACGTTTCTCGCGGAGGTGATGGACGGCTCACGGCCGTCATACCACCTGCAGGAAGCGCTGACGACGTCGGACTTCCCGAACCTGTTCGGGCAGATCATCGACCGCCAGCTGCTCGCGAACTACCAGGAGGCGCCGGCCTCGTACACGGCGTTCTGTCGCGAATCGACCGTGCGGGACTTCAGGACGGTCCACCGCTACGTGATCAACGGCTCGGAGGCGACGCTCGCCGAAGTGCCGCAAATGACGGAGTACCCGACCGCGAAGATCACGGACGGTATCTACTCCTACGCGGTCCTGAAGTACGGACGCCGGCTGCCATTCTCGTGGGAGACGATGGTCAACGACGACCTCGACGCCCTCAAGGACATCCCGGCGCGCTTCGGCAAGGCCGCACGGCGCACGGAAGAGAAATTCGCGACGCAGCTGTTCGCCGACGCGAACGGCCCGCACGCCAGCTTCTACACCGCCGGCAACAAGAACCAGGTGAAGATCGCCAACGGTGCGGCCACCAACAACCCGGCGCTCTCGATCGCCGCGCTGCAGGACGCATTCACTGTCCTCGGCAACATGGTGGACAGCGAAGGCGAGCCGATCACTCTCGACGGTGTCGTGCTCGTCGTGCCGCCGGCGCTGGAAGTGGTCGCGCAGAACATCATGAACGCGACCGCGCTGTTCCTCGGTGGACTCGGCCAAGTCGGCGGTGGTGGTGTCGCCGGCCAGGCGCTGCAGGTCAACAACTGGATTCAGAAGAAGATGAAGCTCGCGGTGGACTACTACCTGCCGATCGTCTCGACGACTAACGGCTCGACGAGCTGGTACCTCTTCGCCGACCCGAATGCGGGACGGCCGGCGCTGGAGATCGGCCACCTTCGCGGCCACGAGACGCCCGAGGTGTTCATCAAGTCTCCGAACATGATGAGCGTCTCCGGCGGCGGCGGAGTGAACCCGCTCGACGGCGACTTCGACACCGACTCGATCGAATACAAGGTGCGCCACGTCATCGGCGGCGTGCGCGAAGAGCCGAAGGCCACTGTGGGTTCGAACGGAACCGGAGCCTAAGCGCTCTCAGGCATGGGGCGACGAAATACGGGGCGCTGCGTGAGGGGAATGGCGCAGCGCCCCGCTTCGTGAATGCGAGGGAAGCGATGCACAGCCTAGAACGGATCGAGAGGAAGCTGGACTTCCTCATCCGTGTAGTGATCCAAGGAGAAGACGACATGGCAGACCAGTTCGCAGAGATCGACCGGGCGGTCGCCGACGACGCGGCGGCCGACACGCAGGCGATGCAGACGCTGGGCACGCTGGCGACGCAGGTCACCGACCTCGCCGCACAGCTCAAGCAGGCGCTGGCCACCAACGACTCCGTGCACCTCGCGTCGATCGCGCAGGGGCTCGAGGAGCACGCCACGGCGCTGACGGCGGCTGCGAATGCGGCCTCCGGTACGGCCGCTCCGACGCCCACGGGCCCGGGCCCGGTCACGGGCACGGTCACCGGCACGGTCACCGGCACGGTGTCATCCGATCCGACGGCCGGCGGCGACGTACCGGGCAGCGGTGGCCCCTTGATGGGCAACCCCGCCAACGACCCCGGTGCGGACGGCTCCCGCACGAACGACGGCACCGCCAGCGGCGATGGCTCCCTCGGCGGCAACAAGCCCATCTAACCAGGCCGAAGGATCGGCGCGCGTTGCGCCGGCTCGGACAGCGGAGGGATCGGTAGTGGCAGACGAACCGACGAGCGTAGCGGAGACGTTCGCAACGCAGCGGGGGTTGATCGCAGGGATGCGAAAGACCCTCGACCTTGGCAGCGCGATCGCCCCGACCGAATTGACGGAACTCGAACGGGTGACGGAACTGCTGGCGGGGGCGCTCTCCCGCGATCAGCGGCCCATGAAGAGCAGGGAAACGGTACCCGCCTAGAGGCCGGACATGACCTACACGTATGCGGCGACGGGCGCGACGACGGATCTCTCGAAGGTCCGTCGTCGCATCAGCGACACGGACAGCGCGAACCCGATCTTCACCGACGAAGAGATCAACGGGTTCTTCGCGTCCGAGGGCAATTACGACGGGTCAACCAACTGGAAGCGCGCCGCTGCCATGGCGCTGGAGACGATGGCGACGAGCGAGGCGTACGTGCAGAAGGTGATGCGGCTGATGGACATCCAGACGAACGGCGCCGCCGTCGCCGCGTCGCTGCGCGCGGACGCTGTGCTGCTGCGCACCCAGTCCGACATCGAAGAAGCGAACCTCGGCGGCCAGTTCGACTGGGCGGAGCAGGTCGGCGACGACTTCGGCGCCCGAGAACGGCTGCTCAATCAGGCGCTGCGGGGGTTGGTCTAGATGGCGACGAAGCCGCTCACCCGCCCCGGCCTGATGTCGGCGCTGCGCAACTTCTACCCGCAGCTCTGCACGATCCAGACGAACACGCCCGCCGCACAGGACACCTTCGGCGCGCAGCCGACGGGCTGGGCGAACAAGGCGAACCACGTGGGCCTCGCCTGTGTGCTTGAGACTCGCGCCGGTCGCGAGCTGAAGCTCCCGGACGAGACCTTCGCGATCGCCCCGTACCGCATCGCCCTCGCCGGCGCCTATCCGACGATCGCGGTGAAGGATCGCGCCACTGTCGGCAGCGTGACGATCGACATCCTCTCCGTGCAGACGGACTCGCAGGGCGTGGCCACGTACCTCGACGGGCAGCTGGTGACCTCATGATCGAGATGACCATCGACCTCATGGGGCTTAAGGAACTGCGAGCAAAGCTCCTCCAGATGGAGGCCGGGATGGCCAAGCAGGTGCTGGAGGCGGCCGGGTACGCAGCTGCGCTCAAGATCGTGAATGCTGCGAAGGAGAAATGTCCGGTGAAGACCGGGACCCTTCGCAGGTCGATCCACCCAGAGATCATCGAGAGCAGCCGCCTTTCGGTTGCTGTCGCTGTCGGGACCGATGTCGTTTACGCGAAACGCATTGAGTACGGGTTCATGGACAAGCGCGACTCACTCGGCCGCCTGTTCCACCAGCCCGCGCAGCCATTCCTGCGCCCCGCGTTCGATGAGAACCGCGCTGTCGTCGAGGCCGAGTTCGCGCGCGCGTTGAATGCGCTGGTGAACCGATGAGAGGTGCAGCGTGGCGTTGATTGAGGAGGCTCTATTCAGTCGGCTCTCGGGCTTCGCCGGATTGCAGGCGCTGATCGGCAACCCCGCGCGCGTCTACCCGATGGTCTTTCCACAGGGATCGACGCTGCCCGCCGTGACCTACCAGAAAATCTCGAAGGACGGCGAGACGAAGTACAGCAGCACGACGAAGATGGCGCACCCGCGGTTTCAGTTCGACTGCTGGGCGCGCGGCGTCGATGGCGTGAGCCAGTCGTACCCGTCCGTCAAAGCGATCGCCGAGCAGGTGCGGCTGGCGCTCTCCGGGTTCATCGGCACCGTGAGCGGCGTCGTCATCGATGCCATCCGGCCCGCCGGCGAGCATGAGCTGTACGACCCGCAGACGCAGATCATGCGCGTCTCGATGGACTTCCAAATCTGGCACCAGGAGGCCTGAGTGACGCTGCAATTCACCCTCGGCGCCGTGGACGCGACCATCGCCTACCTCAAGGCGAGCTTTGCCGCCGAGGTGACGCTGATGAACACCGAGTACGGCGCCGACGGTTACGCGATCAGCGCGCCCGTCAACGCCGATTACTACCTCTACGAGCCGCTGGGCAACGAAGCCTTCCCGTACGTGATCGTCCTGCCGGAAACGGTATCGGCGGCGCTGACGACGGACGGCCCGGGCGAGATGCGTGTGCGTCACGACCTCTCGATCATCATCGCCGACCGCAACACCGACGAGGTGGCGACGGCACGGAAGATCGATAAGTACGCGCGTGCCGTCGTCGAGATGCTGAAGAAGGGGCGCGGCGTCCTCGGCAATACCGTTGCCGCGCAGAACAATCCGTACGTCATCGAGTGGGGGAGCCCGCTCGTGCAATTCACAGACGCACACAGGAGCGAGGACGCGCCGACCCTACAGCGCGCGATTATCCGCGTCGGCCTGCACCGACAGGAGGTTTTGTCGTGAGCATCGTCTACCGCTACACCGCCGAGGGTGGCCAGTTCTTCCCCGGCATCCACGCCCGCGATTTGACGACAGAGGATGTCGCCGAGATGACGCCCGAGCAGATCGAGACGGTCGAGGCGTCGGGCGTCTACGAACGCACGGCGCAGGGCGCGGCCACGCCACCACTTGCGCCATCACCCGCGGCGCAAACCGCACCAGTCGCATCGGCGACGAGCGAGGAGAAGTAAGCCATGCCAACTGGGATCAAAGATTTACGAATCACGCAGATCGGGTTGGAGACCACGAAGGGCGCCGCCGTCGCCCAGACGAATCGGCTCGTCTCGCTGGCCGAGTTCAATCCGAACGAGATGGCGTACGAACCGCAGCCGCAGATCGGCGTCATGATGGAGAACCCGACCAGCGACATCCTCCCCAAGCGGTGGACGGACATTGACTGGAAGGGCGAGGCGACGTACGAGCAGCTGCTGTACTTGATGGAGATGAGCGCGAAGGGCGGCGTGACGCCGACCGGCGCCATGGCCGACAAGACGTGGGCGTACCCGTTCACGGTGTCCGCCGACCCCGCGCTGAAGACGTTCACGATCTGCCGCCGGATGACGGACGGCACGATCAACTGGGAAGAGCAGTGCGCGTTCGTCTTCGCCAACTCGTACACGATCAGCGCCGCGATCGGCGGCACCGTCATGTTCGACGCGAAGCTGATCGGCCGGCCGGTCGATATCACGCCGACGATGACGGGCGCGATCGCGGTGCCGTCGGTCAACTTCATTGCCAGCGCCGACGTGAAAATCTACATAGACGACACCTTCGCCGCGCTCGGTACAAACGCGTTGGCGGAGTCGGCGGTGGACTGGCAGTTGAGCGTGGACCCGCAGTACCAGCCGAAGTTCTTCCAGGACGGCCGCGCCGACCGCTCGTTCACGAACTACGGTTTGAAGCGCCTGACGTACAACCTCAAGCTCAACGCCGAGGCGAACGCGAAGGTGATGGACAAGACGACCGGCGAGCGGAACCGCGCCAGCACGCGGGCGTTCCGCTACGTCCGCATCAAGGCAACGGGCGCGGTGCTCGGCGGCTCGTTCTACAGCCTTCAAATCGATGGCATCTTCCGGTACAAGGAGGGGCAGTTCGACCAGAAGGGGGAGCGTGAGGGAAACGACCTCGTGCCGCTGGAGCTGATCGGCGCGTACGACCTCAGCAACACGACGCCGCTGAAGGTCTCAATAACCAATGCGCTCTCGGCGTTGCCCTGAACGATGGGGCTGATCGCGTTGAACTGCCCGCTGTGCAACAGCACCGTCATCGAGATCGACGCGGGCGAGGGGGGAAACTCCCTCGCCCAGCCGATCATCCTGATCGGGCGCTGTAAGAACCGCCGGCGCTGCAAACAGCGGCCGCGGCTCGTCTGGCAGATCACGCACACCGGCGCCGTCGCCCGCGTGCGGCTTGACAGCCTCAGCGTCGCTGGCATACCATCGGAGCAACTACGGGCGGCCTCTGCGCGGCCACACTCTGCGAGATCAGAGAGTGGCTGTTTTGTATCTAGCGCAGAGGAGACCCACCGTGGATAACCCCACACCCAACAGCACGCCGATGTTTCTCGTCAACGGCGACGAGACTCACAAGATCGAGTTCCCCGACGGGAGCTGGGTGGCGATCTTGCGCGCCGTGAGCGGCATCCAGCGCAAGCGCTGGGCCGACGCCGCCGTCATCTCCACGACGAAGTGGGTGACGACCGGCACCACTCGCAAGGGCAAGCCGATCCGCGAACAGCAGACCAGCGTGGACTACTCGCAGGAGCGGTTCCTCGCGGCGCAGCTGCGCGACATCGTGACCGGGTGGAGCGCCGACGAACCGCTCGACGTGGCGCGCATTCGCGACCCCTTTACCACGACGATCGTGGACAAGTTCGACGAACTCAACCCGAGCGCGGACGACGACGATGAGGGCTCCGCGATGGGGGAATCCGACGCCGGCTCCAATCCTTCTTCTTCCATTCCGGAAGTGGCAGTACTGGAGACTTCCCCGGCGAGCTTGCTTTCCTGACGGAGATTTCGGCGCTGCACGAGGACGGACTGATTAGTGATTACTGGCAGTACCAACAGCTCCCCGAACCCGTGTTGCAGGCCTGGCGGCTCTGGCGCGGCGAGTGCGAGGACGACCGAGAGCGCAAGCGCCGCAAGGCAGAGTCCGACGCGCGCGCGCAGTCGCGACGGCGGTAGGTCAGCAGGACACCGTGACGACGCCGTAATCGGCGGAGGTCGATTGCCGGTGGATGTGGCCATCGGAGCAGCCGGTCAATACGACGGTGAGCGGCGAACTGGCGAAGACCCCCTTGCTCTGGATGACCGCTACGGCGATCCCCGTCGTGCTGACGATACCAAACGTCGCGGGCGACACGCCCTGTACCGATCGCTGCGACGCGGCGTCGCCGATCGCGCCCTCGAACCCGTCCGTGGTGCCTCCGCCGATCTGCACGATGACGTTGCCCCACTCACCGAACACCGCGGTCGCCGCCCGCGGGGGGTTGGCGGCGAGATACTTCTCGCGGTCGCTCTTGCCGCCGTCGCCGCTGATCGCAACAGCAACAATAAACAGCACGATCGTCGCACCCCACACAGCGCCGATCCCGATCAGGCGATCGCGACGCTTCGTCGCGTCGCCAAAGATGGCGATCGCGAGACCAAGGAACCCCGTGAACAGCCCAAGGATCGCCCCCCAGAGCACAAGGCCGCGGTTGATGTTCCGGCGCGGTGCGGGGGTTGGGCCGCGCTTGATGTACCGGCGCGGTGCGGGGGTTGGCTGCCCGTCCATAGGTCTCCCTTCGTTCGGGAGTGGATTCTAGCACAGAACGCTCCCACGCGTGTCAAGGAGGCAACCTAATGGCTTCCGGGATGTCCGTGGCCGAACTGCAGGTCATCGTGCGGGCCCTCGATCAGGCGACCGCGACGCTGGCCAAGGTACGTACGGAACTGGACGCCATGAGTGGCGGGCACGCCAACGCAGCGGCGGCCGCAGAGAAGTCGAATGCGGCCCACCGAGGACTAGGCTCCTCAATCAAATCTCTCGAAGGAAACGTGCTCGGGATCGTCGACCCGCTCGCAACCATGGCCGCCGGGATCACCGCCGTATCCGTGGCCATGGGCTCCGTCAAGGGCGCGATGGACTTCAAGAAGCAAATGGAGATGGTCCGCACCCAGGCGGGAGCCTCGCAGGCCGAGGTGGACAAGCTCACGGGCGCCGTGCTCGACTTCGCGAAGGTGTCGCCGCAGGGGCCGGAGGAGCTGGCGAAGGCGCTGTACCACATCGAGTCGGTCGGTCTGCGCGGCGCGGACGCGATGAACGTCCTGAAGATCGCGAGTGAGGGCTCGGCCGTCGGTAACGCCAACCTCGAAGCCGTGACCAACACGTTGACCGCTGCGACCGTCGCGCACATCAAGGGCACCGAAAATCAGACGGACGCGATGGGCACCCTGAACGCGATCGTCGGCGCCGGAAACATGCGTATGGAAGACCTTGCGGCGTCGATGTCGTCAGGCATTCTCCCCACGGCCCAGCAGGTGGGTATCGGCCTCACCGACGTAGGCGCGGCGCTCGCCACGATGACCGACGCCGGCGTCCCGGCGGTCGATGCCGCGACGCGGTTGCGCATTTCGTTCTTCCTGATGGCGGCGGAGACGCCGCGCGCCGCCCAAGCCCTCCAGGAGATCGGGATCAATCAGCTAGACCTTGCCGCGAAAATGCGCAACGAAGGGCTGATCCCGGCGCTGCAACTCCTCAAGACACGGCTGGACGAGTTCGCAACCGACCCGAATGTGCAGACCGAGATTTTGTCGAAGGCGTTGGGTGGCGGCCGCACGGCTGGCACGATCGTGACATTGCTCGACAACCTTGACCGCGTGAAATCGAAGTTCACGGACATCTCCGCGACCTCAAATAAGTTTGGCGATGATTTCGCTGCGACGCAGAAGACGGCTGCCTACCAGTGGGACACGTTCATGTCGAAGCTCAAGGCTGACGAAACCGAACTGGGGCAGAAGGTGATGCCGGCGTTTATTGGGTCGCTCAACGGGATCAACGTCGTCATGAAGCACATGAGCGAGGCCGGCGATAAGGTCGCTGCCGTCTGGGCGAAATTCAGCGATCAGGACAAGAAATTTATCCTGATCGCAGCGGCCGCGGCGGGGCTGGCAGTCGTTGTCGGCGTGACGGTCGTCGCTGCGTTCACGATGATGGCGGCGTCCGCCACTGTCGCCGCCATCGCAGCAAACGCAGCCCTGCTCGGCATTCCGATTGCGATCGCGGCCGTCGTTGCCGCGATCTATCTACTTGCAACGCATTGGGACCAGGTGTGGGCCGGGATGAAGGCGGCACCGGGTGAACTGGCGCGCGCTACCGAGGCGGTCTTCGATGTCGCCATGCCGTATGTAGAGCGCGCCTGGAGCGCAGCCCTCGAACACATGCGTAATCAGGTGCCAACGTGGGGGCAATACGTTGACAGCGCGTTTACAGCGGTCGCCACCTACCTCAACGATACGGTGTTCCCGAGCATCGAGAACGGCTGGCAGGGGATGATGGACAGACTCCCGGGCGAGATGGACGGCCCGCTCGGACAGATGGAGTCGAAGTTCGCCCAGGCCGCCGCTCACGTCAAGGGCTTCTTCCTCGACATGGCATCGGCGGTGGGCGATGCGTTCAGCGCCGCCAACAAGGGCGCAATGGACGCCGCGGTCGGTGACTCCGCGCCAGATCCCGACGCGCCGACTGGCGTCGGGTCGAAGGTGAAAGCGAAGAAAATTGCCGCGCGCCAACGCCTCGAAGCGCAGAACCAAGACCTTTATCCGCAGCTAACCAAGCAATATGCGGAACAGCAGACAGCTGCAAAGACAGCTGCAAATGCCATGGCTGAACTCAATGCTGCACTCTACGGCGACAGCGGCGGCGGCTACGGCGGCGGCGGCGGCGGCGGTGGTGGGCTAGCGGGCGCAGCGGGTTCCGCCTCGGCCACGATCTCGCAGGCGCAGAAAGACATGATCGCGCTCGCACTCGCCTTCGCCGACTGGCACCAGCAGACCGGCGGCGACGCAAAGGCGTTCGGGGAGTACCTCGACGCGCAAAAGCTCGCGGGACAAGCGACGCAGCAAGTGACGGACGCCGCGCGTACGGCGCGCGTCGAGCTGCGCGCGCTCGACATCGTCCTCGGCGCCGCGGGGATCACCGGCGAGGCGTTCGTCGCCGAGCAGGGGCTGCGCGCGCTCGCGACGGCGTTTCAGGCGAGTAAGATGAGCGCGGACGAGTTCATCAACGCCCTCCACGGCTTCACGGCGAAGATGATCGACGACGCGCAGTCGCTGGCGAACAGCAGCCACCAGCCCGCGTACGCCTACCACCAGGGCCAGTACACGGATTCATCCGGCGTCGCGCATTCGGGTGACGGCTACGGCTCGTCGCCAAGGGGCCCCGCCGGATTCGACCCCGCGCACACCGACGTACGCAAGGTCAACCCCGGTGGCATCTTCGACCCCGGCGCGCCGATCGTCAACCCGAACGCGCCCGGCTACCAGGCCCCGCCGGTACCACCCGTCGTCAACAACTACCACGCGCCGGTGACGATCGTCACGCACGGCGACCCGGCAGCGACGCTGCGCGCGCTAGATATGGCGGTGAACTGATGCCAGCGTTTCAGCTCACCGTCAAGAGCATCGCCGGCAACGCGATCTCCGGTCTCGGCTACATCCACCTCGCGTATTTCGAGGCGGATGTACACTCGTCGCCGAAAGTAACGCCCGTCTCGGTCTCGCCGATCGGCGGCTTCGACCGCTACGCCCGAGCCCAACCCCAGGGCAAGGCCTTCCCCGTCCACATCAACCTCGCGACGACGAACCAGGCGGACGTCGACAACCTCAAGCAGATCCTCGACCCGTACAAGGGCATCCAGACAATGGTGCTCACGGACGGCAACGGTGTTGACCGCAGCGTTTCCGTGAAGTCGCGCGGCATGATGGCGATCGATGTACTGAACTACCTCGCCGACCTCTGGGCCTTCGACCCGTTGATGTACGCCAACATAGCGACGACGCTGGTCGCGACGATCGACGCCGACAGCAAGAACGTCGTATTGACGAACGCGGGAGACACCCGCACGCGCAACATGACGATGGACATGATCGTCCCGAACCCAAAAGAGTCGGAGCTGTACAAGTTTCGCTGGGCGCGGCAGGCGATCGTCGTCAACCGCTCGTCCAAGGCAATGGTCAACTGGCCGGTGGAACTCACCAACGGCGGTTGGGACACAACCTCGCTGATCAGGGATACCTCATTCGCTACCACGATCAACGGCGCCGTCACGAACGTACAGAACACGATCCCGCTCGTCTCGACGGCGGGGCTTTCGCCTTCGGGCATGATCTTCGTCACCGATGGTGGCGCTAACGACGAACAGATTTCGTACGCTTTGATCAGTGGCAACACGCTGCAGGGCTGCACGCGCGGTATCGGCGGTACGACGGGCGTAGCGCACTCCGGCGGGCAGACCGTCAACCGCGCCCGCATGCTGAAGAACGGCAACGACGTGCGCGTCTACGTGGACGGTATCGAGGCCGACCGCTTCTTCGGCACCAGCACGTCGCAAATCAACGCGGGGGCGACACGCCTCTGGGTGCCGCTTGACATCCAACCGGAGACGCTGACGTGCACGGTAGGCACGGCGATGACGGCAGGCGTACCAGCGACGGGCGGTACGTTGAAGGTGACGACCGGGCAGTCTACAGCGGGGTTCCCCAACGTCGGGGCGCTGTGTATCGACAGCGAAGTGATCACTTATAGCGGGCGCACAGCGACGGGCTTTACCGGCCTTGCGCGCGGCGCGCGTAACACAACGGCGGCGGCGCACACGGAGAGTGCCACGATCTACCACGTGCAGCACTCGATCATCGTTTGCTACGGCTGGGCGGGAGCAGATGCGCCGCCGACGGACGCAGCAAAATTGCCGGTCTTTTCGCTAGCGGCGGCCGAGTCCTCGAACACGCAGTACGAATGGCGTGCCTTTGGCAACGTCTTCAAGACGCAAGTACGACCCGCAGACTGGTATCCGACGCTCACGCAAGACGACCCGCTGTACGCCTACACGTCGAATGTGAACATGCTGACGGCGCTTCAGTTCAAGGACGCGCTGCCGACTGCGGGAGCACCAAACGCGAACGGCGCGCAGATCAACCTGCCGTTTCCGATCGATAACGTTGCGTCGGCGATCGTCAGCGACGTGACGCAAAACCCCGTGTACTCCGTGAACTACTACGGCCGCGACATTGACGGTAACGAATCGCTGTTGACGTCGTACACCGGCGCTGGCACACTGACGGCGAACGCGATCAATAGCGTTGGGCTGATGTACGCGCTGCGCATTGCCGCACTGCACACTATCGTGACCGGCGTCCCTGTCGGGCAGGCCGACACGTCCAGCCAGACGATCACCAACAACACCTACATGCAAAGCACCAGCGGGGCGCAGACATTCACGCTCGACAAGACTTCCAAAATCACGTCGATCGCATGTCACGCAAAGGCTATCGGCGCTGCCGATACGATGTTCTGCCAGATTTTCAAAGTGGTGTTGGCGAACCAGCCCATTCCGGGGGGGGGGTTCGGGCCTTATCCATATGATGTTATAGACCTCACGCACGCCATGTCGGAGGAATTGGCATTCGGGTCGGTGTCAAGCGCGAGCTACGTGCTGACGCAGGCGTCATTCACGAACCCTCCGGTATTGCCACCAGGCTTCTACTTCCTGGAATGGCGCAGCGGCACCGCGAACACGCTGCAAATCTCCTACGCTAACGGTCTCTACGCACGCGGTTCCAACTACAACACGAGTGGGTCATTCTGGTTCGAGCTCTACGGCCAAGACCCGATAACGGGGCTGCCCATTCCGCAAGCGGAAGCGTCGGCGAAGACCGCCAGCGTCGTCACAGTTGACAACCTGATCATCAAGATGCAGGCATCCACCGCGCCGCTTGTGCTGTTTCAGGCGGTGCAGGACACGGTGATGATGGCGGACACGCTCACCAACCCGTCCACCGGGCAGGTGCTGACGTTCAGTGGCCCGTTCCCGTTGCCGGTGCAGGGCGGTGCAGGATTCCGGACGCTGCACATCGACTGCTCGTCGGGCCTGGTCACGGTGACGGAGACAGGTGAACTCGTAGGCTGGCTTGTCGCGAGCAGTGATAACGTTGGCTTCTTTGGCCTCGATCCCGGCACCAATATCTGCGTTTACGGCAGCAGCGGCTACGGCACGTGCACGACCAAGCCTGCGCTGACGATCACGTATCGGAGCGCCTGGACGTGACCGAAAATGCGGCGACGGTGTTTGTCTACACGCCCAACCCGCCATGGACGCAGCTTGGCGTCGTCAGCAGCGCCGCAGACATTCACCGTAGCTGGTTGCTGATGGAAAAATCACCAGCGTCGTTCACGGCGGCCAATGACGGGCCACTGATCACTACCGTACCGGGCGCACTCGATGTCGGCTCGACGATCGTGATCACGAGTAATGTCGCGGGTGTCCCGCCGTGGCTCGGCTGGGTGACGGCGATCGCGGAGGAGTTGGGTTCCGGCCGCTCGACGTACACCTGCCAAGACTTCATCGGCACGTTTATCGACGCGACGATGACGCCACTTGTCTACAATCCCCCCGCGCGCGCCGTCGCTGCGATCGCCTTCTGGATGCTCACCCAAGCGCAGCAAGATCGCGGTTTCCCGATGTCGATCGACATGACACAGGACAACGGGCCGCCACTCGTCCAAGATTTACCGGTTGACTCGTTGCTCAATACGTTCAAGCGCATGTGGGAGATGACGGGGTACGAATGGCGGTTCGACACATCAATCGACCCGCAGGGGCAAATGGTTGTAACGCCGATCTGGTCGGCCGTCGTCGGGCGCGACGTGTCCGCGGGCATCATCCTTCGCGAGGGCACACACTTCACCAGCGCGAAATATACGCAGGATGTGCGGCCGCTGTACGAGACCGCCGCTGTTGTCGGCGGCACGGGCACGGGTGGGCGGCCGATATCCGTCCGTAAGTCACTGGCGCACACGCCCGGTGTCCACGCCAGCAATATCGTGACGACGACGGCATCATCTACATGGACGGCGCGGCGCGGCGCGCAGTTCGCCAACATCGCACTCCAGCGGCAGGCGGCGATCTACGAACCGGGCGTTACGTCCGTGGCCGACCTCGCCGCCCGCGCGCTGACGGCGATGGAACTGCCGCTCAACGCGATCGAGTCGCTGGAGCTGACCTGCTCGCTCGACGCGCTGATGGGCGAGGATACGTCCGGCGCGACGACGTTCACCTTCCCGTTCTGGGTGGGGGATACCGTCAGCGTCGTGTCTGACTCATTGCGACAGGCGCGCGGGCTGTACCGGCACGTGCGTTGTCACGGGCTGACGATCATCGAGCAGGAGGGGATCGTAGAGGGGGTGTATTCCGTGGAGACGGCAGCACCATGAGCACAGTAACGAAAGAGCTCGAGATTGTCCGTACGGAAAAGACCATTGTTATCGTCTGCGATCAGTGCGGCGTCGAGGTACCGCGCGAGAAGGCTAACGATTGGCTCCACATCGCCACGTTCGGGTCGCGGGAGGACGGCGATTACATCAACGTCGGCGACTTTGATACCGCTCAACACGCATTGGACTACCTGCTAAGGTTTGGCGCAACAGCGGCGCAGCCACCCGCCGTGGCTGAGGAGGCGATCAAGTGAATCCTCCGCCATCGAAGGAACAGCAGCCGCAGGAGGCACCGCCGCGGCCGGACACGCTGGCTGCTGTGCGTTCGCGCGTCGGCGGTATGGGCATCCTTCAGCAGCTCAACAACCTGGCGAAGATCGCCCGCCGCAGGGCGCAATCGTGATCGTCCGCGCGCAAGCGGGGCAGGGCCAGATCGTAAGCGACCGGCTGGCCGCCGAGATCGCCCGCTACGAGCGCGAGAAGAACATCACGCTGCCGTTCCGCGCGCCGAACGGCCCAGCGGTGGAGGCGTCGATTGCGCAGGGCGACCACATCCTGATCGACGACGGCGCGGGCGCGCAGTACCAGTCCGAGCGGCTCATCGTTTGGATACACCGCGGGCCGCGCGTTGTCAGTGGTGTCCGGCAGACCTGCATCTTTATCCAGTACGTCTTTGGGCCATCGAAGGTCTGGCGGCGGATCATCCACCGCGCGGCGCAGTACCTCGTCGCGCAGGGCTGGGGCAACGTCCCCGCGTTCTGGCCGCCGGGCCTCGGCGTGGCCGACGACGCGGAGGCGGTGATCGCGGGCGATGTGGTGATCGAGCCGGACGGACTCAGACGCACGACGGCGGCTAAGGGGCTTGCCCGCTACAACGCTGCGGGGGTAACGCCGCTGTGACGTACAAGCGCGGGTTCGGAACCGGTGGCGACAGCAGTATGATTCCGAACGGGTTCGAGTCGGGGGACACTGCCGCGGATTTCTGGTCTGCGGCGTTTACCGTGCCGGTAGCGACGATCGACAGCACGGTCGCGCGGCAACTCGGCGGCGCGAAGTGCGCGGCGCTCGACATGACGGCGGCGGGCAATAACGCTTCGTGGCCGCTGGGCAATCAGTTCACCGTCGGCGGCGGTGTCTACAACTCCACCAACCCGCAGTTGCCATGCATCGCGATCTTCTCGGCGGGCGTCTCACGCGGGGCTTCGCAAACGCAGGAGATCGGGCTGATTACAGACGGCACGCAGTTAGGGCACCGCTATGCTGCCCTAGACACGGGCGGCGGCATCCGCATCTACAACAAGAGCGGCCAGCTACGCGCCGTCGCCGCGGGACAAATCAGCTCTACGACCGCCAAGAGCGTGGCGATCGTCTTCGACGGGCTGACGCTCTCGACCGTCTGGGTCTCGATCGTCGTCAACGGGACGGAGGTAGCGTCGTTCGACACGCTCAACACGTGGACGCAGATGTTTGACACGACCAAGGTGCTTTCAGTCGGCGAGTATCTGCCGCCCACGTACAATCCCAATACGATCCTCTATGTCGATGACGTGGTGCTGGAGACGAGCTACACAGCAAGTGACGCGCCGCACCTCGTGCAGTACCCCGCGTTCAAAATCAGCGGCGGTGCGACGACACCGGCAACATCCGAAGGCAATTACACCGCGTGGACCAACAGCACGGACGGCGGCTCTTGCTCGGCAGCGGCGAACAAGTGGACGGCGATCAGCGAGACGCCGAACGACGGCGGTTGCCACTACGTTACCTCGACGGTCGGCGGCGCTAAGGAGTCGTTCAAAAACTCGGCCGCGAACCCGATCCCTGTTGGTGCACTCGGCGTCCGCTACCCAGTCGGCAAGATGGTCGCTGCCCTGCGTGGCGCGGGGAAGGTGTCGCCAGGCGTATTTCTCCGGCTCGGCGGCACGGACAGCTCGCTCTTCAGCGCGGGGTCGATCGGCACGGCGTACGTCGGGACGGGGGGCGTGTTCGAGTCGCGGCCGGGCGGCGGTTCGTGGGCGCGCGCGGATGCCGCGCCGGGCACGATTGAATTTGGCTGCGGCAACCCTGACGTCGGAGGCGTCCCTGTCGGGGCGAACACGACGCAGCTATTTGGCCCCGAGTGGCTCTACTGGACCGCGCTCCTTCCGCTCACCAGCACGCCCACGATAGCGGCGGTGACGCAGCAGGGGGCATCGTCGGCCGACGCCACGAACGAACGCACCACGTACGCCGCCGACGGGCTGGGGGCGGTCCGCAACCGGACGGGTTTCATGGCGGCGATGAGGACGGCGGCGCGCGACGTGCGCAGGGTGGCGGGCTCATGAAGATCGGCGGCTGGTACTGCCCCACCTGCCACGGCAACAATTGGAGTGCCACCAAGCGCATCTCGGTCGATGGCAAGATGCGCATCTACCGGCGCTGTCTCAACGACCGATGTCTGCTCGCGGTGGCGCTGCCACCCAAAGGAGCGGATGAAAGAGGGTAGACTGACCGCAACCACGGCGTAGAGCGCCGATCGCAACGTAACGCAGGCTAAGCCGCGTTTGTCCCCAACGAGGGGCAAGCTCGGCTTTTGGTTTTGTCCGGGGGATCACGATGGCACATCACACGAGAAACTGGGCACTCGCGGGAGTGGTTGGCGCGGTGTACCTGCTGGGATCGATCGTGCTCGTGATCGGCGTGACGCGGTACCGCGATAGCAAGTCCTTCGCGCCGCTGGATTACAAGAGCCCTCAACACGTCCTGAACCCGATCGTGCATCCGGGCGACAAGCTGATCGTTGAAGCCTACAAGTGCAACACATCGGACAAGCCGGTCGCCGTCTCACCGCCTTCCACCGGGACCAACACGATCATCCGCAACCTCGACACCAACGAACTGATCCCAAGCGGGCAGCCGCGCATCGATGTCGCTGTCCGTGACCCCGGCTGCCCGTTACTGCACTTCGAGAACACGCTGCCGCCGCTCGCGCCAGGACGCTACTGGAGCGAGGGAATCGACCTTGCCACCGAGGGCGTGAACGTGCAGCGGCAGGCCTGGCACACAGAACCATTCGAGGTAACGGACCATTGATCGACCTGACCCTGATCATCGTGTCGGTGCTTGGCGCGATCCCCGCGACGATAGCGGCGTATGCGTCCATGGAGAATGCGCGAAACATCAAACGTGGGCGGGCAGAGAATCAACAGTTAGGGGCGGACGCCAAGCAGGAACGTGTGGATAACCAGGCGGACAACCTCGCGGCCACCGCTGCAGTGCACACGGAGGTTTTGACGGAGAATGGCTTGACGCTGGGGCAGACGGCGGACGCGCTGATGACGCACCAGATCGAGCAGACGAAGAAGGCAGATCGCACGATGGTTGAGAACGAGCACATGGGTGCGATGGCCGAGACGCAAGACGAGGACGCGAACAAGCGTAGTAAGGAGTCGGGTTAACCATGACGCTAGAGACCGCACTGATATTTCTGGTCATCGTCGTGATCGTCATCGTGCTGCTTGGCGCGGTGCGCAGGTAACGGAGGGAACCAATGGCTATCTCAGGGCTGCTCGTCGTCCGGATCATTTTCACGGTGTTTGCGTGCGTGTTCGCGTTCTTCTTGTTCCGCCTGGCGACAGACGTGGACATCAAGCCGTGGCTCGCCGCCGGGACATTCGGCTGCACCATCGGGGCGCTGTTCCCGTGGCCGGCATAGGGGGGAGGGGGACCATGGAAGCATGGATCACCGGGCACGGCGTACCGTCATGGGTGGTGGGCATCGCGCGCGGCGCGTTGATCGCGGGCGGGATCGCCGTCTGCGAGTTCGCGCTGAAGGCCATCAGCAACGTCAACAACCTGTCGGGTGTCTGGCTCGTCGCGCTGCCGTTGATCGGCGTCGGCATCCGATCCTTTGAGGGTGTGCTCGACGGCCTCAAGAAGCCGCAGCCCGACCCGACGCCAGCAGACCTGCGCGCGTCGCCGACAGCGAACACACCGTGATCCCGCTGGATAAGGACGCAGCGCTGGAGAGGGTGCTGATGGCTGATTCCCGGTATCGCGTAGACCTGACGTTCGAGCGCACCATGCACTACGCCGCCGACTCGCGCGCGGAGACGATGGTAGGCGCGTTGGGCGAGGTGCTGCACAACTTCTCGATGCACACGAATCGCAACCTCAATGTGATTGAGGAAGCGCGGATCACGCGGCTCGACCGTCGGCCAGCGGCTGACGTAGAAGGAGCGCCCGCATGACGTGCCGCTGCGAGACGTGCTTCAACCTCGCCAGGGGGCACGGCGACTTCAACCTGCCCGTTACACACGCTTGCGGCGACAGCGCCGTCGTCTACATCCCGCGTCCGAAGGCTGCACGGTTTATCTCGACAGAGGAGCACCCGCGGTCGGTGCTGCACAAATGGGGCGGTGGTGACCTACCGCTCTGCCGCCCGTGCGGCCGCCACTACTACGGGTGCGGCTATCGGCTGCGCAAGCTTAGGCTGGAGCTTGCCGCATGACGAACGCGATCGACTGCGGAAACTACAGCGCCGTCGCCACGCCCGATCAGGTGCGCTGTCTCATGGAAGCGGGCTACACCAAGGCGATCGTCGGGACATCGTTCGGCACGGTGGCGGCGGCGCAGATCGCGGCCTTCGAACGCGGAGGCATGGACGTGGAGGAGTACCAGTTCCCGAACGCGGTGCGCCCGACGGCCCGCCCGTGGTGGCTCGACTGCGAGACGGACGCTGCGGACGTGGCGACAATCCAGCGTCTCTGCGCACTTCCTGAGGGCGAGCGTCCGACCGGCATCTACACGCGCAGAATATGGTGGCAAGACAACACCGGCGACTGGGACATCAAAGGCGCGTTCCCGTGGTTGAGGTTGTGGGATGCCGCGTACAGCGACCCGCCCGCGCCGTTCGTGCCCTTCGGCGGATTCACGACGCGCGCCATGCACCAATGGCACGACTCGACGACCCTGTGCGGGCTCAACGTCGATCTGAACATCGTAGAGGAGGAGGAAATAATGGACGCTCCAACCAAGGGCGAGTTCGGCGCCTTGTTCGCGCTGACGCTCCAGATCGGCAACAGCCTCAACGCGATCGCGACGGCGTTCGCCGGGCACGTGCAGCAGGCGGCGCCAATCGGCATCGACACGATCACGGCGGGGAAGATGCAGGCGGAGATCGATGCGCTGGCGGCCGCGCAGAAGGCGGCGGCGGTGGCACTCGGCGGCGGCGGCAAGTGAGACGGCTGCGCCTGCGTAAGCGTCACGCTCTCGCCGGAGCCGCTGCGGTGGCTGTGCTGGCCGGAGCGGGCGTATGGGGCGTCCGAGGGCACTCCGGCCAGCCTGCCACGCCTACGGGCCAGCCGTGTGGGCCGTGGGCTCACGTTTACCACCCTCAGCGGCTCAAAGTCATCGACCCGTGCAAGACCATCACCGGGACGATCGCCGCAATCAAGCGCGAGGCTGACGGAGACTTCCACATCCGGCTGACGACGGACGACCCGGCGCTCGTGAACCAGGCCAACATCGACCATCAGCACGGCGATCTAGTGATCGAGCCGATCTGCGAAAACCCCGTCACGCAGGCAGACGCGATCCTTGCGTGCGAGGGTTACCTGTCGGTGCTGAGGATCCCGCCGGTTGGCACGCACGTCACCGTGACGGGGCCGTTTGTGGAGGACAAGCAGCACTTCAACTGGCGCGAGATTCATCCAATTGAATCGGTCACCAGCAGTGACGCTAAATGTGCTTCCGCGTCTTGCGCAGGACGATGAGGGAAACGTTTTGAAAATTCACGCCATGATGCGAGCATCGGTGACCGGCGCGGTCGTCGCCGCTGCGCTCGTGGTGGGCGCGCTCGCGGCGGTGGGCTTCGGCGTCTCGCCCGGCGCGAACTGCGACGCCTCGGTGTACGATGTCAACCGAGACTGCAAGATCGACAGCGCCGACCTGCTGCTGGTCGCGCAACACCAAGGAGCGATACCGACATGGACACCTACACCGAAGCCGCCGCCGAGGACGCCTTTGTCAACGCCCTCTCCGTTATCCTCAGCCACCGCGATCAGCACCGCAACGGCATCCCCCACGAGCATCACGACACCGACGCCTACCACTACGCCTACGAGCACAGCCGTCCCGACCGCGACGCCCCCGATGATTCTGTCGTCAACCTCCACACCGGCACCGACCGTCATCAGCTCAACCCGTAACGTCTACGCATGGCCGTGCGCCACTTCCAGCATCTGGAACATGCCCGTGGGCAGCGGCGCGGTCTACGTGCCCGCAGGCATCCAGCCGGCGAACGCCTGGTACGGCGAGATCACGACCGACGATGAGTTTATCGGTCTCAACCCCACAGACCCGCTGCGCAGCCTCAACGGCGGTAGTACGATGGTGCATGTACCGGGAGGAATGTCACATGACGGAAGCTGGAACGGTGTCGCAGGATTTCTTGGTACCGATGGGCGAACAGTCCATCAGGGACAGCCTCTCGCTCTGGCTGCGGGAGCTAACCCCTCATGGCAGTACACATACCCCAGCGTGGATATCAAGGGTGACTGCATCGCTGGCGCACATGGCGGCAGTGGCCTCAGTTCCTTCGGCGGCTCCATCCGGCGCGGCGAACTCTCCTCGTCGGCGCCCCTCCACCACGCGCTGAAGGTCAACCTCTACGCCAAGCGTTTCCTCTCGTGCGCGTCGGGCGGCTACCGCTGGCCTGCGTCGCACGCGGACGCGTACGAGAGCTGCACGACCTACGGCGGGAGCGTGCCCGCGCTGCGCATGGGGTCGCTGCTGGCGCTGCCGCCGTCCACCGTCTGCGCTCAGGCGTCGATGCAGGCGCGGAAGCTATGCGCGGCATTCCGGGACTATGGGGCCTACGTGTCCGATGACAGTTACTGGGACGTGCATGCGGTCGCGGTCGAGCAGGGTGCGGAGTTTGGCGACGGCGGCAGCTTCCACACCGAGATGATGGCGGTGTTTTCGGCGCTCGACGTGATCGACAATTCGGCTCCCGGTGCGGTCGGCGGGGGCGGGACGCCGCGTGTGGCGCTGGCGCCGCCGTTGCCGTGATTCAACCGATGCAGTCGGCGATGTCTTGATTGCCGACTGTGAGCCCCATCAGATCTTCGAGGTAGTTCCCGGGCCCGCCGTTTCCGTTGTATCGAGCGACACCCGCAGGCATTTCCTGCCAGCCGAGGGCGACGATCTGAGCTAGGCGCTCAAAGAGTCGGTTTTTTGTCGTGGGCGCGAGGGTGCTTAGTAGCTCGTGTTGTGTCGGCATTGCGAAACAGTCTCCTCGCGGCAAGGATACGCTCCGTAGCCTGCTTGCAATAGTCCTTTGACAACTCGACCCCGACCCACTCACGCCCAGCGGCTTCGGCCGCAATGGCGGTCGAACCGGACCCCATGAAGGGATCGCAGACAACCTTCGCGTTTGTGGACTGGATGCAGCGCTGCGCCAGTTCCATCGGGAACGCGGCAGGGTGCGGGTTGGTCGATTCCTGCGGGATGCGCCACACATCACCCGCCGCGTTTGCCTTTGGCGCGAGGCGAAAATCGGGCTTGCAGATGAGGTAGATAACCTCGTAGGTGGGCAGGAAATAGCCGGGGTTGAAGTTGATACCGCCGTCACGCTGCCAGATGATGATCTGGCGGACGGGGAAGCCCTCAACGATGTCGTGTCGGTCCTGAAGAAGCCCCGCCTGGACGCGCCATTTGTGGTTGTAGAAGATCGCGCCGTCCGGCTTCAACACACGCATCATCGCCATGAGGCAGTTGCGCTGCCACTCCACGTATTCATCGTGCGGCATGGCGTCGTCATGGTGGCTGTAGCCGTTCAGGAGCGCCGCGTTTGCCCACTTGCCGCCGCGCCCATCCTTGAGCCCGTTGCCGGTGCTGTTGCGGATGTTGTACGGCGGTGACGTGACGAACAGATCGATGGATTCGGCAGGCATCCGATCCAGTGTCGCCACGCAGTCACCCTCGTGGACCTTGCCGGTCCACTTGTCCATGAGCGCGCGCGGGACATGGTTGACCGCCGCCGTCAGCAGCGCATCAACGTCCATGTCAATGTGTAGAGGCTTTTCAGGCGTCATGCGATGAGACGTTCGTAGGTGAGTCGCAACCCGGGTGACGATTCGAGCAAGGCGTTCATGCGCGCCCGTCCGCCCATCTGGCCCATGTTCCACCGCGCCTCGAACTCGGCAAGGTAGCGGTGAAGGTGCTTCGGGCTCATCTGGTGAAAGATACCGTAGTGGCCGCGCTTAGTGGAGTCAAGTATATAGTTCCCTTTTGAAGGATTCCAGCTCTGCGCCCATAGCGCGAGATTTTACAAAAGAAAGTCCATCCGCGCGCGCATAAGGTATTGACTTCTACGTGAGGAAGCCTCTATTATACGTGCACGGAAGGGATTGCACGCACAAGCTATGGCAGACACCGTACTAGCAGAGGTCATCCGACGGCGGGGTTCCCGCCAAACGTACCTGGCGGAAGCTGCTGGTGTGCATCCGTCACACCTCAATCGAGCCCTCAGGCTCGAACGGCCGCTCTCAGCGAAGGCGATCGCCGTGATCGTGGATTTGCTCGGTGTGCCGCTGGATCAAGTTTATGACGGCCAGCGCTTGCTTGCTTGCACACCGGATGCCCCGCACTCAGGCAGCGCGCAAGCCAGCGTGTCAACAAACGCAGCCCCCGCCTCTCTGTCCACGGGATCGCCAGAAACGGCCCCTGAGGGCAATCCTACGCTCCAGTCGGCGCATGCGGAGGCCGTCTGATGGCTCGCAACGCGAAGGGCGAGCTCGTGATCACGCCAGAGGACTATCCCGCGTGGGACGCGCTGATCGCGGGCGCGCTGCGGGCAGAGCCGAAGCCGGTGCCCGAGCCGGTGCCCGTGCGCAAGGGCGCACGCAGCAAGTAGACAAACGCCCGCCGGTGGGTGCCGGACGGGCGTCAATGAACACAGGAGGTGAGTCCCATGCCCGAACCCATCGTACAGCAGACGCGCCGCGGAAGCTACGCCAACCACGCCGACCAATTCCCTGAGGCGGTCGCCGCGCCCGAGATGAAGCGCTGTCCGTCGTGCGACGACCGCTGGATCGTCGCCAACCAGCGCGAGTGCGTCATCTGCGCGCTCGTCCGCCGGGATGGGGTGGCGGCATGAAGGCCGACGCCTTCGACATCGACCGCATCGACCGCATCGACCGCATCACCCTCGCCTACGGTGCGCATGATAGGCGCGCTGAGGGTGTGTGCCTGATGGAGGCCGTTGCATGGTTCGCGGGCGAAGCCCACAGCGACCACCCGGCCTGCACGGATAGTGTCGTAGCATCGTATGCACGCGCGCTCAACGACGCGATGCCAGGCGGCCAGCGCCAGCGCCTACGTTCGTACATCCCGCGCCTGGCGGGTACGCGCAACGGCGCAAGCCCAGTCGATCGGGCGATGCTCTGCGCCGACCGCGCGGTGCGCGTGTTTGCGGCAGCCGCGCTCCGTGATGCTGGACTCGACGAGTGGGCGGATGACCTGGCCGCGCTGCCGCGGATTGAGGATGAGGTAACGGCGCGGGCCGCCGTGGGGGCCGCGGGGGCCGCCGCGAGGGCCGCGAATGCCGCGAGGGCCGCGAATGCCGCCGCGAGGGCCGCGAGGGCCGCGGGGGAAGCCGCGGAGGGTGCCGCGGATGGAACCGCGGGTGCCGCGAATGCCGCCGCGAGGGCCGCGGATGCCGCGAGTGAAACCGCGCTGCTACGGATTGAGCATAAGGTAACGGCACGGGCCCCCGCGTGGGCCGCGTGGGCCGCGGCCCTCGCGGGGGAAGCCGCGGAGGGTGCCGCGTGGGCCGCGAGTGCCGCCGCGAGGGCCGCGGATGCCGCGAGTGAAACCGCGCTGCTACGGATTGAGCATAAGGTAACGGCACGGGCCCCCGCGAATGCCGCCGCGTGGGCCGCGAGGGCCGCGGGGGAAATGGCGGAGGGTGCCGCGTGGGCCGCGAGTGCCGCCCCCTGGCGCGAACCGCTGCGGCTACTGGACGACCTGATCGAGATGGGCACGGCATGAACGACCTGATCCTCTACACACTCATGTCCGTCGGCCTCGTACTGGCCACCGTCTACCTCATCCGGCAGTACCTCACGGGCGCGCTCGCCTGCAACTGCCACACCTGCGAGCACGACCGCGCGTGGCGACGGCGCCCAGGTGGCGGATGGGGGATGCGATGACCAAAAAGATGACGCAGCAGCAGATTCTTATTGCCGCGCGGGCGTTGCTCGCGAAGCGGGGCGGCTGGGGCCGACATCAGTTGGCAACTAACCGCGAAGGTCGGGGGGTGCCCCCGGGAAACCAAGATGCGGTGACGTTCTGCGCTCTTGGCTCACTCAAGCATTACGGCATGGCCGTGATCGATGCCGACGCACTGCTGTGGCAGTGCGTACCCGGCAGGTGGGGCAGTGTCGCCATCTACAACGACGCGCCATCGACCCGATGACCACCAACACACTCACCGTCCGCGTGCCTTCGCAGAGCGTCAGCGGCCGCGAGTACACGCTGCACGTCTGCAACGAGGTCGTCTCCTGCAATTGTCCCGGCTACACCAACTATCACCACTGCAAGCATCAGCAAGGAGTTGAACGCATCATGGCGGAAGAACACAACGGCACCACAGCTCTGGCTCAGCGTAGCGACGCACCACCGATCGACCTCGTTGTCGGTCCGGCGCCCACCGCAGTGCTACCGGACCGCGAGACGCTGGCACTCATCGATTACATCTCCGGCACCGTCATGCGCGCCGGCGGCGGCATGGTGCCGGAGTCCATCAAAACGAAGGAGCAGGCCGCCGCCATAATGTTGGCCGGCTGGGAGATGGGCCTCCGGCCGATGACCAGTTTGCGGCACGTGTACCTGGTGCGGGGGAAGACGCAGCTTGAGGCGCGGGCAATGATGGGCGTCGTCCGCGCCGCTGACCCGCGCATCCGCTTCCAGGTGACCGAGTACACGCAGCAAGCCGTCACGATTCAGATGCACCGTCCTGGGCAACCTCAGGCGACGGAAGTCCGCTACACGGTCGATGACGCGAAGAAGAGCGGCCAGTATGCGAAGGGCGGACCATGGGCCTCCTACACTCGCGATATGCTCTACGCCGCAGCTGCGGCGCGCGTCTGTCGCATCGGCGCACCCGATCTCATCAACGCTATTGACTCCCGCATGCCCACGGTCGAAGAGACCGGCGAAGCGATGCGCGTCCACAACATCGTGGACGGCGAAGTCGTACAACTCGCGGCGCACCCCGCCACCGCGCCGGCCGGCATCCCCGCCGACGCCTACAACGAGGGCGACGATGGCGCGATGCCCGTCGAGGTACAGCCACCCACGTCCATCGACCAGCGCAAGCGGCTGCGTGACCTGCTGACGGAGGCGAAGGGCACGACCGACGCCGCGTTCTTCACAAAGATGATCGCGGGCATCCGTGAGGCGTTCCCGGCCGCGCACACCGCGACGACGTTGCTCATCAACAAGCTGAGCGACGAGCAGGTCGTGCACCTCGCGGACGGCGTTGACCACATGATCCACGGCGACGGCCCGCCGGCGCAGGAGCCGCCATCGGCCCCAGCCGAGGCGGGGCAGCAGGCCGAGCTGGTGACGGATGAGGCGATCGCGTGACCAAGCGCGCCTACCGCGGCCCGACGATCCTGGTCTGCGACCGCTGCCGCGCGCCCATCACGCTGCACACCACGCCGCCGCGCTGGCTGCACGCCGAGCCGCCCGCCGACGGCCACCCCGTGGGCCTCACGCGCAGCCTGCCGGCGTCCGTGACGGCGTGCCGCTGTTGCGGCGCTGAGGGCCCCGGCGTCTGCCCGCCGTGCCGCGCGGAGCACGGCGCCAAGGGCAACCTGTACATCGCGTCTCTGCGCTGCCCGGTGCGAGAGGAGCGGGAGATCGTGGACTCCGAGATCGCGGAGCTGCTGGCACCGGCGGCGGCGCCCGCGAAGCCGAAGGCACCGCGCACGGAGGCCGAGCGGGAGCGCGCGTGGGCGCTAGTCCACTCGTTCAACTCCGAAGTTGACGGGCCGCGCATGTGAGGAGCTAACATGCGCGAGTGGGTTTCGGCCCCTCGCGCACCTGCGGCAGGGAGCGACGAAACCCCGCCTCTGCCGCAGGGCCGCGGGAGACCGAAGCAAGGATGTGTGGGAGAGAAGCAAGGATGCCAGAAGCCAAGACGTGCGATCGATGCGGCCGGGGCGGTTACGTCCTCTTGTCCGTTGCCTGGCGATGACTACGTGCCGCCCGCACCGCCGCCGAAGGGGTGCCGCTGCGGAGGCGCGCGGCCGCAACGGCAACCGCATCGCCCTGGGTCAGGGCATCGTCGGCTACACCTTCGAGCGCAAGCCGTCCCCAGGCGCCGATCTGTTTCGCAGCAAGCTCCGGCGGAAGCCGGCGGCCGAGCTTACCGACGCTGAGGTGGATCTGATCCTCGGCGATGAGGCGGCTCGATGATCGGCCGACGACGCGGGGCGCCGATGACGCCGACCGAATGCGAGCGCCTGTACGTGGGCCGCGTGCGCCATCCGGAGCAGCCGGAGCCGCGCGCGATGTACGGGCCGATGCTGCGGCGGTTTGAGGCGATCTATGAGCGGGAGCTGCCGCACCTGAACGGACAGGGGCGGCAGATGTTCTCCATGGTGCTGCAGGCGTTGCGGAAGGAGGCGCGGTAATGCCGCAGACGTGCATCGCGTGCAAGGCGGAGACGGATAAGCGGCGGCGGAAGGTGATGCGGCTGATGGTCGCGATGCGGAAGGCGGCTCACTGATGGCGTGGATCGAGGCGCACCAGGCACTGACGACGCACCGCAAGCTCAAGACGCTCGCACGTGCGTTGCACGTTCGCCGGTCCGCGGCCGTTGGCCACCTTATCTGTCTTTGGATCTGGGCGCTCGACAACGCGCCCAATGGGGACATCACCGGCATCGACGGCGCGGACATCAAAGAGGCAGCCGACTGGCCGAAAGCGCCCGAAGCACTGCTCGCGGCCATGCAGGAAAAGGGGTGGATTTGCTCCCCAACGTGCCACCACGAGTACGCCGGCGACCGCCTGTTACTCCATGATTGGGACGATTATGCGGGGCGCCTGATTGGCAAACGTGCGGATAACACAAAACGCATGCGCGACGCACGTGCGACGCAACGTGCGACGCACGTGCACGCACGTGCTGCGCAACGTGCGACGCACGTGCAGGGGCTACCAACACAACCAACACAACAGAACACAACACTACCGCACACAACAGAACCAGAGGCCGGTGGCCGACGTGCGGTGAACGCTTGGGAGCGGCAATCGCCGATGTCCATCAACCCGGCGATCGTCACGGCGCTCGACGGCTGGATCGCCGATGGGGTCCCCATCGAGTGGATCGAGATGGCCTGCGACGCCGCCGGGCGGGAGGGCGGCCGGAAGGGCGTGCGGTACGTGCAGACGATTTTGGAGCGTTACCAGCGCCAGGGCTCGACTGCCGACAAGCCGAAAGCAGCTTCCAAGGGCACGATCGGTGCCGCACCCGAATCCCAACTGATCATCAACGGCCAAGCAGTCACCCCCGATAGCGGCATGCTCACCGAGGCCGAACGCGCCGCGCAGAAGGCGTGGGACGAGGCGCACCCCGACGAACTGCAGCGCCACAAGGAGCGACATGGCCGAGCCTGAAATTACCACCGAACGCGCCTCTGAACTGCTTGCGATCGCCGAGTTGTGGGGCCAGACGCACCACAAGTACGCCTGGCCACCCGAGGCGCTCGCGCCTGGTGTCGCGCTGCGTCGGCGCCGGGTTTCGGTCCGCGACCAGCAGACGCAGGAGATCAAATCGAACCGGATTTATTTGGTGCCGTACGTCGAGGACCCGCGGGAGTTTTACGCCAATCTTCGGCTCCGCGACGTGCGGCCTGAGGACGCCGGAAACTGCTCGATGTGCAACGGCGCCGGCCGGGTGCGGAGCGATCGGCCCGTCGGGTCCGTGGCGTTCAACCGCATGTCCGTATGCCCGCGCTGGTCCGGCGAACAGCAGCGGTGCGTTGAGCCAGAGGCCGCGCAGACCTGGTGGACGCAATGAGCGACGTGCGGACGAAGCCGGTGCTGTGCCGCGCCTGCAGTAATCAGCGCTGGTGCGCAGCCGGCTGGTGCTTGAGCCACTGCGTGGAGCGGTGCGAACGGAGGGTGGGATGACGGACGAGCATCGGTACTGCTACCAAGATTGGCACCGCTGTGACGGAGGTGGCCCGGGAGAGTACTACCGCTACGAGTCGGCTCAGCCGGACTATCGCGCGAAATACGACCGCACCCGGCAGGCGACGTCAACCAGCACGATGGAAGGAGGAGAAATGCCAACGGCGATAGCGCCAGCGCAGATGACTACCGAGGAAGCGCGGACGCTGACGGACTCAATCAAGTCGGCGACGGAGTATCTATGGCAATTGCTACTGAACGCCCACGAGGGCCGAGCGTGGGCGGCGCTCGGCTACGAGTCGTGGCGGGCGTGGGCTACCGCTGAGTTAGACGCTTCACAGAGCCGCGCATATCAAATGCTCGACCAAGCGCGCGTCATCA
>JBBRPY010000035.1:0-35242 GCA_038227375.1 Dehalococcoidia bacterium
GCGTGGCCCCGGTCGTCGTCCCGGTCTTGCCGGCGACGTGGTAGCCCTTGACCGCAGCGAGGTGCCCCGGCACGCCCTCGACCACCCGATTCATCATATCGGCAACGGTATTCGCCGTTTCTTCCTTGACCACCTGCCGGACGACGACCGGACTGAACTCACGCGCGCCATCCACGGTGTCGAACTCCTTCACCACGTACGGGCGCATCAGCTTGCCGCCGTTGGCGAACGACGAGATGGCAGTGATCACCTGCAGCGGCGTCGCCGCGATCCCCTGGCCGAAGCTGTTGGTGGCGAGGTCGACGTCGGCCCAGTTCGGGTCCCTGTTCGTCCGCACGAGGCCGTCGGGTTCGCCACCCAGGCCGACGCCGGTCTTCTGGCCGATGCCAAAGCGGCGGATGTAGTCGTAGTACGTGTTTGGACCGATCAGCCCGCTCATCCAGACCGCGCCCGTGTTCAGGCTTTTCTGGAGGATCTGGGTGACGCTCGTGATGCCGTTCGTGCTGTAATCCCAGTTCCGGATCGTCGACGTGCCGATGTACGCCGCGCCGATGTCGTCGTAGGTCGACTCCGGCGTCACCAGCCCCTGGTCGATGGCAATCGATGCCGTCAGCGTCTTGAAGACCGAGCCGGGCTCGTATACGTCGGTCACCGCGCGATTGCGGAAGAGCGCCTGGCTCGGGTCGTTGCCAAGCTGCGAGAGCTTGAATCCTGGCTGGCTCGCCATCGCCAGCACTTCGCCAGTCTTCGGGTCCGTCACGATGATCGAGCCGCCAAGCGCGCCGGTTTTCGCAATCTGCGCATCGAGCTCGCCCTCCACGAGGCGCTGCAGGTAGCGGTCGATCGTCAGCCGGATGTCGCCACCGGGCTTCGGCTTCTGGCCGATCCGCTCGCTGCCCAGCGCGATCCGGTTGCCGATGCTGTCGCGCTCGAAGTAGATCGTGCCCGGGGTGCCGCCCAGCTCGCGGTCGAAGTCGGCTTCGACGCCGGTCAGTCCGACGTGATCGCGGCCGACGAAGCCCAGCAGCGTCGAGGCGAGGTCGCCCTCCGGGTAGAAGCGCTTGGTGGTCTGGACGACGCGGAGGCCGGGCGCGTCGGCGTTCTGGAGTGTGGCGCCCTTATCGAAATCGAGGCCGGCATACGCCAGGTAAACGCCGGAGCCGTCCTTCCGGACCTCGGTCACGAGGTCATCCGCCGTGCGTCCAATCAGCGGCGCGAGAAACACGGCGCTCTTCTTCGCGGCGGCGAGGTCCTGCCAGTCGGCGCGGTTGATGTAGATGTCGTAGGCGTCGACGGTCGTCGCGAGCGGATAACCGTTGCGGTCCAGGATGGCGCCGCGCGGGGCACGCACCTCCTGCTGGCCGAAGTGCTCATTGCGGGCTTCGGCCGTGTAGTGCCCGGTGTCGACGAGCTGGATGTAGACGACGCGCGCCGTCAGTACGGCGCCCGAAAGGGCGAACACAAGCGCGAGCGCGAGGAGACGTGCGTTCATCCGGCCACGTTGCCCGAACATCTGCCCCCTCTTGTCCTCAGCCCGCAGAGCGGGCGGCGCGGCGACTGATCAGAAGAACGGGACGCCGTGCAACGCCCGTTTCCAGAATGGATCGGTTGCCTTCGGCGGCGCCTGCGCCGCCACCGGCGGGTCCGGCGGCAAGAAGCGCGTCGGCAGCGTCTCGCGCTCGGGGACGGGCTGGTTCACGGCGATGTACAGCCGTTGCTGCGCCGGCTCCATGTGCAGCCGCACGCGGGCCTCGATGTCGACTCTCGCCAGAGACGAGAGCTGCGCGACAGTGGCCTCCACCTCGTGATTCTCCGCCAGCTTTGCGGCGCGCTGCCGGTTCAGGTCGTTGATCTGGTAGCCGGCGCTCGCCGCGCGGCTGTACTGGTTCACTTGCAGTAGCGCGACCACGACGACGAGCAGCGCGATAATCGCGACCAGTGGCCGGCCCGATCGGAGCTTGACCGATGGGAACCTGATCGGCGGTAGAGCCAGGCGGCGCGGCAGAGGCAGTGCGGGCCGGTGCAGTGCCGCCATCGCGAACTCCTAGGCTGCGGATTCGACGATGGACTCGGCCGCGCGGAGCTTGGCGCTGCGCGACCGCGGGTTCGCGGCGATCTCGCTCAGCCGCGGCTGCAGCGGCCGCCGCGTCACCGGCCGCAGCGTCGCCTTGTGGCCACAGCGGCATTCCGGCAATCCGGGCGGGCAGACGCAGTCCCGCGATTCGCGCCGGATGTACTCCTTGACGATCCTGTCCTCGAGCGAGTGGTAACTCAGCACGACGAGACGGGATCCAAAGCCGAGCAGGCCGTGGGCCTGAGGAAGCGCGGCGGCTAGACTGGCTAGCTCTTGGTTTACCGCGATGCGGAGAGCCTGGAACGTCCTGGTGGCGGGGTGGGTTTTCAAATTGGCTCTCCTACCCACGGCCTGCTCGACGGCTTTGGCTAGTTGGGCGGTCGTCCCCACGGGACGGGCCGCGACGATGCTGCGGGCGATCCTTCGGCTCGCCGGGTCTTCGCCGTAATTGAAGATCAGGTCGGCCAGTTCGGCCTCGCTGTAGGTGTTCACGATCTCTTCCGCCGTGACGCCCGAGCCGCCGAAGCGCATGTCGAGCGGCGTCTCTCGCTGAAAGCTGAATCCCTCACCTTCTTCGAGCTGCTGTGAGGAAAGGCCCAAATCCATCAGCACGCCGTTCACCGGGGCGAAATCGAGCCGCCGGCAAATGTCGCCGACGTCGCGAAAGTTGGCGTTCACGAGCCGAAAGCAGCCATCGAAGCGGCTCAGGCGTTCCGCCGCGCGCTCGATCGCGGCAGGGTCCGCGTCGAGGCCGACGATCGTCCCACCCGGCTGTGCCCGGTCGAGAATCGCCTCGGCATGGCCGGCGCCACCCAGTGTGCAATCGACGTACCGGCCGCCTTCCCGCACGTCCAGCGCACTGAGCACTTCCTCGAGCATGACGGGGACGTGGCGTGTCGGCGTCATCGTCACCGGTCCCATGTCTCGACCGACTCGAGTGTGCTCTCGAGTTGCGACTGCACGCGTTCCATCTCGGCCTCGTAATTTGCCGGTGACCAGATTTCGAGGCACTCGCCCATCCCCACCACCAGCACCTTGCCGTCTAACCCCGCGTAGTCGCGAAGTGACGCCGGAATCAGCACCCGGTTCTGCTTGTCCAGCTCGGTCTCGTGCGAAAGCGGAAACAGCGCGCGCCGCATCGTCCGCCCGCGCCGGTGGATCGGCGGCTGCGAGGTGTATTCGCTCGCCGTCTGCGTAAATGCCATCAGCGTCGAAGCGCGGAGGCAGCGGTCCGGGGAACCCTGGCTGAGCACGATCCCTTCCCGGAACGCATCGCGATAGCGCGGGGGGAGCGGAACGCGCCCCCTTTCGTCCATCGCATAGTCGAAAGTTCCGAGAAAATACACTGGATTGCGTGTCCTGCCGGGTGCTCATCGGGTCCATCCGTAACCAGAGTTCCCACGAACTCCCATAGATTACCATCGAAGTCGGAGATGTCAAGTGCTTACACATATATTTCCCACAATTGCAACAACGGCGGCCAACTGCGCTGTGAGTGCCCTGCGAGTTTGGGAACATTGTCGCTCAGCTGGCGCGCCAAGCGAACCGACCGCTCGTCGCCCGCCCGTCGGGCTGGGCTCGTGCCGATCAGCGTCAGCCCGCGAGCACCGAACGGCTACACTCCGCATATGGACTTCGACCCCGCAATTTCGTCGCGCGCGCTGACGAATGAGCGGTTGCGCATCGCCTTGGGCTGGGGCGAGTATCGCGACCTCGGGGGGGCGCTGGCGCTGACGTCCGACGCGCCGATCGAGGACCTGAATCGCATCGAGTCCTTCACGACCGACAAGCGGCGGCTCGATGGGCTGCTCGATATCGGCTTCGCGCTGCTGCGGGCATTCGACTGCGCCCCCGCCGTATGCCTTACGCCGCTCGACCGCCCCCTATCGCTGGAGGCGCAGCTCGAGCGCCGCGGCCTGCGCGAGCGCCAGCGGAGCGTGACGATGGTCTTTCGTGGCGACGCGGCGGCGATCCCCGTCAGCGGCGACGTAGCCGTCCGCCGCGCCGGCCCCGACGACGCGGCGGCGTTCCGCGATGTTGCCGCCGGCAGCGAGAAATGGGCGCGGCGGCTCTTCCTCGGAAGCACGATCGAAGGGATGCAGCATCCGGGCAACACCTACTACATCGGCTCAATCGATGGCCAGCCGGCGGGCAGCATGCACGTCCTCATCGATCATGCGACAGCGGGGATCTATGCCGTGCGCACGCTGAGGACTCACCGCAAGCGCGGCGTCTGCTCGGCGCTGCTCGCGACGGCGATCCGCGACGCGCAATCAGCGGGATGCGACGTGATCACGCTCCGGACGGCCTCCGACGGCGACGCGCGCCGCCTCTTCGCCACCGCAGGCTTCGTGGTCGCCCACGAGAATGCGCTGTGGGTCGGGGGCTGAAGGGGAGGCGAGGGCTGAGGGTTGGCGATGTTGGAGGTTGGATGTTGGATGGGGCTTGGCCTCCGACTTCCGACTTCCGACCTCCGACGTCCGACGTCCGACGTCCGATTTCCGATTTCCGACTTCCAGATTCCGTCCCCAGCCTCCAGCTTCCAGCCTCTCACCGCCCATCACCGCAGCCGCAGGGCGGCGGCGTGGGCGCGGGCTTCGGCGCGGTCGTCGATCGGGGCAAGCTCGATGCCCGGGTGGCGGCGGACGAGCGCGCGCTGGATGATGTGGTCCGCGAGCTCGGGGTTCTTCGGCAGCAGGGAGCCGTGGATGTAGGTACCGATGGCGTTGCGGTAGACCGCGCCCTCGCTGCCGTCGTCGCCGTTGTTGCCGAAGCCGCTGCGGACGCGCGCTAGCGGCGTCACGCCGGCGCCGAGGCGGGTGCGCCCACCGTGATTCTCGAACCCAACGATCGTCTGCCTGCCGGCGCCGCTCTCCCAGTCGGCGACGATGTTGCCGGTGCAGCGGCGGACGCCTTCCCCGGGGTGCTCCGTGTAGAGGTCGAAGATGCCGGCGCCAGGGAGTTCGGCCCCGCTTGCCTCGCGATAGAACCGGCCGAAGAGCTGGTACGCGCCGCAGACGGCGAGCAGCGTCACGTCCGACTCCACCGCCTCGCGCACCGCCTCCGCCTTTGTCGCTAGGAGATCATCGACGACGACGCGCTGCTCGCGGTCCTGGGCGCCACCGGCGAAGATCAGATCGCAGGATCGTTGGTCGAGCCGGTCGCGCAGCCCAAGCTCCGTCAGCTCGAACCCGATGCCACGGGCTTCACAACGGCGACGCAGACACATGATGTTGCCGCGGTCGCCGTAGATGTTCATCAGGCGCGGGTAGAGATGGGCGACGCGGAGGACGGCATCGGTCATCTGCCGGCCTCCCAGAACCGGCGCTCGCCACCTTGCTTCGCCAGCAGCTCGCGCACCATCAGCATCGCCGTGTACGTGGGCACGACGTGCAGCGTCTCGCCCGGCGGCGTCGCGTCGAGCGCGCGGCGGAGGGCGGCCGCGGCGTCGTGCTCGATGGGGACATCGTCGCCGAAGCCGGCGTACTTCAGGCGCAGCGCGAGGTCTTCGGCGCGGGTGCCCGCCGCGAGCACCCAGCCGGTCTGCGGCTGCAGCGTCTCGTAATCGGTGTCCCAGATCCAGGAGATGTCGCGGCCATCGGCGATGCCGTCGTTCAGGAAGAAGAGCAGGCGCTTTCGGCCCGGCGCCGAGGCGATGGCGCGCAGCACCTGGTTGAGGCCGGTGGGGTTCTTGCCGAGCAGCACCTGCACGTCGCGCCCCTCGACCTGGAACCGCTCCTGCCGCCCGAATGCGGCCGAGAAGCCGTCGAGCGCCGCGATGATGGAGTCCCGCGGCAGGCCGAGCGCGATCGCCCCGGCCGCGGCGGCGAGCGCGTTGTAGGCGTTGTAGAGCCCGGCCAGCGGCAAGGCGATCGAGATCGACGTCCCCTCATGACCCAATTCGAGCGCCGTGCTGTCCTGCCCCAGCTTCACGCTCGTCATGCCGATGTGAGGTTGCGGGCGCTGGTTGCCGCAGTTCGGGCAGCGCCAGTGGCCGAGGTGGCCGTAGTAGGTGAGCGTGTACGTCAGTTCACGTCCGCAGTCGAGGCATGTGCGGAAATCGGATGCGTGTTCGTCGCCGTTGCCCGCCGCCGCGGCGTCATCGACGCCGTAGTACAGCACGCGGCCCGGCGCCGCGCGGCCGAGGTGGGCCACGGCCGGGTCGTCGGCGTTGAGCACGAGCGTCGTCCGCGGCGGCGCGTCGGCGAGCGCGCGCTCCCACGCCCTGGCGACGGTATCGACTTCGCCGTAGCGGTCGAGCTGGTCGCGGAAGAGGTTGGTGAAGACGATCACTCCGGGGGGCGCGCTGCGGACGATCTCCGGCAGCGTCGCCTCATCGACCTCGAGGATGGCCAGGCGCCGCCCGGCGTCCGGAATCGAGCCCGCAAGCGATGCTTCCTCGACGAGCATGGCGGCGACGCCGCGCATGAGGTTGGAGCCGCTGCGGTTGTGCAGCGGAAGGAGGCCGGCTTCCGTCGCGATGCGGTTCAACATGAGCGACGTCGTCGTCTTGCCGTTGGTGCCGGTCACCGCGATCGACCCCACGCCGGCTTGCGCCGCGAGCCGCCGGACAATGGCCGGATCGATCCGCTCCGCGACGAGCCCGGCGATCGCCGTGCCGCCGCCCCGGCCGAGCCGACGGCTGGCGATGCCGGTGAGCTTGCCCGCCCAGACGGCGGCGACGGTGCGGGGTGAGGTCATACGGAAGGTTATAGGGTGGCTGCGCCGCGTCGTAGGCGTGCAGGGCCCGCACATGCGCCGCAAACATCGACGCGGGGCGGCTCTATCAGTGCGCCAAACTGACTCCCGCGAGCGGGGTCGCAGCGACTGGCGTGGTGATGTTCGTCAGCGTGTAGATCTTTCCGACGACGAGCTGCCAGTAATCATCACCGAGACCGGCGCCCCCCGCGTTCGCCTCATCCAGCTTCTGGCGCATGTAGCGCATCGCCATCTGATTGGCGTACGCGAAGATGCGCTTGTCCGTGTACTCCCATAGCCATTTGGTGGCATCGCCGACGGTGTAGCAGTCGCCCAGCACCGCCGGCCAGTACGCTTCGTCTCCGCGGTCGAGGCCATGTGCGCGGTTGTTCGCGCAGTCATCCAGCACCCCAAGCAGCAGAGGCTGCTTCCGAAAGCTGCCATTTGTGGTGGCGGTGTACGGAATGGTGAGGCCGGTGAATCCTCCCGTGATCACGCCGACCAGGTCCTGCTGGGTCACTGGCGGCAATGCGGCAGCCGCGGCGGTGGCGCTCGCCGCATTGATGATGCCCTCCGCGGTGCCCGTGCGCTCGGGGGCCGAACGCCCGCCGGAGCTGCTGCATGCCACGGTCAGAATGGCGAGGAGGAACGGCAGGACGAACAGGGCTCGGTGCATGGGCCTCAATGTTGCGCGCGATGCGGAGATGCGGTCATTGTAACAACGCCGGGAGCGCGTCGATCGATCAGCGGGGAGCGCCGCCGCTGGCTTCTGGGTCTCATGCATATCACGGAAGATATACTGATGGAGCCCGTCTGGGCTTGAAGCGCTGGAGCCGATTTGAACCATCTCCGCATCGCTGGTACCGGCCACTACCTCCCCGAACGCATCGTCACCAACGCCGAGCTGGAGCGGTCGGTCGAGACCTCCGACCAGTGGATCCAGGACCGTACCGGCATCAAGGAGCGGCATATTGCTGCCCCCGGCGAGACCTCCAGCTCGCTTGGCCTGCGGGCGGCGCGGATGGCGCTGGAGGACGCGCGCGTCAACGGCGAGGACATCGACCTCGTCATCGGCGCGACGACGACGCCGGACGGCATGTTCCCGTCGGTCGCATCGCTGGTGCAGGACGGGATCGGTGCCCACCACGCCGGCGCCTTCGACGTGAACGCCGCCTGCGTCGGATTCATGTCGGCGCTCTCGACGGGGGCCCAGTTCGTGGCGACAGGGGCCTGCCAGCGCGTGCTGGTGGTGGGCACCGAGGTGCTGTCGCGCATCGTCAACTGGACCGACCGCGGCACCTGCGTGCTCTTTGGCGATGGCGCCGGGGCGCTGGTGCTGGAGGCCGCGGACTTCGGCGGGCCGCTCGGCCTCGTGCTGCGCAGCGACGGCTCGAAGAAGCAGGCGCTGTTCGCCGACGGCCCTTGCGGGGCGCGCGACGCGCACGGCAACGGACCGGCGCAGGATCTCTGCTACATCAACATGGACGGTCCGGCGATCTTCAAGTTCGCGGTCCACGCGATGACCGACGCTGTGCGCGAGGCCACCGCCAAGGCCGGCCTGACCGTTGACGACATCGACATACTGCTGCCGCATCAGGCGAACCTGCGGATCATCCAGGGCACGGCGAAAGCACTCGGCGTGCCGCAGGAGAAGGCGATTATCACGGTCCATAAGTACGGCAACACCTCATCGGCATCGATACCCGTGGCGCTCAGCGAGGCTTCGCGAGAGGGGCGCCTCTTCGAGGGCGCGCGCATCGCTATGTGCGCGTTCGGCGGCGGGTTGGCCTGGGGGAGCCTGTTGCTGGAGTACAGCAAGACGGGGGTCGTACCGCTGGAGCGGCGCGAGTCACTCGTCGAGGCGAACGCGCGCGCATAGCTCTGGGCGGGAGCGCGTCCATCCGGCACGATGCGATCTCGCCCCGGACGGACAGGCGGCGTGCCGCTGAGGTCCAGGCGGTAGTCAACTCGGCCGGTTTGGCAAGCAAATGTTGCATGTTATGATTCCGGCTACGCGTCAGAAGCTCGAGGATCATTGTGAACGCGCTGCCTGAACTCTCTCTGCTGTTCGTCTCTACGTTTCGCGACTGGGTGATCATCTTCATGGGGATCGCCGTCGCCGCGTTCTTCGTCGTCGCCCTTGTGATCACGATTGTGATCGGCCTGCTGCTGCGCGTGCTGTTGCGCAAGGCGTCGGCGCTGATCGATGACAGCGTGAAGCCGCTGCTGGGGACGGCGAAACAGACGGCAGACCACGTCAAGGGCACGACCACATTCGTGTCGGGCGCCGCCGTGACGCCGATCATTCGCACCTACGGCGTGGTCGCCGGCGTCCGCCGCGCCGCCGGCGTCATCGCCGGTCTGACCGGCGCCAGTACGGACAAGAAATAGCTAGTAGCGGTCCGTCGGGGAGGCAGGGCAGAACCCGCGACCGCCCATAGCCACCATCCGAACGCCCCAACGCCAGTCCACGGAGGGATCCATGGCAGAAGATGAGACCACCAGACCCGAAGGCAACGTCGCCGTAGCCGAACTCCCGGAGGCGGTCGCGCTCGAGGTCGACGCGAAGCGCGGGAAGCTCAAGAAACCCAAGAAGTCGAAGGACGAGGATCCCGAGCGCGAGATCGAATTCTCGACACCTTTCGGCAAGCTCGAGTTCGAGTTCGAGCCGACGAGCAGCAAGCAGAAGCGCGACGCCCGCAAGCGCGAGAAGCAGGAGGCCGACGCCGAGAACGCGGCGGCGAAAGCGCTCAAGAAGCGCCCTCTAGCGGTCGCGGACGCGAGCGAGATTGCGGCCGAGGGCGGCGGCAGCGCGCTGGTGCCGGTGTTGCTGGTGCTCGGCCTGATCATCGGCGGCGTTGCGCTCGCGTTCTGGCTCTTCGCGCGCCCAGGTGACGATGCAGACCTCGTGCCCGACGAATACCTCAACCCCGAGACGGCGCCGATGAGCGCGGAGCCACAGGGCCTCGTGGCGAAGGTGCGGCACCGTGTCCGGCACGCCGTCCGCGCTGGCAAGCGGGCGTCTCGCGAGGCGCAGAGCGAGCAGGAGCGGCGCTTCCAGGATCTCACCAGCGGCGGCTGATGCTCCGGGGCCGCGTCGGTATACTCCAGCCGGAGAGGTGTCCGAGTGGTTGATGGTGCCGCTCTCGAAAAGCGGTAGGTGATGAGCCTCGCGGGTTCGAATCCCGCCCTCTCCGCCATAGCTGCTCGCGCCAGCCTGGAATCGCCATTCGCACGCGCCGATGCTGGTTCCAGGTTCTTGTTCGCGGCCGTCGTCAGCGGGAGAGGTGCCGGAGTGGCCGATCGGGCACGACTGGAAATCGTGTGTGCGCGCAAGCGTACCGTGGGTTCGAATCCCACCCTCTCCGCCACTGCGCGGTCATGCGTACATCCGCCGCGTGGATCGGCAATCCATGGATAGTCAGATGATGACAGCGATCTCGAATCAAGAGCTGATCAGCCGGGCTGAGGCCGTGCTTCATCCGCGAACGGTGCGCGGCCGGCTGTTAGGCGACGTCGCCTGCGCGCTCGTCACTGACGCGGGCAATGTCTACGCCGGCGTCTGCATCGACACCGGGTCGGGTACGGGCTTCTGCGCCGAGCACAGCGCGGTGGCGGCGATGGTGACAGCGGGGGAACTCAACATCGCCAAGATCGTCGCGGTGTGGAAGGACGAGCGCGGCGCCACCGTCGTGCTGCCGCCCTGCGGGCGATGCCGTGAGTTCGTGCGCCAGATCGACGAAGGCAATCTGGAGACCGAGGTGATCCTCGGCACCGAGCACGTGGCGCGCCTTAAGGACCTGCTTCCGTACCACGAATGGCCCGCCTCATAAGCGAGTCCAGTCAACCCTCACCAAGATCAGCAGACGAAGCGAGACCATCATGGACCTCAGGGCTCGGTCGCCATCTGGCGTGGGCTACTGCTGCTTGGGCTTGAGCGGACGACGGTTCAGCCATACCGCCGCATCTACGCCCTCTTGCCAGCGCTCCCGGACTTCGCCGACACCCGGCGTGCTGAGATCGCCGTATGCCAGCTCCTCGAGGAAGGGCAGCAGTTCGAACAGCGTGCCTTCGATGAGATTGCACGCTGCGGGCCGGCCCATCATGCCTTTAAAGCCAGCATGGCAGGCGTGAATCATCTGGTCGATGACGAGCATCTTGTCGCGCGGTGACCGCGCCGCAGGCCACTCCTCGATGAAGCGCAAGAACTGCGGGTAGCCGGTGCCGCCGTGCAGTTGCTTGCCCTGGTACGACTTGAGGTACTCGCCCCAGGTCGCCTGCCAGCCGCACCCGCAGGCGAGTGCCTGATCCTTCTTCCACCGATGCCTCACCACCGCGCGACAGCGGGCAGGCCGCACGGCCGGTGTGGGCTTCGGTGACCGTACGAATGCTGAGACAGCGGGCGTACATGGCGTAGCCAACCTCATCGATGAGATCGTCGTCGACGATTCCCTTGGCGTCGAACGCGTAGAGGCGGCGGATCGCCGCTGGTTTCACACGCCTCGACCACTTGATCTCGTCAGCACCAGCCATGCCGCACCTCCGAAGGGAAACCGAAAACGCCCGCTCGTCTGACTCGGACAGGGTGAACCCTGCCAGCGTCAAACGAACGGGCGTACCCGTTCGTCTTCTTCGCTTGCGCCCCTCGCACGTACTGCGGCCCGCGTCAAGCCAACGGGCGCACCCGTTCGCTTTCTCACCGGGCCGCAGAACTGCCATTGTAGTTGCTGCCGCGCCACGCCCGCAAGCGCTGTCCGCCCGCTTTCTCCTCGACCACCCATGATCGACAATGCCCCGCGAAGGAGAAACAAAGATGGACCTCAAGGGCTCGGTCGCCATCGTCACCGGCGGCGCGCGCGGCATCGGCCGCGGCATCGCCTACGAGCTGGCGAAGGAAGGCGCGCGGATCCTGATCGCGGACCTGCCTTCCGTTGCCGCCGACCGCGACGAGACCATCGCCGGGATCAAGCGGCTCGGCAGCGACGCCATCGCCGTCGATGTCGACGTGCGGGACTACGCGCAGTGCGAAGCGATGGTGCGGGCAGCCGTCGACACCTGGGGTCAGGTCGACGTACTGGTGAACAACGCCGGTGTCATCTCCGTCGGCTTCGTCGTCGGGCTCAGCGAGGAGGCGTGGGATCTCGTCATCGACGTGAACCTGAAGGGCACCTTCCTCTGCTCGAAGGCGGTCGGCCAGCACATGATGGAACGGCGGCGCGGCCGGATCATCAACCTCTCCTCGCAGGCGGGAAAGAGCGGCAAGGCCGGCGTCTCGCACTACTGTGCGTCGAAGTTCGCGGTGATCGGCTTCACACAAGCGCTGGCGAACGAGATGGCGCCGTTCGATGTGACCGTGAACGCGATCTGCCCGGGGGAAGTCGATTCGTACATGTGGCGCGAGGTGCTGGTGCCGGCGGTCGCCGCCGGCCGAGGCATCTCGAAGGAGGCGGCGTGGGACGAGGTCTCGCGGAAGGACGTGCCGCTCGGCAGGCCCCAGACAGCCGCGGACATGGGCCAGACCGTCGTCTTTCTCTGCAAGGCCGACAACGTCACCGGCGAGTCGATCAACGTCAGCGGCGGCACGGAGATGCACTAGCTTCTGGAGGCTGGAGGCTGGAGGCTGGAGACAGCGAACAGCAAACGGCAAACAGCAACAGCAGACACCGCGCATCCAACAGCCAACATCCAATCCAACGGGACCACTCATGCGCATCGGATTCATCGGCGGCACCGGCGAAGAGGGGATGGGGCTCGCGTATCGCTTCGCGCTGGCCGGACGCGCCTGCGTCATCGGTTCGCGGACGATCGAGAAGGCGCAAGCGTCGGCGGCCGAGCTGCGGCAGAAGGACGGCGGCATCGACGTCTCGGCCGCCACGAATGAGGACGCCGCCGCCGCGGGCGAGATCGTGGTCGTGACGACGCCGTATGCCGCACAGGCGGCGACGCTGCCACCGCTCGCGCGTGCGCTTGCGGGCAAGATCGTCGTCAGCACGGTGGTGCCGATGGCGTTCGAGGCGGGCCGCGCATCGCTGCTGTCCGTTACGGAGGGATCGGCCGCGCAGCAGCAACAGGCGCTGCTGCCCGGCGCGACGGTCGTCGCCGCATTCCAGAATCTGAGCGCCAAAAAGCTGCTCAAGGGCGCGCCCATCGAGGCCGATGTCGTCGTCTGCGCGGACGACGCGCCCGCGAAGCAGCAGATCATCGAACTGGCGGCGCAGATCGCGGGCGTCCGCGGCGTCGATGGCGGCGCGCTCGCGAATGCCCAGTTGGTGGAAGGGATCACCGTGCTTCTGGTGAGCATTAATCGCAACTACAAGACACAAGCCGGCATCCGCGTCGCGGGTATCGGATGAGCGGCGACGTCCGCATCATCGGCATCGAAGGCATGCCGGAAGTCCACGCCGGCGATGACCTTCCGTTGCTGATCATCGAGGCGGCGCGAACGCACGCGGTCGCGATCGAGCGCGACGACGTGCTGGTGGTGACGCAGAAGGTCGTGTCGAAGGCGGAGGGGCGCATCGTCGACATGGCGTCGGTCACGCCGTCGCCGTTCGCGTTGCAGTACGCCGCCGCGTTCGACAAGGACGCGCGGCAGATTGAAGTGGTGCTGGGCGAGACGAAGCGGATCGTCCGCATGGAGCACGGCGTGATGATCTGCGAGACGCATCATGGCTTCATCTGCGCCAACGCCGGCGTCGACGCATCGAACGTCGAGAAGACGGGCACGCTGTGCCTGCTGCCGGTGGACAGCGACGCGTCGGCGCGCCGCATCCGCGATGCCGTGCAGGCCGCGCTTGGTGTGCAGGTCGCCGTGATCATCTCGGATACGTTCGGGCGGCCGTGGCGCGAGGGCCACCTGAACTTCGCGATCGGCGTCGCCGGCATCGCGCCGCTGATCGACTACGCCGGGCAGCGCGACCCTGCCGGCTACGAACTGCGCGTGACGCAGATGGCCGTCGTCGACGAACTGGCCGCCGCCGCCGAGCTCGTGCATGGCAAGCTCTCGCGCGTCCCCGTCGCGATCATCCGCGGCGCCGAGTACGTAGCGGTGGAAGGCGCCTCCGTATCGGCGCTCCTCCGCCCTCCGGAGAAGGACATGTTCCGGTAAGGGGGTACGGTTGGGTGGTCATCGGTCGTCGGGGAGGTCTTCGGTTCTATCCACAGAAAACACAAAGGATTGGAAGACGTGTCGACGCGACGCGACTGATCCGTTGTTCGTCCCAGCCCCGTCCAGCCTCCAACCTCCAACGACCAGCCCTCCAGGATCTAGCCCCGGTTCGGCGAGAGCATCCCGTAGTCGCCATCCTTGCGCTTGTAGAGGAGCGCGTACTCGTTCGAGCCGGCGTCGAGGAACAGGAAGAAGTCGTGGCCGATGAGGTCCATCTGCGCGAGCGCCTCTTCCTGCGACATCGGCTTTGCCTCGAAGCGCTTCACGCGCACGACCTTGCCGAGCAGATATTCGGCGACCTCTTCATCGCCCTCGGGCTCGACCGCCGCGACCTGGTTGTTCGCCCGAGCCGCCGCCTCCTCCTTCGCGCCATGGAGGTGCTGATAGCGGTCGTGCAGCCGCTTCTTGTGGCGGCGCGCCTGGCTCGACAGCACATCAGCCGCCGCATCGAGCGCCGCGCGTGGGTCGGCGCCCCGCTCTTCCGCCCGCAGGATGGCGCCGCCGGAGTGCACGGTCACCTGGACGGCGTACCGATGCGCAGCCGACCGCGTCTCCTCGTGCTCGATCTCGACGACGACGTCGTCGACGCGCGGCAGGTAGCGTTCGAGCCGCAGGAGCCGTTTCTCGGCGTGCGCGGAAAAATCGTCGAAGACCGAGGTGTGATGGGCGCGAATGGTCAGTTTCATAGCGGCGAGTGTACGCCGCCCACCGCCGCGCGTGCAATTGGGGCGCCGCCTCGTTCGTCGGGCCGGCCCAGCGCCTCTTCGATCTAGAATCCGAGGTGACCACTGTCACCATCGCATCCACCCCGCAGCAACGCGACGACGCCTTCGCCGTGCGCATCGCCGTCTTCGTCGAGGAACAGCGGATCCCGCGCGAAGAGGAGCTCGACGCGCTCGATGCTGGCGCCGTGCACTGCGTCGGGTACGAAGACGGCGTGCCGGTCGCGGCCGGCGGGGTCGTCCTCGGCAGCGGCTATGGCAAGATCGGACGGATGGCCGTGCTCGCGACGCACCGCAGGCAGGGTCTTGGTGCGAGCGTCCTGGCGGAGCCCGCGCGCACCAAGGATGACCCGAAGCGCGAACTCGGCCGGACGTTCCAACGCCTCACGCGTTTACTCACCAACGCGGTGCAGTTAGACGCTAGGTACCCCGACCCGGGCTACCAGCCGAGCGTTCGGAGTGGTCACTGGCTCGCGTTCCAGTTGCTGGAACATGACATCCACCATCGCGCGGAACTTCTCCAACGCCTCGCGCTGCTCGATATCGCGCACGGCATCGACCTGTAGGCCCGCGCACGCGGCGCCGCGCAGCCATCTCGCGCGCGTTAGGCGAGTGGACAAGCTGCCTCCCGCACTCCCCTGTCCCCGCTCTGCGACCTCTCCCGAGCGTGTGATCGCCCGCTCCAAATCATTGCGGGCCAGCGACGAGGTCAGCGCGCAGGTTCGATACCGGTCGAACGGCTGGCCCCAAAGACCAGTTGCCTGTCATCAAATCACCCTCGTGGCTGCCACGTGCGACATCCACTCCCCTATACTATCGGCACTCGCGGCGATGCTTGTTTTGCGACCGAGGTAGTGATGAGCGAGAACGGACACCGGGGTCCGCTGGCCGGCATCAAGGTGCTGGAATTTTCGGAGATCATCGCGGCGCCGTTCGGCGGGATGCTGCTCGCCGATATGGGCGCCGACGTGATCAAGGTCGAGCCTCCGGCCGGCGACCCCTGGCGTGCGTTTCAGCCGCTGGGACTGCGCGAGGGCCGCGGCTACATCTCGCTCAATCGCGGCAAGCGCGGGATGGCGATCGACCTCAATACATCAGAAGGGCGCGAGATCGTCCGGAAGATCGCGGTGGATGTGGACGTCGTGGTCATCAACTACCGGCCCGACGTCGCGGCGAAGCTCGGCATCGACTACGAATCGCTCTCGGCGATCAATCCGCGGCTGATCTACTGCGACAACACCGCCTTCGGCCGGCGCGGACCCTACGCGCACCGCCCCGGCTACGACCTCATCGCGCAGGCGATCACGGGGCTGATGTCCGTCGAGGGCCGGCGCGAGGAGAGCGGCGTGCCGCTGATGAACGCGCTCCCCTCAGCCGACCTCTCGACCGGCGTGGCGATCGCCTGGGGCGTCTGCGCGGCGCTCTTCTCCCGCGAGCGCACAGGGCGCGGACAGTGCGTCAGCACGACGCTGATGGCGAGCGCGCTGGCGATCCAGAACACGCGGCTGATGTCGATCGAGGCGACCGATACTGAGCCGCGCGAGACCGCGCTGGCGAAGATCAATGAGCTGCGCCAGCAGGGCGCTCCCTACAAACAGCAGCTCGACGTGCTGGCGGGCGTGCGGCCCGTGATCGGGAACATCTACTATCGCTGCTTCCAGACGGCGGACGGATTCGTCGCCGTCGGCTGCCTGGCGACGCCGCTGCGCGTGAAGCTGCTGCGGGCGCTGCAGATGGAAGACTGGCGCGTCGGCAAACGTCCCGACGAAGTGGACCCGACCGACCCCGAGACGCTGGCGTTCTGCAAGCGACTGGTGAGCGAAGCCGAGGCGCTCTTCGCATCGAAGACGACTGGAGAGTGGCTGCGGCTGCTGGATGACGCCGGTGTCCCCGCTGGCGAGCTGAAGTACACGGAGGAGCTGCTCGACGACGCGCAGGTGCTCGAAAACGGCTACCTCACCAGCGTCGAGCACCCGCTGATGGGCCCCGTGCGCATGGCCGGACCAATGATTCAGATGAGCGAGACGCCGCTCGCCGCGCAGGGCCCATCGCCGCTGCTCGGCCAGCACACCGACGAGGTGCTGCGCGCCCTCGGGTACGACGACGCGCACATCGCCGAGCTCCGCACCGCAGGCGTGCTGGGCACGCCACCGGCGTAGGAGACGGAGCTAAAGCTCCTCCGCTACGAACTACGATCCCAGCCTCCACCGCCGGGCGACTGTGCTTCGACGGGCGATTCGCCATACTGAGCAGGCATGGACATGAGCGCGCAGGCCGCGTATCCCCCGCCACCACCGGAAGCGCCGGAGGTCGCCGGCCGCCGCATCGACTGGACGGGGCGCGACGTCCTGTTCGGCCTACTGTGGTTCGTAGGCCTCTTCCTCGGCGCCCAGATCGTCATCCTTCCCCTAGCCGTCATCTACGGCGGCACCTCGAACGTGTTCTACGCCGCCGCCTTCATCTCCGGCGCCGCCGCTGAGGTGGGGTTTGCGCTGGTCGCCGCAGCGTTCACCTTCCGGCGATATGGCGGAGGCTGGGCGCGGCTGGGGTTCAGCCGGATCACGCTCTCGACGGCATTGTGGGCGGGTGGCGCCTTCCTCGCCGCGTTGGCGTTTTCGGCAGCGTACGGCTTGATCGTGGACGCCTTCGGCCTCGACTTCCTCAAGTCGGACTGCGCTGAACAGATCCCGAAAGAGGTGCGCGACACGCGCTGGCTGCTGGCGCTGGCGAGCTTCGACGTCATCGCCTTCGCGCCGATCTGCGAGGAGCTGTTCTTCCGCGGCTTTGTCTTCACCGGGCTGTCGCGGAAGTGGGGCCTCGTCGCCGGCATCGTTGCCAGCGGGGTGTTGTTCGCGTCGGCGCATTTGCTCTACAAGTCGTTCGTACCGATCGCCGGCGTCGGCATCGTCCTCGCCTTCTCCTACTCGCGGAGCCGCAACATCATCTCTGCGATGATGGCGCATCTCGCCTTCAACAGCCTGTCGATCGCCGCGATCGCCGCCGGGGGCTGCGACACTGGGCCGACGAACGCCCTCTCCTTCGCGCGCGTGCTCTCCTTCGTGGCCGGCAGGGTGGGTGGATGAGCCGCATCGCCGCCGCCCTCGACCGCTGCCGCGCGGAGGGCCGGATCGCCTTCATGCCGTTCATGACGGTCGGCTACCCCGACATCCCGACCAGCATCGCACTCGTGCAGGCGATGGTGGACGCCGGCGCCGACGCGATCGAGCTGGGGATACCGTTCAGCGACCCGCTCGCCGACGGCCCGACGGTGCAGAAGGCCTCGTACCAGGCGCTGCAACAGGGCACGACGCCCGACGATGCGGTCGCCGTCGTCGCGACGCTGCGGGAAGCCGGAGTTGCCGTGCCGCTGGTGCTTATGGGATACTGCAACTCGTTCTTCGCCCGAGGCGAGGAACGTCTGATCTCGGACGCCGCGGCCGCCGGAGCCGACGGGTTCATCATCGTGGACCTGCCTCCGGAGGAGTCGGACGGGACACGGGCGCTGTGCCGGAAGCTCGGGACGGACCTGATCTACCTGCTGGCGCCGACCTCGGACGACGGGCGGATCAAGGAAGTGGCGCCACGGGCGTCCGGGTTCATCTACTGCGTCGGACTGGTGGGTGTGACCGGGGCGCGGGCCGAGCTCTCGGCGGAGCTGCCGGACTTCCTGCGCCGCCTGCGGGCGAGCACGGACCTGCCGCTCGCGGTGGGATTCGGCATTTCGAAGCGCGCGCACATTACGGCGCTGACCGGCCTGGCCGACGCGGCCATCGTCGCCAGCGCGCTGATTGATATCGTCGAGTCGTCGCCTCGTGAAGAGCAAGTGGAGCGGGTTCGGTCCTATGTTGAGGTGCTCACCGGTCGCAAGGAGGACATGGCGTAAGGCCATCGAAGGTCGCATGGCGATCTCTGATGGCCGCGTCTATGAGACTTCCGCGGCCGGCGTCTTTGGACGCTAGTCGCAGCGCGCGACGCCGGCGCGAGCAGCACGGCGGCGGCGCAGGTACGGGCAACAGGCGACGACAGGCGGACCTTCCAGAGACACGAGCGGGGCGATGAACATGCGGGGTATTCGTGGCGCGACGACCGTCGACGCCAACACGAAGGAAGCGATCCTCGCGGCGACGAACGAACTCCTGTCCGCCATTCTGGATGCGAACGGCGTCCAGACGGATGACATCGCCAGCGTCTTCTTTTCTACGACGCCCGACCTGAACGCCGAATTTCCCGCTGTCGCCGCCCGCGAGCTCGGGTGGTCGCACGTGGCGCTGATGTGCGCGCACGAGATGGCCGTCCCGGGCAGCCTGCCGATGTGCCTGCGCATTCTCATGCACGTGAACACGTCGAAGCCGCAGCAGCAAATGCGGTTCGTCTACCTGAAGGGCGCGCGCGTACTCAGGCAGGACCTGGTGGAGGAAGCGCAAACCTGAACCGCGCCGCCTCTCGTATGACCGGGAGCGATTGTGAAGAGCAGAGGTCTGGTCCGCGCGAACTGGTATCGAGCGCGGGGCCGGCGGAGGAGATAACACGATGATGGTGATCATGAAGCCCGGCCATTCGGCCGAAGAATTCGAAGACGTGATGCGGCGCATCAAGGAGGATGGCCTCGACGGCCACGCGATCCGCGGCGTCGAGCGCACGGTGATCGGCGTCGTCGGCCTCGACCGGCTCCACCCGGAGCTGGCGGACGACATCGAAGTCATGCCGGGCGTGGAGACGACGGTCCAGATCAGCAGCCCCTACAAGCTGTGCAGCCGCGAATTCAAACCGGACGACACGGTCGTCGACGTGAACGGCGTCAAGGTCGGCGAAGGCAGCGTGACAGTGATCGCCGGGCCCTGCGCCGTCGAGAGCGAGGAGCAGCTGATGGCCACTGCGCGCGCGATGCGCGCCCGCGGCGCGTCGATGCTGCGCGGCGGCGCGTTCAAGCCGCGTACATCGCCCTACAGCTTCCGCGGGCTGGAGCTGGAAGGCCTGAAGCTGCTCGCCGCCGCGCGCGAGGAGACGGGGCTGCCAGTGGTCACGGAGGTGATGTCGGAAGCCTCGGTGCAGGACATCGCGAAGTACGCCGATGTCCTGCAGATCGGCACGCGGAACGCGCAGAACTTCTTCCTCCTCGAGGAAGTGGCGAAGGCCGGCAAGCCCGTGCTACTGAAGCGCGGTATGTCGTCCTCGATCCAGGAGTGGCTCCTCGCCGCCGAGTACATCCTGGCGAAGGGCAACCGCAACGTCATCCTCTGCGAGCGGGGCATTCGCACCTTCGAGACGGCGGCGCGCAATACGATGGACATCAACGCCATTCCGCTCGTCAAGGAGATGAGCCACCTGCCCGTCGTCGCTGACCCCAGCCATGGCACCGGCAAGCGCAAGCTCGTCGAGCCGGTGAGCCTGGGCATGGTGGCGGCCGGCGCCGACGGACTGATCCTCGAAGTGCACCCGGACCCCGAGCACGCGCTCAGCGACGGCGCGCAGTCGCTGACCTTCGACCTCTTCTCGAGCCTGATGGAGCACGTCGCGAAGATCGCCGATGCCGTCGGCAAGCGCATGGAGCGCGCGGCGGTGACGGCGTAGCGGCCTGATGAGACAGCATGATCGGTGGGGCACGCACGGTTGCGTGCCGCCACCGGCCGTATTTCGATGAGGATGAGACATGGATGACAAGACGCTGCTCGACCATATCAACGAGCTCGCCCGCGAGGAACACGCGTTGTTCGAGAAGGAGTCGGGCGGTGAGGCCGACGAGACCGAGCGCGAGCAGTTGAAGCGCCTCGGCGTCACCCTCGACCAGTGCTGGGATCTGCTGCGTCAGCGCCGCGCCCGCCGCGCCGCCGGCCTAAACCCGGACGATGCCGAACCACGCGATGAGGCGACCGTCGAGAAGTACACCGGCTGACCGCCCGCGCGGCCGTGCGGATGAAGATTGTCCCGGGCGCGGCGGACACGGACGAGCGCTGCTCTCCGTCCCGGTTGAGCGCGGCAGCCGGCGATGGCGTGGGCGCATCGATTCGGTATGATGCGCCTTGACCAGCGGGGCCGGCGGCAGCGGAGCGGTCGTATCGGTGCGGGTGTCCCGTTGACCGGATGCTGATGTGTGCAGAATTCGGAGCGGGCCCCGATGCGAGTCGGGGCATTTTCGTGCCCCGATCACGAATGCGAGCGGATGACCGGCACGTGCTCGCGCGTCGATCGCCCGCGCACGCGAGAGACCAGAGAGGACCCGTATGACGCAGCCTGACGCGACGTCGCAGGAGATGGCGAAATCGTACGATCCGCGGGCCACCGAAGACCGCGTCTACGAGTTTTGGGAGCGGCGGGGCTACTTCAAGCCGCGTCCCGATGCGTCGAAGGAGCCGTTCTGCATCGTCATGCCCCCGCCGAACGTCACCGGGGAGCTGCACGTCGGCCACGCGCTCACCGACACCGTGGAGGACATCCTCATCCGCTGGCACCGCATGCTGGGCGACCCGACGCTCTGGGTGCCCGGCGTCGACCACGCCGGCATCGCCACCCAGAACGTCGTCGAGAAGCAGTTGGCGAAGGAGGGGTTGAGCCGCCACGACCTCGGCCGCGACGAGTTCGAGAAGCGCGTCTGGCAGTGGGTGGGTCGCTATCGCCCGATCATCGCCAACCAGCACCGGAAGCTGGGCGCCTCGGCCGACTGGTCGCAAGAAGTCTTCACTCTGGACGAGGGGCCGCAGCTCGCGGTCCGCACCGCCTTCAAGAAGCTCCATGACGACGGGCTGATCTATCGCGGCGAGCGCATGATCAACTGGTGTCCGCGCTGCCGCACCGCACTCAGCGACCTCGAGGTCGAGCACGAGGATCAACCGGGAAACCTCTGGTACATCCGCTACCCGCTCGTCGACGGCAGCGACGCGGACGGGAAGCCGCATACGGCGGACGAGTACATGACCGTGGCGACGACGCGGCCCGAGACCTTCGTCGGCGATGTGGCCGTCGCCGTGAACCCGAAGGACCCGCGGTACGCCGACAAGGTCGGGCGCACGGTGCTGCTGCCCGTCATCCTGCGCGAGATCCCGGTCGTCGCCGATGAGGCTATCGAGATGGAGTTCGGAACTGGAACGCTGAAGGTGACGCCCGGCCACGACCCGGTGGACTTCGAGATCGCCCAGCGGGTGGGCCTGCCGACGCTCAATGTGATGAACCTCGACGCCACCCTCAACACCGAAGCCGGCCCCTACGCCGGAATGGACCGGTACGAGGCGCGGCAGGTGATCGTGCGCGACCTCGAAGAGCTGGGCTACCTGGTGAAGATCGAGCCGCACGAGATGACCATCGGCGTCTGCACGCGCTGCCATACCGTCGTCGAACCGCTGATGTCGTGGCAGTGGTTTGTGAGCATGAGCGCGCTCGCGGCGCCCGCCATCGACGTCGCGCGCGAAGGGCGCATTGCGTTCGTGCCGGAGCGCTTCGAGCACTTGTACTTGAACTGGATGGAGAACATCCGCGACTGGTGCGTCTCGCGCCAGCTCTGGTGGGGGCACCGGATCCCCGTCTGGTACAGCGCCGATGAGGACGGCGACCGGATGATCGTCACCTATCGCGAACACGTGGATGCGGCGCCGCTCGTCGGCACGTACAACGAGCTGCGCGCGCAGGGCATCACGCACGAGATGATCGTCGAACACGCGACGTGGACGGGCATCGAGGCGACCCCGATCGTCTCTATCGAGACGCCGGAGCGCTCACCCACCGGCGGCGGGCATCTGCTGCAAGAGACGGACGTGCTCGACACCTGGTTCTCGTCGGGGTTGTGGCCGTTCTCGACGCTTGGGTGGCCGAACGACACGCCCGACCTGAAGAGGTGGTACCCGACGTCCGTGATGGAGACGGGCTACGACATCATCTTCCTCTGGGTCTCACGGATGATCATGATGGGCCTCTACTGCACCGGCGAGGCGCCGTTTAGCACGGTGTACCTTCACGGCACGGTGCGCAATGAGCACGGGCAGCGCATGAGCAAGTCGCTCGGTACCGGCGTCGACCCCCTGGACGTCGTCGAGCGGTTCGGCGCCGATGCCATGCGCTACACGCTGATCACCTCGAGCGGACCGGGCAACGACATGCGGCTCTCGGACCAGCGCGTCGAAGCCGGGCGCAACTTTGCGAACAAGCTGTGGAACGCCGCCCGTTTCGTCCTTGCCATGATCGGCGAAGGCACGGTGCGCCTGCCCGACCGGATGCCGGCAGCCGACGCGCCGCTGGAGGACCGCTGGATCCTGTCGCGCGTCGAAGGGCTGGCGCGGAGCGTGGACGGCCAGATGCGGAAATTCGAGCTGGGCGAGGCGGCGCGGCAGGTGCACGAGTTCGTCTGGGCAGAGTTTGCCGACTGGTACATCGAGATCGCGAAGGTGCGCGTCCGTGGCGAGGATGCGGCGGGCCCGTCGCCGCTTCCGGTGCTGGCCTACGTGCTCGACCGCTGCCTGCGCTTGCTGCATCCGGTGATGCCGTTCGTGACCGAGGAGATCTGGCAGGCGCTCGCGCGCAAGCTTGATGGCGTGGACGAGGAAGCGCTGATCGTCGCCGCGTTCCCGCGCGGAGAAAGCGGTTACCACGACGCCGCTGCCGAGCGCGAGATGGAGCTGCTGATCGATGTCGTGCGCGCGATCCGGAACATCCGGGCGGAGAAGAAGGTCGAGCCGGCGCGATTCATCGAAGCGTACGCGGTGTCGGACGAGCAGCGCGAGATGTTAGCGGCAGGCGCGCGCTACATCGAGACGCTCGCGCGCGTGAAGCCGCTGCGCGTCGTCGCCGCGATGGCCGAAGCGCCGCGCGATCAGGCCGCGACGGCCGTGCTCGAAGGCGTCACCGTGATCGTGCCGCTGACGGGCCTCTTCGACCTCGCTGCCGAGCAAGCGCGCCTCCAGAAGCAGATCGCCGATGTGGAGGCGGAGGCCACCCGCATCGAGACCAAGCTCTCGAACGAGCAGTTCCGCTCGCGGGCGCCGGAGAAGATCATCGCCGTCGAGCAGGACCGCCTGGCCGCCGTGCGCGCGAGGCTAGACGGCCTGCGCGCAGGTCTCGCGGAGCTAGGGTAGAGGCATCACACAGCCTTCGGCCAAGCCCTCCGCCAGAGGACGGACGATAGAAGATGGGCGATGGAATGACTGCCGGCTTCCGTTCCACCTTCTATCCGCGGCGGGGCCCTCACCCCGCCCGTTCGGGCACCCCTCTCCCACAATGTTTGGACCGGTGACGCTGCGCAGCGCACGACGCGCGGCTAAGCGAGCTCCCCACGCTGTGGAGAGAGCAGCGGGTGGCGTCGCCCGTTAGTGGGCGTGCGCGGCGTGCGCGGCTTCGTCGGTCAGCACCGGCTCTTCTCGCGGCGGAGGCGGTTCGTCCTCCTTCGTCTTCCCGAAGGAGAAGACGTCCTCGAGGCTGATGCCGAGCGCCCACATGGCGATGGAACCGGCAGCCGTCACCCAGAGGATGTTGAAGATGTGAGTGGCAATCGCGAGCGCGACGGCGTCGCCGGCGTTCACCCCGAGCGCCTTCACCAGCTCCGTCACCGCCACCTCGTAGGTGCCGATGTTCGAGGGCGTGATCGGCACCGCGCTGACCAGGTTGGCGGCGACCATGATCAGCATCCACGCCGGCATCGAGAGATGGATGCCGAAGGCGAGGCCGAACAGCGCGAACATCGCTACCTCCAGCAGCCAGATGGCGAAGGAGAGCGCGATCGCCTGCGCGGCCAGGCGGCTTTCCCGAAAGACGGCGAGCCCCTCGATGAAATGAGGCACGGACGTCTCGACAGCGTGCTGCGCACGGTCGGGCAGCCGCGCCAGGACGCCGCGGCACTGCCAGCCATCTTGCAGGCGAAGATGAGCGATCGGCACGACGGCGATGAGGCCGCCGGCGACAAGGCCGAGGACGCCCCAGAAGATGCTCGTCGGGAAGCCGTGCAGGTTGATCAGTGCCAGTCCGATCAGGCCGAGGACCGCGAACGCCAGGCCGTCGAGGAGCGACTCCGTCGCGAAGACGGTGGCCGCCAGGCGGGCGCGGCTGACGCCGTAGCGCTGGGCGGGCACCTGTACGCGAATGATGTCGCCGATCCGAGCCGGCACGACGTTGTTAGCGAGGTTGGAGACGAGCAGAATGCCGAAGAGCGGCTTCAGCGGCAGGTCGGCAAAGGTCGACATCATCAGCCGCCAGCGCTGGGTCACCAGGAGCTTCGCCAATCCGAAGAGGCAGAGCGCGGGCACGACGTAGACGTAGTTCGCGGCGCGGATCGCGTGCGCCGCGCTGCCGAAGTCGATGCGCCAGATGAGGATGCCGAGCAGCGCGAGACTGGCGGCGGTGCGGACGATCAACCGGCGTTCGAAGAAGCGCGACATCCTGTACAGCTACCTCGACTCAACGTACCATAGCCGCGCCGTGTTACGAGTTCATGACGCTTGGCGCTACGCCGCGTTCGTCGCTACCGGGAAGCCTAGTTATAGTCTATAACGATTTCAGGTATAGAGAGCGCGGCGAATTCTGCATCTGAGCCGGGAGGAAGAGCCATGGTCACCGCGACCAACGTGAATGCCGAGGCCGTCTACTACAACTACGGCGGACAGCTGCCCCCGGTGACGCTCGAACCGGAGCCGGTGACGCCGCCTTCGATGGCGGAGGACCTGCCGAAGCTGATCACCGACACGACGCTCCGCGATGGCGCCCAGGACAGCCGCTTCGCCGTGTTTCCGCCGGAAGTGCGGCTGGCCTACTACGACTTGCTGCACCAGCTCGATAAGGGGTCCGGCGCAATCTACGCCGTCGAGGCCTTCATCTACCAGAAGCGCGATGTCTGGACGCTCGAGAAGCTGCTCGAGCGCGGCTACGTCTGGCCGCGGGTGACGACGTGGACGCGCGCGACGCCGAAGGACATCAAGCTGCTGGTCGAAGTGGGGCAAGGCCGCGTGAAGGAGACGGGCATGCTCGCCTCGGCCTCCGACCATCACATTTTCGACAAGCTTGGCTTCGCTTCGAAGGAAGAGGCGATCGAGAAGTACCTGCAGCCGATCCGGACGGCGCTGGAGAACGGCATCACACCGCGGGTCCATCTCGAAGACTGCACGCGCGCCGACATCTACGGCTGGGTGATCCCCTTCATGCAGCGCGTCATGGAGGAGAGCAAGGGCATCGCGAAGTTCCGCATCTGTGACACCATCGGCTGGGGCAGCCCCGACCCGTACGCGGCGCTGCCCTGGGGGGTGCCTCGCCTGTTCACGGTGCTCCGCGCCGAAACGGGCGCGGAGCTGGAGTTCCACGGCCACAACGACTTCGGCCTCGCCACGGCAAACTCGATCGCCGCTTGGCGCTACGGCGCCAAGAAGGTGAACGTTGCCTTCGCGGGCCTGGGCGAACGCACGGGCAACACGTCACTGGAACAGATGATCGCGGCCCTCGTGCGCCACTACGGCGACCCCGGATTCGACCTCACCGTCCTCGACGAGATGCGCCAGCTTGTCGATGGCGGCGTCATCGAGCTGAACGACCGGCTGCCGCTGATCGGCGAAGTGTTCACGACGACGGCCGGCATCCATCAGTCCGGGATCGGGCGCCAGGACGCGGCCCCCGGCGGGCTGATCTACCTGCCATTCGCGGCGTCGCTCTTCGGCCGCGATGAGGTGGAGCTGAGCCGCGTCGGCTCCCTATCCGGCTCGGAGGGCATCATCTCCGTGCTGAACCGAGAGCTCGAGCGCCAGGGCGGCGCCACCCGCGTCAAGGAGACCAGCCGCGTGGTGAAGCAGATCTACGACCGCATCCAAGACGAGTACAACGGGCAGTACGACGCGCAGCACGACCACTGGGTGAACGCGCGCCGCAGCTTCTTCACCTCCGAGGACATCCTGGCGTTGGCGCGGGAGTTTGGCGCGCTCTGAGCCTGCCCTCACCCTCTCCGCGGCCACCCTTCTCCCACAAGGGGAGAGCGGATCGTGCGGATGATCATCTCGTGATGTCGACCTGGCCCAGCCCGAGACATCGGCCAGCTCGGCTATCTACCACCGAGGTGGATTCGCGAACCTCACGCCGGAGACCGTCAATGCGGCTCCCTCTCCACGCGGTGGAAAGGGAGTTTAACCTTGGCGCTCTGCTGCTATGCGCCCTTCTCCCCTTGTAGGAGAAGGGTGGCCGAAGGCGAGGATGAGGGCCGCGCGCTGGAGTTCGGAAGTCAGAAAGTCGGACGGCGGATCGCCACGGCCTCAGCTTGGCTGGCGAGATCTCTCGGTGCCGTCACGGCAGCGCCCGCTCGTACCAAACGACATCCCAGTACCGCCCGAACTTCCGGCCGACTTCCCGGAGCACCCCGACCCGATGGAATCCGAACCGCTCGTGCAGTAGGCACGAGGCGTCGTTCGGCAGCGTAATCGCCGCCACCGCGCGGTGGATGTCTTCCGCTGCCAACGCCGGGAAGATCGCTTCGTACAACCGCTGGCCGATGCCGTAGCCGACAGCCTCGGGCGCGCAGACGACGGTCATCTCGACGGTCGTCTCGTACGCGCGCTTCGGACGAAACTGGCTCGAGCTTGTGTACGCCACAACCGCACCATCGCGTTCGGCGACGAGCAGCCGGTGGCGCCCCGTGGCGGCGTAGTGCGAAAACCACTGCGCCCGCTGTTCGAGGGTGAACGGCTCCAGGTCGAACGTCGTCGGCGTCTGCACGACGTAGTGGTTGTAGATCTCCGTGAGCCGCGGCAGATCCTCCGCGCGCGCCGGTCGGACCGCGACGCCGTCTGCCGTCCGCACACCCGGCGTCGCCGGCGCCGCTGGCGTCGTGCTTCGCAATAACTCGGCGATCTGCGCTTGGTGGTCGCGGTCGTGCGAAGCGATGTTCTGGAGCACGCTGAGCGGGCTGTACTCCTCGTGCCCGAAGCGCACGAGCCGGTAGAGCGTTTCGTCGTCGATCCCGTCGACCAGCGCCGTCACGACGCCGCGCGCGCTGGCCAGCTTTCCCGCCGCATCCGGCCCATCGGCGGGTTCGGTCGTGTCGATGCCGGACGCCGTCACCCCGCACTGATGCGCCAGCAGTTTCGCGTACACCGCCTCCGACTCGATCACGTGATGCAGGACGCGACGCAGCGTCCACCCACCCGGCCGCGAGCGCGCGAGGTCATCGGCGGACGTTGCGGAGACGAGCGCGAGCAGCTCACCGCGCGCGGCGGTCATGTCAGTCAGTGCACGCGCGAGGTCCTGAGCTTGCATCGATCGTCCTTTTCCGGCTGGATCCCGTGCGACATTCTGACGCCGCGATCATCCGGCGCGCCAGCCCGATTGCTTCTCGTGCCCGACCGGTGCCGGAGCGTCTACCCCAGAGCGAGCGCGAAGATGCCCGCGACGATCGCTGTCGCGCCGGTCAGGCGCCGCCGCGCGTCCGATTCGCCCAGCAGCCGAAGCCCCAACAGCGCGCCGAAGAGAATGCTGACCTCGCGCGCCGGCGCCACATAGCTCACCGGCGCCAGCGTCAGCGCCGCCAGGACGAGGATGTACGCGCCCGGGCTCAAGATGCCGATGCCCGCGACGGCGCGGCGCTGCTCGCGCAGCACAGTGGCGACGGCCGAGCGCCCGGCCGCGGATGTCAGCACGAGCGGAGCCAGTAGGGTCATCGCTGCGCCGTGGAGGCCGTAGCTGTAGAGGATCGGTGTGACGATCGTGACACCCTTGTTGTCCCACAGTGTGTACGTGGCGATGCAGCCGCCCGTCGCGAGCGCGAAGAAGATCGAGCGCCGCACATCGGCGCGCGATGTCACGTGTGGCGTCCACGACATGACCAAGATGCCGGCGACGACGAGCGCGGCGCCGCCGAGCGCGAGTCCCGAGGGACGCTCGCCCAGGAGCACAATCGCCCCGGCGACAGAAAGCGCCGGCCCCGTGCCGCGAGCCAGCGGGTACACGAGCGACAGGTCGCCGACCTTGTAGCCTTGCGTCAGCAGCAGGAAGTAGGCGACCGTCAGCGCGCCGGACACGCTGACGAAGAACAGAGCATCGAAGCCGAGTGCGGGGCGGGTGTAGAGGAAGACGCCGACCGCGAGCGGCAGGTAGACCAACTCCGCGAGCGCCGCGAAGCAGAACATGAAGGCGGCGCTGCTGTTGGCACCCTTAGCGAAGTAGTTCCAGGTGGCGTGCGCAATCGCGGCGGCCAGGAGCAGCGCAAGCGCGACAACCGGCATCGGTTAGTTGCTGGTCGCTGACTGGTCGCTGGTCGCTCGTCGCTGGTCGCTGGTCCTGAGTCGCTGGTCGGTAGTCGCTGGTCGCTGGTCGCGGATCCTTGTGCTCGGTTCGAACCCGCTTCCTGTCCCCAGCTTCCAGCGTCCAGCCTCTAAAGGCCTCACCTACAGCAGGCCCTGTTCGCGGAGGACGCGCTCGGTGGTCATGCCGATCTCGGCGGGCGAGTCGCTGATCGTGACGCCGGCGGCGGCCAGCGCTTCCTTCTTCGATGCCGCCGTGCCGGTGTTGCCGGAGATGATCGCGCCCGCGTGGCCCATGCGCCTGCCGGGCGGCGCCGTCGAACCGGCGATGAAGGCGATGACGGGCTTCCGCATGTGCTTTTTGATGTAGGCCGCCGCTTCCTGTTCCGCGCTGCCACCGATTTCGCCGATGAGGACGACCGCCGCCGTGTCGGCGTCCTCGTTCAGCAGTTGGAGCGCCTCGCGCTGGGTCGTGCCGATGATCGGGTCGCCGCCGACGCCGATGCAGGTGGACTGCCCGATGCCGCGGCGCGTCAGCTGGTCCACCGCTTCGTAGACGAGCGTGCCGCTGCGGGAGACGACGCCGACGTTCCCGGCCATGAACACGTTCCCGGGCATGATGCCGACGCGGCACTCGCCGGCGGTGATCACGCCCGGACAGTTGGGTCCGATCAGCCGCGTCTGACCGCCCGCGATCGCGCGCTTCACTCGCACCATGTCCAGCGTCGGGATGCCTTCGGTGATGCAGACGGCCAGCGGCACGCCCGCATCGGCAGCTTCGAGAATCGCGTCGGCGGCGAAAGGCGGCGGCACGAAGATCAGCGCGCATTCCGCGCCGGTCTCCCGCACGGCGTGCGAGACGCGGTTGAAGATCGGCACGCCCTGCTCCGTCTTCTCACCGCCGCGCCCCGGCGTCACGCCGGCGACGACCTTCGTGCCGTACTCGATGCAGCGCTGCGTCTGGAAGCTGCCTTCCTTGCCGGTGATGCCTTGCACCAGCACCCGCGTGCCGCCGTTCACCAGTACGCTCATGTCCGCAAGTCTCCGGGAACTCGGAAGTCGGAAACGCGCCCGCAGGTCGAGCGATGTTCAGGGGGATGGTAGCAGCGGACTGTGGCAGACGCGAGAACATGGCCACGCCATCGCGCGATGCCACGACCAAGTAAAAGGAGTCGCGCAAGCGAGACTGCTTGGATCCCTGCGATCTGTCCGACTTCCGACTTCTGACGTCCGGCGACCTCGTCAGCGCTTCTTGCGGCGGGCGGTGGCCCTGGCCGTCCCGGCGACGTGCTTGCGGGCGTCGTCGATCGCCGTGCGCACGTCGGCGATGTTCTCGGGCGTCACCTCGACCGACATCCATTCGCCGAAGCCGCGGCCCTGCGGTCCGGCGAACGGCGTCGAGGTCAAGCGTGAGATCAGGTCGGCGTGCCCATCGCGCGGCGTCTTCAGGACGATGCCCTCTGGCATCCAGAAGGCGAACATGCGCCCGCGCACCATGAAGGCCGTCGTCCCCATCATCGCGCGGACGCTCGTCTCCGGCGGTCCGGTCAGCGACGGCAGCCGTTGCTCTTTCAGCTCGTCAGTCACGGCCACGAATCGTGCTCACTTTCAGGGTACGATCGCCCGATGACGCTCCGGTCGCGCGGACGTGTCAGAATCCCTCGCGTAACCGCACACGCAGGGGAAACCTGCCGAGATCCACGACCATAGCCTGAGTCAACATCACTGCGACATAGCCGGCGGCAGCGCGTTTCAGATGGCGCTTCAGGTAACCGTCTAACGTGTCTGGTCTGATCTCGCTCGAGTGAAGTTGTCCGACCATGACCCAGCCAGCACCGCGGAGGAAGCCTGCTATTCTCTCCAGACATTGCCAAGAGATGGGGGTCGCGTGACCGCTGCCCAGAAGCAGTACAATTCCCTGCTCGTTGATCGCAGTTATAACGAATGGACGCTTCTGCACTGCGGTCAGCACCTTTTGGCCCGGCCTGTGCGTCTTCCGGATTGCCGTCTCGATTGGTCCCATGTCTACGCCGCCGCTTGCGCGGCGGCGACCGCCTTCGTCGCTGCATCGCCCAGCTCATCGGCGCGGATCACCGGCAGGCCGCTGTCGCGGATCAGGCGCTCGCCCTCCTCGACGTTGGTGCCCGCGAGGCGCGCCACTACCGGGATCGCTGTCGGCATCTGGCGCTGCGCCTCGATGATGCCCTGCGCGATGACGTCGACGCGCGCCATGCCGCCGAAGATGTTGACCAGGATCGCCTTCACATTGGGATCGCCGGCGATGATCTTCAGCGCATCGACCACCTTGTTCACGTCGTTCGCCGTCGCGATGTCGAGGAAGTTGGCCGGCTCGCCGCCCGCAAGCTTGATGCTGTCCATCGTCGCCATCGCGAGGCCGGCGCCGTTGACGAGGCAGCCGATGTTCCCGTCGAGCTTGATGAAGTTGGTGATGCCCTTCTCCGCCGCCTCCACCTCGCTCGGGTCCTCTTCGTCCTTGTCGCGCATCGCCTCGATGTCCTTGTGGCGGAACAGCGCGTTGTCGTCGATGTTCATCTTCGCATCGAGCGCGAGGACGCGGCCGTCCGTCGTGACCACCATCGGATTGACCTCCGCGAGCGAGGCGTCGTTCGCCATGAAGGCGTCGTAGAGTCCGGACATGAGCTGGGTGGCGGGCTTCATCAGCTCACCCGTCAGGTCCAGCGAGAAGCAGAGCTCCCGCGCCAGATGCGGCTGGAAGCCCGTGACCGGATCGATGGTCACGCGATGGATCGCCTCCGGCGTCTTTGCCGCGACCTCCTCGATCTCCATGCCGCCCGCCGCGCTCGCAATCATCACCACGCGGCCGCTGGCGCCATCGATTAGCGCCGCGAGGTAGAGCTCGCGCGCGATCGGCATCTGCTCCTCGATCAGCACCGTCTTCACCTGCTGCCCCTGTGGCCCCGTCTGATGCGTCACCAACTGCATGCCAAGAATCTCGGGGTAGACGCGCGCGGCTTCGTCGGGCGTGTCCGCGAGCTTGACGCCGCCGCCCTTGCCGCGCCCGCCGGCGTGAATCTGCGCCTTGACGACGACCTTGCCGCCGAGCTCCTGGGCGATCGCCCGCGCCTCGTCGGGCGAGCTTGCGACGCGCCCTTTCGGCACGGCGACGCCGTACTTCGCCAGAATCTGTTTCGCCTGAAACTCATGGATCTTCATGCGCTCGCCTCCGTCTGGTGTGAGACGGATTGTCGCGGGCAGGTGCGCGGGAGGCAAGCGTGGGTGGGGCCCACTAAATCTCTGCCAGCCATGGGTGCGTCCCATACGTCGTCTCCAAGGCCGCGCGCAGCCAACGACGATCGCCCGGATTCAATGCCGGCAGCGCCGCCCGAAAGTCGGCCGCGTTTCTGTCGGTCTCGTGTCTGTTTGATTTGTAGAGCAGCGCCACCGTCGGCGTGACGAAGGGGATGCCGTTGGCAGTCAGCTCACCGAACTCTGCGATAGGGATCGATATCTCGGGCTTGCGCCGAAACATCCACGCGTCCTCGTGCGCCTCTTCCAGAAGCACTTCGCACGCCCAGAAGTCATCGCCGTGCCGATGCATCCAGAACTGGTGATACACGTCGTTCAGCGGCGCGCCGTCCCACGGCATAAGCTCGCCGTCATGCGCAATGTAGAGCGCGAAGCTCTGTTCGAGTCGACGCAGCGAATGGTGGTCGCGGCGCAAGAGCGCAACATCGAAGTCCTGATGCGCCCGCGTCTGCCGTCCCAGGAAGAGATCGATCGCCCAGCCACCGGCGACCCACCAGGTGACACCCATCGGCGCGAATGTCGCGACTTCGGCGACCGACAACGGGCGCCATGCGTCGAGCGGTGGTGGCAGCGTCACGAAGTGTTGCTCCAACATTGTCCGCCGGAATGAGGCGCTGGATCGATCGTCCTCACTGCACGTCGTCCGGGCAACCGATCTACACCGGCAGCGGCAGGTCGATCGTGTGGCGGCGCACCTCCGCCATGATGCGCGCGGCCGATGCTTCGTCGGGCTCGCATAGCGGCAGGCGCAAGGGGCCGGCTGGGAAGCCGAGTTGGTTCATCGCGTACTTCAGGGGTATCGGGTTCGTCACACAGAACATCGCGTCGATCAGCGGCAGCAAGCGCCTGTGGATCTCCGCCGCTTCCGCCGTGCGCCCTGCTGCCTGCGCCCGCACCATCGCCGCCACCTGCCGCCCGACGAGATGGGTGATCACGCTGATCACGCCGTAGCCGCCGAGTGCCATCAGCGCAAAGGTATCCTCATCGTTACCGGACCAGATGCGGAAGCCGGGAGCTGCGCCTTCGACGATCGCCGCGATCTGCGCGAGGTCGCCGCTCGCCTCCTTCACGCCGACGACGTTGCCGATGAACGAGAGCCGGACCTGCGTCTCGGCGGTCATGTTCACGCCAGTGCGCCCGGGGATGTTGTAGGGGATGCAGGGCAGATCCACGGCGCCGGCGATGGCGGCCATGTGCCGGAACATGCCCTCCTGCGTCGGCTTGTTGTAGTAGGGCGTTGTCAGCAGCAGCGCGTCGACACCGGTGCGCGCGGCCTCGCGGCTCCATTCGATGCTGTCGGCCGTGCAGTTGTCGCCCGAGCCGGCGATGACGCTGCCGCGCCCCCGCACCGCATCGGCCACTTCGCCCCAGAGGCGGAGCTTCTCCGGCATTGTCAGCGTCGGCGCCTCTCCGGTCGTGCCGGTGACGACGACGCCTTCGGAGCCGCTGTCGAGCAGCGCTAGAGCCAGCCGCCGCGCCTGCCCGTAGTCGACGGAGCCGTCGGCGGCGAATGGCGTAACCATGGCGGTGAGGACGCGGCCGAGTTCCACAGATGTCTCTCCAGCGCGATCGCATTCCGTGGTCAGGGATTGCGCTGCCTAGCTATACCAGCCCGCGCGACACCATCTCTTCGGCGATCTGGATGGCGTTCAGCGCGGCGCCCTTGCGGATGTTGTCGGAGGAGATCCACATCGCGACGCCGTTCGGGTTTGACATGTCCTGACGGATGCGGCCGACGTACACGGGGTCCTTCCCCGCCGCCGTCTGCGGCATCGGGTAGAGGCTGGCCGCCGGGTCATCTTGCACGACCACGCCGGGGGCATCGCGCAGCGCGTCGCGGACATCCTTCGCGCTCATCGGGCGCTCGAACTCGACGTGGACGGCGAGGCTATGGCCGACGAAGACAGGCACGCGCACGCACGTCGCCGAAAGCGGAAGCTCGGGCTCGTGCATTATCTTTCGTGTCTCCGCCATCATCTTCCACTCCTCGTTCGTGTAGCCGCTCTCCATGAAGGAGTCGATCTGCGGCAGGAGGTTGAAGGCGATCTCGTGGGGGTATACCGTGGCCGCCGTGGCGCGCCCCGCCGCCCAATCGCGCGCCTGCGTATCGAGTTCGGCGACGGCCGCGGTGCCGGTGCCGGACACCGACTGATAGGTGTCGGCGATCACGCGCGTCACGCGGCTGAGCTTGTGCAGCGGCCACAGGCAGAGCACGAGCGGCGTCGTCGAGCAGTTGGGAATGGCTAGGATGCCCTTGTGCTGCTCGACGTCGGCGGCATTCACCTCCGGCGCGACCAGCGGCACGTCAGGGTCCTGACGCCAGACGCTGGAGTCGTCGATGACAATGGCGCCGGCATCGCGCGCCATCGGCGCGTACTCTCGCGACGCCGCGCCCGAGGCGGAAATGAAGACGAAGTCAGCGCCCTTGAACGAGTCCGGCGTAGTCGCTTCCACCGCGATCTCGCCCTCGCCGAACGGGATCCGCTTGCCGGCTGAGCGCTCGGTCGCCAGGAGCTTCAGCTCCTTGATCGGAAACGCGCGCTCCGCGGCGATCTTGAGGAACGCGAGCCCCACGACCCCGGTAGCGCCGACGACGGCGACGTTATAGAGCTTGCCCGACTGGCTGAACGGCGGCATGACGCCAAATCCCTTCACGCTGCTGGCTGGATGTGACCCCATGATACGCCAACAGGGGCGAAGCTGGAAGCTGGTCGGAGGTGGATGTTGGATGTTGGAAGTTCGGCCGGAGGCATATCCGACTTCCGACTTCCCAGCGACCCTACGCAGCGTCACGCTCCGCTGCATCGGCGCGCGCCAGCTCGATCAGCGCCGCTTCGGTCTTCACATCGAGCGGATCGCGGGCGATGCCGACGAGCCACTTCCGCTGTTTGATCCCGGCGCTCCGGACAGTGAGGTCCGTTCCCAGCCGCTGCGCGACGACGAGTCCGTGGTCGCCCTCCGTCTCGGCGAGCACGACGATGTAGGACCCATCAGCGAGGAGGCAGAATCGGTCTTCTCCACGCAATTCCGCAGCGATGCTTGCGGTCGCCGCTTCCGTCTCGGCAGGCAGGAGCGTGGCCGTGCCGATGAGCTGCGGGATGAC
>JBBRPY010000036.1:0-33799 GCA_038227375.1 Dehalococcoidia bacterium
CGCTGCGGGATCTCCGCGTCGCCGAAGTCGAGAAGCTCGACATGACCGTCGAGGACAACAAGGTCGCCCTGTTTCGCGCGAAAGTCAAGGTGTCCTTCAAGTACGAAGAGTAGTTCCGCATCGCTGGTCGCCCGTGCCCCGTGCTCCCATTAGCGTCCGGGGCTAGTTTGGCGTGGTTGTGACGGAAGCTTCCGCGGTCGCAGACACCCTCGCGACTGCTGTCTCGGTCGTTCTGGGAATGGTCGTCGCCGTCTCGGTCATTGGTGTGGTCGTCGCGGTGCTCGATGCGCTGCCCGTGGCCGAACCTTCGACCGTCGGCGTCGCCGTCGCTCCCTCGGGGCCGAGGGTGATTCGGAGCGCGTAAACCGCCGGATCCGCGCACCGGGCGCTCACCACCGACACGTCGATTTGTGCGTCGTTGTCCGCTCCTGCGCGCCACCACTCTTCGCTCATCGTGATCACCAAAGCAACGTGGCGAACGGCACCAACAGCCAACTTGTCGACGAGGAACAGGGTGGCCGGCGGAAGTCCGTCCGTGATCCACGACTGACCGTTGCCGAAGTCCACACGCGAGACGAACTCGGTTCCCCTCGATATCTGCAAGCCGAGCAAAAGGTCGACTGCGTCAGCCGTCCCTGTGTTGGTGATTGAGAACGTCTTCTGCCACGGGCTGCCGCCAGCCACGCCCGGGTCATCGCGGAGAGCAATGACACCGGCGCCGTGTTCGCAGGAAGTTGGCGGCGATGCGGCACCGACGGGACCCGAAGGCGCCGTCGGTGTACGGCTCGCCACGGCCGAAGAAATCGGTGGCGCTGCGCCGGTGGTAACCGTGGCGTCGGCGGTCAACGCTTGGAACCAGAGCGCGTGCGTCATCGGCATCAAGGCGAAGGCCATGCCGGCAGCCCCGATCACCGGGACAACGTAGCGCCAGCGTCCCGTATCGCGCCGCCTCACTGTCCCGACAGCTTCTGCAGCGCGCGCGTCGTCCAGATCGGCACCCAACCGACGTACGGCACGTCGAATACGAGCCGCCCGCGTATCTGTTCGGGCGAGACCGGAGCCGGATCAGCTGTATTGTTGTTGTCTCCCTTCGTGGAGTACATGCCGCGCGACGTGATTTCCACGACGCGGTGTAGCACGTTCGCGCCGTTGAGCTCATACATCACGACATCGCCGACCTTCACATCTTTGGCATTCACGTCTTTCGTGATCACGACGCTGCCAGCGGAGACCGCGGGCTCCATGCTATGACTCGGGATGAACGAGGGGCGGACGCCAAAGAACCCGAATGAGAACCAGAGCATGCCCAGCGAGACGACGCTCGTCAGCACCCATGCCGTCGACGGCGCCGAGATGCGGCCGCGGCGGGCCTCTTCCTCAGCTTCGCCGTCGGTCCCCTTCAGTCCTTCCAGGACCCAGACACCCACCGAAGGTGTGGCGACGCCGACGAATGAAGCGGTGAGCCAAGGCGGGTCGGCGAGCACCGGCGAGTACCAACGATAGAGGAGCGCTGTACCGCGGTAGGTGATCCCGGCGAACGGCCCGCCCAGATAGACGAGCAAGCTGGCGAGGAGGTTCGATGCCAGATCGGGAAGCAGGTGGCTTCCGAGAAAAACACTCTCTTGGTGGGCGCCCGTCCAGCTGAAGAGCTCCTGGTACGACACGCCCAGCGCCGTGAACAGCACGGCAGTGCTCGCGATGGCAAGGGTCGGGTAGGAACGGGCCTTCCGGAGCAGGTACGCACGCGTGAACTCGAACGCGGCGAGCGGCGCGCCCACGTACCAGAAGTTCGTCAACAGCCAGCGAGGAGCGTGCGCGTACGGAGAGTGGCCCATTGCCGTGGCGACGCCAATTAAGATCGTGACGGCGACGCCGAACAACCCGACGATCAGTGCAAAGACGATCATGTTCGATTCATGCTCACCGCGAGGGAGTCGTCGCCAAGCGACGCAGGCGACCGCCGCAGCGAGCGCCCAGAGCGCGGGTCCAAATGCGTAGGTGCCCCAGAACGACGGCCAGTACGCGCCGTCGAGTCGATATTGCCAGAGGTACGCAGCCCCGAACGCCAGTACCACGGCGAGACCGAGAAGATGGCCAACAACGCTACTTCCGCCACCGAAGGCCGGGTGCGAATCTTCGAGGGACGGCGCATCCGGAGACGAGTCCGAGAGCACGCCTTGCCTCACAGATGCGGCCACTCCTTGCACTACCGTGATTGCCATGACGTCCCTATCTGACGGGCGGAGGCCGGGACCGAACGGCCCTGGCCTCCGCCTCCATAACTACGGCTGGTGCGATATACCCAGCAGCGACGGGTCGTACGGTGTGCCATTCACGTCGAGCGGCAGCACCGGTACCACCGGCGTCGATTTCGGGTTAGCGCAGCCATTCCATGCGGACTCGTTCCATTGGTTGAACTGGGCGTGCAGCTTGATGACGTAGGTCGTGTTCTCATGCGCCGTTTGGCGCACGCCGACACGGAAGCTGCTCGCCTCCTGGTCGCCCGCGTGTAGCTGGCAGCCGATGCCGTCGACCAGTTCTCCATAGATCGGATCGCCGATCGGTACGTCCAGCTCCGGCCCACCCGGGCGCGTCTTACACGGACTCTGCGTGCAGTGCACGACGAGGTCCGGGTTCTGAGGCGTCGACGGGTCGTCGACGGTGATCTCCCACTGTTCGAGATGCACCGGCACGTTCCCCGTGTCGATCAGTTCCAGCTCGCAGTCAACACCGTAGCCCGGATAGGCGTTGGTGATCGTCAGCGTCAGGTCATCGCCGACATCGTTGGCGAACTTGCCGACGTCCTTCGAAGGATTAGGCCAGCCGCGAAAATGGAACCCCGACGCCGTCTCGTTGTCCTGGCAGGACATCCCGGTCCATTCAACCTTCAGCTCCGCCGTGGAGACGTTGGCGTGGAGCGTCAGCGTCTGAAACCAGAGCGCGTTCGCGACTGCGAGCAGCGCGAGGCAGAGCACGATGCCAAGGCCAAGCACGACCAGCGGTCTCTTTCGCTTCATGCGATGCGTCTTTCTCTCGTCCTACGCGACATCAGAGCCTAGACCGTGGGAATCGCGGTCGGTGGCACCGGTGTACTGGTCGGCGGTACCGGCGTGCTGGTTGGCGGCACCGGTGTACTCGTCGGCGGCACCGGCGTACTCGTTGGCGGCAGCGGCGTCTCGTTGTTGTCGCGGCCGCCCGTATTCGCGAAGGTGCAGTTCTGGTCTTCGTTCCACTGGCAAGCGAGGAGCTTGATGCTGCCCGTGTACGTCGCGTGTTCCGGAGCCGATTGGTTGGCCCAGATCTCGATGTCGCAGTTGATCCGGTTGCTCTGGTGGAGCTGCCAGATGTTGGCGTTCGGCGTCGCCGGCGGCGTCACCGTCGCGAATGGCTGGTTCGGCCCGCCACCCACCGTCGATGAGTCGCCGGCCTTCACGCATGCGCTGACGGCGACGTGCAGGTCCGTCAGCGCGTTGCACGTGGTGCCGGCTGGCGCCTGGCACCGCAGCCCGCTGAGATCGAGCGACGACGTGTCGATGTGCACGGGCGTCGTTCCGGTGCTGTGAATATCGATGTGGTGGACGCAACCTGCGTACGGGTAGAGGTTCGCGTCAGCGATGTTCAGGACGTGGCCGTTGCCGCTGGCCGGAATGTCCTGCGAGCAGGTCTGCACGGCCTTCGCCGCGATGAACCCAGGGTCGGCGGGGGTCGGGTCGTTGGGACCGTGGATGAAGGTCTCACCGGTGTTTAGCGAGTACTCCTTGACGGCGCCGTGGGACGACCACTGGACGTCGAGGTCACCGGTGGACACCGTGGCGTTCAGCGTCAGCACCTGGAACCACAACGCATAGCCAGCGCCGATCACAGCGAGCCCGATGACGGCCACCATGAACAGCACACCGGTGTGACGAAATGCGTTCTTCATTGATAATCACTTCCTTGCGATTGCGGGCCCTCCGGGCCCGGACAGGGCGTCGGTGAGGTTGAGGAGTATGGGCTTCGCTGGTACGTCACCTCCTGTTCGGCGAGTCGAGGATGAGGACTGCATCCGCATCATTCGGGACTCGATGTGCGAGCCGATAAGTTCAAGCGCCGAGCGCGCCGCAGTCGGACAAGATTGGGTCGCGTCAGCTCGCGGCACTCACCAAGGCGGTGCTGCGACCATACGCCAGCACGTATCCGACCGTCAAGTATCTCGCTTGACATGTGCTTATGTTGAGACAGTGGCCGTGGGCCTCTGGCCGCCAGCTCCGAGCGCAGCGTTCTCCTCGAACGCGACAACGGTTCGTCCGCTTCGCGAAGCGTCGGCCTTGAAGCGCCTGCTCCCACACACCATGAGTGAATAGTGGCTAAGTCGGAGTCCGCCTCGGCGGCGGTAGGTCAGCCTTTGATGACCGTCTCGATCAGCTTACGCACGATCCCGACAGCGTCTTCCTCGGGTTCCGGCAGCTCCATCGTTCCAGCGAAGGGCGCAAAGCCCTCATGCACCTCCGCCAGCGTGCGCTTCGTCTCATCGAGTTGGCGGCGCACGTCCGGATGCAACGGGTCCTCGCCGTCGAGCTCCTCCGCTGTCTCCTGGACGACGATCTCGATGGCGCGCACTTCCGGCCAGTGTTGGAGAAGGGCGTCTCGCACGGAGATGGCGAGCGCGCGCCCCAGCTCGTCGCCGCAGTCAGGCTCGCGCTCGACCGGCTTCGTAAGGTCGAAGGGAAGCTTCCTCATCGTCGGCGCGCGTTGCCGCAGCTGTCTGACGAGCTTGCGGTCTGTCCGGTTGAGGTCGGAGCAGCTACTGAGTAGCCAGTCGCACAAGACGCCGACTTCGCTGCCCCACACCTGCGTCGTCAGCAACCAGGCGAGGCGGAGCGACGCCTTTTCCGCCTGTTCGTGGAGGACCATGATCACCGACGCCAGCTCGCAGTTGAGGGCGTTGATCGTGCTGATCAGGCGGTGGTACGCCGGCTGCTCGCGGTCGGGCAGCGTCCAGCGGATCAGGAGCGGCGCCTGGCGGTCCTCCTTCAGCGCGTGGAGGGCGAGTAGGGCGCGCTCTTTCGCCGGCAGCGCCGGCGTACAGCCCTTGCAGCCGCTTCGCTCCGCCGCAAGATTGTTTGAGCGTGGTACGACAACAAGAGCCGGCTTCGCCGCAGCGGATGCGCACCCATGGCCTGCGAGCTGTTCGAGCTGCGCGCGCGTAACGGGAGCCAGCGTGTCGGGAGTAGAGACGATGCACGAACGCCGATGCGGGCGGTCTGCCGTCGGGTCACCCTTCATCTTTTTGGTGCCGATGAGGGCGATGATCCTCGCGGCGTTGAAGACGCCGGTGTCGACGTGTGCCGCAGCGGTATCGAACCGAGCTGCCAACGCTTCGAGCACCCGCTTCACGAGGGCCACGGCGCCGGCGTCGTTAGGCAGCTCGATCGGGTACAGCGCGTAGTACCCGTTGCCCGACATGCACGTGAGCGGCTGCTGCCAACCCTCCCCTGTCAGAAACGCCGTGAGTTCGGCAAGTAACGCTTCGGCAGCCGCGAGCTCTTCCGTCGTGCTGCTGATGCCGCTGGCGCGCCTCGGGTCGATGTCGATGAACAGCCACTCGCGCCGCGTGATGTCACCGTCCGCCGTCGTTGACGCGGCGCGCGGGGCGATCCGATTGACCGCGCGGGCGAGGAGTGACGGGTGCACCGGGTTCACAGTTATGTAAAGATTCGCCCTGCCGTCCCACTCTTGGGCCGCAACCCCTGCAACCTCGGCGCTGTCGAAGTAGCCGGCGCCCGTATTGCCGTACTGGTTGTACTTCGGGATGCGGATCTCTCGGACGTCGTTGTCGCGGCCAAAGAAGTGAGAGGAATCGCGGCAGGTCGTTTGGGTCGGGCGAAGGGCGAGGAGCGTTCAAGCTGCCTCCCTCCACACGACTATGTAATCGCCGGCGTGCAGCGGGAACGGCGCTTTAGCTTCGGATTCTAGGTGGCCTTGTAGGAGGTGGGTTCTCCCCCGTCTCCACCAACCTCCAAGAGGAGCGCGGATGACCGACGACCGCCCACGCCCATAACGCGCGCTAGGTGAGCTTGTCTTCGCTCGCTCCGGCGGTGTATACCAGCGATCTGGCTGCGGGTCGGATATCGCGTTGGATGCCTTTCATGTGTCGCACCTACGACCGCACTCGAGCGGTGGCGCGTTGCATGAGTCGAATCTCGAACCTTGGTGCTCTCGCGGCAACCTTACTTTCGGTGCGCAAAGCGTCGGAGACCCCACAGCGTGTCGGTTGGACGCGCGGTGATGCATCTAAGGATCTGCGGGCGGCACCCTTGCCGGGCGAGCTCGAAGCGCTTATCAAGCGAATCGTTGCCGAGACCTCCGAGAGGTGGAGCGCCTGTATGTAATCGATAAGTTGCGACAACCGGTGCGGGCGGCGGCCGCGTCGGACGGGAGTTCGCGTAGCTAGATTCGGTTTCCGGTGGCTCATGGGAGATTGAGCCTGCGCCGACAGTCGTCCCCCGCGTGGTAAAATTATGGATTCGTTGATCCCGACCAAGATTGTGGATTTCGCAAGGAAGCGAGGACAGATGCCTCCGATGTCGAGCCTGAAGACGTTCATCGCCGCGCTCCGAACCGGAGAAACGCGCACGACGAAGGCGCTTGACCGCGCCGTGTCGCGCCGGCGCGGGGCGAACGCTGCCCACCTCATCGCGCTCTTGCACAAGCGCGGAGCGCTGAAAGCGCCTCTGCAGCCGGAATTACGCAAGGCCGTCAGAGATGCCGAGCTCCCAGAGAGATTCGTCCAGCGCTGCATCGACGAATGGCCCGACGCGCAGAAGGAACAGATTCGTCGCGCCCTCGTCTCCGCGATCAGCGAGAGCCGCCCGGTGCGCTTCGCGTGGGGATTGACGCCGGCGCCGCGGCACAGCACGGAGATCGATGATGCGCGCCGCGGCGCAGTGACCATCACCGCCCTGACGCCACGTTCGTTCCTGCGTGCTCATAGCGATGGTAGTGTCGACGTGGTGCCGCCGAAAGCCGCCGATCACAAGAAGGCGACGACGGTCGGTTAGGTGAGCAGGTCCCGCCCGTCGCCGTCGAACAGCCGAGCACCTGGCTCGATCGAACGCGCCCGGGATGTATGAGCTAATCTAACTCTCATGGAACGCGACATCCGATTTTGCACGACGGAGGACGGCGTCCGCATCGCCTACTGCGTCGAAGGCGACGGCCCCGGCATGGTGTGCTGTCCGGAGTTCGTCGGTTCGTTCGCGCTCGATCACCTGATCGAGGACCAAATGCGGTTCTGGCGTGGACTCTGGCACGGCAGGCGGGTGGTGCGCTACGACATGCGCGGGACGGGGCTCTCACAGCACGATGTCGCGGATATCTCGCACGACGCCGCCACGCGCGACCTGGAGGCCGTGGTCGATGCCGCGGGCGCGCGCCAGTTCACGCTCTGGGCAAGCACGCTGAGCGGTCCTCGCGCCATCGAGTATGCGACACGGCATGCCGATCAAGTGCGCCGTCTGATCCTCCATCGCACGTTCGCGCGAGCGGCGGATCTGATGACGATCGAGCAGGTACGCAGCCTTGCGGAGCTGGCCCGGCTGCACCCGGACACGGCGGCGCAAGTGTTCGCCGACCTTCCCGGTCGCCGCGAGCTACCTGAAGCGGGAGTACACGCCGCGCAGGTGTACAGCCAGTCGGCATCGGGTGAGTTCGTCGCGCAACTCCTCATCCGCGGCTTCGACACGACGGACGTCGCGTCGCTTCTCCCGCTCGTGCGCGTGCCGACTCTCGTCTTGCACTGGCGCGACGATCCGATGTTTGCGTTCCGTCTGGCGCAGGACCTCGCCGCCGCCATTCCGGAGGCGCGGTTGGTGCCTCTGACGCAAGGCATCATGAGCCACCTCGTCGCCGGACGCATCGACGAGGTGCTGGACGTGCTGAATGAATTCATCGCGGACGGCGCTTCCGAGCCGGGCAGGACATCACCGAAAAATGGTGCGTATGCGGTGCAGACGATCCTCTTCACCGACCTTGTCGGCCACACGGTGATGATGCAGCGCCTTGGGGACGCGAAGGGGCGCGACGTGCTCCGCGAACACGAACGCATCACGCGCGCGACACTAAAGCTGCACGACGGCGCAGAGGTGAAGACGATGGGCGACGGCTTCATGGCGTCGTTCGGCTCCGTGACACAGGCGATGGAGTGCGCGATTGCGCTGCAGCGAGCGTTCGCCGCGCAAAACGCATCGATGGCGGAGCCGTTGCACGTGCGCGTGGGCCTCAATGCCGGCGAGCCGATTGAGGAAGACGGCGACCTGTTCGGCTCGACCGTGATCATGGCGTCGCGGATCGCCGCGAAGGCCGGCGCCGGCGAAATTCTTATCCCGGAGCCCCTGCGCCACCTGCTGTCGGGCAAGAGCTACGTCTACGCCGATCGCGGCGAAGCGCTGCTGAAGGGCTTCGAGGACGCTGTGCGGCTGTACGAAGTGCGTTGGCAGGAGTGACGATGCAACCTCGGATTCGATAAGCCGTCACTGACGACGAGATGGAGATCGCGTACTACACGCTGGGAGCTGACGTGTTCACCTTCTCGAGGCGGCTCGGACACGCCTCGGCGGCGTTCACGATGGACGTCTACGCGCATCTGCTCAAGCCAGCAGAGGGTGGCGGCAGCGGCGCTGGACCACCCCCTCGCGTGACAACGTTTCGCTTCCGCCAAATGGTCGCAACGGATATCTGCTGCGCACAATTCACGTCGCGCGGGCGCGTGATCCAGATACGAAATGGTTGGTAGCGCCAGCGGGATTCGAACCCGCGATCTCCGCCTTGAAAGGGCGGCGTCCTGGGCCTCTAGACGATGGCGCCACGGGCGCAAGTATATCGGCCGCGCGATCCACCGTCGATCCGGCCGCCCACCCGCTCGTGCCAATATGCATGCGGGCAGCGACGGGTTCTCGCCAGCGGCGGTTGCCGAGCGCGGAGGGCGGTGGTACGCTCGCATTCCGGCCGGCGGGCGCGCCAGCGGTGCGGCCGCTGCATCGAGGTGCCTCATGAAATTCGGGATCTTCTACGAGCTTTCCGTGCCGCGGCCGTGGGATGGTGAGGCCGAGCGATCGGTGTACATGAACGCGCTCGAGCAGGTCCGGCTCGCCGACGAGCTGGGCTTCGACCAGGTCTGGTGCGTCGAGCATCACTTTCTCGAGGAGTACTCGCACTCGTCGGCGCCGGAGCTGTTCCTCACCGCCTGCGCGATGCAGACGAAGCGCATCCGCGTCGGCCATGGCATCGTCGTCTGTGTGCCGCAGTTCAATCACCCGGTGCGCATCGCCGAGCGCGCGGCCGTGCTGGACATCCTCTCCGGCGGGCGGCTGGAGATGGGCACGGGGCGGTCGGCGACCTGGACGGAACTGGGCGGGTTCCAGGCAGACCCCGACGATACGAAGAAGACCTGGGACGAGATCGTCCGCTGCCTGCCGAAAATGTGGACGCAGGAGCGCTTCAGCCATCGCGGCGAGGCGTTCTCGATGCCGTCGCGCGCGATCCTGCCGAAGCCGTACCAGAAGCCGCACCCGCCGATGTGGGTGGCGGTGACGAGCCCCGGCACCGAACTCGATGCAGCGGACCGCGGGCTCGGCAGCCTCGGCCTGACGTTCGGTGGCGTCGCGGAACAAGAGAAGAAAATCACCGAATATCGGCGGCGGATAAAGCAGTGCGATCCGGTCGGCGCGTTCGTCAACGAGCAGGTGAACACGGTCAACTTCCTCTACTGCCATGAGGACGGCGAGATCGGCGCCAATACCGGGCGCCGGCTTGCGGGCACCTTCAACTACATGGCGTCGCAACTACTGGCCGCGCGCGAGGCGTATCCGACGCGCTCGTACCCGTCGCAGGGGCTGCTGCCGCAGCTCCGGCAGGAGAGCGCCAGCCCGGCGGACGGCGGCAAGGTGCCCGACGGGCTATGCATCGGCGACCCGGAGCGCATCATCGGCGTCGTCAAGAACTGGGAGTCGGCGGGCGTCGACCGGATCAATTTCCTCCTCAACGCGGCGGAGACGGTGCCGCAGCAGCAGGTGCTCGATAGCCTGCGCCTCTTCGCGTCGGAAGTGATGCCCCGCTTCGACCGCGCGACGCCACCCGCGAGCGTCGCCACAGCCGCCGCCGGAGGCAACTGATGCCGTACTCCGGGACCCTGGATGTGGCGCCGCTGCTGGCCGACGCGCCGCGGATGGATGGCTTCGATACGGAGGCGTGGGAGATCGCGGGCGTCGAGATCCTGCAGGTGACGTTCGAGATCGATGACACGCAGATGCTGTCGCTGCTGCCGAAGGCGCTGCACCCGACGATCCCGCAGATCGTCATCTTCACCGTCGCACGCTATCCGGAGGGTCCGGTGGGCGCATTCACCCTCGCGCAGGTGCGGCTCGGCTGCCGTGCGGCGGCGTTGCCGCGCGGCTTCCTGCTGCGCGCCTACTGCGATTCACCTGCGGCGCGCGATGCGCTCGCGCGGCAGTGGGGATTCGACTGCGCGGCGGGCGACGTGCGGCTGCAGCGCTATCACGACCGTATCTCCGGCTCGGTGACGGCGGACGGACGGGATCTTCTGCGCGTGTCGCTCATCGACCCGGAACCGATCTCTGGCGGCGACATCCAGTACGTCGCGAACATGCATCTCGCCGTCGCGCCGGGCGACGAGCGCGGCGTGCTCGTGCAGGTCGACCCCGAGTACCGCTTCCAGCGCGCCGAGCGCGGCCGCCCCGAAGTGGCCGCATTCGATCGCGCTGCGTGGAATGCGGCGGGCGTCGATCCGGTCTGGCCGATCGTCGCCTCGTACACCGTCTGCGACACCGGCTTCCCGCGCATCCGCTACGTCCTCGACCCCGACAAGCCGGCGATCGTCGGCACGCGGAAGCTGGATGTTGGAGGTTAGAGGCTGGATGTTGGAGGTTAGAGGTTGGAGGTTGGAGGTTCCAGAGGGGTGCGGGCGGATGTGGCGCCTTTGAGGGACGCGGTGCGATAGAGCGTGGTTTGGATGCGCGAGCGTCATTCTGGCGGCGCGTTGTAGGGGCTCTGGTTGATTACGTGGTCACTGGAGTTGCGTCGGCGGCGATCGCGGTTGGCCTCTTCGCCGTGTTACTGCCGCATGTCTACACGGAGAAAGGGCTGATAGGCGTTTGGGCGACGGCGCTGCTGCTCTCTCTAGTGGCCTGCTTTTCGTGTATCGCTGGGTTGCGAACTCAATGGGCGCAACGATTGGTAAACGGATCGTCGGAATCCGCATAGTTAGGGCCGGTGGCGATGACAGTCCAGGGTGGGGTGTGGGGTTCATCCGGACCGCGATGGCGATGGTGAGCGGCGCTGCCCTCTGGGTTGGGTATCTCTGGGCAGCCTGGGACGGCGACGGCAAGACGTGGCACGATAAGGTTGCGGGCACGGCGGTCGTCAAGAAGGGGTTGAATCGGCCCGGACGGTTGCTCTTGGTATCGATCGTCGGATTAGTCGGCCTGTCAACGTTCGTCGCTCTGGCCGTCTTGTATGTGAGCGCGAGGATGCACACGTGGAGAATGGAGGGAAGCTCGATGGAACCAACATTCCACGACAACCAACTGTTGACGACGGTCAAACACGGCCAGCCAAGCCGGGGCGATGTGATCGTGTTCAAGTATCCCGGCGACACGACGCGCGACTTCATCAAGCGCGTCATCGGCGTGCCTGGCGACACCGTCGAGGTGAGGGATGAGACGGTGTTCGTCAACGGCAGCCCGCTGAAGGAGGACTTCATCAAGGATCCGCCGAACTATACGTACCCGCCAAAGACGGTACCGCCGAATTCGTACTGGGTGCTCGGCGACAGCCGGCGCAATAGCTTCGATTCACACGCCTGGGGGTTAGCTTGCCAGCCGACGCAACAGTGCGACTTCGTGCCAGCGGAGAACATTATCGGGCAGATACTGCGCTGAGCCTTCGCAGCGTTGTCGATCTCTCCGTGACGCGATTGCGCATCCACTGGATGATATGGAAGCTGGCGCAACGCGGACGCGGCGTGAAACTCCCTTCTGGCATCCGTGAAATCGGTGGATCCCCTGTCGCCGTGCACGCCGTCTTGCGCCGCAAGCGATCAAAGTCTCCCGCAGGACTACTACCCCAACACCAACATTGCGCCTTCGACGGCGGCGGTGACGTCGGATGTCAGGTACACGACGGCGGCGGCGAGAGCGAAGTCGCTCGTTGGGGCGTGGTGTTCCTTCAGGATCGGGCCAGAAGCATCGGCGAGTGCGCGAGAGGTGAGGAGCGCGTTCGCGCGCAGGCCGGCGTCCGCGAGCTCGCGCGTCCAGGCGAGCAGCGCGCGCGCTTCTTCTGGAGCTGTATCGTCAGCGATCAGCACGACGATCGCCGGGTCGGAGCGCAGGGCGCCGAGCGTGGCGCGCGGGATCGGCGCCGGCGCGTGATAGACCAGGATGCTCACCGGCCCGAGCTGGATCGCCGCCTCCGAGATCGCTTCACGGACCGTTGTCTCCGACGCGTGCGAGATGAGGGCGATGCCCTTGCGGCCGAGCGCCCAGCATTCGTTCGCCGCACTGTTCGCCGCGAACTCCGCCTGCGTCTCCTGCGACAGCGTCACGAAAGCGACGTCGGCACCGGCCTCGGCGAGCGCGACGGCGGCCGTGCGCCCGGCGGGACGCTCGACGCCGAGCACGAGCGCGTTGCGATGCAAGAGCGGCATGTCTGGCATCAGCGCCGCTCCGCCGTCATCCAGATGTGGTTGCAGAAGTAGCGGTCCAGTGGCGGATAGTTGCTCAGCGGCCGCAGGAAGCGCACGAAATCGAGCAGCTTCAGCTCGATGTTCAATCGCCGTGAGGCGAAATAGCCGCTCTTCGCCGGCGGCTCCCAGAACTCGGTCGAGCGGACGTGGAAGCCATGACGTTCAACTTCCGCCGCGAGCTTGGGCGCCGCCTGCTCGTTGATGTGCATCTCGCGCTCGAAGGTGTCGTGCGGAAATTCCGGCCCCGTCGGCAGCATCGTCTCGTTGAACAGACCGTCGCCGCGCTTGAGCAGGCGGCTGAGCTTCATGGCCGCCTGATTGATGCGCCGGCTGTAGTTCGGGTACACCACGGTCTCGAAGATCTTGTTCGGCGACGTATGCATGACCAGCAGACCGCCGGGCCGGAGCGTGCGGTGCAGCTCATCGAACGCCTGCGCCAGTTCCTGCGGATAGAGGTGCTCGACGACGTCCATCATGAAGACGACGTCGAAGAAGCCGTCTTCGAACGGCAGAGCCTTCACGTCGGCCTGGCGCACGTGCGTCTTGTCGCGAAGCGGCGCGTCGATGCTGGCGATGGCTCCCGCCGCGATATCGACTGCTGCCTGCGCGTAGTCGATGCCGTAGGCGTCCGCGCCGCGCATCGCCGACTGGATCACCAGCTCACCACGGCCGCTGCCCACATCGAGCACCCGCTTCTCCCGCAGATCGCCCGCGAGCGAGAGCGCCTTGATGAATCGCGGCCCCACCTGGCGGCCGCCGCTGAGGACGAAGTCCTCGTACCCGTGGCAGTTCGTCAGGTAGTAGTCGCCGGTATACACCTCTGGCTCCACGCGTTCCGGCGCGGCATCACTGCTCAAGGTGCAGCATCTCCCGCACGGTGGTCAGCGTGCGCTCACCATTCTGCCTGTCTTGAAGGAGGTTCTTCACGTGCCGCGGATTAAAGCCGCGGCTCAGCAATAGGTCCGCGATCGGCTGCGATCGCTCAGGCCGGCGCAGCAGCACGTTTGCCACCAGTTGCCATTCGAGCGGCACGACCGGCAGGTGATACTCATCGAAGTGCAGGAGCCGCACTTCGTCGCTGTAGCGCGCAAAGTGGTCGCTGGCGTTGATCACGCCGTCGTCGCAGCGGATGATCAGGTCGCCCATCACCTCCACCTTCACGCCAGCGACTTCGAAGACGCCGAAGTGGCTGGCGTACGGGGCGGAGACGCTGAAGGTCACCGGCCGGATCTGCGCACCGGAATTCCCAACGCAACCTTCCATGATGTACGCGCCGTTCAGCGTGGTGACGAGATCGATGTCCGGCGGCGAATAGCCATCGACCCCCTGGAGCACCGACGCCGTGCTGCCCATCACCGCCCACGGCTCCTGCGCCTTGAACATTGACGGGATGACGCAGCGCACGGTGGCGCGCAGCGCGTTGCGGATCTCAGCGGTCATGCCGGAGCCGCACGGGATCGTTTCCGCCTTCATGCGGCGCCGCCTCCCCACCAGGCGCGCACCGCGTCGCCGATGCGCTGGGCGTGCGCGGCGCCAGCGGCGGCCGTTGGTTCTGCGCGCGCCTGGTCCATCAGGTTCTGGCCGCTCGCCTCCTTCGCGGCGTCGTCGAAGCGGATGGCGAACACCTGCGCGCCCGCCGCTTCGAGCAGCGCGGTCTCGCGTTCGATCTGCTTCGCCGCGAGTCCGCTGACGCCTCTGGTGGTCGCGCCCATCGGTGCGATGATCAGCACGCGCTCCGGCGCGATGCGCAGGGCGAGGTCGGCCGACGTCCCGGACCGCACGCCGCCGTCCGTGTAGCGGCGGCCGCCGATCTTGACCGGCGGAAACAGCGCGGGCACTGAGCACGATGCGGCGACCGCGCGCGCAATCCCGACGCCGCTCTTGCGGTCGAACGCGGCGAAGGCGCCACTTTCAGCATCGACCGCCGTGATGAGCAACGGCGTTTCGGGCCACGCCGTCCAGCCGTTTTGTTCGAAGCCCGCCAGCCAGTCGGCTTCCGGCATCGTCTTGGCGCCGAGGGCGACACGGCCGACCTGCGCGCAGCGATCGTCGTCCATCTCGTCGAAGCCGGCCCATAGCTGGAATGCGGTTACGGCCTCCGTCATGTCCGGCGCAGCACCGCCGCCCAGCGGCCGCGGCGGGCGGGCGCGCTGCTCCTGGACCAGTTCGCGCACGTCGCGACCCAGCCCGACATGCGTGCCGACGACCGAACCGGCGGACGTCCCGATGATCAGGTCGGCCTCACGGAGGTCGATGCCCGCGTCGAGCAGACCGCCGACGATCGCGAGTTCCCAGGCGATGCCGACGTTGCCGCCGCCGCCGAGTACGAGTGCGCGCTTCAAGCCATGCTCCTGTTCCAGACGCAGTTTATCGGGTGACGCGCCAGGAAGCAGGCCGCCCTATCGCACTCTGGCCGCGACAACTACGGCAGCTGGGCGAAGCTGGCGGATAGAGCCTGCGTGCTACGCTGATACATCCCGATTCTCCCCTGCGAGGTCTCTTTGGCAGTCGAAACGGAAGTCCCCTCCTCGGCGCGCGTCTCCGCGCTCGACGTCAGCGGCACGCGCATCTCCCGCACGATACTCAAGCTTGCCTGGCCGGTAGCGATCGAGCGGCTGTCGATCTCGGTGCTGAGCGCGGTCGATGCGGCGCTGGTCGGGCACTACGTCGGCGCCGATGGTCTCGCGGCCGTCGGCATCGGCGCCCTGCTGTTCTGGATCCCGCTGTCTGGCGCGCTCGCGATCGATGTCGGCTCGACGGCGGTGGTGGCGCGCGACATCGGCGCCGGCGACCGCTCGCGCGTGCAGCTCGGGCTGCATACGGCGATCATCGCTGCGCTGGTGTGGGGATTGCTGTGCACCGCTTTCGTCTTCGCATTGGCTCCCTCGCTCATGCGTCTGATGGGCGCGCGACCCGAGGTGGTGCCGCTCGGCGTGCAGTATCTGCGTGCCGGCTCCCTGGGCTTTCCGATGCTGATGGCGCTCTATGCCGTCTCCGGATCGCTGCGCGGCATGGGGAACACGTGGATGCCGATGGTCATCCTGCTCATCGTCAACGCCGTGAACGCCGCCGTGACGCTGACGCTGATCAACGGCAGCGTCGCTGACCTCGGCATTCTCGCCTCCGGCATTGGCTACGCCACCGCCGGCACGACCGGCGGCGTGCTCGCACTGGCGCTGGCGGCGAGCGGCGCGGCGCCCGTCCGCATGCGTCTGTCGCACATCTTTGCCGTGTCGCGCGATTCGTTCCGGCGCCTGGCGCACATCGGACTGCCGGTCGGGCTGGAGGAAGCGCAGTTCATGCTGGCGTTTCTCGTGTACACGCGCATCGTCGCCCGGCTGGGCACCGACCAGCTCGCGGCGCACTCGCTGGCGCTACGCTCGCTGGAGATCGCCATCCTGCCCGGGTTCGCGCTCGCGACGGCGGCGACGGCGCTCGTCGGGCAGTATCTGGGGGCAGGCCGCCCCGACCTGGCGGAGGAGGTGGCCAAGAAGGTGCGGTTCTTCGCCATCTGCACGCTCACCGCGATGGGGCTGTTGCAGTTCATCCTGGCGCCCCACATTGTGCGGTTGTTCGTCAACGATCCGGCGGTGGTGGACACTGGCACGAAGCTGCTCCGCGTGTTCGCTTTCGCGCTGCCGGCGATGGGGGTGCATGCGTCGCTCTCGGGCGCGCTGCGGGGCGCCGGCGACGTGCGCTATGTGCTCGGCACGTTCACCGTCACCGCCTGGGGCGTGCGTGTGCCGATGGCGGCGTTCGTGGTGATCGTGCTCGGACTTGGCGCTCCCTTCGCGTGGTTAGCCGCTGTACTGGAGAACTGGGTGAAGGCGGGACTCGTCTTGCGCCGCTTCCGCCAGGGAAGGTGGAAGCACATCCGCATCTGACGGCAGCGCTCCATCCGTCTGCGTCATTTCGCCTAACGGAAGCCTGGCCTACACTCGATCGACGCCGCCCCAAAGCGGCGGGCGCACACAACGAGCATGCACATCGCGGGAGGATCAATCATGGAACTTCGACCACTGGGACGCACGGGCGTGAAGGTGAGCGCGCTCTGCCTCGGATGCATGATGTTCGGCGGCAAGACCGAGGCCGGCGATTCGTATGACATTATCGACAAGGCGATCGACGACGGGATCAATTTCATCGATACGGCAAATGTCTACAGCATCGGCAAGAGTGAAGAGGTGACGGGAGAAGCGCTGCAGCGCAAAAAGCGCCGTAACCACATTGTTCTCGCGACGAAGGTTCATGGCGTGATGGGCAACGAAGACCCGAACATGCAGGGCAACAGCCGGCGTCACATCATCCAGCAGTGCGAGGAGAGCCTGCGCCGTCTCCAGACCGACTACATCGACCTTTACCAGATCCACCGGCCCCAGCCCGACATCCCGATCGATGAGACGCTGAGAGCGCTGGACGACCTTGTCCGCTCGGGCAAGGTGCGCTACCTCGGGACGAGCACGTTCGCGGCGTGGCAGGTGGTGGAGTCGTTTGGGGTGTCGAAGGAGCTCGGCCTCAACCGGTTCATCTGCGAGCAGCCACCCTACAACCTGCTCGACCGACGGATCGAGCGCGAGCTGCTGCCGATGGCGCAGACCTACGGGATGGCGGTGATCCCCTGGAGCCCGCTGGCGGGCGGGTTGCTCACGGGCAAGTACACGCGCGGCGAAGAGCCGCCGGAGGGCGCGCGCTTCGCCGACGCCTCGAACCCGCTCTACCGGCGGCGCCTCAACGACCGCATCTACGACGTGGTGGACGGACTGAAACCGATCGCTGAGGAGAAGGGCTGCACGCTCTCGCAGCTCGCGCTCGCCTGGGTGATGCGCCAGCCCGGCGTGACGAGCCCGATCATCGGACCGCGCACGATGGAGCAGTACGTCGACAACCTCGGCGCCGTCAACGTCGAGATCACCGACGACGACCGCAAGGCGATCAACCGCGTGATCCGCCGCGGCGACTCGGTAGCTCCGTTCTACGAAGCGGAGTTTGGCCCGCACCCGTTCCGGGTCTAACGAGACGAACGAGCAGTAGGGCGGAGCACCTGAGTTCCGCAGACGAAGAGGTCACCGATGATCGCCAGCCAACCATTCGGCAACACGGGCCACGAGAGCACGCGCACGATCTTCGGCGCCGCGGCACTCTTCCGCGCGACGCAGGAGGAGGCGGATCAGGCGCTGGAGCTGCTGTTCGCGCACGGCATCAACCACATCGATACCGCCGCCAGTTACGGAAAGTCTGAGCGGCGCGTTGGACCATGGATGGATGCGCACCGCGACAAGTTCTTCCTCGCGACGAAGACCGGCGAACGCACGTACGACAAGGCGAAGGAGGAGATCCGGCGGTCGCTCGACCGCCTCCGCACCGATCACCTGGACCTGATCCAGCTCCACAATCTCGTCGACCCACAAGAGTGGGAGACGGCGCTCGGCCCGGGCGGCGCCCTCGACGCGGCAGTCGAAGCGCGCAAGCAGGGCCTCGTGCGGTTCATCGGCGTCACCGGCCACGGCGTCACCGTCGCTGCGATGCACAAGCGCAGCCTCGAGCGGTTTCCGTTCGATTCGGTCTTGCTGCCCTACAACTTCATCATGATGCAGAACCCGCAGTACGCGACGGATTTCGAGGCGCTGGCGGCGATCTGCGGCGAGCGCGGCATTGCCCTTCAGACGATCAAGGGCATCACGCTCGGACCCTGGAACGAGAAGGAGCACACGACCAACACGTGGTACGAGCCCCTGACTGGTCAGACGGAGATCGACCGCGCCACGCACTGGGTACTGGGTAGGCCGGGCGTCTTTCTCAATACCGCGAGTGACATCACCCTGCTAGCGAAGACGCTCGACGCCGCCGAGCGCCCATCACCGCGCCCGGCCGATGCTCAGATGGAAGCGATGATGCGGGAGCGCGAGATGTCACCGCTGTTCGTCTGACGCGCAAACAGCAAACAACAGACGTCAAACGTCACATCCAACCCCGGCGTGCTAACGAGCGGCGCGCGCCTCGCCGCCCCGGCCGATGCGCGGTTCGGTGCCGGAAAGCAGGCGCTGGATGTTCGTTCGGTGGCGATAGACGATGACGGTTGCCGCAGCAGCGGCGTACGCGGCGTAGGCCCACGGGCTGATGCCGAATGCGGCCAGCAGCGCGAAGAACAGCGCGAGCAGCGGCGCCATCATCACCGACATAGCGGACATCGTCCGCGTCGTGGCGAGGATGACCGCGGCGACGGGGATCATCGCGACCGCAGCGAGCGGATTCATCGCCAGCGCCGCGCCGAAGCCGGTCGCTACCGCCTTGCCGCCACGGAAGCCAGCCCAGACGGGCCAGACGTGGCCGCACACCGCGGCGAACGCGCCCGCGGCGGCGACCCAGGCGCGCGCGTCGTGGTCGATGCCGGCGGCGTGACCGAGCGCGATCCCGATGTAGACGGGCGCAATGCCCTTCGCGATGTCGAGGATGATCACCAGCACCCCGGCCTTCGCGCCCGAGGTGCGGATGACGTTCGTGGCGCCGGTCGCGCCGCTGCCGAAGTCCCGGATGTCGACGTCGCGCGTGATCCGGCCGATGATCAGCCCGAACTGCACCGAGCCGATCGCGTACCCGATCGTCTCGCTGAGGATGAATGCCCAGATCATGGAGCCAGACTATCGGGCGGGCGCGGCCCGTGCACGGGGGGCTGGAGGATGGACGGTAGAAGATGGAGGATAGATTCTGGTGCACGTTTCGGCGCTCCAACATCCAACCTCCAACATCCAGTCCGACCAGCGTTGACACTCCGTGCTACAGGGATGTATTCTCGTCTCGCTGCAACCCTGACGTGCACGTGAACTGTCGCGTCCGCCGTCGCGGATCCGATGTGGCTTAGAGGGATCTCGATGACGCAAGCGACCGGCTCGATCATCACCGATGAGATGCGCGCCGTCGTTGGCATCGAGGGGCCGCCCGCGACACTCGAGGTCGAGAACGCCAACTGCCGGATGTTCGCCCGCGCCGTCGGCCACAGCGACCCCATCTTCTACGATGAGTCGGCCGCGAAGGCGCGAGGCTATCGCGGCATCGTCGCGCCGCCCGGATTCATGGGCACCCCCGTCTTCCGCCCCGGCGCCAGCGGCGCCGCGCCCGGGGACATGGGTGGCCGCGGCTACAGCGTCCCCTACAAGCGCGTCCTCAACGGCGGCACCGACTACGAGTACTTCCCCGATGTCGACGTCATCTGCGCCGGCGACACGATCACCTCCCGCACGAAGATCAGCGGCTTCGAGGAAACCAGCGGGAGTCTGGGGCCGATGCTGGTGACAACGCGCGAAACGACGTACACGAATCAACGGGGCAACGTCGTCGCGACAATGTACGGCACGTTGATCCAGTACTAGCCCGGCGAGGCGAGTGATATGACGCAGATCTACGCTGAAGACATCAAGCTGGGAGACGAGATCCCGCAGCTCAGGAAGCGCTGCTCCACGCAGCAGTTGGTGCAGTGGGCGGCGGGCTCGGGTGACTTCTACCAGATTCACTACGACAAGGAGTTCGCGCAGGGCACCGGCCTGAAGGGGCTGATCGTCCATGGCGCGCTTAAGAACGCCTTCCTCGGGCAGTTGCTGCACGACTGGATCGGCGAGCAGGGCCAGATTCGCCGCTTCGGCTGCGCGTACCGCGGCATGGACGAGCCGGACCAGGACATCCACTGTCGAGGCGTCGTGACGAGCGTGCGCCGCGACGGCGGCAAGAACGTCGTTGAGCTGGACGTGTGGACCGAGAAGCCCGACGGCAAGAAGACATCGCCCGGCAAGGCCATCGTGACGCTACCCTCGCGGCCGTGATCGAGAGACGGCCTCATCCGACATACGCTGGTGGTGGTTAGCAGGAGAGAGCAGATTGGCAGACGAATTCGAGATCACCGACGAGATGCGGTCCCAATTCGGGGTCGACACCCAACCTTGGGAGTACGAGGTGACGACGACCAGCGTGCGCATGTACGCGCGCGGCATCGGCTCCGACGACCCGATCCACTACGACGTCGACTTCGCGAAGGGGCAGGGATTCCGCAGCATCGTGGCGCCGATGGGATACATCGGCACGCCCGTCTTCTTGCCCGGCAAGAACGACCCGACGTTCGGATTCCCCCGCCGTGAAGGCGGCCCGCGCCTCAACATTCCGTTCAAAGGCCTGCTCGACGGCGGCACGGAGACGGAGTACCTCGACGTGATCTGCGCCGGCGACGTGCTCGAGGAGACCTCGCACCTCTCCGACCTGAAGATGCGCGGCAAGATGCTCTTCGTCACGAACGAGGCCGTCTACAAGAACAAGGCGACGGGCAAGGTCGTAGCGAAACAGAAGTTGACTTCGATCCACCTCTAGCTGACGAGGCCGCTAGTCAGCCTTGCTGTTTGATGTCTGATGCTTGCTGTTGACGAGGTCAACGCAACGCATCAGTTGGGAATATGGAGACCGACATGACAGAGCAAGTCTATTTCGAGGACGTCAAAGAAGGGCAGGAACTGCCACCGATCAAGATGACGCCGGACAAGCAGCAGTTGGTGAAGTTCGCCGCAGGCAGCGGCGACTTCAACCCGCTGCATTTCGACGAGAACTTCCCGATGCTCAAGCCGATGGGGCTGACAGAGAACATCGTCCACGGCCGGTTCAAGTACGCGCAGGTCGGGCGCCTTGTGTTCTCGTTCGCGGGCTACAAGGGCCGCGTGAAGAACTTCGGCGTCAGCTATCGCGGGATGGACCCGCTGAACAACGAGATCATCGCGGGCGGCGTCGTCACGGCGAAGCGGCAGGAGGGCGGCGAGAACCTCGTGGACCTCGACATCTGGACGCAGAACGCGGACGGGAAGAAGACGACGCCCGGCACCGCCACCGTCGCCCTGCCGAGCCGAGGCTGACCGTAAGAGCAAGACCTTCGAGGACCGACAAATGGGCGCGCTAGAGGGCAAGGTCGCCGTCGTCACGGGCTCCGGTCGCGGCATCGGCCGCGGGATCGCGATGCTTTTCGCTCGAGAAGGCGCGAAAGTGATCGTGAACGACCCCGGCGTCGGCACCGACGGCAGCGGTCACGACAACGGCCCGGCCGATCAGGTCGTTGCCGAGATCACGGGCGAAGGCGGCACGGCGTCCGCGAGCTATGACTCGGTCGCCACGGTCGACGGCGGTGAGCGCATCATCCGGGCAGCGGTCGACACCTTCGGGCGCATCGACATCCTCGTCAACAATGCCGGCATCCTTCGCGACCGGATGATCTTCAACATGAGCGAAGAGGAGTGGGATGCCGTGATCGCCGTGCATCTCAAGGGGCACTTTGCGTGCACAAAGCCGGCGTCGATCCTGATGCGCCAGCAGCGCTCCGGCCGCATCATCAACTTCTCTTCCGGCTCCGGCATTATCGGCATGCCCGGACAGGCGAACTACGGCGCCGCGAAGTCGGGCATCGCCGGATTCACCCGCGTCGTCGCCAAGGACCTCGGCCGCTACGGCGTCACCTGCAACGCGATCGCTCCCGGCGCATCGACGCGGATGACCCAGCAAGTGCCGGACGCGGCACGAGAGCTTCGGGCGCGCGCCGGCATCACGACGCCAGGCGGCGCGCGGCCGGCTGCGGCGCCGACGACGCCTCCGCTGCGCGACCCGGAATATGTCGCGCCGATGGTGACCTACCTCTGCACCGATGACGCCTGGAACATCAACGGACAGATCTTCCATGTCGCCGGCGGCACGGTTGGCGTCGCGCATCACCCGACGCCGATGCGCACCCTCTGGAAGCCTGCGACGTGGACGCTCGACGAGCTCGCCGTCTCCGTCCCTGGCCAACTGATGGCCGGCATCGCGAACCCGGCTCCTCCACCGCCCGACCTCGACGTGCCGGGACGGCAAGCGGCCGCGAGCGTGCCAGCATGAGCAAACGGCTCGAAGGTCGCACCGCCATCGTCACCGGCGCCGGGCGCGGCATCGGCCGCGGCGTTGCGTTGCTGCTCGCCGCGGAGGGCGCCAACGTCGTCGTCAACGACTTCGGTGTGAACGTCGACGGCAGCGCGCCCACCTCCGGCCCCGCGCAGGAGGTTGCCGATGAGATCATGTCGCAGGGAGGGAAGGCGGTCGCGAACTTCGACAATGTCGCGCTGGTCGAGAGCGGCGAGCGGATGGTGCAGACGGCGCTCGACACCTACGGCCGCCTCGACATCCTGATCAACGTCGCGGGCATTCTGCGCGACCGGATGATCTTCAACATGAGCGAGCAGGAGTGGGACGACGTCATCGCCGCGCACCTCAAGGGACACTTTTGCACGACCAAGCCCGCATCGATCGTCATGCGGCAGCAGCGCCACGGCCGGATCATCAACTTCTCTTCCATCTCTGGCCTTGGGGGTCTGCCCGGCCAGGCGAACTACGGCGCCGCGAAGGCGGGCATCGCTGGGTTCACGCGCGTTGTGGCGCGTGACCTCGGGCGGTACGGCGTCACCTGCAACGCGATCTCGCCTGGCGCCTCGACGCGGATGACTGCGACGATCCCGCAGAATACAGCGCAACTGCGTGCCCGCGCCGGCACCGCTCCGGTCGTGCAGGAAGCGCCGCGCAGGTCCAGCGTGCCGCCGATGCGGGAGCCCGAATACGTGGCGCCGATGACGGTCTTCCTGGCCTGCGACGAGGCCTGGAACATCAACGGCAAGATCTTCTATGTCGCCGGCGGCCGCATCTCGCTCGCCCACGAAGAGACGCCGATGCGGCAGATCACCAAGAACGGCATGTGGAGCGTCGATGAGCTGCGCGAGCTGGTCCCCAGCCAGCTCCTCTATGGCATGCAGAACCCGGCGCCACCGCCGAGCGATCTCTCGATACCGGGTCGGCCCGGCGCCCCCGCGAGCGCATAGCCGCGCTGCACCGGCAGCTCAGGCTGTGCCGCCGTCCGGAGCCTCCGCCAGCATCGGGATTCTCCTTATGGTCAGCCGCGTCGCTGATGTGCGAAGATCGCACTATGGCTACTCCCCCTCCCGCCGTGGCGCCGACCGCACCGCCAGACGTGGCTCGCGCTGAGGCGCTGTTGGACCGCTACCTCGCGGTGCTTGTCGCCGAACGAAATCTGTCCGCATATACCGTGCGGAACTACGCCACCGACCTGCGGCATCTGTTCGTTCATCTCGCTGAGGTCGGCGTGTCGCCGCTCGCTCTTACGCGGGTCGTCTTCCGTGGCTACCTAGCCTCGCTGATCGATGCCGGCATCGCTCGGGGCAGCATCACACGGCGGACGAGCACCGCCCGCTCGTTCTACCGCTGGCTGCGGCTGGGTGGCCAGACGCAGGAGGATCCGCTCGCGAACGTGCGCGGTCCGAAGCAGCCGAAGCGCCTGCCGCACGTGCTGACATTGGAGCACATCACCCATCTGATCGCAGCTGCGGACGGCGACACGCCCGCCGGGCTGCGCGACCGCGCGCTGCTGGAGTTGCTCTACGCCTGCGGCCTGCGCGTGAGTGAGGCGGTCTCGCTCGACGCCGCCGCCGTCGACCTCGAGCAGCGTTCGATGATTGTGACCGGCAAGGGGAACAAGCAGCGGCGCGTCGTCATGGGCGAGCCGGCGCGGGCCGCCGTCGAACGATACCTCCGCCGCGGCCGCGGCAAATTGCTCCGGCGCCGTGCGGCTCGGCAGGAGGCGGATCATCGTTCGCCTCCCCCTGAGGCAATCAGCGTCGTCACGGCCGACGGCGCTGCAGCGCCTCCGCTACGACGGCCCCAGCCTCCAGCCTCCAGCCTCCAGACCCCCGTGTCTACCGCCGCGCTCTTCCTGAACCGCAGCGGTGGCCGGCTGTCGCAGCGAGCGGTCCAGCTCATCGTCCGGAAGTACGCGCTCGCGGCCGGCATCGACGAGCGCGTGCATCCTCACCTGCTGCGCCATACCTTCGCGACACATCTGCTCGATGGCGGCGCGGACCTGCGCGTCGTGCAAGAGCTGATGGGCCACGCGAACCCGAACACCACGCAGATCTATCTGCACGTCACGGAAGAGCGGCAGCGCGCATTCGTGCGGGGCTCGGTCGATGCGCTGGCTGAGGTGGAGATGGCGCGCCGCGCCATGCGCAACGGGCGAGGCCGTTCGTAGTCGCCGTTGCAGGCGAGCGGACGTTTCGCGACACTGACGAACGCCCGGCACATGCCGGGCACAGCCCACTCACAAACCAAGGAGCGCTTCATGCCGCTGTATTCGTTGAATATGCTCACACGGCGGCAACTTGCCCCACCAAGCAGCCGGAGATGATGCGCATGCTGGGCGCCCACGTGACGCGGCCAAGTGCCGACAAGTTCGGAGTGCGCATCCTGGCAGACGTCGTGCATCCCGGTGAACATCGCATGAACCTCGTGCTGGAAGCGCCCGACCGACATGCCGTGGACGAGTTCGTGCAGCCGTTCGCTATGGCCGGCAGCGTCGAGGTCAAGGAAGTGACGACCTGCGAGCAGGTCGTTGCCAGCGCGCAGTGTTAGGCTGATTAGGAGGCCGAAGCCGCGCGAGTTCATGTGATACGCTGGGCCGCGTTCCCAGAATCGAACATGCGGCGGGGGTGAGGCTATCAACCGGCAGGTACGGCGGGCATGGGAACTCATCTACCTGCTCACGCTCCGCGAGCTGAAACTCCGCTACCAGGACACCTTTTTCGGCTTCCTCTGGTCGCTGATTCGGCCGCTTCTCCAGGGCGCCGTGCTGTTCATCGTCCTGCGGAAGTTCATCCGCATCGATGTCACCGACTACCACCTCGTGCTCCTCGCGGGGCTCTTCCCCTGGACGTGGTTCCAGACCTCGCTCCTGCTTGCGGTTGGATCGTTCGCCGGCAATGGCGCGCTGATCAAGAAGGTCTACTTTCCGCGCTTCGTCCTGCCGCTGGCGACCGTCCTCAACAACGGCGTGCAATACGCGCTGTCGATCCCGGTGCTCGTGCTGCTCTTGCTCGTCAGCGGCTACATCCCCAATTGGACGTGGCTGATCGGCGTCCCCTACCTGTTGCTTGTCGAAGCGGTGCTGATCATGGGGATCGTCCTGCTCATCGCCTCGCTGGACGTGTACTTTCGCGACCTCGAGCACCTGACCGACGTGTTTGTCGGCCTGATCTGGTTCTATTTGACGCCGGTGATCTACCCCCTGTCGATCGTCCCCGAGAAGTATCATGATCTGGTGCTGCTCAACCCCATGGCGTCTCTCATCGAGGGCTGGCGTCAGCTCTTCCTGCACAACCAGCTGCCCGGCGCTGAGATGTGGCCGGCGCTGCTCTTCGCCGCCGCGATCGCTGCCATCGGGTCGCTCTCGTTCAACCGCATGCAGGGTGGGTTCGCGGATGCGCTCTGAGTCCGAAAACGACATTGCGATCCAGTTCGAAAACGTCGCCAAGCACTACTCCCTCTCGCTCCAACGGGAGGCCACGGACATCAAGACGATGCTCCTCCACCTGCCGCGCTTCCTGACGAGCGCGCGCCGTCCATTCGCCGCGCTGGATGGCATCGACCTGACGGTGCGGCGGGGCGAGAGCGTGGGCATCATCGGCCCCAATGGTTCGGGCAAGAGCACGACGCTTCGTGTGATGTCGGGCATCGCCCCACCGACCTCGGGCACCGTCACGGTGAACGGGCGCGTGTCGGCGCTGCTCGAGCTGGGGTCCGGCTTCCACCCCCAGATCACCGGCCGCGAGAACGCTATTCTCAACGCGGTGCTGCTGGGGCTTACGCTGAACGAAGCGCGCGCGATCCTGCCGGAGGTGATCGCCTTTTCGGAGCTGGGCGACTTCATCGACCAGCCGATGCGGACGTACTCGTCGGGCATGTTCTTTCGTCTCGGCTTCGCCGTCGCCGTGCACGTCGATCCCGAAATCCTGCTCATCGATGAGGTGCTCGCGGTGGGCGATGCGGAGTTTCAGAAGAAGTGCATGGACCACATCCACGGCCTGCGGGCGAAGGGTGTAACACTGGTGTTGGTGACACACGATATGCTCAGCCTGCCGAAGTTCTGCGACCGGGGGATCCTCATCGAGCACGGGAAGGTCACCGACGAGGGCTCGCCGCAGCAGGTGGTCCACAACTACCTCTCCCGTGTCGAGCGGCTGCTGGCGTTGCGCATCGACGAGCGCGAGGACCTGCGAATCGCGAAGGCGGCGTCGTCATGATGGTGCGTCTCGACTTCACGGGGCAGGCAAAGAAGGCTGCGCGCGCGCTTCGCGTCGCGGCCCGGCCGGCGCCCGGGGTCGCGTTCGCCGCGGAGGCGGGCCCGCGGCTACCGTTGGGCGATGGCGGCATCGACGAGCTGTTCGTCGGACGCGCCATCGCCTACCGCGACGACATCGCGGGCGCGCTCGATGAGCTCTGGCGGGTCTGCAAGCCCGGCGCGCTCATCCACTTGACGCTGCCGCACGCCTCGTCGGCGATCGCGAGGTCGCGCGAGCCGCGACTGTTTCCGCTGCTCACACTGAACACCTTCAACTACTACGACCCCCGCACGAAACCCGCGGGCGCACCTGCCACGGCGTTCGTCATCGAACGCGCGCGGTTGCGGGTGGCCGGACAGCGCGGCGATGATGCAGGACTGGCGCTCGCCCGCGGTCCGCTGGCGCAGTTCATCGAGAAGCTGGCGAACGGCAGCCGCGGCAGTCAGTACCGCTTCGAGCGCTGGTTCGCCGGCCTGATTGGCGGATTCGAGGAGTTCGACGTCGTGCTGTCGGTCGTGAAGGATTCCCGCGGTACATCTCGGCCTGTCGCGAGCGTCGCCGCTCTTCGCGTGACGAGCGATGTGGCGCATGAAGCCGCGGTGGTCGAGCCCGAGCTGGATGTCGTCGCCGCGAATGCCAGCGTGTCTGGGACGGCAGCCTCGGCCGCATCGGGCGAACCGCTTCGTGGCGGGCCGGAGGCATCGTGAGCGTCCAGACCGAACAGCCAGCAATCGATCTCACCTATTCGATCGAGGACTTCGAGGCAGGCACACACCGCGATTCGCAGTACCTGTACCGGGCGATCGAGGACACGATGCTGGACCTGGCGAGCGAGGTGCGCGGCGGCCGCGTCCTCGACGTCGCCTGTGGGACGGGCAAGCAGTCGATGCGGATTGCCGAGCGCGGCTGTCTCTCGATTGGCGCCGAGGCCTCGATGGAGATGATCGGCGTCGGCCGCTGGGTGCACCCGGAGAGCGAGGCGCGGATGGTGCGCAGCATCGCCGAGACGCTGCCGTTTCCCGACGCCACGTTTGACCGCGTGATCTGCCAGGGGTCGCTCGACCACTTCGTGGACCCACACGCCTTCATGCGCGAGGCGGCGCGCGTGACGAAGGAGGACGGCCGCGTCGTCATCGCGCTCGCGAACTTCGAGAGCGTCTCGTGCCGGCTCGGGCGGGCGGTCGACGCCCTCAAGCGCCGGCTGGGCCGGGAACGGCCACCGTGGCGCCTCTACTGGCAGACGCCGGAGGACCACAACTTCAAGGGCGATCTGCCGTACGTGCGTGCGCTCGGCGGGAGCGCGCTCGAGCTCGACCGCTGCCTGGGCATCTCGATGCTCTGGAATTTCTCGCGCTATGGCTGGTTTCTCGACGCCATCCCCGAAGCGGCGGCCGCGGCGATTTGGCGCGGGCTCGATGGCGTCGTGCGCGGCAGGCCGCAGCACTCCGACATGATCATCTCCGTATGGCGAAAGCCGGTGCGGCGCCTTGCGTGACGAATCCCTCACCCAGGACTTCGACGCGCACGTCCTCTTCACCTTCGCCGACATCCCGGCGACGCCGCCGCTCGCGAACCGCATCGCCCGTACGAAGCGATGGTTCCTGATCGCGTTCGTCGAGAGCTGGCTCGCCGTCTGGCTGTTTCGGGCGAAGGTGCGCCTCCAGTCGCGGGGCATTCTGCTCCTGCCGGGGCTCTGCGACCTCCTCGCGCGGGCGATTTTCCGCGTGCAGATCGGCAACCAGGTGGAGATCGGTCCCGGCCTGATGATCACGCATGGAAACGCCGTCATCGATGGGCGCACGAAGATCGGCCGCCAGTGCCAGATCAATCCCTGGGTGACGATCGGATTGTCGAACAGCAAGAAGGTCGGGTTTAGCGTCGACGGCCCGACGATAGGCGACTTCGTGCACATAGGCACCGGCGCCAAAGTGCTCGGCCCGATCGCCGTCGGCGACTACGCGCGCATCGGCGCAAACGCCGTCGTACTCCACGATGTCCCGGCCAACTCGACCGTCGTCGGCGCGCCCGCGCGCGTCGTCGGCGGGGCAAACGGGAGCATACGTACGGCGCATGCATCCGACGACTCCGGCCGCGACGAGCGGCTCGTAGAGCACATGCGGGAGGCGATCGTCGAATACCGGCTGCGACGGCAATCGCTGAAGTCGCTGATGGACACGCTGATCGGGTCGTTCGACATCGGCGGCGATGATCTCCGCGAGGTCCAGACCGCGCGCAAGGACGACCTGATTTTCCTCGACGCCGTCGCCGCAACCGGCGGAGAAGAGTCACAGCAGGTGATGGCCGCGATGGACGCCGTCGAGGCGGCGCTCGCGGAGTTCCGCTAGGCCCTCACGCCGCAGGAGCGACGGCACGTCGCATGAGCACAGGGCACATCCACCAAGGTCGCGCCCGGCGTCGCATCCGCTCCCGCTACGGCGGGCCGGTGAAGATGATCGTGAAGTATTTGACGCCGGCGCCATCGACTGCCATGGCAATGCCCATCTCGGTGTAGTTCGGATTGAGGATGTTCTCGCGATGCGTCGGGCTGTTCCAGAGCGCCTCGTCGGCGACGCCGACCGCCTGCGCGTCCGGATAGTTGTTCTTCGCGAGATTCTCCCCCGCCCAGCCGTAGGGGACGCCATGCGCGTCCATGATCGTGAACGCGTTGTCACCGGTGACCGGACTTTCGTGTGCAAAGTAATTGTGGTCCGCCATGTCCTGCGAGCGAATGCGCGCCACGCCGATGAGGGAGCCGTTCGCCCGCAGGGGCGCCAGACCGTTCGCCGCACGGCGCGCGTTCGTGTCGTTGAAGAGCTGCAGTGAAGCCGGGTCCATCGGCGCCGTATTCAGTCCCGACGCCGGACCGGACGCCGGAGGCGCGACGGGCTCCGGTGCGAGTGGCGGCGGTGCGGGTGGCTGCGCGGAGGGGGGCGGCGCCGCCTCTACTGCCTGCGGGATCGCGGGCGGCGGCGCTTCGGCGGCGGTTCCGGTTGACGGCTGCTGAACAGACACCGCCTGCTGCTCAGGCGGCAGCGGTGCCGGGGGCGGAGGCGGTGCGGCCGGCTCCAGGGGCGGCGATGGCACGGTGGCAGGGCCGTTGGCGATCTCGACGAATCGCGCAACCGCTGCGAAGTCGAGCGCGTCCCGCGCGGCGACGTACGCTGCAATCGCCGGCGATGGCTCAGCCGGGGTGCTGGCGCTGGCCGCGGTGTCACGCCGCGGCGCCGCGTTCAATGCGCCCGGCGAGGCGCCTGCCAGAGCCGGCGCGGCGGACGAAGCGAGTCCGACGCAGAGGACCAGCACGGCAACCCGGGCGACGTCTGCGCCTGGATGCACCAGCGATGCGATTGTGCGCCGTCTTGATCGCCGCAAATCCATAAGCCCTCCGTCGGCGCGATTCCCTTAGGGGAGCGCGTGCCTCACCACTGAGATGGTCGGCGCCCTAAGGGAGCGCTTGAGGGCTGCTGGAATCTGATTCACCAAGCGATGCTCGATCCGTGACTGATTTCCTTACTCCCTGATGGGGTCGTAGGGGCCTTGCGCAAATTGCCCGCGCGAAGAGGCGATGCTAGAGTGCGGCGGTCGCGCCACGATCGCGGACTCTCGTTGGTTGGGAGCCAGGACGGCGCGCTGTTGCGACCGAGAAGCCGGCTGGCGGCAGCACCACCGGCGGGTACTTTCCACCCCAAACTCAGCAAGGAAGAGAGTTCGCGCTTGCCCGAAGGCAGCTTCGCATCGCTCGACTACATCTTTCACCCCCGCTCGATTGCGGTGGTCGGCGCCTCCACCCAGGACGGGCCGGGTTCGTTCGTCAGCGCCACCAAGGAGATGGGATTCACCGGCGACCTGTATCCGGTCAACCCCCAAGCGGAGGAGATCGCCGGGCTGACGTGCTATCCCCGCCTGACCGAGATCCCCGACGACCTCGACCACGTGATCTCGAGTGTGCCGTTGCGCTTCGTCGAGCAGCTTGTCGAAGACTGCGGCGCGAAGCATGTGAAGGTGCTGCACTTCTTCACCGCGGGATTCAGCGAGACCGGCGATGCAGTGGCGGCGGCGCTCGAGAAGCGCGTGCTCGCCCGGGCGAAGCACTTCGGCATCCGCGTCATCGGCCCGAACTGCATGGGCCTCTATTCGCCAGCCGGGGGACTCTCCTTCATGCCGTCTCTGCCGACCGAGGCGGGTCCGGTGGCGCTGCTCTCGCAGAGCGGCGCGAACGCCGGCGAGTTCTGCCGGACGGCGGCGGCGCGTGGTCTGCGTTACAGCAAGGTCGTGAGCTATGGGAACGGCTCGGACGTCCGCGAGTCCGAACTGCTGGAGTACGTGGCCGAGGACCCGCAGACGGAAGTGATCGCCTGCTACATCGAAGGGATCAAGGACGGCGCGCACTTCATGCGCGCGCTGCGCAAGGCGGCGGCCGCGAAGCCGGTCGTCATCCTGAAGGGCGGCCGCACCGAGGCGGGGACGCGAGCGGTGAACTCGCATACGGGCAGCCTCGCCGGCTCGCTGCAGATTTTCGATGCGGCGGTGCGGCAGGCCGGCGCGATCCGCGTCGACCGGATGGAGGAGCTGGTCGACAGCGCCGTGCTGTTCCGCTACATCGAGCGGCTCACCGGCGCTCGCGCCGGCATCGTCGGCGGTGGCGGCGGCTATAGCGTGCTGGCGTCCGACGAGATCGGGGCGGCCGCGCTGGAGATGCCCGTGCTGCCGCAGGAGATCCAACAGAAATTGCACGACTTCACGCCGACTGCCGGCACAAGCGTGCGCAACCCGGTGGACACGAGCGTCGGCTGGGGCCCGGACGGCCTCAAGCCGATGCTCGACACGATCCGCATCGTCGCCGAGTCCCCGAACATCGACTTCATCCTGTACCACACGAGCTGGTCGTGGGGGGCGATGCGCGCGGAGGGGCCGCAGATCACCGAAGTGGCCGCGGAGAGCGCGGGCAAGCTCGGCGAGCTCGCGAAGGAGGCCGGCAAGCCGATCGTCTGCGTCACCCGCATCCCGACGAGCGACATCGGCATGGCCGGGACGCTTGCGTTTCAGGCTGAGGCTGCCGCGCACGGACTGGCGACATTCCACAGCGTGCAGTCCGCCGCGCTAGCGCTACAACGGTTTCTGGCCTGGCAGGCGGGGCGCGACTAAGCGGCAGAGCGCCGCGTCAGCGCCGGCGGAACTCGCGGGCGATGGCGTCAGCGGTGAGGTGGACCGTCGTCGGACGCCCGTGCGGGCAGGTGCCGGGGGATTGCGCCTGCTCCAGCTGGCGGAGCAACTCACGCTGCTCCGGCTCGCTCATCACCTTGCCGGCGCGGACGGCGGCGTGGCACGCCAGCGATGCGGCAACGCGATGGGCGCCATCGCTCGACGTCACGTCGTCCTGACCGATGCGGTCCAGCAGTTCGAGGATCTCGCGTGCGACGTCACCGCCCGCTAGCTCCGCAGGCACCGCACGCACGACGTAGCCGGCGCCGCCAAAGTGCGCGATGTCGAATCCGAGCCGCTCCAGCGCGTCGGCGTGCTCTCCGACGAGCGCGCGATGCGGCGCGCCGAGCTCGATGCTGACCGGCTCGAGCAGCGGCTGCACGTCAGGCTTGGAAGCCCGCGCCGCGGCGAGGAAGCGCTCGTAGAGCACGCGTTCGTGCGCGGCGTGCTGGTCCACCAGGTATATGCCCTCCGGCCCCTCGGCGACGATGTAGAGATTGCCGACCTGGCCGACGGGCCGCAGCATCGGCAACCGCTCGATCATCGATGCCGCGGCCCCTGGAGGCTCCTCCGCGACGCCGAGCCGGTCGGCGAGCGGCGCACGCGGGAGGAACGGCTGCACCGGTTGTGATTGCAGTGTCAGCGGCGGGCGTACGGGCGAGAACGATGTTCCGCCCCAGACCGACGCCGTCGCCGGCGGCACGGGCGCCTGCGCCGACAGGGCGCGCCGCACCGCCCTCTGCAGCAGGCCGAAGACCTCGCGCTCGCGGCGCAAGCGCACCTCTGCCTTCGTCGGATGGACGTTCACATCGACCTCGTCCGCGGGCACGCTGAGATCGAGCACGGCGATCGGGTGGCGGCCGGCGGGGAGCATCCCCTGGTACGCCTCGCCGACGGCGAAGGTCAGGGCGCGGTTCTTCACCCAGCGGCGGTTCACGTACAGTCCGATGTAGTTGCGAGATGATCGATGCAGGCGCGGTTCGATGGCGAGGCCGCGCACGCCGGTCTCGCCTTCGTTCATTGGCGGCGCATCGATCGCGATGCCGGCCGACGCCACCTCTGCCCCATAAACAGCCGCGACGGCGTCGACGAGATCGCCGGTGCCGGGGGTCTGCAGCGCCATGCGGCCGTCGACGAGCAGCTCGAACCGCACCTCCGGATACGCCATCGCGTAGTGGGTGATCACGGACGCCGCCTGCGTCGATTCCCCGCCCGGCGTCCGCAGAAACTTCAGGCGGGCGGGCTGCGAGGCGAAGAGCCGCCGCACGGTGAAGGTGGTGCCCGGCGCGGTGGCGCCAGAACCTTCTTCCGCTACTTCTCCGTCCCGCAGCTTGATCCGGGCGCCGACATCGTTGCCGTCGATGCGGCTCAGCAGTTCCACTTCGCCCGCGGCGGCGATGCTCGGCAGCGCCTCGCCCCGAAAGCCGAGCGTGGCGATCCGCCAGAGGTCGTCTTCCGCCGCCACCTTGCTCGTCGCATGGCGCTCGAACGCCAGCCGCAACTCCCCCGGCTCGATGCCGCAGCCGTCGTCGGCGACGCGGATCAGCGCCAGGCCTCCCTCGCGTATCTCGACCGCGATGTGCTGGGCGCCGGCGTCCAGCGAATTTTCGATGAGTTCTTTGACGATGGAGGCAGGGCGTTCGATGACCTCACCCGCTGCGATCTTTGCCGCCTCGTGCGCTGC
>JBBRPY010000037.1:0-33305 GCA_038227375.1 Dehalococcoidia bacterium
CGGCAAGAAGATCGTCATGATGACGGCGTACGACTATCCGTCAGCGCGGCTCGTCGACGAGGGCGGCGCGGACATGATCCTCGTCGGGGACACGCTGGGGATGGTCGTGCTGGGCTACGACTCCACACTGCCGGTCACGATGGAGGACATGATTCACCACACGAAGGCGTCGGTGCGCGGCTCGCAGCGGGCGCTCGTCGTGGGCGACATGCCATTCATGAGCTACCAGATCGGATGGCAGGACGCGATGCGCAACGCCGCGCGCTTCATGCAGGAAACGGGCTGTCAGGCCGTGAAGCTGGAGGGTGGCGTCCGGTCCGCGGAGGTGGTGCAGAAGCTTACCGAAGCGGGGATCCCGGTGGCGGGCCACATCGGCTTGACGCCGCAATCGGTGCACCAGTTGGGCGGCTTCAAGGTGCAGGGCAAGACGCCCGCCGCAGCGGTCCAGCTCATGCACGACGCGCAAGCGCTCGAACAAGCGGGCGCATTCGCCATCGTGCTCGAGACCATGCCTTCGCAGCTGGCGGAGCTGCTCACGCAGCGCCTCAGCGTCCCGACGATCGGCATCGGGGCAGGTCCCGCGTGCGACGGACAGGTGCAGGTGTTCCACGACCTCCTGGGGCTCTACGACGGCTTCACGCCGAAGCACACGCGGCGCTACGCCGAGGCCGGCGCGCTGATCCGCGATGCGGTATCGCAGTATGCGGGCGACGTCCGGTCCGGCACGTTCCCGACGGCGAAGGAGAGCTTCAAGATGGACCCGGCGGCCCTCGCCGAGTTGCGCCCGGGCGCCAGCGAGGCGATGCGGCGCCGGCACGCGCTCGGTCTCGACGCCTGAGCGCACATGCAGGTCCTCCGCACCATCGCCGCACTGCGCGCATGGCGGCTGTCCGTCGAGGGTGAGGTCGGTTTCGTGCCGACGATGGGCTTCCTCCACGAAGGCCATCTCTCGCTGGTCCGTGCGGCGCGCAAGGGTAGCGCGCACACCGTCGTCAGCATCTTCGTCAACCCCACCCAGTTCTCACCCAGCGAGGATCTCGCGCGCTATCCGCGCGACGAGGCGCGCGATCTCGCGCTGCTCGAAGCGGAGGGAGTGCAGTGCGTATTCATTCCCGGCGTGGCGGAGATGTACCCCGAGGGCTTCTCGAGCTACGTCTCGATTGAAGGCATGACGTCGCGTCTCGAAGGGCAGAGCAGGCCCGCACACTTTCGCGGCGTCACGACCATCGTCTTGAAGCTTCTGCATCTCGTGCAGCCCGACCGCGCGTACTTCGGGCGCAAGGACGCGCAGCAACTGGCGGTGGTGCGCCGGATGGTGCGCGATCTGGACCTGCCCGTCGACATCGTCGGACTGCCGATCGTCCGGGAGCCCGACGGCCTCGCCCTCAGCAGCCGCAATGTCTATTTGACGCCCGCCGAACGCGCCGCAGCGCCCGTCCTGTGCCGCGCGCTCCGTTTCGCCGAGCGCATGCATGCGGCTGGTGAGCGCAGCGCCGCCGCCCTCCGGGAGGCGATGCACCGGCTGATCGCGGAGGAGCCACTCGCCGTCATCGACTACCTGAGCGTCGCCGACCCGGAGTCGATCGAAGAACTGGACCGCATCGACGCGTCGGCGCTGGTGTCACTGGCGGTGCGTTTCGGTGCTTCGCGCCTCATCGACAACACGAACCTCGGGCCGGCATAGCTGGCACGCGGATCAGGTGAAGCTGGCGGAAGCCTGAGCGGGCACGGCCGACGGACGTTCTCCCATTCTGGCAAGGCGCCTTCTGAGGGTTAGCTATTCAACGTTCCTCTGTGTGGTGCATACTGGATTCGCAACGCCGCTTCAGCGCCAAGGAATGGCGCGGTCAGCGACGCCGCGGACGTGGAGGCGCTCATGGTTACGCAGGCCGCTCCCGACCCGTCCAGCATTGCCGCGATCGTGCAGAAGGAAGTCGAGCGCACGATCACGCGTTCGACACGCGGCATCGATGTGCTGCTCAACCGCGACGAACCCGAGGTTGGCACGACGCCCAAAGACGCCATCTACTCGCGCGGCACGCTGCGCCTCTACCACTACCATGCGATGTCGGACGAGGTGTACCGCATACCCGTCGTGCTCGTGATGTCGCTGATCAGCAAGCCCTACATCCTGGACCTCACGGCGGGCGTGAGCTTCGTTGAGTTTCTGCTCAAGCAGGGCTTCGACGTCTTCATGGTCGATTGGGGCGTGCCGCGCCCTGAGGACACCGTGCTCAAGCTCGAGGACTACACCCTCGACTTCATCCCCGCGTGCGTCGAGCAGATCCAACAAGCGACCGGCGAGCGGGAGATCTCGTTCATCGGCTACTGCATGGGCGGGCTCCTCTCGCTGATCTATGGTGGCCTCGTGCCCGATGCGCCGATCGCGAACCTGGCGTGCATCGCGACGCCCGTGGATTTTGAGGGCATGGGGCTTTTCAAGCAGTGGTCCGACAAGCGGTGGTTCGATGTCGACCGCATCGTCGATACGCTTGGTAACATTCCGCCCGAGCTGATGTACCGCTCGTTCGAGCTGCTCCGTCCCGCCGACCGCCTCGTGTCGTACGTGCGGCTCTGGGACAATTTGTGGAACGACGCATACGTCAAGCACTACCGCCTGTTCAACAAGTGGACGAGCGACCAGATCCCGTTTCCCGGCGAGTGCTATCGCCAGACGACCAAAGATCTGATGTGGGAGAACAAGCTGATCAAGGGCGAACTGGAAGTCGGCGGGCGAACCGTCGACCTCAAGAAGATCACCTGTCCCGTGATCAACGCCATGGCGCAGCACGACCACATCGCGCCGTACGAGGCGACGAAGGAGCTGACGCAGCTCGTGGGCAGCGTGGACACGGAGGACGTCGTGATGAAGGGCGGGCACGTGAGCCTCGTCGCCGGACCGAATGCGGTCATGCGGCTGTGGCCGAAACTGAACGAGTGGCTCGCGGTGCGATCGGTATGAGCGACCGGGCCGATGCGCTGACTCTGCCCCGCAAGACGCGGCTCTCGGACGCGAGTGAGATCACCCTGAGGCTGCTTGGCATCGCTGACTTCGATGCCTTCTTCGCGTTCACTTCGTCGCTGCCCGACCACGACCTGCTGTTTCTGCGCACCGACATCACGAATCAGGCGGTGCTTGCGGGCTGGTTCGAGAACATCGAGCTGGGTCGGATACTGACCGTCATCGCCGAGCGGCAAGGGAGTATCTACGGGTACGGCAGCCTGCACTTCAGCAACGCGCCGTGGTCGCAGCACGTCGGCGAGTTGCGCGTGCTGATTGACGGCTCGATGCGCGGCAAGGGGCTCGGCCGGGCGCTGACCGAGGCCGTCTTTGCGCAGGCGCTCGACCGCGGCATCGAGAAGATCATGGCGCAGATGACGGTGGACCAGAAGGGCGCGATCGCGACCTTTGAGGAGCTGGGGTTCAAGCCAGAGGCGCTGCTCGTCGACCATGTGAAGGACCGCGACGGCCGCAAACACGACCTGCTCGTCTACTCCCACGACGTGAACGGCTTTCACGCGCAGCTCGACGCCTATGGCGTGACGGAAGCGGCAGGCGGGGCCGACTAACGGGCCTTATCCGCCACGCAGCGAGGGGCAGCTCGTCGCCGTGCTCCGCGTACGACTCCACGAGTTTCCGCGCGACATCTTGTGCGATCTCAAATGGTCTCGGCAACCGTGCGCCCCTGGGCAAGCAGCCCCGGAAGGTCGTCGCTCGCTGCAAGAAACCCGCCCTCTTCGAGCGCCTCTATATGGACGTTCAGGAGCACTTCCATAGCGGGATCATAGCGCACCCGCAGGACCATCGGTGCCCGCGCATCTTCGTCTACTGACAAAGAGCGCACAGGCGCGTATACTCGCACCCACGCGATGAGTGGGGAGCGATTGGCATGAAGCGCGCAATATCCGCTGGCGCGCTAGTGCCAGAGCCAGCGCCAGAATCCCATGCGGCCGAGCAGCCGCGCCTTCATCCGGTTGCGGACGCGCCGCTGCAGCCTCCGCCGGTGCGTGGCCGCGTCGATGTCGTTCGCGATGCGGGCGTACTTGTACAGAGCGCGGTAGAGCTTCATCTGGACTCCTTCATTGCGCCGGACGCCATGCTGGCGGCGCTCACCAGCGCTCGCGATGCAGCACGTCCGCGACCGGTCGGCGTGGCCGCGCCCTCGCGCTGCCGGAATGCGCTCTGGCATCCGGCGCCTCGTGGCCGAGTGCAACGACGCCGATGGCGGTGAAGGCGTCCGGAATCGCCAGCAGCGCCCGCAGGCGCGCTTGCGCCGCCTCCCCCATGATGCCGATGAACCCGGCGGCGAGGCCCTCGTCGACGGCCGCCAGCAGGATCAGCATCAGCGCGCAGCCGGCGTCGGTGTGCCAGTACGGGACAGCCCAGAAGTCGTCGCCGCTCATGCCACGGCGCGCCGCCACCTTGTCCGGCTCGCGATAGCGCGCCGCATAGATCTCAGCGCTTACGCAGATGACGACCAGCACCGGCGCCTGAGCGACGAACGACGGCGGCCCCGAGCCCGGCGATGCGCCGCCATCACGCCGGCCGATCTCCTGCCGGGTCACGGAGTCGGTCACGACGACGAACTCGACCCCCTGGCTGTAGCCGGCGCTCGGCGCCCGCTGTGCGACGGCGATGATCCGTTCGACCGCCGCGTCCGCCACCGGCGCGTCGGTGAACGCGCGCACCATCCGCCGCCGACGCACCACCTTCCGGAACTCCATGCGGGAAGTATAGGCAGCTGGAAGTATTTGGTGAGCATGGAGGAGCTTTGAGCGACCGTTCGTCATGCGCGGTTCCGCGAGCGTGGAGGGTCTCGAAACGGTTCGATCACGTGCAATGTTACCGAGAGCTGGGCGGAGGCATGGCCTCCCACGCAACTCGAAGGAATCCCAATTCGTCGAAGTTGCTCGGGTTGAAACCAGGGTTTGGCAACCCGATCGGTTTTCCTCCCAAGCAACTCCAGAACATCGTTTTCTCTTCGTGTCCAATGACGGCGTACGGAGGAGACTTCGCATCCGGGTTCTCGACGCAATACGCAGCAAGGCCAGGCGGTTGTGAGCTCGACAATTGGAAACATTCAGCGCCAGTGAAGCCCGTTTCGCATTGGAGTGGTCGACCGTCGTAACAACGAAAGACGTATCCGGCGCTCGTAATCGGCGGCTTCGTTAGTAGCTCGCGCGATGTACCCGTCTTCGCGCAAAGAGACCACAGATCATCCGGTGTTGATGGCCCCGCTCTCACGGACGAGAATCCGAGCACGATTACGACGCCCAGCGTGGCTATCGCGGCTACCGCGCCGAGAGTCTTTCGCGACCGAAAGATACTCCGGAAAGCATGGTACTTTTCGCCGGCAGTTTGGGGTTCACGCGCACGCCGTTGGGATTTTGATTTTCCCGAATCTGGCTGATGGGCTCTGCCGCGGGTTCTCCATCCTGCGAGGTCGCGCTCCAATTCGGCACGCGCCCAATTCAGTTCCACCATTCTCGCGTTGAGCTTCCCTGGTGGCACGCCGGGGTTGGTGTCTGGGTGGTATTTGCGTGCCAGCGTTCGGTACGCGGCTTGGATGACTTCGGCCTCAGCTTCCGGAGAAATCCCAAGGATATCGAATGGAGTCCGCGAAGGCATGCTCGTCGTCCCCTAAAAGCCCTTTTCGCTACAGGGCATACACAATGCCTCGAGAGATAGGCACTACGGTGCGCGGTAGGGCGGGTTGTCCAAGCAAACTGCCCACACCTTTTCCCCGCCGTTCGCGTTGTACCAACGGCCAGACCAACCATTCGCGACCGGCGCCGAGTAGTCGGGGGAGTACCCACCCAGGTGGTCAGTGCCTCCACCTGTCACCGGATCACCGGTATCGCAAAACGCGGTCGCTATGCATTGCGTCGGATCGGCACAACCGGTGGACGGAGTCCCCAGCGTGGCCATGACGAAATATGTGGTCGGCGGTACCACTGCTGTAGGAGCTGGCACACTGAGGCCCTGATTCTTCGCGACGATCAGCGTGTCAATGCTGTTGACGCGGCCATCGCGGTTCACGTCGCTGTTGTAGGCGTACGGGCCAACGGGCACACCGAATAGCGCACGGGCTGGCTGCGTGTTCACCAGCAGTGCTGTGCCAGCAATTGAGAGCACTCCGAGTATCGCGACTATGATTGTCGTCCGCATGGTTTGGCCTCTCCGCGTCGCTGCTCGCAGGACGGACCAAACGCCCCAGATGAGTTGCCATCTGGCGCCGCGTATCGGTCCCAAAATCCATGCGAGTATAGATGGAGAAACGTGTCCGTACGCGAATTGGCCTTGACATTGCGGCGGTATGGAGACCGCGAGTGAGGAGCGATGTCGCCGTCGCACTGAGAGAGGTGGTACGCCCGGAGGGATTCGAACCCCCGACCCTCGGTTCCGAAGACCGATGCTCTATCCGCTGAGCTACGGGCGCGCGGTGTACTTCTGGCGGCAGTCTAGCATCACCCTTAGGGGGCGGGCGCGCCGCGCGATGCCGGTGTCGCGCGCACCTGCATGTCGATGCGGGTGTACGTCGCATCCTCCGCGAGCTTGCCGGCGACCACCTGGCCGCCGAGCGTCTTCGCCGCGTCGGTGAACTGCACCGCGGCCGCGCTCTCCAGCGACGACTGGCTGGCGTCGCCGTCGGTTACCGTCAGCCCGCCGTTGGGGAGCTGGGCGCGATAGAAATCCAACGCCTTGGTGATCTCGTCTTTCGTCACGAACGAGAGGATAAACGTGCGCGCGCCAGCCTGCTTCTGGTATCCGGACTCGATGATCACGGCGCCCGGGTATGACGGCACGGCGTCGGGAAAGCCATCGGGCAGCGTTTTCGAAGCGCCGGGGTTGTAGCTCGGCAAAGCGCTGTTCTTCGCGCCCGAAACGACCTGAACGCTGGTGACGATCGTCGTCCGCGTGTCCTTGTCCGATTCCGCCGAGAGCACGAGGCCGCTGATCTGAGGATCATCGATCCGGCTGAACTGGCTGAGCGTCGAGTCGCGCCCATCCTGCGCCGCGTCGAGCTGGAATGGGTCGGCTGCCAGCTTGTCGCGAAAGTATGAGGAGACTTTCTGGCGCGCGTCCGGCGTGTCGTAGATCACGAGGTAGCTCGCGTCTTGGCCGCGCAACTGAAGGATCGACGAGAGCAGCGTCGCGCCCGGATACGCCGGCAGACCATCGGGATATCCCGGCGCCAACTTGCCTTCGTAACGCGTGGAGGTGCTCCCCTGGGCCTGCGTGAACGCATTGACGACGTTGCTCACGTCGGCGTTCACGCGATTCTTGTCGCTGCCGCCACCGGACGACGCAAGAAACCAGACCGCGACGCCGACGATCACCGCCGGGATGATCGCCGCCGCGACGAGCAGAAGCGGGTGCACACCGCTCGCGCGGACGCCGCCGCCCGCGCTCGGCGCCGGTGCCGGCGCGTCGTCATCGTCGACGACGGTGTAGGCGTAGCCGCCGGGAGTGCGGGTGGGCGCATGGTCGCCTGTTTGGGCGCCGGCCGCGTCGGGGGCTGCGCCTGCCTCGCTCGCGGGCGCGGCATCCGATGGCGCCGGCGCGGTCGTGTCGTCCGGGGGCAGCCCGCCGGCGGGCGTTTCGTCTGGCACGCGGGACTCCTTTGGTAGAGGGAGGAATGGGGTGGACGGAGGGATTTGAACCCTCGATCTCCAGGGCCACAACCTGGCGCCTTAACCGCTAGGCCACGCCCACCACGCTGGAATCGGCTGGCGAAAAAACGCCCTGCGACAGCCGCAGAGCGCATGGATCACCCGTCCGGAATCTGAGTAACTCTAGCAATCGCCGAAACAGCCGGTCAAGGAATGGGCGGCTGGAGATTGGAGGCTTGAGGCTGGGCGCGGAAGCGGTGGCAGTACGCTCTCCTTCCTTCCTTTGTGGGAGAGAGTGACGGGGGCGGTCGAAGACTCGCCGCGGCGAGGGTGAGGATCTTCAGCGACCCTTCACCGCGACCTTCTTCGACGCCGTCGATCGCCGGCCGTTCGTGGTGACAGCCTTTGCGCCTGGCGTCGCATGCTTCCCGTTGGTGGCAACGGGCTTCTTCGTGCCCTTCGCTGCGCCGCCAGTCAGTGCTTCGGCTGCTGCGGCGCCGATGCCGTTGCGCTTCGCCGCGCGCTTCGCCGCGGCAAGGCGCGCTGGTGGCAGCATCTCGCGCAGGTACTGGCCGGTGTAGCTGTCGTCGATCATCGCCACTTCCTCCGGCGTGCCCTGCGCGATCAGGCGCCCGCCGCGGTCGCCGCCGAGCGGCCCCAGGTCGATGATGTGGTCGGCGTTCTTCATCACGTCGACATGATGCTCGATGACGATCACGGAGTTACCGCCGTCCACCAGCCGCTGCAGAACTTCGAGGAGCGCCCGCGTGTCTTCGAACGACAGCCCGGTCGTCGGCTCGTCGAGGATGTACAGCGTGCGCCCGGTCGACCGCTTCGACAGCTCCGTCGAGAGCTTGATGCGCTGCGCTTCGCCGCCCGAGACCGTCGTCGCCGGCTGCCCGAGGCGGATGTACCCGAGCCCGACATCACGCAGCGTGTCGAGCTTTCGCGACAGCGCCGGGATGCGCTCGAAGAAGCGGCACGCTTCGTCGACGGTCATGTCGAGCACTTCGGAGATGTTCTTGCCGTGATAGGTGACTTCCAGCGCCTCGCGGTCGTAGCGCTTGCCCTTGCACACTTCACACGGCACGGTCACGTCCGGCAGGAAGTGCATCTCGATCTCGATGTAGCCATCGCCGGCGCACGCCTCGCAACGTCCGCCCTTCACGTTGAAGGAGAAGCGGCCGGCGGTGTAGCCGCGGAGGCGCGCTTCCGGTACCGACGCGAACAGCTCGCGGATCGGCGTGAATGTGCCGGTGTACGTCGCCGGGTTCGAGCGCGGTGTGCGTCCGATCGGCGACTGGTCGATGTCGACGACCTTATCGATGTAGTTCAGGCCGCGGACCGCGTCGACCTTGCCCGGCCGGTCGTGCGACCCGTACAGGTCCAGCGCCGCCTTCTTGTACAGGATGTCGTTGATCAGCGTGCTCTTCCCCGAACCGGAGACGCCGGTGATGCAGACGAGCATGCCGAGCGGGACCTCGACGTCGACGTTCTTGAGGTTGTTCTCGCGCGCGCCCTCGATGCGGATCCGCTTTCCGTTGCCGGACCGGCGGACCTCAGGGATCGGCACCGAGCGCCGTCCGCTCAGGTAGGCGCCGGTCATCGACTCCTCGCACTCCATGATCGATTCGATAGGTCCGACAGCGACGACGCGGCCGCCGCCTTCGCCCGCGCCTGGCCCCATGTCGATGATGTAGTCGGCGGCGCGCATCATCGCCTCGTCGTGCTCGACGATCAGCACGGTGTTGCCGAGGTCGCGCAGGCGCTTGAGTGTGCGAATCAGCCGTTGGTCATCGACGGGATGGAGGCCGATGCTCGGTTCGTCGCAGACGTAGAGCACGCCCATCAGACTCGAACCGATCTGCGTCGCCAGCCGGATGCGCTGTGCTTCGCCGCCCGATAGCGTCCCGGCGGTCCGGTCGAGCGAAAGGTAGTCCAGCCCCACATCGAACATGAACGTCAGCCGCGCCTGGATCTCCTTCAAGATCTGCCGCGCGATCGTCTGCTCGCGCTCGTTCAGCGGCGTCGTGCTGGAAGCGAGCTGGGCGAACCACTCCTGCGCCTCGCGCACGTCCATCGCCGTCACTACCGAGATGTTCTTGTCGGCGACGGTGACGGCCAGGCTCTCCGGCTTGAGCCGAGCGCCCTTGCACGAAGGGCACGGGTTCGCGGCCATGTACTTATCGATCTCGGCGCGGATGTATTCGGAGTCGGTCTCGCGGTAGCGGCGGGTCAGGTTCGTGATCACGCCCTCGAATGTGGTGTCCCAGCGGTTCTCGTGTCCGCTCGATGTCTTGTAGCTCAGCGAGACCGGCTTCTCGTCGCCGTAAAGGACGATCTGCAGGTGCTCTGGCTTCATCTGCTCGACGGGCCCGTTCAGTCGGAACCGGTGCTTCTTCGCAACCGCCTGCAACATGCGCATGTACCAGGTGTTCGTCGCCGCCGCGCGCGACCACGGCGCGATCGCGCCCTGCTCGATCGACAGCGCGCGATTCGGGATCACGAGCGACGGGTCGAGCTCGCGTGTGACGCCGAGTCCGGTGCACTCGGGGCAGGCGCCGTGCGGGCTGTTGAAGCTGAAGTTTCGCGGCGCCAGCTCGCCGATGTTCGTGCCGTCGAACGGGCACGCGTAGTGCTCCGAATACATGCGCTCGCCGTCGCCCTCGGCGTCGACGAGCATGCTTCCGCCGCCGAGCTTCAGCGCCTGCTCGACGCTGTCCGCGAGCCGGCTCGCGCTCGCGGTGGCGGCGTCCGCATTCTCATTGGGACTGGCGGTGACCATCCGGTCAATGATGATCTCTACGGTGTGCTTCTTCTTCTTGTCGAGGTCGATGTCCTCGCCCAGGTCGCGGATGCGGCCATCGACGCGCACGCGGACGAATCCGGCGCGGCGGGCGTCCTCAAAGATGTGCTGATGCTCGCCCTTTCGGTCGCGGATGATCGGAGCGAGGATCATCAGCTTCTTGCCGGGCTCGATGGCGAGGATCGCATCGACGATCTGCTGTACCGTCTGCCGCTCGATGACGCGGCCGCACTTCGGGCAGTGGGGCGTGCCGGCCCGCGCGTATAGCAGCCGGAGGTAGTCGTAGATTTCGGTCACGGTGCCGACGGTCGATCGCGGGTTGTGGCTGGCGCCCTTCTGGTCGATCGAGATGGCGGGGGAGAGGCCCTCGATGTAGTCGACGTCCGGCTTCTCCATCTGGCCGAGGAACTGGCGGGCGTAAGCGGAGAGCGACTCGACATAACGCCGCTGCCCCTCGGCATAGATCGTGTCGAACGCCAGCGAAGACTTCCCCGACCCCGAGAGCCCCGTGATCACGACGAGTTTGTCGCGCGGGATCGTGACGTCGATGTCTTTCAGGTTATGTTCGCGGGCGCCTTTGACGATGATGGCGTCCAGCATGCTGGTCTCCTGGTGCCTGGAAGGTAGAGGTAGAGGTTGGGCCGCAGTCGGGCACCGTCGGCGCGCCGTCGCGGCAGTACTCTATTCTAGCACGCGTGTTCGTGGCATAGATGGAATGCTGACCGCCGGCCGCAGCGGCGGTGATGCCCGTTCCACCCAAGCCGGACGATTGATCAGCGCAGTGGCCTCGCGAGCACTAACGCAAAGGCATTGTTCCAATTTGACAGAGCCAGCTCACGCAAGGAAACAAAACCCAGCGACCCGTAGAACGCCCGCGTGCCGTCATAGGTGTCGTCGCCAGGATCGGGCACAGAAGGCCCGAGAGTTAGCACACACAGCATCCGCCCGCCTTCACGCTGCACCTCGATGCCTGAGTGCTCGATTAGGCAGCGACCGAGCCCTCGTCGCCGATGGTCAGCATGCACGGCCATCCATGTGATCTCCGCGCTCTCTGCAAAATGCCGTTCGATCGTCAAAAATCCCGCGACGACACCGGAGATCGTCGCCACCCAGCCGCGCTGAACACGCACCGCCGCCGCGCAATCGCGAATTCCGTCAGGGTCACCGAAGAAGTGCGGCAGGCTGGAGACGATCGCGTCGCAACGCTCTGCGTCTGCGCTCGTCAGTGGCCGTATGTCGGCGGCGCCGCTCATCCCCATAGCCTACATCAACGCGGTGGCCCGACGGATGCCGCGCCTGCTTCGGCGGCGTAGTGGACTCATCCGCCGCCGTGTGGCGCCCAGATGCGCTGGCCGTCCGTCTCGAAGCGCACAGCGCCGGCGTCGGCCGTGTTATACACCGTGGCGTAGTCGTCGAGCCGGTCAACTACCTCGGGCGCCGGATGCCCGAAGGGGTTGTTCTTCCCCGACGAGACGACCGCGAGCGAAGGCCGCACAGCGTCGAGGAACTCCCGCGAGCTGGAGGTCTTGCTGCCATGATGGCCGACCTTGAGCACGGTCGCACGCAGGTCGACGCCGTCGCTCAGCAGCGCGCGCTCCGCCTTCACCTCGATGTCCGCCGTCAGGAGGAAGCTCACGTCGCCCCAACTGATCCGAAGCACGGCGCCGGTGTTGTTGATCTGCCGGTCGGCGGCCTCAGCGGCGTCCGGGCCGAGCACCTCCATGACGACGCCGTCGCCGAGGTCGAAGCGCATGCCCTTCCGCGCCGTTTCGATCGGCGTCCCTTCGTCCGCCACCGCCGCCGCCCATGCGCGATAGGTGCCGCTCGCCTCCACGCCCGGCCCGGCGAGTACGCGCCGCACGTCGTATCGCGCCAGCACGTCGAGCAAGCCGAGCGCGTGGTCGGCCTGCGGATGCGTGAGCACGAGCATCTCGATCGACCGATCGGTCCACGGCAGTTCGTCGCCGAGCCCGCGCAGGACGGCGCGGCCAGGGCCGCCGTCGACGAGCACGTCGCGGCCGCTCGGCGTCTGGACCAGGACCGAATCGCCCTGTCCGACATCCAGCACCGTCACGCGCAGCCGCCCGGGGGCAGAAGGCCAGAAGGCGATCCAGGCGCTTCCCGCGAGCGCCGCGACCGGCACGATGACCGCGGCGACCGCGGTCGTGCGGGGAAGCCGCTGCTGCCGTGACTCGGCCAAGCGCGGTGGGCCGGTCAGACGCGCGAACCGCAGGAACACCAGTCCGCAGGCAATCAGGGCCGCATACGTGACGGCGGCCCAGCGCTCCGAGTACCCGCTGACGCCGGTGACCGCGTGGGGAAGCGCCGCGAACCAGCGCGCGACGACGATCCAGTAGGACAGCGCGTAGTAGGCCGGCCACGCCAGCACGAGATGCAAGTGCGGGATCGATCCCCCAATCGCTGCCGCGAGCGACGACCCGAGGACCAGCGGGAAGGCAGGCACCACCAGCACGTTCGCCGGGATCGCCACGAGCGAAAGCCGTCCGAAGTTCAGCGCCAGCAGCGGCGACGTCGCGATGATAGCGGCGAGCGTTACGGCAAGCGGCTCGGCCAACGTGCCGGTCCAGCGCGGCAGTTCTTCCGCACGCAGGAGCTGCGCGGCGATCTCGATCAGCCACGTGCGTAGTGGCGAAGCCAGATAGAGGATGCCGGCCGTCGCGGCGAAGCTGAGCTGAAAGGAGACATCACGCTCGATCTGCGGATCGATTCCTATCATCAGCGCGCCAGCCAGCAGAAGCGCGGTGATTGCACTCTGGCGGCGACCTGTGACCGTGGCGACGACCATCAGGATGCCCATGATCGTCGCCCGGAGCACCGGCGGCGACGCGCCGATCAGCAGCGTGTACGCGAGGACCGCCGCGATCGAGAGGATGAGCGCTCGCCGCCGCCCGACGAGCCACGAGAAGAAGATCGTCGCGAAGCTGGATACCAGGACGACGTTCTCGCCGGAGACCACCACGAGATGCGAAGTGTTGGTCGCGTTGAGGTCCGCGGCGAGGCCCGCTGGGAGCGCCGAGCGCTGGCCGAGCAGTACACCCTGCGCGAGCGAAGCCTCCGGTTCCGGCAGGGCGAGCCCCAGCGCGGCCGACAGCCGTCGCCGGATGTGCAGCACCGTCGCCCGCTCGATGCTGTCGTCTTCATGGCCGATCGTGTGGGCGAGCGGGTAGGCCATCGTGCTGGCGATGTTCTTCCGCACGAGATAGTCGGCATAGTCGAACCCCGCCGATGATTGCGGGGTTTCGAGCTTCCCTTCGATCTCCAGCACGTCGCCTGACCGGTAGTGCGGCAGCAGGCCGGTCCGGACAAGCACGCCGCCCGAAGCAGGCCGCCACGTCCCGCTTTCCTCGACCGCGCGGGCGCTGATGGCGAAGCGCTGCGACGTATCGGCGATGTCAGGGTCGTCGCGCAGGACACCGCGGATGCGCATCGCGACGCCGTCGTTGTAGCGCGCCAGGGCATCGACCGCGGTGTGCGGCCGCGTCGCGTCGTAGCGGGCGCTGGCGAGCGCGAACAGCACGGGAAGAGCGAGCACGTAGAGCAGCGCGTGCAGGTCGCGCCTGATCAGCGCAATGGCGCAGGCGATGGCGGCGATCGCGAGCGTCAGCGGCCAGGCGCCCCGGCCGAGGATCGCCGCAAAAGCGGTGCCGGCGATCCAGGCGCCGGCGAGCCACGCGAGCAGCATCGGGTCGAACGGGTGAGATCGCGTGCGCATGCTGCCGCCGATCGTACTACGGATGAGCTTGTGCCGGCGGCAACCGCTTGACATGTGGCCGGCGCTTCTGGGGGCGTCGAGAAAAATGCCCGATCCGCGGCATGAGATCGTCGCCCAGAGACCAGCGACGAGAGACGAACGACAAGGTCGGCGGCCAAATCGGCGACTAGCGACAAGCGACCCTTCCGCCTAGCATGGGGGACGCTGTCAGATGCAGGAGACCTCATGCCGCCATCCGCCATCATCGACGACGCGCGCAAGCAGGGCCGCGTGTTGCTCACGGAGATCGAGGCGAAGCAGCTGCTCGAAGACGCCGGCGTGCCGGTGTCGCCCGCACGCCTCGCGCGTACGCGCGACGACGCGATGAAGATGGCGGAGCAGCTCGGCTTCCCGATTGTGCTGAAGATCGTTTCCCCGCAGATCACGCACAAGTCCGATGTCGGCGGCGTGGCGCTCAACCTCGTTTCAAGCGAGGACGTCGGCGCTGCGTTCGACCGGATCGTCGCGGCGGCCAAGCGGCACGAGCCGGACGCGGTAATCGACGGCGTCGCCGTCCAGCGTATGGAGAAGCAGGGCATCGAAGTGATCATTGGCATGATCAGCGACCCGCAGTTCGGACCCGTGCTGATGTTCGGGCTGGGCGGCGTCCTCGTCGAAGTGCTGAAGGATGTGGCGTTCCGCGTGGTGCCCCTCAACGAGCGCGACGCCCGCCAGATGGTGCACGAGATCAAGGGATACCCGATGCTCGATGGGTATCGCGGCCAGGACCTCGCAGACGTTGCCGGGCTCCAGCAGTTGCTGCTGAAGGTGTCAGACTTCGTCGAACGCCACCCGGATGTGGCTGAGCTGGACCTGAACCCGGTCTTCGCGTACAAGGACGGCGCCATCGCTGTCGATGCCCGCATTGTCCTCACAGCGGACGCCTCCGAAGCCAGCCCCTGACGACCGCGGGCCCACACCATGACTGACACTTCGCACGACCTCCGCCGCGTCCTCGCGCCGAAGACGGTCGTCGTTGTCGGTTCGAAGCGCGCGGACGCCTACATGTGGCTCCGCAACTACAGCACGTTCACCGCCGGTCCGGTCTACTCCGTCCAGATCGACCCGAATGAGATCCCGGGCATTGAAGCGATGGGCGTGAAGAACTACACGTCGCTGATGGACGTGCCGGGCGATGTCGACTACGTGATGTGCGCCGTGCCGCGCCCCGTCGCCCCGCGCGTCATCGCCGACTGCGCGAAGAAGGGCGTCGGCGGCGTCGCGCTCTTCACATCCGGCTTCGCGGAGACGGGCGAGGAAGAGGGGATTCGGCTGCAGGAGCAGGTCCTGCAGATCGCGCGCGAAGGCCATCTGACCCTGATCGGCCCGAACTGCATGGGGCTGTACAACCGCAAGCTCGGCATCCGCCAGAGCACCGATCAGGGCCACGGCGAGGCGGGCGATGTCGGGTTCATTTCGCAGAGCGGCACCCACGCGATCAACTTCGGGCTCGTCGGCGAAGTGCACGGCGTGCGCGTGAGCACGTCGATCAGCATCGGCAACGCCATCGTGCTCGACGTGCCGGACTATCTCGACTACCTGACCGACGACGCGGACACCCGGGTGATCGCCATGTACATCGAGGGCGTGAAGGACGGCCCTCGCTTCGTACGCTCGTTGCGCCGGGCTGCGTCCATGAAGCCGGTGGTCGTCTGGAAGGGCGGCGTTACTGACGCCGGTGCCCGGGCGACCGCGTCGCACACGGGATCGCTCGCAACGTCAAGCGCTGTGTTCAGGGCAATCGTGCGTCAGTGTGGCGCGATCGCCGCCGACAGCCTGGAAGACACGATCGACGTCGTCAAAGCGCTGCTCCACGCGAAGCCGGCGACGGGTCGCGGCATGGGCTTGATGGCGATGACGGGCGGACAGTCCGTCGTGATCACGGATGCGTTCGTGAACGCGGGGCTCGACGTGCCGCGCCTATCGGCCGCGTCGTACGAACAGCTGGCGTCGTTCTTCAACATCATCGGCGGCAGTTACCAAAACCCGCTCGACATGGGCGGCACGATCGGCTTTGGCGGCTCGGCCGAGACGCTGCGCAAGCTCTTTGAGATCCTCGACGCCGACCCGAACGTCGATGCGATCGCGAGGGAGATGGCGTCTGGATTCTTGGCGCGGATGTGGCAGTCGAACCCTGCGAGCCTCGATGGCCTGCTCGACACGCTCGCCGCCCATAAACAACGGTCTGCGAAGCCGTTCGTCGCCATCCTGCAGCCGCAGCACGTCGAAGATGTCGTCGCGATGGCGCGCAAGCGCATCCAGGAGCGGGAGCTCGCGGTCTTCGCGTCGTTCGAGCGAGGGGCGCGGGCGCTTAGGCGCGCGGTCGACTACCATCGGTTCCGCGCGGGCCTCGACTGACGCGCGCGCGTCGCATGCATACTCATTGCTTGGCTGGCCGACAATAACCTATAGTTAGGTTCCAATCAGTGAGCGCAATCATCGGCTTCGAACGAGGGGCCCCCCTATAGCTAGAGATCTACGCATCAACGAACGGATTCGTGTCCGGGAAGTGCTCATCATCGACGATGAGGGCCAGAAGCTCGGCGTGATCCCAATCATTCAGGCACTGGAGATGGCGCGTGAACGCGGCCTCGACCTCGTGGAGGTGGCGCCGAACGCTAACCCGCCGGTGTGCCGCATTCTCGACTACGGCAAATTCAAGTACGAGCAGGCCAAGAAGGAGCGCGAGGCGCACAAGCACCAGAAGCAGGCGACGCTGCGCGAGGTGCGCTTCAAGCCGAAGATCGGCACACACGACATCGACTTCAAGACGCGCGTCGTCAAGAAGCTGCTCGAGGGTGGCGACAAGGTGAAGGTTTCGGTAATGTTCCGCGGTCGCGAAATCACGCACCCAGAGATCGGCCGCGAGTTGCTGAACCGGGTGTCCGCGAACCTGAAGGACGCGGCCGTCGTGGAACGCCAGCCCTCAATGGAGGGCCGGTTCATGAACATGTACCTGGCGCCGGCGCCCGTCAAGGTCGTCGCCAAGCCGCGGACGCCGCGGACGCCGAAGCCGGAACACACGAGCGCCGCCGCGGCGGATGGCGCCATGGCCGCCGCGCTTGCCGCTGCGGGAGTAGAACCGGAAGCGGCGGCGAAGCCCGAACCGGCGGCCGCAGAAGGATAGAGTCGCATGCCGAAGATGAAGACGCACCGCGGGGCCGCCCGCCGGTTCAAGGTGACCGGCACCGGCAAGTTCACGCGTCGCAAGGGGAATATCAGTCACAATAAGACGCGCATGTCGAAGCGCGCTCTAGGCGCGATCGACGAGATGCAGGTGGTCAGCCGCCCGGCGCAGCGGCTGCTCCGCAAGCTCATGCCCTACGCCAAGCGCTAGCGCCACTGCGCGAACGACAGGGTTCGTGTGGCGGCGAAAGCGCCGTGTCACAAAGACCGCAGACCGTGTTCAGCAGGTGAAGATAATGGCACGAATGAAGCGCGGGGTTACCGCCCGCGCCCGACACAAGAAAATCATCGACCTGGCGAAGGGCCACAAGGGGCAGCGCCACCGCGTCTTCCGCCGCGCGAACGAATCCGTCTTGCACGCGCTGGACTACGCCTACGGGCACCGCCGCGAGCGCAAGGGCGACTTTCGCAAGCTCTGGATCGCGCGCATCAACGCGGCGGCGCGGATTAACGGCACCACCTACAGCCGCCTCATCGACGGGTTGAACAAGGCCGGCATCACGATCGACCGCAAGGTGCTCGCAGATCTGGCCGTGCGCGAACCGCAGGTCTTCACCGCGATCACCGAAAAGGCCGTCGCGGCCGTCGGCTAACACCCGAATGGGTCGCCGGTATTCCAGTACCTGCGCGCCCCTGTACGGCGATGCGCTCTCGTCCCCCTTCGGCGCTCGCCGTGGCTGACCTCAGCCCGGCATGATCATCGTGCGCGGCAAGCAGACGGAGTCGATCGACCGGAGCCGGTTCGAGGCGCTCGTGGCGCCCTTCTCGCCACGGGTCACGATCGACCTCGGCACGGGCGACGGGCGCTTCGCCTACCGCTACGCACAGCAGCATCTCGACCGCTTCGTCGTCGGCATCGATCCGGTGCGCGAGAACCTGCGCGAGCTGTCGGCGAGGGCCGCCCGTAGGCCAAGTCGTGGCGGCGTTTCGAATCTGCTGTACGTCGTCGCGAGCATCGAGCACGTGCCGCCAGAGCTAGCTGGCAGCGCTGACGAGATGTACATCACGCTGCCGTGGGGCAGCCTGATGCGGGGATTGATCCTCGCCGACGGCGGGGTGCTGCGTGCCGTGGCATCGTTGGCGCGGCCGGGAGCGGCGCTGCGCATCGTGCTCAACACCCGCATCTTTGACGATCCGGTACCAATCGAGGTCCGTGACCTCCCGGACGTGACGCCATTCTTCGTGTGGGAGACGCTCGCGGCGCCGTACACGGACTGCGGTCTCGTGATCCGCGATGCGCGGTGGATGGATGCGGATGAAGTCGCCGGAATCGAGACGACGTGGGCGAAGCGCCTCTCGCACCGCTCACCGCCGCCCTCCGTGTACATTGAAGCGACGATCGGCGACGGGTAGCAGACGAGCCGCGTCCCCAGTCTGTGCCAGCTCACCGATGAGCATTCATTCAGTCAAGGTTCATGGAGCGCACGCAGATGATGCGACACGACGGGCGCCGTCACGACGAACTACGCGGCGTAAGCATCGAACCCGACTACCTCCCGCATGCGGAAGGCTCCGCGCTGGTGAAGTTCGGCGATACGTGGGTGCTCTGCGCGGTGAGTATGGAAGACCGCGTCCCGCAGTTTCTTCGCGGCACGGGCGGCGGCTGGGTGACCGCCGAATACGGCATGCTCCCCCGCTCGACGAACACGCGCACCGACCGCGAGGCGGCGCGGGGCAAGCAGAGCGGCCGGTCGCAGGAGATCCAGCGGCTGATCGGGCGGTCCTTGCGCAGCGTCACCAATCTCGACTTGCTCGGCGAGCGCAATTTCATCGTCGACTGCGACGTGATCAAGGCCGACGGCGGCACGCGGACCGCGTCGATCACCGGCTCGTGCGTCGCGCTCGCGCAGGCGTTCCAGCGGCTGGTGAAGGACGGGGTCGTCGGCGCCGTGCCGCTCTCGAGTCTCGTGGGCGCCGTGAGCGTTGGCGTCGTCGAGGGCGAGGCGCTCCTCGATCTCGACTATGTGGAGGACTCTTCAGCGGATGTCGACTTCAATCTTGTCATGACGGGGACCGGCGCGTTCGTCGAAGTGCAGGGCACCGCCGAGGGGCCCGCGTTCGACCGCGCGATGATGGACCGCCTGGTCGACCTCGGCGCCGCCGGCATCCAGCAGCTCAACGAGGTTCAGCGCGCATCCCTGGCGCAACTCGGCGTCGAGTTCTGAGCACGCCGCGGCGCGGAACGCGGTTCATCGCATATCTCCTGCCCCTTGCATCCGATACTCGGGCCGGCCGTCAGCACCGAGCGCCGAGCACCCACTCCGGCAACGGCAACTACGCATACTCCCCCAGGAACGTGCCGCCGATGATGTGGATCCCCGCCTGATCGCTGGCCCCACCCATGCCGAAGCCGATGTCGCTCATCAGCCGGAACCCGTGGTCGCAGTAGCGGGCGCCCAGCTCCGCCGAAACGCGCGCGACGCCGGCAATCGGCCCTGAGCTCCACAACTCCGCCGGGGACATCGGCTCGCGAGGCGTGGCCAGCAGCGTCACCGGCTCGCGGTGCACCGCATTCTGGAATACGACGACGTCATCGTTTTCGAAATGCACGTCTCCCGGCGCCCGCGGATACGCGCGCAGATAGCGGGCATCGACCACGTGCACATGGGCGTGCGGCTGGCTCTGCATCGCGTGCGGCCCAAAGTTGCTGAGGAGGCGGAAGCCGTTCGGGCACATCCTTGCACCCGCGTCCACGGCCGCGCGCGCCACGTTCGCCATCACGTCCGACGTCCACAGCTCGCCCTGGTACAGGTGCTGCTTCGGGATGGCGAGCAGCATGACATCAGCCCAGTCGAGCTGATTGTGGAACACCAGCACGTCGTTGTCCTCGTATTCGATGCGCGCCGGCGCCTTGCGGGCGACAATGTCGCAGAACACGCAGTAGTTGGAGCTCACAGGAAAGTCTAACGCCACCTCCGAGGTTCACCCTTAAGATGTCGCGCTGCGGCACGCGGAAGCGGTCACAACATCCAACATCCGTCTCGCTCTGTCCTGTCCCCCTCCTCGGACCCCGCCTATACTCACCCCATGGCCGATGTCCGCCCGTTCCGCGCTCTTCGATACGATGCCGCGCTCGCAGACCCCGCCCTCACCATCGCCCCACCCTACGACGTGATCTCAGCCGATCAGCAGGCGGCACTCTACGCCCGCAGCGACCACAACATCGTGCGTATCGAGTACGGCGAGGGGCATCTGGGAGATACCGACGGCGACAACCGCTACACGCGCGCCGCAGGCGATCTTCGCGCGTGGACGGCGGCGGGCGTCCTCACGCGCGACCGCGAACCGGCTGTCTGCGTCTACCGGCAGACGTTCGTCTGGGAGGGGCGGCAGTACACGCGCACCGCGTACTTCGCCGCCGTGCGTCTCGAAGCATGGGATACGGGCATCGTCAAGCCGCACGAGCACACGCTGTCGGGGGCGAAAGCCGATCGACTGGAGTTGCTGCGTGCCACGCGGGCGCAGATAAGCCCAGTGTACAGCCTGTTCCGCGCGCGAGACCGCCATGATCGTATGCCGGAGATGGCGGGCAGCCCGCTGTTCGACTTCGAAGCCGACGGCCAGCATCACATGCTCACGGCCCTCACCGATGCCAGCACGGTCGCTGCGTTTGTCGAACATATTGCGGCGTGCGATGTCTACATCGCTGACGGTCACCACCGATACGAGACCGCGCTTACCTACCGGGACGAGTGCAGCGCGCGGGCGCGGTCATGGAGCGGCGATGAGCCCGAGAATTTCGTCGTGATGGCGCTCACCGACCACGCTGATCCGGGCCTGCTCGTGCTGCCGACGCATCGGCTGCTGACCCCGCCACAGTTTCCTCAAGATGCGTTGAGCCGGCTCGCGCAGCACTTTCGCATCGAAGAGGTGACTGCCGACGGAGTGCCTGGTGTTGCTGCTGCCCTACAAGCAGCAACAGCGTCAGACACGCGCTTCGGAACGATCGGTTTGACGCCTGGCGCCATACACCTGTTGGAGCTGACGGACCGAGCCGGTATTGAGACGCTGATGCCAGCCGATCAGCCGACAGCGTGGAAGCGACTGGATGTCAGTGTGCTGCAGTACGGCGTGCTGGCCCCGCTGTTCGGGATCGACGACGCTGCCCTTCACGCTGGCGGCGCCGTGGCGTACACGCAAGATGCCGTTGCAGCCGCGGACGCCGTGGCGGAGGGCCACTCGCAGGTTGCGTTTCTGTTGCGGGCGACGCCGGTCGATCAGGTCCTGGCGGTGGCGGACGCGCAAGGCCGAATGCCGCAGAAGTCCACGTACTTCTACCCGAAAATCCCGACCGGCCTCGTCCTCGATCCGTTCGACTGATCCGTTTAGGGTCGGCGCGGCGCAGCGAGCACATGTGGCGAAGGCGCGTCGCGCCGCCTACGGGTTCTTCGCGGGCATGTACTTGAATCCGCCGCTCTCCGTCCAGTTGGTTTCGACACGGCCGAGCGTGTCCTTGCGCTGCAGGAACGTCAACCATCCCTGGTCGAGCGCGAAGGCGACCGGCTCATACAGCTCATACGTGCGCGGGTTTTGGAAGAGGTCATTGCGCCCGATCACGATCGTGTTGTCCTGCAGCAAACCGCGGGGCTGGACGATCGGCGCCGGGTCACCGACGACGATAATCTCCGGGCGCACCGTATTCAGCACGTAACTGGTGTTGTATTTCTCGTGAGCGGGCACGCCGTTGCCGAAGTTTGGCACCTTGGTATGCGCGATCGTCTCGTCTGTAAGCCCGAGCAGGTCGAGCGACGGAAGCTGCGAATAGTAGGGCACGGCACCGGCGGCAAAGACGGCGACCTTGTAGTCCGCGGGCACGTTCTGCCGCAGCCAGAGTCCGGTTGCTTTTCGTCCGATATCGGCGCGGCGGTCCGCCCCCAGCCCGGGATCGATCGACGATCTCGCGAGCGCGAACCCGACGAGCAGCGCCAGTGTCGCTCCAACGGCGACGAATCGCCGGTCGGCGCTGAGCAGACGCCGCAGGAGCAGGGCGGCGCCGCAGACGCCGGCGAGAAACAGCAGCGGCGCCAGCGGCGCCAGGAACCGCGCGTGTGCGTACGCGTCGCCGCCCTCGAGCACGACGCCCGCGAGCCAGGCGGCGATCACGACGAGAATGTAGGTGGCGTCGCGCCGGACCTTCCCGCCCCGCTCGACAAGCAAGACGCAGGCGCCGCCGAGGAAGGGCAAGAACCATTGATGGACGAGGTTCGTCTTCGCGTAGTAGAAGCCCCGCCGATAGAAATCGATGTTCGAGCCCGACTTCACGTAGTAGGTGTTCGGAAAGATGTAGCCGTAGTAGCTGTACCGCCAGATGAAGTAGGCCCCGTACAGCACGACGAAGATCGTCACCCAGAGGACCACGCGGCGGACATCGACGCGCTGCCGCCGCTCGATGGCATCGCGCAGCGTGAAAGCGCCCGTGATGCCGGCGACGAGCATCATCTCCGGCCGTGTCATCGCCGCCGCGACGGCCGCGACCGCGGACCACGGCATCGCCGCGCCCCGCGCCTCGCGAAAGTAGAGGTAGGCGATGCCGATGAGCAGCGCCGCCGCGAGCGGCGTCTCGAGGCCGGACATCCCCCATGTGACGAAGCCATCGCTCAGTCCGATGGTCAGCAGCGCCACCGCGAGGACTGCCGGCATCGCGATGGCGCCGCCCGCCTCGCGCGCCCAGAGCTCCCAGATCTTCCAGGCGATCAGCAGCGAAGCGAGCAGCGAGAGATACGCGAGCAAGAGCGACGCGCCGACGAGGTCGATGCCAATCTTGTGCATGCCGGCGAGCGTGCCCATCCAGAGGAAGCTGGTGTAGCCCTCGACGTGCTGCCCGGGGTTCCAGACCGGCCCGATGCCGGCCGCCAGATTGCGAGAATAGCGTAGCGTGATGTACGCGTCGTCCCCGTACCGGTTGATGTAGAGGATGCCCTTGATGAACATAACCGCGGCAGCGCCGGCGATCGCCAGAGGGACGGCGTAGACGCGGTCAAGGCGGACCGCGCCGATGACGGAAGCGACGGCGAGCACACCAGCTACCAGGACAAAGAGGGGAAAACTCACGTTCCTGCACTTTCTGCGAGGCGTGCGAGTATACCATCCGAGTTTGCGTGCTCCGACGCTGGAGCCGCCCCGGCACGCCGTCGAGGACAAAACGAGGATGCGGAAAGTACGGAGCCTGATGAGCAGTGCGCCTGTCGGATGCAGATGCTATGTGCCTTCGAACGCGAATGTGCATATCATGGCCAGTAAGCCGCCTGCGTCTGCAAGAGCGCCATCATGTCGAAGGGATCACTAGCTTGCGGGAAGACGACGGCGGGACGATCGGCATCGTCCATGTGCATCAGTGGCAGGCGGTGACCGCGCGCCCGGCCCTCCAGTCCGCTCACGACAGCATGCGATGGGATGTCAGCAAGAGCCGCATCCTGTCGGTGGACGCCTGCACGATTTGCGGCGAATTGCAGAGGGAATCAGTGCGCGAGTGCGTGACTGCGGATTGCCGCGACCATAGCATCTGTGAGCGGCCGTATCGCTGACGACGCCGGACGCTAGGCGCACTCGCGGCGGCGGTCACGCCTCACAAGGAGCCTCGATCATGGTCAAGAAGGTGATCCTCGCCTACTCTGGCGGGCTTGACACGTCTGTCGCCATCCGCTGGCTGAAGGAGGAGCGCGGCTACGACGTTGTCGCCCTGACCATTGACCTCGGCAACGAGAAGGACCTCCTGACCGTCGAGAAGCGCGCGTACGAGATCGGCGCGATCAAGGCGATGGTCCGGGATGGCAAGCAGCCGTTTGTCGACTACTTTGCGTTTCCCGCTCTCATGGCCGGCGCCGTCTACGAAGGGCAGTACCTGTTGGCGACGGCGATCGGCCGTCCGCTGATCGCGAAGATGCTGGTCGATGTGGCGCGCGAGGAGGGCGCCTCAGCGATCGCTCACGGCTGCACCGGCAAGGGCAACGATCAGGTTCGATTCGACGTCAGCACGCGGGCGCTGGCCCCCGACCTCGACATCATCGCGCCCGTGCGGGAGCACCGCATGAGCCGCGAGGAACAGATCGAGTGGGCGGCGGCGCACAGCGTCCCGGTCCCGGTGACCAAAGCGAGTTCCTACAGCACCGACGAGAACCTCTGGGGCCGCAGCATCGAGGCGGGTGCTCTCGAGGATCCGTGGGCGTCGCCACCGGATGACATCTACAAGTGGACGCTGTCCGTGCGAGATGCGCCGGCCGCTCCACGTGAGCTGGAGATCGAATTCGCCCACGGCCGCCCGGTTGCGCTCGATGGCCACGAGATGGACGGCGTGACGCTCGTCCAGACGCTGAATCAGTGGGCCGGCGAGCACGGCGTCGGCCGGACCGATATCGTCGAGGACCGGCTGATCGGCATCAAGTCGCGCGAGATCTACGAAGCACCCGCGGCGTGGACGCTGCACGCCGCTCACGAGGCGCTGGAGCAGCTGACGCTCTCCAAGCCCCAGCTTAGGACGAAGAATGCCCTCCGCCAGGAGTACGCAGACCTCATCTATAACGGCCTCTGGTTCACCGCGCACCATCAGGACCTCGCCGCCTATGTGGCGAGCACCCAGCGCCACGTGTCGGGGACGGTGCGGATGCGTCTTCACAAGGGACAGGCCGTCGCCGTCGGCAAAAAGTCGCCAAAGAGCCTGTACAGTTATCAGCTCGCCACCTACGACCGCGGCGACGAGTACGATCACGCCGCCGCCGTCGGCTTCATCAACATCTGGGGCCTGCCTGTGGCGCAACAGGCGCGCAGGCAGTTGCTCGCTGAAGGGGAAGCACCCTTCCAGCTCGGCGGCGTCGACCCGGATCGGGAAGCCTGACATGACACCCTGCGGCCGGGCGCGCGCGCTATTGGTGCCGCTGGCCGTGCTCGCCGGCGCGCTGATCATGCTGGCGTGCGGAGACGGCGCCTCAGCCGGAAAACCCGCCCCTGCCGCCATCGCGACGGCGGAATCGCTGTCGCGGCCGGCCGAAATCACCGCGCCGCTGAGCACCACACCCGAGAAAGACGATGCGGGCAAGACGCCGATTGCGCTGGTCGCGCGCATCTTCGGTTCCGGCGCGACAGGCGTGATCCTTGCCCACGAGCGGCCGGCTGACCAGACGTCCTGGTTCGCATTCGCGACGCAACTCGCCGCGGGCGGAGAGTTCACCGTGCTGACGTTCAACTTTCGCGGATATGGCGAATCTACGGGCGAGAAATCCTTCGACCGCATCGACACCGACCTGATGGCGGCCTACGTCTACGCGCGGGACAACCTCAAGCTCAAGAAGATCTTCCTCGTCGGCGCGAGCACCGGTGGCACTGCATCGCTCGTTGTTGCCGCCGAGGTGCCGGTCGCCGGCGTCGTCTCCATCTCCGCGCCGCAGCAGTTCGAGACGATGGACGCGCTCGCCGCCGTCCCGGACATCGACGCGCCCAAGCTCTTCATCACGAGCAAGGACGACGTCCCGGCGGAGCGCAGCCTCGAGGACCTCGTCGATGCCGCCGACGAGCCGAAGGACCAGGAGATCTACGATGGCAACGCCAACGGCACCGATCTCTTCGCCGGTCCGCATGCGGCGGAGCTGGAGCGGCGGTTGTCCGACTTTCTCCGCCAGCACTAGACGCCGGCCGTTTGCCCCGGTGATCTCCCCGTCGTACCCTCCGGCGGGAGGAACATGACCAGCAGCACCCTTAGCACCACCGACGCCGACCTGATGGCGCTATCCGAGCTGATCGCCTCGCCGATTGTCGAGCGGCAGGGCGAACGGATCGCGCGGGTCAAGGATGTCGTCGCACGGCTGCTGGAGGGTTCGTATCCCCTGATCACCGGCCTCGTCTCGCGTTCGGCTGGCCGGGATTTCTACATTCCCATTGCGCGCATCGCGTCGATTCAGCCCGGCCAGGTGCAGCTCAACTCCGCCGCCGTCGATGTCGGCCGATTCCAGCGCCGCGAGGGCGAGCTTTTGCTGGTGAAGGATGTGTTGGACCGCCAGGTGATCGACGTCCGCGGCACGCGCGTCGTCCGCGTGAACGACCTCTACCTCTCACACGGACACGAGGGCTATCGCGTGGTCGCGCTCGATACCGGCGGACGTGCTGTCTTACGCCGCCTGGTGCCCGCGCCGATGCGCGCGCGCTTTGCCGGACGCATGCTGACCGACTGGCGCGCCGTCGAATACCTGATGTCGGATCATCCCTCCAGCCGGCTGAAAGCCCGCCACCTCGGGCTGCAGAAGCTGCGGCCGCAGCAGCTCGCGCGCATCGTGGCCGAGCTGAGCAAGCAGGAAGGGGCTGAAGTCCTGTCATCGCTCGACGAGGAGCGTGCCGCCGATACGCTCGAGGAGCTCTCGACCGAGCAGCAGGCGCAGCTGCTGAGCGCGATGTCGGTGGAGCAGGCGGCGGACCTCATCGAAGAGATGGAGCCCGACGAAGCGGCCGACGTGCTCGCGAAGGTCCCGTCGCCACGCGCGGCGGAACTCCTTGACGAGATGGAGCAGCCGGAATCCGAGGCCGTGCGCCGGCTCCTGGAGTACGATGCCGATTCCGCCGGCGGCGTGATGACGAGCAACGTGCTGACGATTGGGCCGGATGAGCCGGTCTCGAACGCCTTGCTCGTCTACCAGACGCGGGAAGATGCCCCGGACTTCGCCTACTACTTCTTCGTCGTCGACGCGGCGGGCGGGCTGGGCGGCGTCCTGAGCATGCGCCAGGTGCTGATCGCCGCTCCCGGCTCGGTGGTCCGCGACGTCATGACGCCCGACCCGGTTACGGCGCAGGCTACGGATGAGCCCCAGCATGTCGCAGAAGTGATTGCCGAATATAATCTCCTTGCCATTCCCGTCGTCGATGAAGATCAGCGCTTTCTCGGCGCGATCACGGTCGACGACATACTGGATGTGTTGCTCAAGGGGTCATGGAGACGGGGACGCAGCCGCGGGTTCGGCGGCTGATGCTGAATTGATGGGCGATAATCATTCCGGACGTACGCGCGCAGCAAGGGTTGACGCCTGCTGATCCGCTCGCTGCACCGCAGCCACGGCCGCGCCCGCTTGTCCGCCGCTTTCCTCGCCTGATTCTCCTTCTCGGCATCCTTGGTCCAGGCCTGATCGCCGCGAACGCCGGCAACGACGCCGGCGGCATCGCCACGTACTCCGCTGCGGGCGCCCGCTACGGCTACCAGCTCCTCTGGGTGCTCGTCGTCATCCTCGTGGCGCTCATCGTCGTGCAGGAGATGTGCGCGCGGCTGGGGTCGGTGACGGGCATGGGGTTTTCGGACCTCGTGCGGGAGCGATTCGGCGTGCGGATGACATCGTTCGTGGTCGTCGCGCTGTTGGTTGCGAACCTCGGCACGACGTTTTCGGAGTTCATCGGCGTCGGCGCTGCCGCAGAGCTGCTCGGCGTATCGAAGTTGATCGCGGTGCCGCTCGCCGCCGCATTGTTGTGGACGCTCGTCGTGTTCGGGTCGTATAAGGTCGTCGAGCGGGTGTTTCTCGCCATGGCGCTCGTCTTCGTGGCGTATCCGATTGCCGCCGTGCTCGCGCACCCCGACTGGGCGCAGGTCGGGCGCGGCTTGGTCGTACCCGAGGTGCCGCGAACCTTTGGTGGCGTACAGCTGGTCATCGCGATCATCGGCACGACGATCACGCCGTACATGCAGCTTTACCTACAGTCGTCCGTCGCCGAAAAGGCCGTGCGCCCGGAGGACTACGTGTACGAGCGCATCGACGTCATCGCGGGGTCCCTGTTCGCCAACGCCGTCGCGCTCGCGATCATGATCGCGACGGCGGCGACGCTGTTCGAGCGCGGCGCGCCGATCGACAGTGCGTCCGCGGCCGCCCGCGCGCTCGAGCCGGTGGCCGGCCCGGCCGCGGAATATCTCGTCGCCGTCGGCCTCCTGGGCGCCTGCCTGCTCGCCGCCCCGGTGCTGGCGCTCACCAGCGCCTACAGCGTCACTGAGGCGATCGGGCTGGAGAAGGGCGTCTCGCAGGACTTTCGTCGCGCGCCCGTCTTCATGGGCATCTTCACCGGGATGATCTTCGTGGCGATGGCGTTCGCGTTGCTCCCGGGCATTCCCTTTACCAGCACGCTGCTCGTGATCCAGATCGTCGATGCCCTCGTCCTGCCGGTCGTGCTGTTCGGCCTCCTGCGCCTCACCAACGACCGCGAACTAATGGGCGAACGGGCGAATACGCCGTTGTTCAACGTCGTCGGCATCATCACAGCAGGAGTCGTGATCTCGCTCTCGACACTGCTCGCGGTGCTGATCATCGGCCGCTTGTTCGTCTAGCGTCTCGCGTCGTGGCCAGGCATCGCTTGCTCGAACGCGGTCGAGCGGCGAACCTTCAGTACGGACTACCTGACAGAAAGGGCGAGCATGCTGCCTCTCGAAGGGATCAAGATTCTCGACCTCTCGCGGCTGGCGCCGGGGCCGTTCTGCTCGATGATGCTGGGCGACATGGGCGCCGACGTCCTCCTCGTGGAGGCGCCCGCCGACGGCAAGCTCGCGCCCGTGCTCGGCGGCCGCGGCCAAGATGCCGAGAAGGTGGCCGCGTACAACATGATGAGCCGCAACAAGCAAAGCATCGTGCTGAACCTGCGCGAGCAGGACGCGCGCGACATCTTCTACAAGCTCTCCGAAACCGCCGATGTGGTGCTCGAGGGCTTTCGCCCTGGCGTCGTTAAGCGGCTCGGCGTGGACTACGACTCGCTGAAGGAGCGCAATCCGCGATTGGTGTACTGCTCCTTATCAGGATTCGGGCAGACGGGCCCGTACAGCCAGCTCGTCGGCCACGACATCAACTACATCTCGATCGGCGGCGCGCTCAGCATGGTGGGTTGGCCCGGCACGCCGCCCGCCATCCCGATGAATATCATCGCCGACTTCGCCGGCGGTGGCATGCACGCCGCCTATGGCATCCTCGCCGCGCTGCTGGCGCGCGAGCGCACCGGTCGCGGCCAGTACGTCGATATTTCGATGTCGGATGGGGTGATGTACCTGCTCGCGAGCATGGTCGGCTCGGTGCTGATGGGCGGCCAGTCGCCATCGCGGGGCGCCACCGTGCTCAACGGTTCGGTGCCGCACTATAACGTCTATCAGTGCGCCGACGGCGGCTGGATCAGCCTGGGGAGCCTGGAGCCGCACTTCTACGTCAATCTCTGCAAGGTCCTGCACTGCGAGCAGTACATTCCCCACCAATACGATGCGGCGAAACGCGAAGAGATCGCCGCATACTTCCGCGAGCAATTCCTCACCAAGACGCGCGATGATTGGTTCGCGCTGCTCAAGCAGACGGACATCTGCGCCGCGCCGGTGTATTCGCTCGAGGAGGCGCTGCATGATCCGCACAACCTCGCTCGGGAGATGGTGATCGACGTGGACCATCCGACGCTCGGCACAATCAAACACCTTGGCATTGCCACCAAGCTGTCGGATACGCCCGGCAGCGTCCGCAGCACGGCGCCGCTTCCCGGCGCACACACAGACGCCGTGCTCGCTTCGATTGGCTACGACGCTGCCGCTATCGCCGCGCTCAAGCAGCGGAACGTCGTCCAGTAGAGTCGGATCGCCGTACCCGGCCGCCTGATACAATGCTGAGCGGCGCAACCCGCCACCGAAATCTCGTTCAGGAGCGCGTGCACCTATGTCCGGCCACTCTAAATGGTCCTCTATCAAGCGCCAGAAGGGCGTGAATGACGCCCAGCGCGGGCAGATCTTCACCAAGCTCTCGAAGGAGATCATCATTGCCGCCAAGTCGGGCGGCGGCGACCCCAACGCGAACTTCCGTCTCCGCCTCGCCATCCAGAAGGCGAAGGAGAACAACATGCCGTCCGACAACATCGACCGCGCGATCAAGCGCGCGACCGGTGGCGGCGATGGCGTCGAGATCGTCGAGATCATGTACGAGGGATATGGCCCGGCCGGCACCGCCGTCATCGTGGAGGTGACAACCGATAACCGCAACCGCGCCGTCGCCGAGATCCGCAATGTCTTCACGCGCGCCGGCGGCAGCCTCGGCGAATCCGGTTCTGTCTCATGGAACTTCGACTCGCGCGGCGTGATGTCGATATCGCCCAACGGCAAGGACCCGGATGAGCTCGCGCTGTACGCCATCGACGCCGGCGCGGAGGATGTGCAGATCGGCAGCGACAGCATCGAGGTCTACACCGCGCCGACCGATCTCGAGCGCGTGAAGAAGGCGCTCGAAGACAACGCCGTGCACGTCGACTCCGCGGAGACCGCGCGGGTCCCCAAGACCACCGTCCAGCTCGACGAAAAGGCGGCGATCCAGACGCTGCGGCTGGTCGAGAAGCTCGAGGCGCTGGATGACGTGCAGAAGGTGTACTTCAACGCGGAGTTCAGCGACGACGTCTTCGCGTCGTACACCAGTTAGCGCCGTGCCCGGCGATGGATCGCCCACGATCATCCTTGGCATCGACCCCGGCACCCGCGTCACCGGCTGGGGCTTGATCGCGATCAGCGGCTCCGACCCGCGCGCCATCGCCTGCGACGTCATCGCCCCCAATGCGAAGTGGCCGATCGAGCAGCGCCTCGCGCACATCTATCTGGAGCTCGCCGGCATCGTCGCCCGCTTTCGTCCCGCCGGGATGGCGGTGGAAGAGCCGTTCGTTGGCACAAACGCGCGATCGGCGATGGCGATCGGTGAGGCGCGCACGGTGGCGATGCTTGCCGCCACGCTCGCCGGCGTCCCGGTCCATCACTACGCACCGGCGCGGATTAAGCAGATGGTGGCCGGATACGGCAGGGGCGAGAAAGCGCAGTTGCGTGAGATGCTGCGGCTGCAGCTCGGCATGGCGGAAGCGCCCGACGACCTCAACGCCAGCGACGCCCTCGCTGTCGCCCTCTGCCACGCCATGCAGCACCAGGCCGACGCCCTCGTCGCGGCGGCGGACCGATCGGCGGGCGGGTAGCAGCGGCTGAGGCGGAGTCTCCTCGCGGCCGGTCGCGTCCGCTCTTGTGCACCAAATCGCCTGACCCTATCGACACGCGCCGGGGGGGGGGCGTACAATAGCACCGGCATGTTGAGCCAATCTCTCGTTTCCTCGTTCGTGAAGATGCTGGTCGTTGGCGGTCTCATGGCGGGCGGCGCCGGTGGCTTCTATCTAGTTGCGTCCAACCGGTCGTCCAGCGACAACCCACGAGATGTGATCGCGGCGACGCCTTCAGCAGCCGCAGATGTCACCCCTGGGTCCGAGACGGCCGTCGCGTCCAGCACGACGAGCGGGACGGCGACGATCTCGAGCACACCCGGCACGCCGACACCGCCGGCGGGCACGCCGACGCCCCCGAGCGCCCTCACCGACACCGGGTACAAGGCGCCCGACGGCTCGCCGCTGTATGCGGAGTGTATTGGTTCGGATCCAGTGTCGGAGGGGCTGGGCGTGCAGAGAACCGCCGCAAAGCTCCCTCTCCCACCGGTGTATCCCACGCCAGCCGGTTCTCCGGTTCCACTTGCCGCAACAACGATCGATGCCACCCCGTACCCAAGGCCGCCGGATGCCGACTTGCCATCATTCGATGTCATGAAGCTCCAGCCAGCCAGCACCGCAGGCTGGGCAGAAAAGAGGACGCCGTGTCTGGGTGGGTTTAGCATCTCAGTTCCTCCCTCCTGGGTCACGGCCAAGGAACTCCGTGTTGTCGGTTATCAGGAAGGAGCAGGTACTGCGCTGACGTCTCCTGATGGGCTGGTGCAAGCGCAAATCGGCTATCGATACGACCAAGACGACGAGTTTGCTCGTCGGCAAAGCGGAACGGGAGGCAATGGATCTTACTTCCTTTCCAAGAACGCTCCGATTTCCCTAGCGGGCGCGGATGGGTTCATCAGCGTTAGTTCAGAAATCGTTGGGTCACGGCATCGCTACGTCTCGATCAGTGTGACTCTCTCACCGAGGAGGGATTGGTACTTCAATGCCTTCGCGTTCATTCAACCGCCGTTTTCTCAGGATCAATTCGCAGAAGTCCTTGCCGTTCTTGAGAGCGTCAGGTTCGGATCTTGACGCGCAAATTTGCCCTCGCCGCCGTAGTAGTTCTATTGCTTTTGATGCACGGTAGCTCGCCTGGGCGCGCGGCTACACTTAATTCTGGCACTTTATTTAGGTATCCCTGGATTCAAGGGGAGACGCGACTGAGAACACAGGGTCAGGTGAGCGTCGGTGATCACAACGGAAGTGGTCTTTCCTACGCCGTCGATTGGGGGTTAGCAAGCCAAAGTCACCTGCTGTTTGCCCCGATGTCAGGGACATTGGTTTGTCATCTCATCGGGACGGAGGACACATCGCCAGGGTTCGGCAACTGGGTCTCCATTTACAACAGCGTGGGGCAGGTCACTGCGATACTGGGCCACATGGCCACAGTCGACGTTGCCCCCGACTGTTTTCCGTACCAACCCAATGTTGCGGTCGACATCCTGCAAGGGCAGTTCATTGGTATCGGGGACCACACCGGAGTAGTCATACCGCCGGGGCCCGCCGGAGATCACATTCACTTTCAGGTAGATTCCGGCAACGACCTCAATCATGGGACGACCGGGTATTTGAACTCTATTCCGTTCACGATGTCGGATCATGCTCCAGACGCAAATGGCGTATCGTTCGTTGATATCGCCGCATGCACGAACGACACCGATCCGAGCCAGTGCGTTCCGGACGGGCCCTCAGACAACGCTGGGACTGGCTATTCGAGCCAGAACCCGGTAACGACCGACCCCACCCTCATAGCGACCTATTTGTCTCAGGGAGGATCGTCAGTGTCGTGGTGGAACGTCGGCGCATCGTATCAGAGCATTAACGAAGGCAAGGATGAATGGGGTGGGGTGTGCCGCAACACGACCACCGCCTTCGTGCATATCTGCGGCACCAACGTCGGCAACGGGCTGCTGGCGACGCAGAACTTCATCGACTACAAGGGCGTGC
>JBBRPY010000038.1:0-32560 GCA_038227375.1 Dehalococcoidia bacterium
CCAGCCTCCAGCCTCCAGCCTCCAGCCTCCAGCCTCCAGCCTCCAGCCTCCAGCCTCCAGCCTCCAGCCTCCAGCCCTCCAGCCTCCAAATACCCATCCGGTACGCTACGTCCGATGAGCACCGATTCCGGCGCGCTGCCCGCCCCCCGTGCCGCCGTGCAGGCGCTGTTGGGCGATGTGATCGCCACCCGCCGCGAGCTGCACCGTCACCCCGAGCTCTCAACCGAGGAGTGGCGGACGCAGGCCTTCATCATCGACCGGCTCAAGAGCATCGGTGCGGAAGACGTGCGCGCGGTGGCGGACACCGGCGCCACTTGCCTCGTCCGCGGTACGAAGCCGGGCCCGAATCTGCTCTGGCGTGCCGACATCGATGCGCTTCCGCTCGAAGAGACGAGCGGCCTGCCGTTCGCGTCGGTTGATCCTCATGCGATGCACGCCTGCGGCCACGACGGCCATGTCGCCATCGCGCTGGCGATCGCGACCGTCCTGCAGGTATCGCGCGGCGCTCTGAACGGCAGCGTGCGATTTGCGTTCCAGCCGGCCGAAGAACACATCGGCGGGGCGAAACGGATGGTCGACGATGGCATCATGCGCGACCCTCGGGTGGACCGCGCGTTCGGGCTGCACATTTGGGCTCCCGCGCGCGTCGGCACCGTGCTGGTCCAGGAGGGTGCCGTCTTCGCTGCCGCGACGCACTTCCGGATCATCATCAGCGGCCGCGGCGGCCACGCATCCGCGCCGCATCAGACCATCGACCCAATCGTGGTCGCCGCGCACGCGGTCGTTGCGCTGCAGACCGTCGTCAGCCGTTCGATCGATTCGGAAGGCACAGCGGTCCTCACTGTCGGTCGCATTCAGGGTGGCGTGCGCGGGAACATTATTCCGAGCGAGGTGATGATGTCGGGCACCATCCGGACGTTTGACGATGTTGTCCTCACGCGGATGATCGAGCGGGTGCACGAAATCCTGCGCGGCATCACGTCGGCGTGGGGCGCAGAGTATCGCTTCGACCACTCGACGCTACCGGCAACCGTCAACGATGCCGCATCGGCCGCGCTCGTCGCTGACGCAGCCCGTGCGCTGCTCGGGCCCGAGCGCGTGCGCGCCGGTCGCACGACGGGCGGCGAAGACATGACATATTTCCTGCAGGGGGCGCCGGGCGCGTTCTTCATGCTCGGCGGCGGAAACGCAGAGCGCGGCATCACCTGGCCGCACCATCATCCAAAGTTCGATTTTGACGAAGCGTGCCTGCCGATTGGCATCGAGCTGGGGCTGCGCATCCTCGAAGCAGCGACGGGATCGCAGTTGACCTGACGTCGCGCCGCGACCAGCCCGATCATCATTGCGTACTACGACCCCGGATAGCCGCCCGTGAGCTGGTCGTGCGCGCCGCGGTAGACGCGCGATTGGGGCGGGCAATTCCCGCAATTAACGCCGCCGGCGTGCCGGTTCCGGCGTCCGCCGCCGATAACGATCTCGAATAGATGATCGCTGCCGCACTAAGGAGACCAGATGGCGACCGTAAGCCAACCCGCCGCACTCGAAGCTGAACTGGACCAGGCGCTCGACGACCTTGTCCTGGCGCTCCAGCAAGCGGGCGCGGCGGCGGCCGCGATCCGCTCGCTTGCGCCGCGCCTGGCGGCTACCGGCTCGGTGCTCGATGAGATTGCCGCGCTGGTCGCTTCGGGCCGCCAGGAGATACCACGGACGGCCCCGGAAGCGACGCCCCGGCCAGAACCGGGCTACACGCGCCCAACGCTGGTGCCGCCGAGCGCGCCGGCGGCACGCACGCGGACGGCGGCGAAGCGGCCGGTGGGCGCTTCACCTGCCGCGCAGATTCCGTCGGCGTCTCCGCCGGAAGGCGCAGCGGCGCCGGCGGCGGACATAGCGACCGCCACCGATCCTGCATCGAAGCTGGACCTGGAGCCTGCAGGCGGCGCCGCGCGCGAGCCGTCACCCTTTCCCAGCACCGGGGATTCCGCCGTAACCTGCTTCCGGCTCGAATTCGAGAGCGCATCGGGCCCACTGGACCTCCGTCGGGTGGACGAGGCAGTGGCCGCCCACCCAGCGGTGCGCGATGTCGCCCTGCTCGACTACGACGGACGCCGCGCCACACTGAAGGTGTGGATCGCCGCCACCTCGACGCCGAGCGACGTGCAGCAGGCGCTCAAGCAGCGCGCAGCCGATCTGTTCGTACCCGGGGACGACGTGCGGATCGTCGCCCTGGAAGATGCGGCGTGACGCTGGTCGGCCGTGGGGTGGTCCGCGGTCGTCGGTCTTCGGGTCGCGCGTAAGTGAGGCGCGGCCCGCGAGAGCGCCGATCGAGAGCGCTTATGCCTGTAACGTTCCTGGCGCTCTTGCGTTAGTGATCTTTGGCGGGCTGCGCCCTACGCCCCTCGGGGCCCGGAAGTCAGGGTGCAGGCACGGTCAAAGATCTCGGGGCTGCCGCCGATTCTGAGAGCATGAAGGCCACCATCATGAGCGACGCGAACCGCATCAACGAGATTGAGGACGCCGCCACGGCCCGCTGGCTCGCCGCCACGCTGACGCCAGCGAAGCGCCGGATCAGCCAGCGCCCGACGGACGAAGCGATCGACCGCATCCGCGCACGGGTGTTCGGCGACGCCGCCGCGCGGAAGGTGACGCGCTCGATCGCGGCCTAGCGACCCGCACCGCACGAAATACACGCCCGAACGCCTCCGCTCAGCCGGGGGCGTTTTGGCGTCCCCGATTCGATCGGGCGCCTTTGGGACTATCCATCCTGGGGTCGACCGGAATCTTTTTTCGGAGTGTTTACCTCGCGCTCGCCGCCCGATGACGACATCGCCCCCCATTTGGGCGATCATCCTTACGGAGGCATCGTGGACGAAGTCACACCCACTCGCGTTCGGCTCAGCCGCCGCCGCTTCCTCGGCGGGGCCGCTGCTTCGGCGGCGCTGCTGACGGCAGGCGGCGCGACGGCGGTCGTGCTGAAGGAACGCGGCGGCACGTCCGTGAAGGCGACGACCGCGACCGCGCGTCCGGTGTCAAGTCCGTCGTCCGCCGGCCTGGCCGCTGCCTCACCAGCGCTCGAAGACGCGGACGTCCGGCTCCGCCACCTCTTGCGCCGGACGACGTTCACGGCCACATCCGCCGACGTCACTCGTTTTGCCGGCATGGCGCTTCCCGATGTCACCGATGCCCTGATCGCCAGCGCCGGCGATGACGACGCGCGGGCCGACGCCGCAGTGGCCGCGCTCGGGTACGACACGACGAAGGCGGGCGAAGTCGTGGCCACCTGGGTGGCGCGCATGATGCTGACGCAGCGCCCGATGCTCGAACGGATGACGCTCTTCTGGCACGGACTGCTGACGAGCGGCCTGAGCAAGGTCGGCGGCAAGTACGCCGGGGTGATGCTCACCCAGAACCAGCTCTTCCGCGACCACGCCTTCGACAAGTTCGACGTGCTGTTGAAGGCCGTCGTGCGCGATCCCGCGATGATGATCTGGCTCGATGTCGCCACGAGCAAGCGAGACAAGCCGAACGAAAATTATCCGCGCGAGCTGATGGAGCTGTTCACACTCGGCCCCGGCAACTACAGCGAGCAGGATGTGCGTGAGTCAGCCCGCGCCCACACCGGCTACAGCCTGGAGCAGAAGACGGGCTTCGTCTACCGTCCGGCCCAGCACGACAACACGGCGAAGACGTTTCTCGGCCAGACCGGCAATTTCGACGCCGACGGCATCGTCGACATCATCCTTCAGCAGCCGGCGGCGCCTGAGCACTTCGCCCGTAAGCTCTTCGAATTCTTCGCCTACCCGAATCCCAACGCCGCCGTGATCGCACCCATCGCCGATGTGGCGAAGCAGAGCGGCTTCGACACGCGCAAGGTCGTGCGCGCAGTCCTGACGTCGGACGCGTTCTACGCGCCGGAGGCGTACCGGGCCGTCGTCAAGAGCCCGACAGACTTTGCGATTGGCGCCGTCCGCCTGCTGGAGACGCAACCAGACGCCCGCACCGTCGTCGCCGCCTGCCGGAATATGGGACAGACGCTGTTCGACCCGCCGAACGTCGCCGGCTGGCCCGGCGGCCGCACCTGGCTCGGCACGAGCACCTGGTTCGCCCGCGTCAACGCCTCGGCCGAGCTGATGTACGGAGGCGGAGGCGCCGCGCGCGCACAGAAGGGCGCGAAGCAGGGGAAGGGGTTTCAGGGCCCGGCATTCCGGCCGGTGGACACCAGCGCCATCTTCGCTGCGCCACCATCATCCGCTGCCGAGGCGATCGATGTCGCTGCGCTGGCGACGATCGACGGTCAGATCAGCTCCGAAGCGCGCGCGACGCTGCAGGAGTATCTCGACGACGGCGGCGGGTTCACGTCGCTGCCGCCGACGATGCGTGAGGAGCGGCTACGCGGGCTGCTCGCGCTGCTCATCGCGTCGCCGGAGTACCAGCTTGCCTGAGGAGGCGTCCAGATGATCACTCGCCGGGACTTCGTGAAAAAGGGCGTCGCGCTGGTGACACTGGGGACGCTGCACGCATCGCTTCCGCCCGTATTCAAGGGCGCGTTCGCCATCACCGCGTCGGACGCGGAAGCCGCCGCCGACACGACGCCGCGCACCCTCGTCATCGTCCAGCTCGCCGGCGGAAACGACGGGCTGAACACGATCGTGCCCTATCGGGATCCGGCGTACGCCAAGCTGCGGCCGTCACTGCAGGTGGCGCCCGACCAGGTGGTGCCGCTGGATGGCGAGTTCGGACTGCACCCGAAGCTCGCCGCCCTCAAGCCGCTGTGGGACAGCAAGCAGCTCTCGATTGTGCACGGCGTCGGCTACCCGGAGCCGAACTTCTCGCACTTCCAATCGATGCTTATCTGGCAGAGCGCCGGACCGCGCGCCGCTTCGGGCGAAGGCTGGCTCGGCAACTACCTCTCCCGGATCGAGGCGGAAGAGCACGACCCGCTGCACGGCTTCAACGTCGACCGCTTCGTCTCGCCGGAGCTGTACTCCTCGACCGCGCCGATCGTCTCGGCGCCTGACGCCGCGTCGTACGGGTTCGCGAAGCTCTCGGCCGACGAGGCGGACGCGCGGCGGCGGCAGACGGCGCTCCTCAAGCTCTACGACCAGTTTCCGAAGAACCTGCCGTACGCTGCGCTGCTCGAAAGCACGGCCGACGACGCCGTCGCAAGCTCGCAGGCGGTGCAGGCCGCCGCCGCGGCGCACACGCCCGCCGTCCCATATCCGCAGACATCACTGGCGAGCGGGCTGCAGCTTGTTGCGCAGGTGATCGCGAGCGGCGCCAAGCTGCGGGTCGCGCACGTCACGCTCGGCGGCTTCGACACGCATTCGACGCAGCGTGACGACCACGAAACGCTGCTGAGCCAGCTTGGCGACGCGCTCGCGGCCTTCTACGCCGACCTCGCATCGCTGGGACGCGACCGCGACGTGCTGACGATGACGTGGTCAGAATTCGGGCGGCGCGCCGAAGAAAATGCGAGCGAGGGCACCGACCACGGGACGGCGTCGCCGATGCTCGTGCTCGGGGGCAGCGTCAGCGGCGGATTCTACGGCAAGCCGCTGAATCTGAGCGACCTCGATGCGGGCAACCTGAAGTTCACGACGGACTTCCGCTCCGTCTACGCCAGTGTGCTGGAGAGGTGGGTGGGCGCCCCCAGCGACGACATCCTCGGCCAGCACTATGCGCCGATCGAAGGGCTGCTGGCATAAAAGGGCAATTCGGTAAGCATGCAAAGCCGAAAATAGAAGATGGACAATGGAAGATGGGCGGCTCGCAGCCGCATTCCATCCTCTATCTTCCACCGTCCATCCTCCGCGCCCCGGCCCTCAATCTTCCATCTTCCATCTTCCATCCACCGCCTCACGCGCCGCCATGCGACCCTGTAACCTTCCCTCATGGCGCAGCGTGAAGGGACCTACCGCATCACCGGCGGACGGCGGCTCTCAGGGCGCGTGCGCGTCAGCGGATCCAAGAACGGCGCCGACTACGCCATGGCCGCGGCCTTGCTTTCGGCCGAGGACGTCGTCCTCCACAACGTGCCGGAGATCGGCGACGTGCGGCAGATGGAGGAGATCCTCGCGCACCTCGGCGCGAAGGTGGACCACCCCGCCCCCGGATCGCTCCGCATCAACTGCGCCGATATCGTGCGCTGCGAAGTGCCGGCGCGGCTCGCGGCCAAACTGCGCGCGAGCTTCCTCGTCATGGGGCCGCTGCTCGCCCGCATGGGGCGCGCGTCGTGCCCGCCGCCCGGCGGCGACGCCATCGGCATCCGGCCGCTCGATGTGCACCTGGCGGGCTTTCGTATGCTGGGCGCGACCGTCACACAGAACGGCGATATGTTCGACGTACACAACGAAGGCGCCCTGCGCGGCGGCCGCGTCGTGCTGGACTATCCCAGCGTCATGGGCACGCTCAACGTCATGCTCGCGGCGACGCTGAGCGAAGGCGTGACGACGATCATCAACGCCGCGAGCGAGCCGGAGATCTCCAGCCTCGCCTCCATGCTGAATGCGATGGGCGCCAACATCAGCGGCGCCGGCTCGCAGATCGTCCGCATCGAGGGCGTGCGCGAGCTGGGCGGCGCAGAGCACGCTGTCATCGCCGATCGACTGGAAGCCGGCACGTTCGCGCTCGCCGCGGCGATCACGGCCGGTGACGTCGAGATCACCGATGCGGTGCCGGAATATCTCGACGCGCTGATCTCAAAGATGCGAGAGACGGGCGTCGATATCGAGACGACGGACGGCGGCATCCGCGTGCGCGGCGAGGGGGCTTACCGCGCCGTGGCGGCCCAGGCGCTCCCCTATCCCGGCCTGGCGACCGACCTCCAACCGCAGCTCGCGGCGTTTCTGACGCAGGCGAACGGCACGAGTACGGTACATGAACGCGTTTATGACAACCGGCTGCTCTATATCGCAGAGCTGCGGAAGATGGGCGCCAACGTCGTCGCCGCCGGGCCGACGGCGATCATCAGCGGCCCGACGAAGCTGCGCGCAGCGCCGGTCTCCGCGCTGGACGTGCGGGCCGGCAGCGCCTGCGTGCTCGCCGCGCTTGTCGCCGAAGGCACCACCGTAATTCACGATGTCCACCATATTGACCGCGCACACGAAGATCTTCATGGTAAGCTACGCGCGCTGGGCGCAGACATCGAGCGCGCCTAGCGGCAAAACGGACCACGCCGCCGCGTCCGGATCATCGAGCGACTTCGGCTCGCCGGCAAAACTGTGGTCCTCCTGGCCGGTACCCCGCCAGTCTGGAAGGGCGTCGCATGCTTCCGAAGCGCATCGGAGTTGATCTCGGCACGGCCAACGTACTGGTGTACGTGAAGGGCCGCGGCATCGTCGTGAACGAACCGTCGGTTGTGGCGCTCGCGAACCGCGACAACACGGTCGTCGCCGTCGGACGCGAAGCGCAGGACATGATGGGGCGGGTGCCTGGCAGCATCTCCGTTATCCGTCCGATGCGCGACGGCGTGATCGCTGACTACCTGATCACCGAAGCGATGCTCCGCTACTTCATCGCCAAGGTCGTCGGGCGCTTCAACGTTGTGAAGCCTGAAGTGATGGTCTGCATACCCGCCGGCGTGACCAGTGTCGAGCAACGCGCGGTGCGCGACGCGGCGGAGCAGGCGGGCGGCCGGCGGCCGGTGCACCTCGTGCCGGAACCGCTGGCGGCGGCGATCGGCGCGCGCATCCCGATCAACTTGCCGAGCGGCAACATGATCGTCGACATCGGCGGCGGCCGCACGGAGGCCGCCGTGATCTCGATGTATGGCATCGTCGTCAGCGAGAGCGTGCGCGTCGCCGGGGATCGGCTCGACGACGCGATCGTCGCCTACATCAAGCGCCGCTACAACCTGATGATTGGTGAGCGCACCGCGCAAGAGATGAAGGTGACGATCGGCGCCGCCGTCCCGCTGGACCAGGACCTGAAGATGGAGGTCCGTGGCCGCGACCAGATCAGCGGCATGCCGAAGACGCTGACGGTGACCTCGAGCGACGTCACAGCCGCAATCCAGGATTCGCTGGCGACGATCGTATCGGTGGTGCGCACCGTGCTCGAACGCACGCCGCCCGAACTCGCGTCCGACGTCATCGACCGCGGCATCGTGCTGACGGGTGGCGGTGCGCTGCTCCGGCATCTCGACATCCTGCTGACGCAAGAGACGGGCATCCCCTGCCATGTGGCCGAGAATCCGCTCGATTGCGTTGCCATCGGTTCCGGCGTCGCGTTGGAGTACCTCGATGTGATCAAGCGCAGCCTTCCGACGGAGGAAGAGACGCTCGTCGCGAGTTACTAGGGTCTTGAGCAGCGGGCTGCGTTCGCGCCTCAGAGAGTGGTTAAGCTTTCCACAGAAGGCCTCCCGCTGCATAAAACGCAGCCGATTCCCGTTGACAGCACGATTCCATAGTACATACGCTCCAATGCCCCGCCCGTTCGATGCGATACCGCGTGGACCGGCCCTTGCGGGCCGCCGCCCAGGAGGAAGCACATGACGACCGAACCGATGAAGCCAATCGGGCTTCCGTCCCGCAATGGTCTCGACCTGATCATCGACGCCCACGACGTCGTGAAGACGTACCGCACCGAAGATGTCACCGTGAACGCGCTTCGGGGCGTCACGTTCAGCGTCGGTCGCGGCGAAATGGTGGCGATCATGGGGCCGTCGGGCTGCGGCAAGACGACGCTGCTGAACTGCCTCAGCGGGCTCGACACGATCGATGAGGGCGTCATCCTCATCAACAGCGAGGACATCAACAAGCTCTCCGACAACAAGCGCACGGAATTCCGGGCGCGCCAGATGGGCTTCGTGTTCCAGTTCTACAACCTGCTTCCGGTGCTGAACGCCATCGAGAATGTGGAGCTGCCCCTGCTCGTTTCTGGCACGAAATCCGCGGAGGCGCGCAAACAAGCGAACGCCTCGCTGGACCTGGTCCACCTGAAGGAGTGGGCGCGGCACAAGCCGGCGCAGCTCTCCGGTGGCCAGCGGCAGCGCGTCACGATCGCCCGCGCGCTCGTCAACAACCCCGCGATCGTATGGGGCGACGAGCCCACGGGCGACCTGGACACGGCGAACGCCGACGAGATCATGGCCCTGATCGAAGACCTCAACAAGCGCCAGAACCAGACGTTCGTCATCGTCACCCACGCGCCGGACATCGCCGCGCGCTGTCACCGCATCATCCACATGAAGGACGGACAGATCGTCCGCGAGGAAATCCCGGAAAGCGCGCGCCGTTGAACGACCTCTTCGGTCTTTCGATGACCTACATCATGATCGCCCTGCTCGTGATCTTGCTGATCGCGGCATCGACGATCGGCTGGGTCATCCTGCGCAACCGCGTGATGTTCTTTATCGGTGTGCGCAACATCCCGCGGCGGCGCGCGCAGACGGTGCTGATCATCATCGGCCTGATGCTCAGCACGCTGATCATCAGCACGGCGTTCAGCATCGGCGACACCGTCGATTACAGCATCACAAATCAGGTGTACGACCGCCTCCACAGCATCGATGAGATTGTCCAGGCCAGTTCGGGCAAGAATACTGAGGACCCCTTCGAATCCGAGTTGTTTGTCTCGGCGAAGTCGATTCCGCAGGACAAGGCCGACCAGTTGCTCGGCCAGTTCAACCGCACGCCCGGCATCGATGGTGCCGTCAGCGTCATCTCCGCGCCCGTCCCCGTCAGCGATGCGCGCTCCGGCCAGACCGAGCCGCAGGTCCTGCTACTCGGCGTCAACGGCGCCGTCCTGCATGGCTTCGAGTCGGACATCGAGACGGTCGATGGACGCGAGGCCCTCCTGCCGGCGCTGAAGCCGGGCGAGATCTACGCCAACAAGTCGGCGGCCGACAAGCTCGATATGCAGCCGAACGACAAGCTGCAGATCTTCGTCGCCGGTCAGCCGCACGAGTTCGTCGTGCGCGATATCGTCAAAGACCGCGTGCTGACGGGTGCGCTTGCGGGCGTCACTGCCGGTGTGGTGCTGAACCTGCCGGCGGCGCAGCAACTTCTGAACCGGCCGAACCAAGTCGACTACATCGCCGTCTCGAACAACGGCGGTGTGCGTGATGGGATCGATGGTTCGGCGACGATCAAGAGCGTGCTGAATATCGAACTGGCCGGCACCGACTGGCGTGCCGCATCGACCAAGCGCGACCTCGTCGACGCGGCGAATCAGGCTTCCAGCTTTTTGACCACCTTCTTCATCGTCCTCGGCCTCTTCTCCATCGCCGCCGGCATGCTGCTGATCTTCCTCATCTTCGTCATGCTCTCGGCAGAGCGGAAGGTGGAGATGGGAATGCTCCGCGCCATCGGCACGAAACGGCAGCACCTCGTGCAGATCTTCATGTCGGAAGGCATGGCGTATAACACGCTGGCGGCGGCTGTCGGTTGTGCGTTCGGTGTCGCCGTCTCGGTGATCATGGTCCGAATCATGGCGGCGCTCTTCGCGGGGCAGAATCTCGCAATCGCGTTTCACGTGACGCCGCGGAGCCTCATCGTCTCGTACTCACTCGGCGTCGTGTTGACGTTTCTCACGGTCACGTTCTCCTCGTGGCGCATCGGCGCCCTCAACATCGTCAGCGCGATACGCGACACGGCCGACCCGCCCGCCCTTCAGACACGGCCGGTGTGGAACGGTAGCGTCCGCGGCGTCGTCTCGTTCGTCCGCTGGCTCTTCGTGAAGCCGACCAAGCTTCATCAGTGGCTGAGAGGCATCGGCATTCTGCTCGGCGGCGCGGCGCTGGCGGCGGCGACAGCGGGGCTGTTCGTCGGAGCGTTCGCCCTCTACGGGGCGACAGCATTTTCGAGCATCCTCGCGGTGCTGCTCGGCGTCGCGGGCATCCTGACGGCCGTGGGCGCGCTGCTGACCCTGGGCATCGGGCTCAACTACATCTTCCAGTCGGGCGCCCTCGCGACGACGATCGGCACGGTACTGATTGTCGTTGGCCTGCTCTCCAACAAGGCTGCGCCATACACGATCGGCGTCTCGCTCGTGGTCCTTGGCGTTGCGGTGACGCTCGTCGCGCTGAAGTTCCAGCAGCGCCTGATTTTCACGATCATGGGGACCGCGCTCCTCGTCTTCTGGTTGCTGAGCGCCGGGGCCAAGCTCCCACCGCATCTTGACGGCGGCATCGAGATGTTCTTCCTCAGCGGCATCACGATGGTGCTGGCCGCGACGTTTGTGCTGGTCTACAACGCTGACCTCATGCTCGCGGTGCTGACGCGCGCCGGCAGCGTCTTTGCCTCACTTATCCCGTCAATCCGTACGGCGGTGGCGTACCCGCTGGAGAACAAATTCCGCACCGGGATGACGGTGGCGATGATTTCGCTTGTCATGTTTGCGCTCGTCATGATCTCGACCATGAACTCAAACTTTAGCCGCATCTTCCTTAGCAATGACGCGCTCGGCGGCTACGACGTCCGCGTCACGGAGAACCCGACGAATCCCATCCCGAACGTACCGGCGGCGCTGACGCAGCAAGGCGCTGACGCGGGCGCGATCACCGCCGTCGACGACCTGCGCCTCGCGAACCGGCGCGTGGCGGAAGTACGCAACAAACCGCTCGCCGGAACGGCGGGCGACGACTTCTCGAAGTACAACATCGCCGGCCCGAACGCGGGCTTTATCTCCGGGAACGCCGTGAAGTTCCAGGCGCGGGCCGACGAGCTAGCGTCCGACGCCGACGTCTGGCGCATGCTCGCAACCGACCCGAACGCAGCCGTGGTCGATGCGTTTGCGCTCGGCGGCGGACGCGGAGGCGGCGGCGGCGGTTTCAGCTTGCAGGGGATCAAGCCATCGGACCGCACGTTCAAGCCTGTCGAGGTCGAAGTGCGCGACGGCACCGCGGCGACGAATACGCGCACCGTGCACGTGATCGGCGTCATCGCTACCCGTGCCAGCCTCATCTACAACGGCCTCTATCTCGCGCCACCCGCGTTCGACGCGCTCTTCCCGAAGCCCGAATCGACGACTCACTTCGCCAAGCTGCAGCCGGGGATCAACGCCACGGCCGAGGCCAAGAGCATCGAGAAGGCGCTCCAAAGCCAGGGCGTGCAGGCGGATTCCATTCGCAAGCTCATCGACGACCAGCGCGCGCAGAACCAGGGGTTCCTCTACCTCATCCAGGGGTTCATGGGCATCGGGCTCTTCGTCGGCATCGCCGCCGTCGGCGTCATCGCCTTTCGCACCGTGGTGGAGCGCCGCCAGCAGATCGGCATGCTGCGGGCAATTGGCTACACGCGGCGGGCGATTGCGATCAGCTTCGTCATGGAGTCGTCGTTCATCACGCTATTGGGCGTGCTGAGCGGGATTACGCTCGGCTTGCTGCTCGCTTTCCAGCTCACCCGCACGGACGATTTCGCCGCGGGCGGCGTCAGCGGCTTCTATATTCCGTGGCTGCAGATCATCGGGATCGGGCTATTCGCCTTCATTGCGTCGCTGATCATGACCATCATCCCGTCGAGGCAGGCCTCCGGCATTCCGATCGCGGAAGCGCTTCGGTACGAATAGCGCGGCCGTTCGTAACGGCGGCGTGGCAAGTTTCTCACGTTAGGACATCTTCGTTGCCGCCCTTCGCGTACATCCCATACGATGCCCAGACGGCGGCAGCTCCGCCCGCCCGGCGCGAAACGGACGCGCCGTCATCGTCCGACGTTCAAATCCGCGCATGGTCGCAAGATGATCTGTCATGACTGAACTGTTCGGCGTTTCTCTTACCCTTGTGATGATCGTGCTGCTGGCGCTGCTCGGGGTGTCCGTCGCCGCGGTCGTCGCCGTTGCCGTCCGAAACCGCGTGCTGTTCTCGATCGGCGTGCGCAACATCTTCCGCCGTCGCGCGCAGTCGATCCTGATCGTGCTCGGACTCATGCTCTCGACGGTGATCATCTCGGCGGCGTTCTCGACGGGCGACACCGTCAACTACAGCATCACGAACGACACCTACACCAAGCTGGGCCACGTCGACGAGATCTTGCAGGTACAGCAAAACACGCGGGCCGTCGACCTGAACCGCGAGCAGATCGCACCCGCCGCCGTCATCCCGAACCTGATCACCCAGGACGTGATCGCCGGGACGAACGGCAATGACACGATCGACGGCGTCGTCCCCGTCCTGCGCATGCCGGTGCCCGCTTCACGCCTGCGCGACGTGACTGGCAAGGGCCCGGAGACCAGCGTCCCCGAAGTAGTGGTGATCGGCGTCGATCAGCGCTTCATTCAGGGGTTCGAGGACGACATCACCGCCGCCAACGGCACCGGGCGCGTCGATCTCTCGCGGCTCAACAAATTCGACGCGCTGGTCAACGCCTCCACGGCCAAATCGTTAGACATCGTGGTGGGGGACCGCATCGACCTCTGGATCAATCGTCAACCGAAAACGGTGACCGTGAAGGGCATTGTCAACGACGCGTTTCTGACGGGCTGGACGCAGGGTCAAACAAACGGCATCGTCATCCAGTACGCCACGGCGCTCTCCTTGTTCAAATTCAATGGCGCCGGCCTGCTCGCCATATCGAACACCGGCGGCGTGCGCGACACCGTCGGGCTGAGTAGGGCTGCCGCGCGCATCGTCCGCGACTCCATCGGCGATTCGCGGTTTGAGGTCAGCGAGATCAAGCACGATCGGATCGCTCGCGCGGAGGAACTCGGTTCGAACATCACGGCGATTTTCGTCGTGCTCGGTCTCTTCTCGATCGCCGCCGGATTGCTGCTCGTCTTCCTCATCCTTGTCATGCTCGCGGCGGAGCGGCGGCCGGAGATGGGCATGTCGCGGGCGATCGGCATGAAGCGGCTGCAGCTCATCGAGTCGTTCATGGCGGAAGGCATGGTGTACAGCATGATCGCGGCGCTGATCGGCGCCGCGCTGGGTGTGCTCGTATCGCTGATCATGGCGCGCGCGATGTCGTACATCTTCCATTCATTCGATGTCGGCATCGTCTTTCACGTAACGCCGCGCAGCCTGATCATCGCCTACTGTATCGGCGTCGTGCTGACGTTCGTCACGCTCGTCGTCTCCGCATGGCGCGTGAGCAACATGAGCATCGTCGCGGCGATCCGTGAGGTGAACGAAGCTGAAAGGCCGGCGCCGGCTCGTCAACTTGGCGTGATCGGACCGGTGGCGATGGTGATTGGTCTGATGCTCGTGATTGTAGGCCGGCAGGACAACCTTCTGCCGATTGCTGGTATCTACGTGTTCTATTTCGGGCTTATCGTCGGCGCGGTCGCCTTGGCGATAATTTCAACGCGTTTCTTTGGCATCGCCACGGTGCTACTAGGACTCTTCGTCACAGGTTTGGGTTTGTACGGGGCTGTGGCATGGGCCTTCGGCGCGGGCGTCTCCCTCATCGTATTGGGAGTTGCATTTGTGGCACGTGCCTTTGGACTGCCTGCAAGGTCCGCGTTTACGATTGCGGGCGTCGTCGTGCTCTTGCTCTGGGGATTGGTGGCCGGCGACACGCTCCACGCGATCACGGGCAAGCTCAGTATCGGCATCGAGACGTTCTTTATCAGCGGCGTGTTGATGGTGGCGGCGGCGACCTTCATCGTGATCTACAACGCGGAGCTCCTGCTGGGCGCCATCAAGGGCGTCGGATTCGTCTTCTCGCGCGCCGTGCCCGCCGTCCGCACATCGATCGCCTATCCGCTTGCAAACAAGTTCCGCACCGGCATGACGATCGCCATGATGTCGCTGGTGGTCTTCGCCCTCGTCATGATCTCCACGATGAACCTGAACTTCCGGCGGTTGTTCCTGAGCGCCGATGCGCGCGGCGGCTGGGACATCGAGCTTTCGGAGATACCAACCAACGCCTTCACCGGTACCCCTGACAACCGGCTCGGGCCCGTCGGCGAGGCGCTCGACCGCGCGTTCTACGACACCCGCAACATCGAGTCGATCTCGCGCGTGCTCGTCGGCCACCCGAAGACGACGGAGATCACCGAGGTGCACGCCGACCGCTCGGAGGGGAAGTCGCACAGCATCCAGGTGCTCGGCGCGGATCCCACGTTTCTGGAGCAGAACACGATCGGCCTGCAAGCCCGCGCCACGGGCTTCGCCGACGACCGCGCCGTCTGGGACGCCGTCCGCGACGACTCGAATAACGCCGTCATCGACGGCAGCGTCGTACCCGGTATCAACTACGCGAATCTCACCGCTTCCCGCTTCGCTCTGCAGGAATATAAGAGCGGCCAGCGCGACTTCGCGCCCTTCCCCGTGTTCATCGGCGATAGCGCGAAGGGCAAGCGAAAGGCGATACGGGTCATCGGCATCATGAACAGAAGCCCGAGCGAGACGTACACCGGCGTCATCGTCAACCAGGATGCCTTCAACAAAGCACTGCCGGCGCTCTTCGCGCGCTACTACGCGCGGCTCAAGCCCGGCGTCGATGCGGATGCGGAGGCGAAGAAGATGGAGGCGGCCCTCTCTCAGAAGGGCGTCACCGCGCACTCCATTCAGGTCCAGGTGGAGAAGGAGCAACGGCTCAACAGCTCGTTCTTCTATCTCATCCAGGGGTTTATGGCGCTCGGGCTCGTCGTCGGCATCGCTGCGCTCGGCGTGATCGCCTTCCGGACGGTGGTGGAGCGCCGCCAGCAGATCGGCCTGATGCGTGCGATCGGCTTCAGCCGGACGAACATCGCCCTCAGTTTCGTGCTTGAATCGGCGTTCGTCGCCGTGCTGGGCATCGTGAATGGCGTCTGGCTGGCGCTGCTGCTCGCCAACCGGCTGCTCTCGAGCAGCGAATTCAAGACCGCCGGCTTCACCAGCTTTTACGTGCCCTGGCTCCAGATCGTCATCATGGCGCTGCTGGTCTTCGTCGCGTCGGTGCTGACGACACTTGTCCCTTCGCGTCAGGCATCGGGCATCCCCATCGCCGAAGCGCTCCGATACGAATGAAGCAAGGACCGCACCGCCCGTGAAGACGGAGATCTACGAGTCCGACCCGTTCACGCCCCGCAAGGGCCGGCTGCTGGCGACGCTCCAGAGCGAGTGCCGATTCGAGCGGGGCGACGAGATCTTCATCGATGTCGAACCTGAGCGCGTGAAGGTGCGGATCATCAGCGTGCGCGTGCACATCAACCGCAACGGCGACATCTCCCGCGACATCCTGGCGCTGCAGTTGACGTGAGGGAGCCACGCCAGGCATACGCTCCGTCGCCACCGAGGCCGACCATTTCAGTGGCTCGCATTCGTTGACCGCGGTGGGGGGCGGTGCTACATTGCGCAAAATTGCGCAATTAGCTCGCCTCCCCACCCCCGAGCCGCGCGGGAGCCACATGCCCATCGAAATCCCCGACGTCGTCATCGACCGCCTGCCCGTGTACGCGCGGGCCCTGGCGTCGCTCGACCGCAACGGGCGTGAGGTGGTGAGCTCGCAAGAGCTGGGCACGCAGCTCGGCGTGACGCCGGCGCAGATCCGGAAAGACCTGAGCTACTTCGGCCGCTTCGGAAAGCAGGGCCGCGGCTACAACGTCAAACGCCTGCTGGAAGAGCTGCACCAGATCCTCGGCCTCGACCGCAAGTGGACGATGGTCGTCGTGGGCGTCGGACAACTCGGGCGCGCGGTGCTCGGCTACGCCGGCTTCGCCCCCCAGGGCTTCGTCATCATCGGCGCCTTCGACAGCGACCCCGCGGTGATCGGCGAGCGGATCGACGACATCACGGTCCAGCCCGTCGAGCACATGAGCCAGGCGATCAACGGCCGCGGCGTCGATATCGGCATCGTCGCCGCCCCGGCCGCCGCGGCGCAGAAGGTGATCGATGCGCTCGTTGCATGCGGCGCCCGCGCGATCCTCAACTACGCGCCGATCGCCGCGCAGGTGCCGCCGCACGTGCACATCAAGGACATCGACCCCGTGCTGTCGCTCCAGTCGATGACGTTCTACCTGAAGAACGATGTCACGCCTGCGGTCGCGAAGTAGCCGCCTCCGGGCCGTATACTGTCGCCGGAGGCGCCGCTGATGGCCATCGACCAGCCGACCGACGAAGACCGCAGTCAGGCGTCGTCGAAGAACGTCGACAAGATGTGGAGCTTCGTCCAGAAGTTCGCCGAGAAGAGTGGCACCTATCTGCATCCGCAGCGGGAGATCACCGAGTTCCTCGTCATCGGCCTCGCCAAGCACATCGACGAGGTGGGCCGCCCGCTGTGCCCCTGCAACTTCTACGAAGACAAGGCGGCGGAGGCGAAGAGCAGCACCTGGATCTGCGCCTGCGAGGAGATGCAGAAATACAAGTACTGCCATTGACTGCTCTTCTGTAATTCGGAAGGTCTTCCGATCACCGAGCACTTGCCAGAGGGGCACGAAGGCCGAGAGATTTACGGCGTGATCAAGGATGAGCAGCCGGACAAGGGCCGCGCCCTCGGTCGCCTCGAAGAGAAGCAGGGCCGCACCATCGATAAAGGTGGCGGCCCCCGGCAGCACCAAAGCGCCGAAGACACCGGACCGAAGGAGTAACGGCTCTCAACCTCTCCGAGGCGAGTCTGCGACCGCCCTTCGGGCACTGAGCAACATCCGCGCGCCACATTCCTGGCGCCGGCAGCATGTTCACCCTCGGCTCGCCGCTCGCCCTCCAAGAGACACTTCCGGATCGGAATCTCCTAAGGCAGCCGTCCGTTCGATCAGCATCGTTTCGGATACTACATAGCGCCTCCCGCGCGCACTGCGGCGACTTCCACACGCACAATTCTCGCGAATTAGTGGCGGCGCGGGGTTCTCAATTCCGCCGCCGCGCCGATGTTGCTTCCGAGGTTGCCGGGCCGAGGGGGAGCGCCCGCGCAACATCACAACGTCACACCCTGCTGTCTAAGCCGGCCCGCTTGATGGCGGACCGCCATCCGCGCGCGTCCTGCAGCGTTGTGCGGCGAGGATGACATCATGATTCGACGCCTTCTCATCGTGAGCCTATCGGTCGCCGTCGCCAGCGTCGCCATCACGCAGGCGATGCAGGCCGACGCTGGATCGCAGTGCCGGACACGGCGCGGCCACCCGTGCCCGACGCGAACCGCGACACCACGGCCGCCGCTCACGACGGCAACGCCAACACCGACCGCGACACCGCGGCCCGCCACCAGCACCGCGACGGCCACGCGCACACCCACCGCCACGACCACCACGTCCACGGCCACGCGTACTCCCACCGCCACGACCACGCTGCCGCCGGCGACGGCCACAGCGACGGCGCCGCGCGCCGCGCCGACGGCAACACCCGCTGCCTCCGCGACACCGGCGCCAACCGCGGTGGCGGGGCCGCCACAGCTTGCTGGCAGCCGCGACAAGTATCGCTGGCCCTTCGCGCCGATCTCGATCTGGAACATGCCCATCGGGTCTGGCGCGGTCTACGTCCCCGCGGGCATCCAGCCGGCGAACGCCTGGGCCGGCGAGATCACGACCGACGACGAGTACATCGACCTCAATCCATCAGACCCGATGCGCAGCCTGAACGGCGGCGGAATGGTGCATGTGCCGGCCGACATGTCCGCCGACGGCGGCTGGAATGGCGTCTCCGCGTTCCTCACACAGGACGGACGCGTCGCCCAGGGACAGCCACTCGTGCTCACGCCCGGCGGCAACCCGCGCTGGGACTACACCTATCCGACCGTCGACCTCTACGGCGACGGCATCGACGGGGCGCACGGTGGCTCCGGCCTGTCATCGTTCGGCGGATCGATCCGCAAGGGCGAGCTTTCGAGCGCTGATCCGTTGAGGCACGCGCTGAAAGTGAACCTCAACGCCAAGCGCTTCATCTCCTACGGCGGCGGGAACTGCTATCGTTGGCCCGCACGTCACTGCGACGCCTACGCCAGCCCGTCGGCGTACGCGGGCGGCGTGCCGGCGCTGCGCATGGGCGCGCTGCTGGCATTGCGAGCGGATGTCGACATCAGCGCGCTCGGCCTGCAGTCGGCGCAGGCCCGCAAGATCGCGCGCGCGCTCCAGGACTACGGCGCCTACGTCGCCGACGACACGGCGTGGGATGTGCACGCGATCGATATCGAGAAGGGCGCAGAGTTCGGTGACGGCGGCAGCTTTCACCAGGACCTGCAACGCGTCTTCACGATGCTGAACGTCGTGGACAACAACAGCGCGATGAACATCGGCGGCGGCGGCACACCGCGGGTCCCGCTTGCGCCGGCGATTGGAAATTGAGTCTGGTGTAACACGGCGGGTACGCCACGGTCCGCTGCGCCGATTGCGCATTCTCGTGAGAGCGTACGCTCCCCCACTATCAGCGAGCGGGTGCGGGATCACACCCACAAACGCTGCCCCTCTCCACGCGGTGGAGAGGGGCAGGGGTGAGGCCCGGCGGCGGCGTGCGAACGAAGTGCTGCGGACGAAGCTAACGCAGACGATCCATGGTCTTCGATTTTGTGCAGTACAATCGCGCTACGCGGTTGGCTTCGCGGTCGTCTTGCGCTTCTTTCGCGGCACGCCCTTATCGCTGCGGGTCCGGCGCTTTCGGGTCTTCACCATCGCCCTTGCCGGTGCGATGCCGTTGACCTGGCGGACGTATGCCTGAATAGCGGCCTCTGCGACCTCCGCCTTCTCCACGCGCCCCTTGAGCTTCTCTAGCTGCGCTGCGATCGAGCTAATCTCGGCGCTAATGGAAACGCCCTTTCTTCGGACTCCTCGTGGCATGCCAGTGTTCTCCTTACATGACGGCACTACAGTACGTCGTTCTGCGCACAATTCCACCAACAACCATGCCGCATTCGCAAGTTACTAACAACCGGGCGCCGCTACCCGTTGGTAAATGTTTTGCGGCGTTAAGCATGAGAAGCATAGACGAAATGGTATGCATTTCGTCGCGCAGCTTGCCGTGGTGAGTCCATGCCCGTATGTAACACCGCACACTCCGGATCGATCCCTTCTCCCCTTGTGGGAGAAGGGTGGCCGAGGGACGGGCGAAGACTCGCCGCGGAGAGGATAAGGGCCGGCCTATATCGCGCCAGCGTCACGCAACGCGGCGATCTCCTCCCAGGCATAGCCGAGCGAAAGGAGGATCTCCTCCGTGTGCTGTCCCAGTTCGGGAGCGGCGGCCGCGGCCGAGGCGGGTGTCTCGCTGAACTTCCAGGGGAAGCCGACAACCCGCGTCGGGCCGTTGATCGGATGGTCGACGGTGAGGATGTATTCGTTTTCGAGCGCCTGCGGATCCTGGCTCACACGCTCGTAATCAGCAACAGGCGCGCAGATCATGTCATGTGATTCGAGCGCCTCGATCCACGCCGCCGTCGTCTTCCCGAGAAACTTGTCGTCGAGCAGCGCGTACAGCGCGTCGAGGTTGCGGGCCCGCAGCCCGCCGTTGGCGAACCGCTCGTCGTGCTGCAATTCAGGCATGCCGACGGCGGCGCAGAACGCCGGCCAGCGGTCATCGCCGACGCCGCCGACAACCGCCCACCCGTCGCTGGTCCGGAACGTGCGCCAGATCGTCGGCAGGTAGGCGTGGCCACGCCCGGAGCGCCGGTTGCGGCCGCTGAGCAAGAAATACTGCATCTCCCACGCCTGGGCGGCGATCTGCGAGCCGAAGAGCGACGTCTCGATCTTCTGGCCGACGCCCGTGATCTCCCGCGAATACAATGCCGCGGCAACGGCCAGCGCGAGGTTCATCGCGCCGATGTAGTCGGCGATCGCTGCGCCCGCCGGCAGCGGACCGCCGTCCTCCTCGCCGGTCATGGACATGAGCCCGCCGCGCGCCTGGGCGGCGATGTCGAACGCCGGGTGCTCCGCCTTCGGCCCCTTCGTGCCCCATCCCGATCCGTGCGCGTAGATGATGCGCGCGTTCAGGGCGCGCACGTCGTCGTATGCCAGCCCCAGCCGCTCCATCGCGCCGTGGCGGAAGTTATGGACAACGACGTCCATCTGCGGGATGAGCTTTCGCACGACCTCCATGCCCGCCTCGGTCTTGAGATTCAAGGTGATGCTGCGCTTTCCCCGGCTGTGCGCCAGGTGATAGGCGCTCAGCCGTCCGGGGCCGTGCATCGCCAGCACGCGGCCGAGATCGCCGAAACCCGGCGGTTCGACCTTGATCACATCGGCGCCCAGATCGGCCATGGTCAGCGTCGCTTGCGGCCCCTGCTGAAAGATCGTGAAGTCCAGGACGCGGACGCCTGAGAGTGGACCCGGCATGGAGGCTCCTCTGGTTCGTGCGGTCGCCTCGGCGACGCGAAACGGATTCGCGCAGGCGGCCCTACAGCCTACAACCCACAGCCGATAACCTTCACCAATGCCAGAGATACCGGACCTCGAGGCGATCCGCGGCTTCCTGAATGAGCGCATCGTCGGCGTCGAGATCACCGCCGCCGAGACGCCGATCCCGTACATCATCCGCACGCCCGCGGCCGACGTGGCGGCTACGCTCATCGGCAACCGCTTCGGGCACGTCCTGCGGCGGGGCAAGTTCTTGCTCTTCGGCCTCGCCGACGAGAGCGTGCTGGTGATCAATGCCATGCTCACCGGCCGGTTTCAATACGTGCCGCCGTCGACGAAGAAGCGCGCCAAGACGTGCCTGATCGTCACGCTCGCGAACGGATCGCAGTTGCGCTATTCCGACCAGATGCTGATGGGAAAGATCTACGTCGTGCCCGCCGCCAACATCATGTCGGTGCCGATGTTCGCCGACATGGGCCCTGATGCGCTCGAGGTGAGCGCGGACGAATTCCGGCAGCGCATCCGCAAGCACCAGGGCGCGATCAAGAACGTCCTGACGAACCACAAGTTTATCGCCGGCGTCGGCAACGCCTACTCTGACGAGATCTTGTGGGAGGCGCGCATCCAGCCATTCCGCAAGCGCAGCACGCTTTCGGATGCGGAGACGTACGCGCTCTACCGCGCGCTGCACGCGGTGATGGACCGCTCGATCGCGATCGTGCGGGAGAAGTTTCGCGACGACCTGGACTACGAAGAGTGGCGCGAACACCTGAAGGTGCACCGCAAGGGCGGCGACGGCAAGAACAAGGATGAGGGGCGCTGCCCGCGCTGCGGCACGCACATCACCGAGATCTCCCCCAACCAGCGCATCACCAGCTACTGCCGGACCTGCCAGAAGTGACGGAGCGTGTCCTCCGGCACGTCCGCATCGTGCGCCACGACGGCGTCGTGCCGGGGGCCGTGCGGTTCGACGAGCGCGGCATTTCCAGAGTGGTCTACGGCGACACCGCGATGCCCACGGCCGGCGCGGAGGTGCTCGATGGCGGCACCCGGTTTTTGGCGCCCGGACTCACCGACATCCACGTGCACGGCGGCGGCGGCTTCGACCTGATGACCGACGACATCGAGCAGGTGCGCGGGTATGCGCGCTGGGTCGCATCCCGCGGCGTCACGTCGTTTCTGATCAGCACCTCCGGGCGCGACAATGCGCAGATCCTCCAGCGGCTGCGCGCGCTCGCCCCGGCGGTCGGGCTCGCGTCCGGTTCGGCGCGCGTGCTCGGGTTCCATCTCGAAGGCCCGTACATCAACCCGTTGCGCAAGGGCGCCTTCGACCCGCGCTGGCTGCGGCCGCCGAGCGTCGCGGAGTACGCGGAGCTGTTCGACGCAGCGGGCGGCGCCATCCGCCAGATGACGCTCGCGCCCGAATTGCCCGGGGCTGATGCGCTGATAACCGCGGTGGTCGCGTCCGGGGCGACCGCGAGTGCCGGCCACACCGACGCGACGCACGAGCAGGCGATCCGCGCAATCGAACTGGGCGTGACGCACGCGACGCACTGCTTCAACGCCATGCGCCCCTTCTCCCATCGCGACCCGGGCGTGCTCGCGGCGGTGATGGAGTCGGACCAGGTGACGGCGGAGCTCATCGGCGACGGCGCCCACGTCGACTACGCGGCGGCGCGCGTCTTGCTCCGCGCCAAGGGGACGGAGCGCGTGGTGTTGGTCACCGACGGCATGCCGCTGGCCGGCACCGACGACGGCGACGGCGAGTGGGAGGGCGTCCCGATCCGCGTCGAGGGAGGGAAGGCGGTACGCATCGCCGATGGCACGATCATCGGCGGCGTGATCACACTCGACCAGACGCTGCGGAATGCCGTGTCGGACATGCGCGTTCCGCTGCACGAAGCGGTGGCGATGGCCAGCACAATTCCCGCACAAGCGATCCATGCCGCCGGGTACGGCGTGATCGCCCCCGCCCACGCCGCCGACTTCGTCCTTATGGACGACGACCTGCGCGTCACGGAGACATGGGTCGCCGGCGTGCGTGTGTGGCCCGGCGGCTGAGGGCGAGGCCGGGTGTTGAAGGTTGGCGGCCGAACTGCCCGCGCCGCGTCTGCAGACGGACGCAGCCGTCGCTTGGCGAGGATGTGCCATACTCTCGTCAAGCCTGCTCGGGATCCCTCACCTTGTAGCGGGAACAGGAGAAAGCACGATGGCGTCCGAAACGATCGTTTCACGACGAAGTGTGCGAGGCGTGTCGAGATTGGTGACGGCCGTCAGGGAACGACTTACTATGCGCATCCTGCCTCCGCGCCGCCTGAGCACAACAGAACGCGAGGCTTTGCAGCGGCAGATAGCCAACGATCCTGATGTCGATCGTGCCCTGAACGAGGTGCTCGCGACACGCCCGCAATTCGGGAGGGAGTCGAGCAAAGCGCGTGTACAAGATCGGGTTGAAAGATGAAGTCACCTCTGCCATAGCAGACTTCTCCCCGGTGGCACTCCGCTACTGGAATGTGTGCCTCCACGAAATTGCTACCGACCCCTTTCCGCGGTCTGGCCAATACAGCGAGCGCATCGTTCCGATACGTGGCTTCCCTTGGCACATCTACAACTATTGGATCACGGAGGAAACTAGCCTCTCGAGCGAGCGTATCTTCATCGCGGAATTCCTGCCCGAGTGCGCGCCTGTGTACGCCGTGGACGAGGCAGGTAGCGAGGTTGAGATCTTCTCACTAAGAAACTGGATCTAACCGCTATCGAAGTGTGGCCGGATATCCACCCCTAGCCTCCAACCTCCACATCGGGCCAGCCTACCGGCGCTGGGTGGAGCGGATCGCGTCCAGCATGCCGGAGGAGGCGCCCTCGTGGGCTGCACGCAGGGCGTTCTTCACCGCGCGCGCATCGGATGCGCCATGGGCGATCATCACGACGCCGTTGACGCCGAGCAGCGGGACGCCGCCGTACGTGCCGGGGTCCATCCGTTCTCGCATCTTCAGCAGCGCGGGGCGCAGCACCATCGCCGCCAGCTTGTAGCGCAGCTTCGACGTGAGGTTCGCGCGCAACTCGCGGAAGATGAAGTCGGCGACGCCCTCGGTCACCTTCACCGCCACATTGCCGGTGAAGCCGTCGGTGACGATGACATCCGCCTTGCCGTGATGCACCTCGCCGCCCTCGATGTTCCCGACGAAGTTGATGCCGGCTTTGGCGAGTCGCCCGTAGACCTCCTGCACCAGCTCCGTGCCCTTGCTCTCTTCGCCGCCGATGTTCAGCAGCGCGACGCGGGGGTTCGCCACCCCCATCACGCGCTCGCAATACACCGCGCCCATCTGCGCGAACTGCACCAGGTAAGCGGGCTTCACGTCGGCATTCGCGCCGACGTCGAGCACCAGCACGCCGGTCTCGCTGAAGGGGGCGATCGTGCCGATCGCCGGGCGCTCAATGCCGTGAATGCGTCCCAGCGTCATCAACGCCGACGCCATCACCGCGCCCGTGTTGCCGGCGGAGACGAAGGCGGATGCGATGCCGCTCTTCACCAGCCCCATCGCGACGTTGATCGAGGCATCGCGCTTGGCGCGCACCGCCTGCGCCGGATGCTCGTCCATCGAGATCGCCTCGGACGCGTGGACGATCTGCATGGCGCCGCCCGGCTGGCCCTGGCGGACGAGCTCGGCTTCCAGCAGGTCTTTTGCGCCGACGAGGACGATTTCAATCCCAAGCTCGCGCCGGGCAAGAAGGGCGCCGGCGACGATTTCGGCCGGGGCGTGGTCGCCCCCCATGCCGTCGAGCGCAACGAGCAAACTCAGGCTCCCTCCAACTCCGCCACGGCGATCATCGTATCGCTGCCGTCATCGAAGGGCGAGAGATCGGAGTCGCCGTACAGAGCGGACAGCCGCAGTCCGGCGCTGGCGACCAGCATCTCGAGCTCGAAGCGGCCGGTGAGCCGGAGGGTGACCTCGAGGAGGCGCCGCCTCGCGCTGCCATCGGCGGCGACGCGATCGAAGATGAGCGTGTCCGTCGTCAGTTGCTGCGCCGGCGAGAGCGCCCGCGACGACATCTTCGTGACGACGTCACCCGTGCGGGGTTCCGTGCGCACCCAATCGAGTTCAAGCGGCGTGCGCGTCTGCGTCCAGTCGACCGCCGTCAGTGGCCGGAGCTCGAAGACAAAGATGCCGCCGCGGGTGAGGTGACCGGCGGCGCAGCGGAGCATCGACCGCTGCTCGCCGGCGGTCAGCAGGTGCTCGAACGTGTTCAGCGCGCAGTAGACGAGATCGAAGCGCTCGTTTAACTGAAACGCCCGCATGTCGGCCTCGACAAGCCGCACTCGTCCTGCCGCCTCGGCGTCTACCGATGATGCGAACCGCGCGAGCATGTGCGGCGAAGCGTCGAGCGCGGCGACGCCGAGGCCCTGCTCGGCGAGATGGCGGGCGACGCGCCCGGTGCCGGCCCCCAGTTCTAGCGACGGCGTGCCGGCACGCCGCGCGAACTGCTCGTACATTGCCAGGTCGTCCGTATACGAGGCGTGGTCCAGATCGTAGAGCTCGGCCAGCTCCTCATCGGCATAGGGATCAAGGGAGGTCACGCGCAGAGCGTACCGGCGAGGAGAGGCCGGAAGATAGTGCGAGGGAAGTGCGACTGACGCTTCAGTCTGACTTCGACAAATACGCGAGCAACCGTGCTGGAAAAGAAGGTGGTCGGGGTGGGCAGATTTGAACTGCCGACCTCTCGGTCCCGAACCGAGCACTCTAGCCTGGCTGAGCTACACCCCGCAGCCCAGCATCGTACCAAACGCCGCCGCCCTCCGGCTATCGCCCGCCGAGCGCAGGCGACTCACCCTCCCGCTAGCCGACTGCCGTTTGCTGTTTGCTGTCCGGCCTCAGCCCAAGGGCAAAGCGGCTCCTCGACAAGACGACGGAGCTTTCGCCGGACGACTTCGACACCGAAGACCTCATCGACCAGGGCATCGATCGCTGACCCGCACGCTACGTCGAAGATTAAACGCAGAAGAGGCCAGCACATGTGCCGGCCTCTTGCTTCGTCTCGGAAATGACGCGTCTTGGCAGGCTCTTCAGCCCCGACCCGAGGGCGACCACGCGGTCGCCGAGGCCGCGCGCCTGGGTAGGCGCAGGAACGTCGTGTGCAGGCGCACCGGGTAGCGCTTCGAGCCCTCGCTCGCATTCGCGCGGCGCGCGATCGGAGCCGGTCGTTTGTTCTGCAGACTGCGGTCCACTCGTACCTCCAGAGCTAGCATCCGAGATGGTGGGCAGGCGGCGCCCTGCTGACTCGCCCATTATCGCGATCCGGAGTCACGCGTGGGTTACCGGCGTGTTGCGGAGATGTTGAAGATCCGTAACAAGCCCAGCCGGTTCCACGGTGACGAAGGTGCGCGAACAACATTTGGCGCGAGGTATCCGCCGTTCGCCGTCGTGGACTATGCACCGCTCGCATCGAACTCAATCGCGAGCACGGTCGTGTGCTCATCGATGTCGGCGGCCGGCACCGTAATCGTCAGCTCGCCCAGCGGGTCGCGGCTGAGCAACTGGTCCATGATCGCGCAGCGGGTGTCGAACGTTAGCGAACTGCCGGTGGCCAGCGCGCGCACCGAGCGGACGCGCTTGATCGGCACGCCTCGCACGGTCACCGTGTCGTACGGACGCATCAGAAGATGCACATACACGGTGTCGCCGCGGCGCGTCGAAGGCGCGTAGCACTGCCACGGCTCAAAGCCCGGCACGGTGCCGATGATGCTCTCGCCGTTCTTCTGCATCCACGCCTCGATCACCGCCAGGCGTTCGGCGAGCTCAGGCTGCAGCGCGCCATCGGCCGTCGGGCTGACGTTCAGGAGGAAGTTGCCGCCCTTGCCGGCGATCTCGCAGAGACTGTGGATCAACTGGCGCGCCGGCTTGAACGCCGTGTCGGTGCGGTTGTATCCCCAGCTTTCGTTGATCGTCATGCACGCCTCCCACGGACCGGCGGGAGGCTGCGGCGGCACGAACTGCTCGGGCGTGGCGTAGTCGCCGAAGCCGGCCAGCCGGTCGTTGATCAGGATCGCCGGCTGCAATTCGCGGATCATCGCGGCGAGCTCGGCGCCGCGCCACTGCTCGATGCTCCGCTCCCAGCCGCCATCGAACCAGATGACGTCGATCGTCCCGTACCCGGTGAGCAGCTCGCGCACCTGCGCGAACATCGCGTCGACGAAGCGCGGCCAGCGCGCGGGGTCCGGCTTCGGCCAGCCGCCCCAGACGTATGGCGCGTCGGCCTGCGTGAACGGCGGATAGTCGGGATGGCGCCAGTCGATCAGCGAGAAGTAGACGCCGATACGAATCCCCTCGGCGCGCATCGCGTCGACGAATTCCCGGAAGATGTCGCGCCCGTACGGCGAGTGCATCACGGAGTAGTCGGACTGCTTCGTGTCGAACATCGCGTAGCCGTCGTGGTGCTTCGCGGTGAAGACGGCGTACTGCACCCCAGCTCTCTTCGCCGTGCGCGCCCACGCCCGCGGGTCGTAGGACGTCGGATTGAACGTCGAGGCGCTCGCGTGGTACTGCTCGACCGGCACGGCTGTGCACTGCGGCAGAGCGAAGATGCCGCCGACCAGCGGCCACGACAGCTCGATCCCTTGCTGCGAGCTGTGTCCCCAGTGCACGAACAGGCCGAATCGCGCGGTGTCGAACCAGGTCGTCATCGGAGGCTCCCCTTCCGGCGGACACGGGCGGGCGCAACGGTTCGCGGCCGCTGCTGCCGATTATAGGGGCGGGTCACCGCCGGTGTGCCAGGCCGGACAGCGCACAGGCGCGGGGTGCGACAGCATGATCGAAAAACCGACGCGAGAGCATCGCCGATCGCCGGCGCGGCGGCTCCTGTTCGTCTTGGTCTGGGGCGCGGCCGTCATCGCAATGGCCGCGTGCGGCGCCGCCAGCAGCGGAAGCGCGACGGCGCGGAGATCGGCGACGCAGAGCGCCCAGGCCATCTACGGCGAGCCACCCGCGAGCGAGAGCGAGGCCTCCGTCGCCGATGCGCCGCCCAGCGCGCCCGTGGGACCGGCGTCGGACGGCGACAGCAGCGCACCCGCCGGAGGCCGAGCGGCGCCGTCGGTCCTGCCCGACACCACGAGCGAGCCCGTGGTTCAGGGCGAACGCCTCGCGGACGCCGGGGCGGGCGGGCCGTCGGAGGATGCGCCGTCCCCGTTGGCTCGCGCGGGCGACGCGGGGGCGCTCACCGCAGTCCCCGGCCAGGTGTCGATCCCCGGCGGCGAAACCCTGACGCCGCTCTATTCGGCCACGCCGGCGCCGCCGACCGCCACACGTACGCCGACGCCGACGCCGCTCCCGGCGGCGAACAGACCATCGATCGGCGGCTGCTACGTGTTCCCCACCAACAACTCCTGGAACCAGGACATCTCCAACGCGCCGGTCGATGCGAACTCCGCCGCCTACATCACGTCGATCGGCGCCACCGGCTACCTGCACGCCGACTTTGGTGGAGGCGGCGCGTACGGGATCCCATACATCGTCGTCCCGCAGACGCAACCTGCGGTGCCGGTCAATTTCGTCGACTACGGCGACGAGAGCGACCCGGGTCCGTATCCGATCCCGCTGACCGCGCCGATCGAGGGAGGGGGCGTCGGTGACGCCCACGTCCTCGCGCTTCAGCAGGGCACCTGCAAGCTGTACGAGATGTTCAACGCACACCCGACGGCCGGCGCCTGGAACGCCAGTTCTGGCGCGATCTTCGACCTCAACTCGAACGCGCTGCGGCCTGCGAGCTGGACCTCGGCCGACGCCGCCGGGTTGCCGATCCTGCCGGGCCTCGTCCGCTACGACGAGGTGCAGGCCGGCGCGATCAACCACGCAGTGCGCTTCACCGTGGGGAAGGTGCAGCGCGCCTGGGTGGCGCCCGCGACGCACTACGGCACCAGCACCGACCCGAACGCGCCGCCCTACGGCGCGAAGCTGCGGCTCCGGGCAACCTTCGACACGTCCCCGTACCACGGCGAAGCGCTCGTCGTGCTGACAGCGCTCAAGCGCTACGGGATGATCGTCGCCGACCAGGGCACGAGCTGGTTCATCACCGGCGCCGCCGACCCGCGTTGGGACGACGAAGACCTGAACCAGCTGAAGGTGATACCCGGGAACGCGTTCGACGTCGTCCAGCTAGGCCCGATCACCCACTACTGATGTAGCGTCCTAGTGTGTGCTGCCAACGCTTCGTTACCTCGTGGCAAGGTGGCCGATTTGGTGCCCCGCCCCCCGCCCCGGCCTCACCCCTCTCCGTGGCGAGTCTGCGACCGGCCCATCTCCACGCGGTGGAGAGGGGAGCTTGGCACGCGCGATTTTTTCGATGCCGCCGTGCCTGAGCTCCTACTAACGACAGATTGGAAATCACGACACTAGGTGCTGCCCCGACCGCCATGACTCTGTGCGCGCATGACGGGATCGACACCACGGTCCGTACCAAACGCAGCAATCACATGCGACTGCAACCCAAACATGTCAAGCCGCAGCGTTGCTGATCTCCACGCATCCGCTACCATAGCGACGCCGACTACCGCCACCTGCCTGTTCGAAACCTGAGAAGTCCCGCAATGTCGCCTTCCCGCTACTCCCGACATCTGGCATGGATCCTCGCGATCGCCATCGCGATGGGTGGCGTTTGGCTTGCGGGCGCGGCGATCGCCCAGGCGAATGGCGCCGCGCTTTCGGACGACAACACCGGCGACGAATGCGATCAGAGCTCGCAGGACGACTGGGGCGGCGGCTCCGACACGAGCGGTGGCACGCAGAGCGGCTGGGGCAATGACTCGGGCGCCAGCAGCGCGACGCCGGATGCTTGGGGCAGCAACTCCGACGACAACGGCAACACACATCACGACGCCGACGACGCCGACGATCACCAGGATGCGGACGACGATCACGGCGACGACGATGACTGTGCGCAGACCACGGCCACCGCGCAGGCCACGGTGTCGGCGACGACGCACACACCCAACGCCACGCACTCGCCGCAGACCACACGCACGCCGCAGACCACCCGCACACCGCAGACCACCCATACGCCGCAGACGACGCGCACGCCATCTGGCACGCACACGCCGCAGACCACCGGCACACCCTCCTCCGGCACCGAGACGCCGGTGACGGCGACCGCCTCGGTCGAGGCGACGCAAACGCAAGCGCACACAACCACGGCTACCGCCGTAGCCACCGGCACGACAACGCCGACCGCCGTCGCCACGGCGACTACAACTGGTACCTCCGTCGCGACCGGCACGGTCACCGGCACCGCCGTCGCGACGGGCACGAGCACGCCGACAGCCGCCGCAACCGGCACCACCACTGGCACCGCCGTGGCGACCGGCACGGTCACCGGCACTGCCGTCGCGACGGGCACCACCACCGGCACCGCTGTCGCCACCGGCACGACCACAGGCACCGCCGTGGCGACCGGCACCACCACCGGCACCGCTGTCGCGACTGGCACGACTACCGGCACCGCCGTGGCGACGGGCACTACTACGGGCACAGCGACCGCCACCGGCACGACTACTGAGACCGTGACCGTCACGCCGACGAGTGGCAGCGGCGGAAGTTCCACCCGCACGTCGACGCCGACCACGACGGCGGTCGCGACATCACCAACGGCCACGCGCACGGCGACCGCTACCGGCGCGAGCGGCGCCATCGGCTCCGTGGTGACACCGGCGCCTACGCGGGCGGTCCTCGGCGCCCAGGCGCGGCCCAGCGCGCTGCCCGCCACAGGCGCTGGCTCCCGCAACAATCGCGGCTACACCGTCGCTTTCCTGATGCTCGCGCTGGCTGGCGCTGGCCTGCTGGGCGTGACGATTCGCCGGCGCAGCCGCTAGCACCGCCCAAGCCTCCTCCAGCGCAAAGCCTTCCGGGATCCCGCCTGCTGCCCGCCCCGCTGACGGCGCACGTGCTCAGATCCGGCTCGGTATTCCGATACTTCTCTCGTAAGGGGAGGGAAAGGAAGGCCTGTGCTCGCCCGAAATCGCTTCCACGCGCCCATCTGGATGCGCCTGATCATGGTGCTCGTCGCCGTTGGCGCATCCAGCGCGCTCGTGCCCCGGCCGGCGCACGCCAGCGGAGACTGCACCGTGACCGCGTCGATGGACGCCGAAGAGCGCGTGTTTCTGCGCCTGATCAACCAGTACCGCGGCCAGAACGGTCTGGCGCCGCTCGGGCTCTCTTACACGCTGTCACGCGCGTCCTCCTGGAAGTCGGCCGACATGGGGACGAACGTCTACTTCGCGCACGATGACCTCAGCCGGAACTGGTACCAGCGCGTGCTCGACTGCGGATACAAATTCAACACGTACGCCGGAGAGAACATCGCGGCGGGCCAGGTTACGGGGCAGCAGGTGTTCGATGCCTGGCGGAACAGCCCGGGGCACAACGCGAACATGCTCGGGACCGCCTACAACGCGATCGGCATCGGCCGCTACTACGCGCCGGGCAGCCCCTACGGATGGTACTGGACCACCAACTTCGGCGGCGTCGACGACGGTTGGGCATCGCTTTCGGCCGACGCGCCGCCCGCCCCACTCGACGCACCCGCAGCGACCCCGGCGACAGACCCGCCCATGCAGCACGGATGGGCGATGCACCGCCACCACTCCCGAATTGCCGCCGCGGTGTTCCGTCGGGTGAACTAACACAACGTGGCGTTGCCGTCGATGATCGGTGGGTTCCGCTTGTCATCGCTGATGAACTTCGGCTTCGGCCGGAGTCGCGGTGTGCCCGCACACCCGTCAACGATGTCCCCGGTCCAAACACACGGTGAGATCGCGTATCGCGGCCGCCCGTACTTGGTCGGGCGTGCCTTCGCCGGCTCTCCCGTCGCCCTCCGTCCACGTGCCGACGGAGTCTTCGACGTGTACTATTGCGCCTATCGCGTCGCGCGGATCGACCTGACGATCAGCGCCGATCGAGAGTAACGATGTGTCCGAACAAAAGGAAACCATGTCCCGCTTCAAAACACTTGTGGGAGCGGGGTGCCCGGCGGTCGAAGACTCGCCCGGGAGAGGGTGAGGGCGCGCTCACATCGGCAGATGCAGCTCGGGCTCGCGGCTCCAGAGTCGGTGCTGGGCGATGGCCGCGATGAAGCGCTGCGCCACGTCGCGCGTGACCTTCGGAGCGACGATCGTCGCCTCGTCGGCCGGCGCCGGATCGTTCTTGCCGCCGACGTCGATGGAGGAGGCCTCAAGGAGCGCTATTCCTTCTCCGGTTGCGGCCACCGCCTTACAGTGCTTGTACGCGTCCGCGACGAACTCGATCGCGTCCGCCTCCGACAGCCATTCGGTCGCGTTCTCGCCGGCGGCGACAAAGACTGCGTCGAAGAGCACCGACGACGCCGTCAGGATGCTGCGTTCCGGCTCGTACATGTCGCCATTGTCGGCGGCGATCTCGCCCAGCGC
>JBBRPY010000039.1:0-32069 GCA_038227375.1 Dehalococcoidia bacterium
ATCTGTACGGGCCTGAAGGGGACAACGAGGGCGACGACCAAGACTCTGTGACGGTCTCTTTGCGGACCCAGGACACAACGGTCCGTCGCACTCGTGGACCCTGCCCGCGTGTATCGAACACGAGCCGACGTGAACATACAAAGACACAGAGGACCAGTCGCCGGTGATCCGGTTATCAATCACCAGTGACCAGCGACCAGTCACCAGTCACCAGTCAGGTGCTACCATAACTGCCGAAGCGCCCGCACGGAGGAGCATGCTGTTCACACGCATCGGCTATGTTCTGATCATCGGCGTCATCGCCATCGCGGCGGCCGCCGTTGCCTTCGTGCTGCGGCCTGACAGCGCCACGCACCCGGCGGCGATCGACTACCAGCAGGTGATCAACTACAGCCGCTACGGCGTGGTCGAACGCATCGAGACGAAGGGCCAGACGCTGACGGTGTACTTCCGGCAAGACTTCAACACGAAGGCGCAGTTTGGGACGGGGACGCACGCGTTTGACAGCAAGCTTCCTACAGGCGCGAACCTCGTCGGCGACCTGACGGCGGCCGGCATCGCCGTCAACAGCGCCGGCGGCCTTCAGGTCGTCGCGCGTTGAACCCGCACGAGGACTTCCTGCCCTACAACCTGCCTGACATCTCCGAGGCCGAGATCGACGCCGTCGTCGACGTCCTACGCTCCGGCTGGCTGGCGCCCGGGCCGCGCGTCAAGGCGTTCGAGGAAGCGTTTGCGGCGTACACGGGCGCAACCCACGCGATCGCACTCGACTCCGCCACAGCCGGCATGCATCTCGCATTGCTCGCGTGCGGCATCGGTCCCGGGGATGAGGTAATCACGACGCCGACGACCTTCGCGGCGACCGTGAACACGATCATCCACTCCGGCGCCACGCCCGTCCTCGCGGACATCATGCTCGACGACTTCTGCATCGATCCGGACGCGATCGCGCGCGCGATTACGCCGCGCACGCGGGCGATCATGCCGGTGCACCACGGCGGCTCGGCCTGCCAGATGCAGGAGATTACGCAGCTCGCGAAGCAGCGTGGCCTGCGCGTCATCGAGGACGCGGCGCATGGTCTCGGCACACGCATCGACGGCCACAACCTGGGCACGTTTGGCGACGCCACCGTGTTCAGCTTCTATCCGACGAAGAACGTCACCTCCGGCCGCGGCGGCATGCTCACCACGGACGACGATGCGGTCGCCGAACGCTGCCGCCTGCTCGCGCTGCACGGGATGAGCAACGACGCCTGGGACCGCTACACCGCCCGCGGCTCGTGGGCGTACCAGGTGCTGGCCGCCGGCTACAACTACGCGATGTCCGACTTCCAGGCGGCGCTCGGTCATGCGCAGTTCGCACGCCTCGATGGCTTCCAGCACCAGCGCGCGCACCTGGCCGCGCGGTTTAGCGAGCGCCTGGCAGCACTGCCTGAGATCGCGGTGCCCAGCGAGCGTCCGGATACCACGCACGCCTGGCATCTGTACGTGGTGCGCCTTCGCACAGAGATGCTTACAATCTCACGCGATGCGTTCATCGCCGCGATGAAGGAGCGGGGTATCGGCACGTCGGTGCATTTCATCCCGATCCATCATCATCCGTACTACCGAGAGACCTACGGCTGGGCGCCGGGAGACTTTCCCATCGCGGACCAGGCGTTCGAGACGATGCTGTCGCTGCCGCTCTATACCCGCATGACCGATGCCGAGGTGGACCGGGTCGCCTCCGCGGTTGAGGAGATCGTGCGAGAACATCGGACGTAACGATCATGCTGGTTCGGCTCTTCGACGCGGTGGTGACGATCTCCGGCTTGCTGCTGTTCGTGCTGACGTATCCGCTGATCGCGCTCGCGATCAAGCTCGACTCGCGCGGCCCGGCAATCTACTCGCAGCAACGGATCGGCCTCAACGGCCGGCCCTTCACCTTTTATAAGTACCGGTCGATGTCGCACGACGGCCACGAGCCATACGAGACCCCCAAGCTGGACCACGAGCACTTCAAGACGTTCGTCTTCATCACGCCAACGTCGCGGCTCACGCGCGTTGGCCGCTTCCTGCGCGCGACCAGCCTGGATGAGCTGCCCAACTTCTGGAACGTGCTGCGCGGCGACATGCGGCTGGTTGGGCCGCGGCCGGAGATCCCTCAATTGGTGGATCAGTACCCGCCCGCGTACCACCGGCGCCACGATGTGAAGCCCGGAATCACCGGGCTGGCGCAGATCAGCGGCCGCGCCGACCTCACCTACGAAGAGACTATGCAATACGACCTTGACTACGTGAGGAATCACTCACTGGGGCGCGACCTGACTATCCTGTGGCGTACACTGCCTGCGGTACTGACGCGGCGGGGAGCACGCTGACGCCGGCCCGCCGACGACACCGCCAGTTTGCGAGGCGAAAGCATGGAGGCGACGCCACGACAACACAGCCGCAGGACAGGCTGACGCGACCACTACGAGGTGCCCGCCAGTTCATGAACCGGGGACTACCGCCGACGCTTCGTGACCTCTTGCGCCTGCTCCCGGTGCTCGCGCTGGATGCGGCGATCATCGTCGGCGCCTACGCGGCGGCGCTGGCGCTGCGCTTCGATGGCGATGTCCCCCCGGAATCGCTGCATTTCTTCGCCGGAGCTTCTTGGCTCATCGCGGTCTCGTACATCACGGGCAACTTCCTGTTTCGCATCTACCGCACCTCCTGGAAGTACGCGGGCATCGTCGACGCCTTCAACCTCGCGCTGTCGATTGGCCTCGTCTCGATCTTCCTCTTCGGGGTCAACGTCTTCCTCAATCCACGGCACATTCCGCTGACCGTGAACATGGTGGCACCCGCGCTCATGCTGATCGCGATGGGTGGCATCAAGTTCTGGCCGCGACTCTGGGCCTCGCGGAATCCGTTCGGCGGCTACGACGCCGCGGTCAAAAATGTGCTGATCGTCGGCGCCGGGCACACGGGGCAGCTCCTGGCGCGCGAGTTCCTGCAGAACCCGCGCTGGCAGTATCGGCCGGTCGGCTTCATCGACGACGACCGGCGGCTGCGCGGCGTCCGCATCCACTCGGTCACCGTGCTCGGCGACCGCTTCGACATCCCCGAGATCTGCGCGCACAAACGCGTCGACCTGGTGGCGCTGGCGATCCCGTCGGCCGGCGGCGCGATCGTGCGCGAAGTCGTCGGCATCGTGCAATCGACGCGCATCCCGCTGCGCACCGTGCCCGGCCTGCGCGATCTCGTCCGCAACGAATCCGAGGCGACGCAACTCCGCGAGGTGACCGTCGACGACCTGCTCGGGCGGGAGCAAGTGGCGATCGACGCCGAAATGTGCGCCGCCACGCTGCGCGGGAAATCAGTGCTGATCACGGGCGCCGCCGGCTTCATTGCGTCGGAGCTGGCGAAGCAGGTCTACGCCTTCGCGCCGGAACGGCTGCACCTTGTCGATGTCAACGAGACCGGTCTGTACGACCTCCAGCGCGACCTCGAGGCCGACGATGCCGAGTCGATCCCCGCCCACGCCTCGAAGCTCAGCATGTGGCTCTGCGATGTGTCGGACCGGGCGCAGGTCGATAGCGTCTTCGCGCAGGCGCGTCCGGACATCGTCTTCCACGCGGCGGCGTACAAGCACATTCCCGTCATGGAGGAGCATCCGGATGCGGCGTTGCGCGCCAACGTCGTCGGCACACTGAACGTCTGCGCGGCGGCGAGCGACCACGGCGTTCGGAAGATGGTCTTCGTCTCCACCGACAAGGCCGTGAACCCCGACAATGTCTACGGCGCCACGAAGCGCATCGGCGAGCTGCTGGTCAGCGCGATCGGCCGCGATAGCCGCACGACGTTCGCCGCCGTGCGCTTCGGCAACGTCATGGGCAGCCGCGGCAGCGTCGTGCCGCTGTTCCTCCGCCAGATCGAGCGCGGCGGCCCCGTGCTGCTGACCGACCCGGAGACGACGCGCTACTTCATGTCAGCCGACGAAGCGGCCAGCCTCGTAATCCAGGCGGCGTCGTTCGCCGACCAGGGGCAGATCTTCATCCTCGACATGGGCGAGAAGGTGCGCATCGCAGACCTCGCCGAGAAGATGATCCGGCTGAAGGGGCACGAGCCCGGCCGCGACATCCAGATCGTCTACACGGGTCTGCGGCCCGGCGAAAAGCTGCACGAAGAGCTGGTGGGCATGTCGGAGAAGCTGCTGAATACGCACCACCCGAAGATCTTCCTGACACAGGGGCGGCCGACCGTGTCGCGCGACGAGATGGTGGGCAAGATCAACGAGCTGTCGCACAACCTGCCGCGCACGCGCGAAGAGATAACATCACGCCTGCACGCCCTCGCCCGCATCGACCTGCGCGATACCGGCGCGGAACCGTACGCACCGCCCGCGGTCGATGCGCCGTCGCTGCGCGATCCGGGCGCCTGATGGCGGACCCTCACGGCGCCAAACGCCACGCGGCATGCGGATTCCCATGCGTGTTCTGACCGTGGTCGGCGCGCGGCCGCAGTTCATCAAGGCATCGGCGTTCTCCCGCGCGCTCCGCGGCCGCCACGAGGAGATTTTGGTGCACACGGGACAGCACTACGACGCCTCGATGTCTGACGTATTCTTCGAAGAGCTGGAGATGGCGCGGCCCGATCATCATCTCGGCGTCGGTTCCAGCAGCCACGGCGCACAGACGGCGCAGATGCTCGAGCGCCTCGAGCCGATCATGCAGCGGGAGCGACCAGACTGCGCCGTGATCTATGGCGACACCAACAGCACGCTCGCCGGCGCACTCGCCGCGGCGAAGCTCGGCATCCCCGTCGCCCACGTCGAGGCGGGGCTGCGCAGCTACGTGCGCGAGATGCCGGAAGAGATCAACCGCGTCGTGGCCGACCGCCTTTCGGCGCACCTCTTCGCACCGACCGAGCACGCGGTCGATAATCTCGCGCGCGAGGGCATCACAAGCGGCGTCACGATGACCGGCGACATCATGTACGACACGCTACAGCAGCACGCCGCCGTCGCCGTTCAGCGCTCGACCATCATTCGTGACCTTGCGCTGACACCGGGCGGCTACGTGCTCGCGACGGTACACCGCGCCGCCAACACCGACGACCCCCACCGCCTTGCCGACATCGTCGACGCGCTGGCGCTGCTGCGTGAGCCCGTCATCCTGCCGCTGCATCCGCGGACGCGCGCGGCGCTGATGGGCACGGACATCGAGATCGAAGCGCCCGTGCGCGTGATCGACCCGGTGGGATATCTGGACATGTTGACCCTCGAACAGCACGCGCGCATGGTGCTGACCGACTCCGGCGGCGTGCAGAAGGAGGCATACCTGCTGGGCGTGCCCTGCGTGACGCTGCGAGACGAGACCGAATGGGTGGAGACGCTGGAAGCCGGCTGGAATGTGCTCGCGGGCGCGAACGCCGAGCGTATACTGGCAGCGGCGCGCCGGCCGCGACCAACGGGGTCGCCGCCGCCAGTCTTCGGCGACGGGCAGGCAGCGGCCCGCATGGTCGCCGCGCTCGAGGCAGGCTGACGAGCACAATCCTAACGAGGATATACGTTGAGTAAGACGGTCCATACTACGGCAGACGTCTCGCGGGAGGCGCGGATCGGCGAGGGCACGCGCATCTGGCGCGAGGCACAGGTGCGCGAGGGCGCGCAGGTCGGCCGCGACTGCGTCATCGGCAAGGGCGCGTATATCGACACGGATGTGGTGGTCGGCGACCGTTGCAAGATCGAGAATGGCGCTTCGCTGTTTCACGGCGTCGCGATCGAGGATGGGGTATTCGTCGGCCCGCAGGCGATCTTCGCGAACGACCGCTTTCCGCGCGCGGTCAACCCCGACGGAAGCCTGAAGTCCGATGCCGACTGGCAGGTCGAGCCCGTGCTTGTACGCCACGGCGCATCGATCGGCGCCGGCGCCGTCGTGCTGCCAGGCGTCACGATTGGCCCCTGGGCGATGGTGGGCGCCGGCAGCGTCGTCACGGCGAACGTGCCCGCGCAGGCGATCGTGCGCGGCAACCCGGCGCGGGTTGTCGGTTGGGCCTGCGTCTGCGGCCGGCCGCTGAGCGCCGCGGACACGCTTATGTACCACTGCGCCGCCTGTGACCGGCCCTTCCACCTGGCGGAACTTGGTGTCTGATCGGCCCGATGCGTCTGACTCGTCGTCACTCCACGACAAGGCGAGTGCGGTCTTGTTGGCCCCCGCACCGCCCCGGCCTCACCCCCGACCCCTCTCCGCCGCGTGGAGACGGGAGCTTGCCGCGAGCAACTTCCGACGACGAGTCGAGTCCGATCTTGCGCGAGCGACATCTCGATGCCGCCGTCTACGCGCCAACGTCTGGACGGATCGGATGTGCTGCATGATGCAGCCACGTCCCCTCCATCGACGGCACAGCGGCGCCTTTGCAAGCAATGATTAAACTCGCACAGCCGACCATCGAGGAGGATGAGCAGCGGGCGGTGCTGGAGGTGCTCGTGTCGGGGCAGCTTGCCCAGGGGCCGCGCGTCGCCGCGTTCGAGGCAACCTTCGCGGGGTACGTCGGCGTGCGCCATGCCGTCGCTGTGAACAGCGGCACGGCGGCGCTGCATCTCGCGCTGCTGGCCCGCGGCATCGGACCCGGCGACGAGGTGATCGTGCCCGCCTTCAGCTTTGCCGCGACGGCGAACACCGTGCTGCACGCCGGCGCGCGACCCGTGTTCGTCGACGTGCGCGATGACGACTTTGGCATCGACACCGGCGCGATCTCGGCGGCGATCACCCCGCGCACGAAAGCGATCGTCCCGGTGCATCTCTATGGACAGATGTGCGAGATAGAGGCAGTCGCGGAGATCTGCGGCGCGCACGGCCTCGCGATGATTGAGGATGCGGCCCAGGCTGCCGGTGCCGCATTCGGCGATGAGCGCGCCGGGTCGTGGGACACGGGCGCCTTCTCATTCTACGCGACGAAGAACCTGCAGACGGGTGAAGGCGGCATGATCACGACCAACGACGACGCCGTCGCCGGCCGCGCGCGCATGCTGCGATCGCAGGGCGAGAGCACACGATACGTCACGGAGGAGGCCGGCTACAACTACCGCATGACCGAGGTCGCAGCGGCGATCGGCGGCGCGCAGCTGCCGAAGCTCGATGCGCGAAACGCCGCGCGTCGGGCGAATGCCGCACGGCTCACGAAGCTGCTGTCGCCTAACGAGCGCATCCTGCTTCCGAAGGAGATCCGCGGCCGGCATCATGTGTGGCATCAGTACACGATCCGCGTGGCGGCAGGGCGTGAAGCGCGCGACGCATTGCAGTCCCGACTGCGTGAGCGAGGCATCGAGAGCGCGGTCTTCTATCCGGCGCCGATCCACCAGCAGCCGCTCTATCAGCGCCTCGGCTATGGCGGCGTGTCGATGCCGGTGGCCGAGCGGCTGGCGGGCGAAGTGCTATCGCTACCCGTACACCCGGCGCTGTCGCGCGACGACGTCGAGACAATTGCCGCTGCCGTGCATGATGCGCTGGGCTGATTCTGTGGGAGAGTTCCGTTGGATAACGGAATCGATGTTGGATGCTGGATTGCTAGGCGCGGAGAGCTCGGACGTGAGGTTACCAGCGACTAGGGACTGAGACCGCCGGGGTCGTCGGCGCCGAAGGGGATCGTGAACGCGCGCCCGGCGTCACTCAGGTCGCCGAGCAGATCTTCTCCTGCCGGCTTCTGGCCCTGCGTCACCCAGCGCACCAGATCGTCGAAGCCGCGCTCGCGCTCCTCTTCGGTGAAGGCGCAGTGGCCGGCGCGGCGCATTGCCCGCTGCACCAGCAGGTCGCCCGCGCCCGCCGCATCGACCGCGCGCCGGTACGTCTGCTCCATGCTGATCGGCACGAAGAGGTCGCCGGTGCCGTGCAGCGTGAGCAACGGCCGCTGAATCTTTCCGGTCGGCGCGCCGAATTCGGGATAGCGCGCGTCCTGGTATAGCGGGTTCGCCTGCACGCGCGGGATCTCGCGGTTGAGCTGGTCGCTCGACACCGCCAGACCGTCGTTGACGGCGTACCGAGTATCGGCGTTCTGCGCGACGGCGTTCGCCGCGCCGGGCACCGCCACGGCGTTCACGAGCAGTACGAAATTGAAGAGATAGTTTGCTGCCAGCCCTTCGCGAAAGTACGGGCGCGGCCCGCCGCTCAGGTGTTGGACCGCGCTCGCGAACTCGGCTCCGCGTTCCGTCATGCGGTTCGCGCTGCCCAGCGCCGGCCCAACGACATTGAGCAGGCTCGCGGCAAGCTTGCCGGCGTCCGTCGTCTCGATCGTGAGGTCGGTGCCGCTGAAGTACCCGCCCAGCGCGCCCCAGCTCAGGAAGTAATCGACGATGCCCTGACCGCTCAATGACCCACATTCGCTCAGCGCGCCATCGTACGCCGTGGGGTAGGTCTCGAGCGAGACCGTCACCACATTCCCGCCCATCGATTGCCCATAGAGATAGCCACGCTTCGGCGCCCCCACCTGTTGCGCGAAGATGTCGCGCAGCGCGTAGGTGTCGCGCGCGCCGGCGCCCGGGTTGTAGCCGTTCTGACTGTAGCTCGAGGCCGCCCATGCATAGCCCTGCTGGATCAGATAGTCGCGCAAGGGCGGGGTGCTGATCGTGAGATCGGGGCCGTTACCACGGAAGCCGTGGGCGAAGTACACCACATCGCCGTTCCAGTGATCCGGCACCTCGATCTGATATCCGGCGTCGCCATGAATCCCGAACAGCGCGCGAGCCCCCGGCAGCGCCTCGAACTTCGGGTCGACGGTCTTGAATTGCACGGACACGGGCGTGACGGCGAGCGCCTTCGGCGTCGCCCAGCCGCCCTGATCCCCGCTGGCGGCAACCGATGGCGTCGTCGCCGCCGCGGTGGGCGCGGCCGGGTTCGCGGGCGTGCTGCCACCGCTGCTGCACGCGCCAAAAGCGATCGTCGCGACCGCCGTTGCCGCCGCCGCGATCATCGCGCGCCAACCCACGGGCTGGTGATTGGTGATTGGTGATTGGTGTCGGGTCATTGTGAATGGTTATTGGTGATTGGTTGTTGGGGCCATTGGTGACTGCGTTGCTCTCGTCACCAGTCACCAGCTAGACGTCGAGGTTCTTCACCTGTGTGGCGTGGCCCTGGATCCATTTCTTGCGGGGCGCGACTTCGTCGCCCATCAGGGTGGAGAAGATCTCCTCGGCCTGCATCGCATCGCCAATCGACACCTGGAGCATGTTGCGCTTTTCGGGGTCCATCGTCGTGTCCCAGAGCTGCTCGGGGTTCATCTCGCCGAGGCCCTTGTAGCGCTGGACATGCGCCTTCTGCCCGTCCTTCACCTTCGCAAGCGCCTGGTCCCGCTCCTGGTCGGAGTAGATCCACTGGTGGTTGCGCCCCACCTGTATACGAAACAGGGGTGGCTGCGCGATGTATAGGCAGCCCTCATCGATCAATGTCCGCATGTATCGAAAGAAGAATGTGAGGAGGAGCGTGCGAATGTGTGACCCGTCGACATCGGCGTCGGCCATGATGATCACGCGGCGATAGCGGAGCTTCGCCATGTCCATCGACTCGCCGAAGCCGGAGCCGAGCGCCGTGATCAGCGAGCGGATCTCCTCGTGCGCCAGCATCTTCTCCATGCGCGCCTTCTCGACGTTCAGGATCTTGCCTTTCAGCGGGAGGATCGCCTGGAAGCGGCGGTCGCGCCCGGTCTTGGCGGTGCCGCCGGCGGAGATACCCTCGACGAGATAGAGCTCGCACTGGTAGGGGTCGCGCTCCGAGCAGTCCGCCAGCTTGCCGGGCAGCATCGTGCCGTCCAGCAGCCCCTTGCGGACGACGAGATCGCGCGCCTTGCGCGCCGCTTCGCGTGCGCGCGACGCCATGATGCCCTTCTCGATGATGCGCCGCCCGTCGGACGGGTGTTCGTCGAGGTACTGCATGAGGCCTTCGGATACGGCAGCGCGCACGTGCTGTTCGACGGGCGCGTTGCCGAGCCGCGTCTTCGTCTGCCCTTCGAACTGCGGCTCCGGCAGCTTGACGCTGACCACGGCCACAAGCCCCTCTCGGACGTCGTCGCCGCTCAGGTTGGCGTCCTCATCCTTCAGGAACTTCTGCTTGCGCGCGTAGCTGTTGAGCACGCTGGTCAGCGCGCCGCGGAAGCCGGTGAGGTGCGAGCCCCCGTCGATGGTATTGATCGTGTTGGCGAAGCTGAATTCCGCGAGCGAGAAGCCGTCGTTGTACTGAATCGCCGCTTCGACCTGCGTCGTCTCGACGGTCTTCTCGACGTAGATCGGCCGCGGGCTGAGCGTGTTGCGGCCCTTGTTCACGTGGCGGACGAAGCTGGCGACGCCGCCCTCGAAGCAGAAGTTCATGTCGCGCTCGCGGCCGGGCCGGTGGTCCGCGAAGCGGATCCAGAGCCCCTTAGTCAGATACGCCATCTCGCGCAGGCGCTGAAGGAGCAGATCGTAGTCGTAGTCGATCGCATCGAAGATCTCATCGTCCGCGAGCCAACCCGTCGTGGTGCCGGCGCCCGCCTGGTGCGCATCGGCCGACGTCTTGAGTGTGCCCTTCGGGATGCCGCGCTCGTACTCCTGCCGGTAGACCTTGTTCTCGCGCCGCACCTCGACGTACATCTTGCGGGAGAGCGCGTTCACCACCGATGCGCCGACGCCGTGCAGCCCGCCGGACACCTTATACGCGCCGCCGCCAAACTTACCGCCGGCGTGCAGCACTGTCATGATCGTCTCGAGCGCCGACTTTCCCGTGGTCTTGTGCTTGTCGACCGGGATGCCGCGCCCGTTGTCGCGCACCGTCACCCAGCCGTCGGCTTCGATCGCTACATCGATGCGGCTGCAGAACCCGGCCATCGCCTCGTCGACCGAGTTGTCGACGATCTCGAACACGAGGTGATGGAGGCCCCGCTGGTCCGTGGTGCCGATGTACATGCCGGGGCGGCGGCGGACCGCCTCCAGCCCCTCCAGCACCTGAATATCGCTTGCCGTGTAGGACGCGGGCGGCTTGCCACGCTTGGGCGCGGCCGTCTCATCTTCAGCGCGCTGTCTTACCATGTGTGCCGTTCGTTCATTGCTACGCGGCTGTACGTGGATCGAAAAGACCCGCGTCTTCCGCCCTCGGAGCCGGGTCTCTTGGAAGCGTGCGTGGGAGATCCCCGCATCGCTTCAATTTTAGCACAAAATGGCGGGTTGAGCGGCCCATTCGGGACGCGCGGAAAGGATCGCTCGCCTCATCTGTGACGGGCCCGCCAGCGTGCGCTGGAGCGCGAACAAGAGATATGCAGCCGGAGACGGCCGGAGCTGAAGATCCTCCGCTACGACTTCTTCAAACCTCGACAGCAGCGAGGTGAAGCCCGGGCCCCATGAGACACCCTGGGCGGTAACGAGCGTCGGCGGCTCCGCCTCGGAGCGGAGGAGCTTCACCTCCGCCCGTCTCCCGTTCCGCTCGTCGATGCTTGTCGATGGCATCCGCCGCCGGTTGGCGAGGTTCGTCGCCGCCGCCAGGATCAGCGGCGGCGCTGCGCCCGCGCGGCGAGTACCTCGCGATACAGCGCCTCCGTCTTGACGGCGCACGACCGCCAGGTGAACCGCGCGAGCGCGCGGGCGCGCCCGGCCTCACCCATCGCGCGGCACTGCGCGGGCGCCGACAGCAGGCGGCGGATGGCGTCCGCCAGGAGCGCGGGTTGCGCCGCCGGCACGACGATGCCCGTCTCGCCATCGACCACAAGCTCCGGTAGCGCGCCCGCATCGGTCGCGATGACGGCGGTCCCGCTCGCCATCGCCTCCACGACCGGCAGCCCGAAGCCCTCGTACAGCGACGGCGACACTAGCACCTGCGCGCGGCGGTACCAGGCCGCAAGGTCGGCGCCGCTCACCCGGCCGACGTACTCGACACGGCCGGCGATGCCCAAGCGCGCGACCTCCGCGCGCACGACCGGCGAGTCGCCCTGCGGCCCGCCGACGATGTGCAGGCGCGCTGGCGAGCCAGGCGGCAGCAGGGCGATCGCGCGCAGCAGATAGACGATGCCCTTGTTGTAGTCCTCGGCGTTGCCGACGAAGAGCACACAACCGGGTTCGACTTCCTCTTGCGCGCCCGGCCGAAACTGTTCCGTGTCCACGCCGTCGTGGATCGCGTGCATCAAGCCGGGCCGCAGATGCCAGAGGCGCGTGACGAGCTCGGCCGACGCGTGCGATCCGGAGATGACTGCATCGAGCCGGCGCGCAACGAGGTGCTGCATGTGCCATGGGTACCAGGCGATGCGCTGCGCCTTCCGGAGCGTGCCGGGGACGTGCCGCAGGCCGTTCGCGAGGTCGACATCGAGCGGATGATGCACGTTCGCGACGACCGCGCGCCCGACGAGCGCGCGCATCAGATAGACGCCGTAGCTGAGCGTCTGGTTGTCGTGGACGATGTCGAACGCGCCTTGCTCAGACTCGATCTCCTTGAGTGCGCGTAGCGCGCGCATGCTGAACACAGCGATCAGCGACGAGAACGTGAATCTCGTCGACGCGAACTCGTAGAAATTCAGCGGGTGCAGGTGGGCAAGCGGCGGACGCTTGCCAAAGTACGCGTTGCGGTCGAGCAGCATCGACTGAAAGCTGTGCGTCACCAGCCGGTGGTGGTGGACTGCAGCGTCGAGCAGCGGATACGGCGGCGCCGAGATGACGTGCACATCGTGGCCGAGGCGGGCGAGTTCGCGCGTGATGTGGGCGAGATAGACGCCCTGACCGCCAGACTCCATCGAGCCGTGGTACATCAGAAAGCAGATGCGGATCGGGCACCTCCACGGCGTCGGCGCGCCTACTGTAGCGCACGCGCGAGCGGCGGGCACGGGCGCACGCGCGCACCTGCTATGCATTCGGTATCGCTGCGCACGACGGCTCCGCACGCAAGCGCCTCCGCTCAGGCGCGCGCACGCATCCGCTGCGCCCGGGGGTGCGCATCCATCCGGCGGTACAGTGCCGATGTGACGACGGACTGGCAATGGGATGAGACGCTGTTCCTCGGCGCCGCGCCGTACTACGTGCGCGGCCGGCTCCCCTACGCCGCCGGGCTCGCCGACGCGATGGCGCGCGCGCTCGCGCTCGACGGCCGCGGCCGCTTGCTCGATGTCGGCTGCGGGCCGGGGATCATCGCCCTACGGCTGGCGGGCCTGTTCGAAGAAGTCGTCGGTGTTGATCCCGACCGCGGCATGCTGGTCGAAGCCGAGCGGCGGGCGACGGAGCACGCGATCAGCAACGCGCGCTGGGTGCTCGCGCGCGCCGAGGAGCTGCCGCTGGGCCTCGGCCGCTTTCGCGTCGCGACGTTCGCCGCCTCCTTCCACTGGATGGACCGCGACCGCGTCGCCGCCATCATGCGCGGGATGCTCGAGCCGGGCGGCGCCTTCGTGCAGGTGACCGACGTCCCGGATGACCCGCCGCGGACGAGCGAGCCGCTGCCGTACCCTGCGCCGCCGCGCGCCGCGATCGAGGAGATCAAGCAGCGCTATCTCGGGCCGCATAGACGCGCAGGGCAGGGCGTCCGCCTGACATCGCCGGGTGGCGAGGCGGCAGTGCTCGCGCAGGCGGGCTTCGATGAACCGGAGCGCGTCCGCGTGCCCGGCGGCGAGATCATCGTACGCACGCCGGACGACGAGCTGGCGTCGTACTATTCGGCCTCGAACTGCGCGCCACATCTGTTCGGCGATCGCCTCGCGGCGTTCGATGCGGACGTCCGGGGCGCGCTCGCCATCGCGTCGCCGGAAGGCCTGTTCGCCGACCGCACGGAGGACACGAAGATCATCATCTGGCGCGCGCCCGCGCGCTGACCCGCGGCCCCTCGCGACATCAGACGCCGGAAAACGCACACGCACAACGCAACATGTGCGAACACGTCGGCGCGTGTTGCCGCCCCGCAACAATTCGGCAACCGCTACGCAACACGTTTCGTCGGCTCCCGCGGCTAGTCTGCAAACACATGGCAGCCGACCCGCACGCAACACCGGCTGCGATCGTGACGAGCATGCGCCACGGACATCGATCCAATGGCAACCAGGGAAGGGGCAGACGATGACGTGACCGATCACCGACTCCCGCCGGACAGATCAGAGATGAGCGAAAGGAACACCGGATGAACAAGATACGACAGTGGTGGATGGCCGGGGCGGCCGTCGCGGTGCTGGGCGCCGTCATCGGCGCCGGCGCGGTCATGGCGCAGACGCCTTCGTCTACGCCGCCGGCAGCATCGACCCCGAATGCGACCGTGACGGCAGCGGCTGCCAGCCCGGGTGCGGCGCCGAAGTCGAACGAGGATGCCGCCCATGAAGGGACCGAGAGCGCGGCAGAAGAAGCGGCGGAAGACTCCGGTCAGGGCCGCCACGGCGGCGCCCACAAGCCGAACGAGGACGCCGCGCACGAGGCCGGCGAGACCGCGGACCACGAGGCGGCCGAGGACGCCGGCCAGGCTCCTGGCAGCGCCCCCAGCGCATCGCCCTCCGTAACCAACTAACCGAACGCACAACCCCGCACCCAATCGCCCGCGTGCCACCCCGGCCCGCGGGCGATTGCGGTTGTGTGGACGGTGGCGAGGCCGCCACAGGCTGTCGTGACCCTAACGCTTTCCATGGATGCGGGCGATAAGCGCGCCCATGTCATCTACTTCGGCGCTCTTGCGATCGGCCGCGCCGCTCGCGAGGAATCGTCTGGCGTACGCCACGGCTTGGTTTCGGTCGTCCTGGGCTTCGTAGGACATCGCGAGCTGGTAGAGCGGTCCCGTCGACTTGGGGTAGTACTGCAGCGCCTGGTCCGCGGCCTGAATCGAACCGGGCACGTCGGCACGAAATCGCAGAACGGCGGCAAGGACCGAGTAGTCACGCGCGCAGTCCCAGTTCACCTTCACGAAACCGCCGGCGCACTGATCGAGCTGGATGCTGCGTTGCGCGTACGAAATGGGAACCTCTGCTCCGATGAATATGTGGCCGGAGATATTCAGGGCAAGATCGCGATATGCCTCCGCCAACTCCGGGTTCAAATCGACGGCCATCTGTAGGTCCGCCAAGCCTTCAGGAGTTAAGCCAATGCGCGAAGCTTCGAGCTCTGAGCGAAAGAGATATGCCAGGTCGAAGTCGGGAGCGAGCTCGATCGCCTTCGAGTATTGTTCGATCGCCTCTGCCCTGTTGCTGTTCCCGCGTGCGAGCAGGAACCATGTCAACGGGTCATCCTTCGGTGCGTCCGGCGTTGGCGATCCTCCGAGCCTGATCGTTACCTTCACCGGCTCTACCAGTCCCGCGCGGACAAACGTGAAGTCGAACGAACTGTCAGCTTCATCCAAGAACCGGTCGTTGAACTGCGTGCCACTGGTAATCGGCGCTCCGTTCATCGCGATCATCCGGTCGCCCTGCCGCACGCCGCCGCGCTTCGCGCTACCGCTCACGCGAAGAACCACGCATCCCCGTTCCTGCGGAGGCAGACCAAACCGCTTGTCGAAATAGCTGCTGGGGCCGCTGCAACGTATGCCCAGCGAGCCACCGGCCAATGGCACCAGGTAGAAGGACGCCACGAAGACCAGGCCCGCCAGCCCACTCAGGCTGTTGGCGAAGAATCGTCGGGTGAAACGTGCCGCGGGTAACGCCGCAATCTCGACGCCCGCTGGGACTCGTGCGCGCACTGCGTTCACGATCGCCGCGCGTTTAACTGCGTGCACGCGATCGAGGAGAAGTTCGATGCGACCGCCTTCCGACTCCAGGACGATCGTCGAGATGTCGGGCGCGGCAAGAACCCTTCGGAGTGCCCACCATGGGATCGTTCGTGTCGTGAACACCGTTCGGACAAGGACACCAGCGCCGTTGATCTCGATGCGACGGACGGGGTTGAGCCCGCCGCGCAGCAGCGCGGAAACGACCATCAGCGCAGATCCAGCTACCAGCAGCGCCACCACCAGCCTGCTCGGACTGATGCCGAACTCGAGCCAGCCAGTCACGAACAAGACGGCACTGATGAGCAGGTGATAGATCAGTTCCAGCGACGCGCTGGGAAGTGGCAGGGTCGAGTCGAAGGGCACCGCACTGGCCCGATCGGACATTGGCTCGCTCATCGTCCGCGCGAGGAGGTCGCGATCGATGCGGCGGCCCAGCAGCCGCCACGCGAGCGCGCGGGCACGCCGAAGGAGTGGTTCGTCGGCCATGCCGATATGATCGGCGCACTCACACAGGCTGAAGAGGCGCTGAAGCCGGTTTCAGGCGATCCGCGTATTGCGTCTTACTGTTCGGGGACTCCCAATTCCGGCACCCGCACTAGATACGGCCGAGTGCGTCGCAGCGACATCTCGCTCAGACTACGCAAAGCACATCGGGGGCTCGCCGTTGTTGTAGGCGATCATGTCGGAGACCGCGCTCGCTGGCAGCGGGACGCCGCGGGCTTCGCCGCGCAGCTCGCTGTACGCCCGGTGGAGGTTCGGGACGAGGCGCTCGCTGTCGAGCCAGTCGTCGAACCGGCCGAGGTCGAGCTCGCGGGCGACGTCCAGCGGGGCCATCCCGGCGTCGATCCCTCTGCGCGCCGCATCGAGCACCAGATGCAGGTAGGCGCTGATGTCGTCCATGACCGCAGGCCCGCAAATCGCCCCGTGGCCCGGGACGATCGTCTCGGCGCCGAGCGCGCGCAGGCGGTCGAGGGCGTCCAGCCATCCGCCGATAGAGCCTGCGAGCGCGAAGGGCGTGCCGCCGTTGAACAGCACGTCGCCCGCAAAGAGCACCTTCCGTTGCGGGACCCACGCGACGATGTCGTTGGTCGTATGCGCGGGGCCGACGAAGATCAACTCGACCTTCAGGTCATCGACCCAAAGGTCGAGCCGCTCCCCGAAGGTGACGGTCGGCGGCGCGATCGCGATGTCGCCCCATTCGACGGCGCGGAACAGGCGCTGCGCACCAAGCCCCTCGCGAAGCACCATCTCGCGGCACTGGTCGTGGCCGATGATCGTGGTCCCGGGAAAGAGATAGTTGCCGAACGTGTGGTCGCCGTGATGATGCGTGTTGACGAGCGCCTGCACCGGCCGCGGGCCCGCTTGCCGTCGGATGGCGTCGATGAACCCGCGGGTGCGGCGTTCGGTGAAGCAGGCGTCGATGACCAGCACCGCGTCGCGCCCGACGAGCAGGCCGGTGTTGTTGAGCCCCCAGCTCCCATCCATCTGGAGATAGCCGAACACGCCATCGCTTACCTCATGCAGGCGCGGCGGCGGCAGGTCGGCGCTTGCCTGTGGGTGAGCTTCGGTCATGCTAGGTCTCTTCTCTCAGCCCGAGCGTTATCCTTCGAAACGAATGCACGAGACGATTCTATGCTGCTTTAGCGAGAGGCGTCCACGCGATTCTGTCGGTCTCGTCCTGGCCCGAAGGTGACGGCGCACGCGGCACAGGCGCTACAACCTTGTACGCGCGCCTTGACGCAGTCTAGTCCTGCTGGGAAGCTACCTTCTCACGCATGATGCACAGAGAGGAGACCAATTGAAAGCGACAGACTACGTGAAGCTACAGACCGAGCAGGCCTTCGGGTTGCTCAAGATGGCCGCGGACGGCATGGACGATGCGCAATACAACCTCGACGCTCCGGGGACCTGTAACGCCGCCGCCAAGTCGCACGTCCACGCACTGGCGGGCTTCGACTTCTTCGTGCTGAACAAGGCGAAGGGAGACGAAATGCTCTGGCCCAAGTTCGGCTCGACGCACGGCCTGCCTGCCAATCCGACAGAGATCTGGGGCTTTACCGGGACGATTTCCGGCGCCGCGATCAACGACTTTGCGAACCAGATGGAGGCCGCCACAATCAACTACATCGCAACGCTCAGCGATGCGGATCTCGATGGCGAGGTCGATACGCAGGTCTTCGGCAAGCGGTCGCGCGCGTTTGTGCTACAGCTCGCCGCGATGCACGCCGCGGGTCACGCTGGCGACGTGGCCGCCGTCAAGGGCATGCAGGGCCTCAAGGGCCTCCCGTTCTAAGCGACGGCGACTCCGATGGCGCAGCGAGCACTGACCTCCATGCCGGCGGTCGCGCTCGCGCGGATGATCCGCGAGCGCGAAGTCTCGGCGAGCGAAGTGATCGGCGCGCACCTTCGGCGGATCGATGACGTCAACCCGCGCATCAACGCCGTCGTGCAACTCGGCGCCGACGCCGCTCGGGCGCAGGCGCGCGCCGCCGACGAGGCGATCGTGCGGCGCGACGCGCTCGGTCCGCTCCACGGCGTCCCGTTCACCGTGAAGGACTGGATCGAGACCGAGGGCCTCATCTGCGCCGCCGGCTACGCCGAGCGCGCGGAGTTCATCCCCAAACGCGACGCCACGGTCGTCGCGCGGATGCGCGCGGCGGGCGCGATCCTGCTCGGCAAGACGAATGTTGGCAGCGGCGCGCCCGTCTACCCGCCGCCGCGCAACCCGTACGATGCGGCGCGCACGCCGGGCGCCAGCAGCAGCGGCGAAGCGGCGATTGTCGGCGCCGGCGGGTCGCCGCTCGGGCTGGGCAGCGACTCCGGCGGCAGCATCCGCTGGCCCGCGCACTGCTGCGGCATCGCCGCGCTGAAGCCGACGAACGGGCTCGTCCCGAGCACGGGGCACTTCCCACGCTTCGGCGCGATGAGCGACCCGCGGACGACGATCGGTCCGATGGCCCGCAGCGTCGACGACCTCGCGCTCGCCCTGCGCGTGATCGCCGGGCCAGACTTCCGCGACCCGGGCGTCGTGCCGGCGCCATTGGGTGATCCCGCCGGCGTAGATGTGCACGCGATGCGCGTCGCCACCTACGCCGATGCGCCCGGCGCGTCGCCGTCGGCGGCGGTCGTGGCAGCGGTCGCAACTGCCGCCCACGCACTCGAAGTAGCCGGCGCGCGCGTCGAGGAAGCGGTGCCGCCCCGCCTCGATGAGTCGCTGGCGATTACGCGCGCGTACTGGTCGCGGCCCGAATCGCTGTCGCTGAGCGAGTGGACGCCGCCGCACGCGAGCACGCTCAGCGCCGACGATATCGAACGCTCGCTGTTCGAGTGGGACCGTCTGCGCCGCGACATGCTCCAGTTCATGCAGCGCTTCGACGTGCTGCTGTGCCCGGTGGCCGAAGACATCGCGCCCGCGCGGCCGGACGCGGACGCGCAGGACTTCATCTATACGCTGCCCTACAGCCTCACCGGATATCCGGCCGCCGTCGTCCGCTGCGCGACATCGCCCGAGGGCATGCCGGTCGGCGTGCAGGTGGTGGCGCACCCCTGGCACGACCACGTCGCCCTCGCCGCCGCGGGCGTGATCGAGCGCGAGCTCGGCGGGTTCGTGGCACCCGCGTTGTGACGACGGGCCGTCGATCGGCGCAAGCTGCGTAGCGGACAGCTATGTGCATGTGCGCGAACAAGGAGAGGCCCGCGTCCAAGCGGGCACTCCAGTGAACTAGGCCGACGCCCTTCTTCGCCACAACCACCAGCCTGCACCGAGAGCAGCGACTGCTGCCAAACCCGCGCCACCGGCCACCAACCCCGCACTGCTATCGCCCGATGCCGATGCGAGCGACGGCAGCGCACGCACATCCGGCGGTTCGGAGATGCCGCCGACACTGGCAGCGGCATTCGCAACCCGCGCCTCAAACGCCCCCATATCGCATCCAGCGCCGATTGGCCGCGATATCCCGGTCTGGTCTGTGGCAGGGCATCCGCTCGCGGTGTCTATGGCCGGTGACTGCGCCAGGGGTGCCTCTGTGGCGCCATATCCGCCGTTGTTTTGCAGCGGACCTAGCAACGAGGGTTGCCCAACAATGTCGCTGGCGTACCCCAGTGCGCAGGTGCCGTCTGAATCAAGGTTATAGCCGATCGAGTTAACAGGAGCCGAACAGTTACCACCCCCGAGGCTTTCCGACACAATCGTGCCCCTAAGCGTCGTCGATCCGCTGGCGTAAAGGTTACCACCGCTGACTGCGGCCCTGTTACTGTCCACTGTCGTGTAATACAAGACCGTGGTACCGAAGTTCGCGATTCCCCCGCCGAAGTCTGCGGTGTTTTGGGCGACCGTACTGTTCATAAGCGTCAGCGTTCCGGGATTGCCCGATCCAACGTCGATCCCGCCACCGTTGTTCACGGCGAAGTTGTTGTTGACCGTCGATCGATCGACCACAGCCTCGCCCCAACTGGAGATCCCACCGCCCCACCCGGCGTTGTTCTGGCTAACGGTGCTGTCAGTCAAGGAGAGCGACGTTCCCGAAGTACCGATACCGCCTCCGGCGTTGAGGGCGGCATTCAAGGTGACGGTGCTGCGAAGCAGGCTTAGCGTGTTCCAGTTGTTGATTCCACCGGCCCAGTCGGCCGAGTTCCCCATTACGACGACATCGCTCAGATCAAGGGTGCCGGCATTGTCGATGCCGCCGCCGACCTGGCCGCCAGTCACCTTACCGCCAGTGACTGTCACGCCCGAAACATGGACCGTTGTACCTCCCTGTATTTGGATCGCGCGGTCGCCGAGTTGGGCATCAATCGTCGTTGACGTTGATCCGGCGCCTGCGATCGTCACACTGTCGGTGATGTCCAGGTCGCCGGTGCCGTTCGCGCCCTCGCCCGCGCCGGACCGCGATAGCCGATAGTAAGCGGCTGGAACGACGATTACGTCAGCGCCGGCGTCGGCGTTCGCTTCGTCGATTGCCGCGCGCAGCGAGCAGTGACCTGATGCCGTGAGACAAACAAGGTCTCGCGGCGTCGAATCGGGTTCGTCGGATGTCTCGTCCACGTGGAACTCCTTTGGGTTCGGAACGCATGGGTCGTAGTAAGCGAGGTACTCGACAAGGTTCGTATAGGCGTCGCCATCAGGATCGAGGTTCGCATCGTCGACGAGTGGGTTCAGGCAAGGATGGGCGAGCTCATAGACATCCGGCATGCCATCGTTGTCATCGTCGGGATCGCACGCATCTCCTTGAGCGTCCCCGTCCGTGTTTAACTGGTCTGCGTTCGGAGTGTCCGGGCAGTTGTCGACGTACCCCGCGACGCCGTCGCTATCAACGTCGCCGCCTTCTGGACATCCATCGCCATCCTGAAAACCTTCGGCATCTTCCGGCAGGTCCGGGCACGCATCGCTTGAGTCCGGGATGCCATCTCGGTCGCGATCCGGCGGCGGCGCCGAACTGGTTAACGTCGCCCCGCACCACTCACCGCATCCTGAAGTAAAGGGGCCGCCTGCGTAGAACGGAAACACTCCTTCGTTGAGAGGTGCCGGGTCGGGTGCCTGTTGGTCCCTTGGACACGTCGCCGTGCTAAAGAAGCGGTCGCACCATTGCACGTGCACATGATTCAACGTGCCCACGTGCGCGATGATATCGCCCTTGTTGGGGCTCGACGTGATCGGATTGCACGTACCGTTGTTCGTCGCGAGGTGGACGTATAGGAAATCCCGGTTATCGTTCCCTCTCAGCGTGAGGAAGCATCCGTTGGACGCCGAATCGCCCAAGAAAGGCCCTGAAGCGACGACCGTCCCCGAGAAAGCTGCTCGGACATTTTCACCACCAGAATTGCAGTTGTTACAATTTGTACGTTGTAGATCGAGTCCCATCGAGTCGGCACCGCTGCTGCCGGGCTCCCCAAGCGGCCGGTGGGTATTACAGGGTGTGCAGTTGTATCCGCGTTGCACTCGCCAAGTCTGACCCGAATCGAACGGAAATCCGAGCGCTTCGCGCGCATCCGCACGATGCGCCCACAGGAGGAGTGCTGACAGACAGGAAACGGTGACCACCGCAATTGCGAGAAATACGGTCACGAAAAGATGGCGCCTCATCGTTGCCTCCGATCGAACGTGTAGTTGGGGCATACACTCCCACGTTTCCGATGGATCGTCAATAGCAGGAGCGGTACTGGCTGTACCGATCTTTCGGCTCGCATCAGCGGCGCCTGCTCGATTAGAATCGCGGGATGGAGACGGCGTGGCGGGGGAAGCTGCGGGATACCCGCGAGCGGTTGGGGCTGAGCCAGCGCGCGCTCGCCGGGCGCGCGGGCCTATCGCCCGAGACGGTGCGCGGCTACGAGAGCAGCCGGCGGCAGCCGACGCGCGAGCGCCTGACGAAGCTGCTGGACGCGCTCGGCGCTCCCCCGCACGATACGAACGAGATCATGGCCGGGGCGGGATTCGCCACGCCGCCGACGCTCTTCCCGGAGCACGCGTTCCCGGCGTACTTCATCTCCGTCGAGGAGACGCAGGCGGAAGTGGAGCGCGTGCCGTGGCCCGAGTTCGTGATCGGCGGCGCCAACGAGGTCGTGGCCGCCAACGCCGCGGTGCAGGCGCTCTGGGGCATCGACTTCGCCGACCTGCGGGCGAACGCCACGCCGGTGCAGCGCAACCTGCTATCCGTCGCAAGCCAGCGCCGCTTCGCCGACCGCGTCGTCAACTGGGACGAGTGCGTCGCCGTGATGGCGGCGGTGTTCAAGGGGCGACCCGTCAACCCGGCGTCGCTCGACGAGCCGGACGCCTACTTCTCGGAAGTGCTGGCGGAGTTCGCCGACGGCGACCCCGCGTTCCTCGCGCGCCTGGTCGGCATCTGGATGGCGACGCCGGCGCGGGAAGCGAAGGTGCGCTGGAACTATCGCGTCGTCTGGCGCGACGACGAGTTCGGGGAGATGCGCTTCGAAGGTATCGTCAGCACCGCCAGCGAGCCCGCCAGCCTCGGCTTCAACGACTGGCACCCGCTCGACGCCGTCACGTGGACGGTGCTGGAGCGCGTGAAGTCGCGCGCGCGGTTGATGCGCGGATGATCACGTGAACGGACGGATGTTAGAGGTTGGGTGTCGGAGGTGGGAGTGAAGCCCTACGCGCTGGCGGAAGGCGAAGGCCGCTCTTACGAGTGGCACGACGTCGTCTTCACCATCAAAGCGGCGTTGGCCGAGACGGGTGGCGCGCTGGCCATCTGGGAATGCACGACCCGAAAGGGAGAGGAGCCGCACACCCACACGCACGACGACGTAGACGAGATCTTCTATCTCCTGTCGGGCTCGATCACGTTCCGCTGCGGCGAGCAATCGTTCACCTTGAAGGAACACGGGTTCGTCTTCCTCCCGCGCGGCATCCCGCACACGTACACGATCCACAGCGACGAAGTGCGGCTGCTCGGGCTCAGCACGCCCTCTGCGTTCGCCGACGACATCGAGGAAACTGGCAAGACGATGACGCCACAGCGCAAGGCGGTGCGGGGCAGGTGAGAAGCGATCATGGCCGTATCACCAGTCACTTACCTTACGGGTGTTGATGGACACACAAGGGCGGGGAACTTGCCGCAAAGATAGTCTCACCGTTAAGGGCGGTTCGCCCAGATCAGTTCGACCTCATAGCGCGCCCGATGGGACGCGCGGTTGGTGTAGAGGGAGAGTGAAAGATGCTACCGAGGATGCTGGATTCCCGCGGTCTGATCCTGTCCGTCGCGCTCGCGGGCGCGATCGCCGTCGTTGCCTGCGGCGGAAGTGGCGGTACCAAGGCGACGACACCGCCGTCGGCCGGAGGATCGGCGACAAGTCTGGCCGTCGTCAGCGCCGCGGCGAGACCGGCAACCGCCGCGGCGGCTGCGCAGGCATCGCCAACGATCCGGAATACGGATCCGTGCTCGTACGTGACGGTCGCCGAGGTGCAGACCGCGACGGGCAAGACGGTGACGGGCGGAGCGGTGAGAGTCAACGATTTCTCCTGCCGGTATCAGACGAGCGACGGCGGGGTCATCAACACGGGTGTCGCGTCGCCTGTCGAGAAGAGCAGGTTTGACAGTCAGGTGCGAAGTAACGCTGGAAGCGCGACGGCGGAGATGATTTCGGGTCTCGGAGATGAGGCGTTCGCGGTGCCGTTCGGTGTGTCGGTGTGGAAGAGCCCGGGGGTGTCTATCTCCGTCGAAGTGTCGCCGTCGGCATCACCAACGGGCGGCGATGCGGCGATCGCGCTGGCGAGGCTGCTGGTGCAGCGGAGCTGACCGCAGCGCGCTCGATCAGGCAGAAGCGCGCTCCGGCATCAGGTCCGGCGCCCCGGCGGATGCTGGGACATCGTGGCCCTCGCGCCGCGCCGGAGCGAGGGCGGGCTGGGCTCACGCTCCCATCTGATTGGCCCGCCCCGCGACGGCATCCGCGCATTCGACGACAGCCCTGCAGCAGAAACGCTTGTGAAATGTGGTGCGCTGGGGTACGATCCCAATCCCCATGTGGGGAGCATGCTCTAGCGTCGGTGGCCTTGGGCGGCCGGCGCTGTGCGAACGGGGCGCCGGCGGCGCCCTCGTCGCGTTTCAGGGGGTCCAGCGACCGGGCGGGTCTCGTGACAACCGATTGTGAATTACGTTACAATTGGCGACTTCCGGGCATCCAGTGGGTATTGACGTGAACCTTCCGCTTTCCAGCCCCGGTCACGAACGGGACGGCGGCAGCGCCGGCTTCGACGCCGATATCGCTGCTGAGGCGTCGCTGCACGCCCGCCCGGAACCTGCCGCGCGCCCGCTGCCCTTCAGTGCGCTGCCCCTCGCCAGCGGACTCTACGATCCCCGCTTCGAGCACGACGCCTGCGGTGTCGGCTTCGTCGTCGATGTCACCGGCGCGAAGAGCCACGACATCGTCGCCACCGCGCTCGGCGCCCTCTGCAGCCTCGACCACCGCGGCGCTTCGGGCGCCGAGGTGAACACCGGCGACGGCGCAGGAATCCTCATCCAGGTGCCCGACAGGTTCCTTCGGGGCGTCACGCGCTTCGCGCTCCCGCCCATCGGCGCCTACGGCGTCGGCATGGCGTTCCTGCCGGTCGAGGCGGTCGCGGCCGGGAACGCCCGTGGCGCCGTCGAGGGCCTCGCCAAGCAGCAGGGCCTGCAGGTGATCGGCTGGCGCAGCGTCCCCGTCGACCCCTCGATGATCGGGCCGACGGCGCGCGCGGTGATGCCCGGCTTCTGGCACTGCTTCATCACCGACCCCGCTGGGGCGTTGGGCATCGACCTCGACCGCAAGCTCTTCATCCTGCGCAAACGCATCGAGCACGAGCTTCCGGACGACAGGGCGGTCTACTTCCCATCGCTGTCGTGCCGCACCCTCGTCTACAAGGGCATGCTGACGACGCCCCAGCTCGAAGGGTTCTTCCCCGACCTGCGCGACGAGCGCATCGAGTCGGCGCTCGCGCTGGTGCACAGCCGCTTCTCGACCAACACCTTCCCCTCGTGGCCGCTCGCCCACCCGTACCGCTACGTCGCGCACAACGGCGAGATCAACACCGTGCAGGGCAACCGCAACTGGATGCGCGCGCGCTCCGCACAGATGTCCACGCCGTTAATGCCCGACCTCGAGCTCGCCTTCCCGATCATCACCGACGGTTCGTCCGACACGATGAAGTTCGATGAGTGCCTCGAGCTGCTGCATCTTGGTGGCCGCTCGCTCGCGCACGGCGTGTTGATGATGATCCCGGAGGCCTGGGAGAATCACGCCACGATGTCCGCAGCGAAGCGCGCGTTCTATCGCTATCACGCATCGCTCATGGAGCCGTGGGACGGGCCGGCGTCGATCGCGTTCACGGACGGCACCGTCATCGGCGCCGTGCTCGACCGCAACGGCTTGCGCCCAAGCCGCTACTGGGTCACCGACGACAACCGCGTGATCATGGCGAGCGAGTCCGGCGTCGTCGACATCGACCCCGCGCGCGTCGTCAAGAAGGGCCGGCTGCAGCCGGGCAAGATGTTCCTCGTCGACACCTCCCTGGGCCGGATCGTCGAGGACGAAGAGATCAAGGCGACGCTCGCCGCCGAGCACCCGTACGAAGAGTGGTGCGAGCAGGGGCTCGTGCACTTGAGCGATCTGCCGGACCGTACACATCAGGTCTCCTGGCACCAGTCCGTCGTGCGGCGGCAGATGACGTTCGGATACACGCACGAAGAGCTGAAGCTCCTGGTAGCGCCGATGGCCCGCGTTGGAAGCGAGGCGCTGGGCTCGATGGGCACCGACACGCCCGTCGCGGTACTTTCGGACCGCTCCCGCCTGCTGTTCGACTACTTCCAGCAGCTCTTCGCGCAGGTGACGAATCCGCCGCTCGACGCGATCCGCGAGGAGCTCGTGACATCGCTCGCCTCGACGATCGGCGCCGAGGGCAACCTGCTCGATGCGCGGCCCGCCGCCTGTCACCAGATCGCCCTGCCGTTCCCGATCCTCGATAACGACGAGCTGGCCAAGCTCATCCACATCAATGACGATGGCGCGTTCCCGGAGTTCGCCGCGCGCGTGATCTCCGGCTTCTACCGGGTCGCCGGTGGCGGCGCGGCGCTGCGCGAAGCGCTTGACCGTGTGCGGACGGAGGCATCGGCGGCGGTCGATGACGGCTGCCGTGTGATCGTGCTCTCCGATCGCGACTCCGGCCCAGACCTCGCGCCGATTCCGTCGTTGCTGCTCGTGTCCGCCGTGCACCATCACCTGATCCGCGACGGCAAGCGCACGAAGGTGGGCCTGGTGCTGGAGACGGGCGATGCGCGCGAAGTGCATCATATGGCGCTCCTCATCGGCTACGGCGCCGGCGCGATCAATCCCTATTTGGCGTTCGAATCGATCGAAGATCTGATCGCGCAGGGACTGCACGGGCTCGGCGAGATGGACCCGCACCAGGCGATCAAGAACTACGTGAAAGCAGCCGGCAAGGGTGTGTTGAAGGTGATGTCCAAGATGGGCATCTCGGCGGTCGCCTCGTATCGCGCCGCGCAGGTCTTCGAGGCGATCGGGCTCGGCCACGAGCTTGTGGACGAGTACTTCACCGGCACCGTGTCACGGCTCGGCGGCATCGGCCTCTGCGAGATCGCGGAAGAAGTGGCGCGGCGGCACCGGCGGGCCTATGCCACCCGCCCGGCCGAGGCGGCGCATCGCGATCTCGAATTCGGCGGCGAGTACCAGTGGCGCCGCGAGGGCGAATATCACCTCTTCAATCCGGAGACGGTGTTCAAACTACAGCACGCGACGCGCGCGAAGCGCTTCGACATCTTCAAGGAGTACACGCGCCTCGTCGACGACCAGTCGAAGCGCCTGGCGACGCTGCGAGGCCTGTTCGCCTTCCGTGAGGGCGCGCGGCCGCCTGTTCCGATCGACGAGGTCGAGCCAGTGAGCGCGATCCTCCTGCGCTTCGCGACGGGCGCGATGTCGTACGGGTCGATCTCGAAGGAAGTGCACGAGAACATCGCGGTCGCGATGAACCGCATCGGCGCCAAATCCAACACGGGCGAGGGTGGCGAAGACGCCGACCGCTACGTGCGCGATCCGAATGGCGATTTCCGCCGCTCGGCGGTGCACCAGGTGGCGTCGGGCCGGTTTGGCGTGACGTCGGAATATCTCGTCAACGCCGACGACCTTCAGATCAAGATGGCGCAGGGAGCGAAGCCCGGCGAAGGCGGGCAGCTCGCGGGCTACAAGATCTACCCGTGGATCGCGAAAACGCGCTATTCAACGCCGGGCGTCGGCCTGATCAGCCCGCCGCCGCATCACGACATCTATTCGATTGAGGACATCAAGCAACTCATCCACGACCTGAAAAACGCGAATCCTGCCGCGCGGATCCACGTGAAGCTCGTTGCCCAGGTCGGTGTCGGCACGGTCGCCGCCGGCGGTGCCAAGGCGCATAGCGACGTCGTGCTCATCTCCGGCCACGATGGCGGCACCGGCGCGTCGCCGCTGACGTCGATCAAGCACGCCGGCGCGCCGTGGGAGCTCGGGCTCGCCGAGACGCAGCAGACGCTGATGCGCAACGGGCTCCGCGACCGAATCGTCGTGCAGGTCGACGGACAGCTCAAGACGGGCCGCGACGTCGTGATCGGCGCCCTGCTCGGCGGCGAGGAGTTTGGTTTCGGTACCGCGCCGCTCGTGGTTAGCGGCTGCGTGATGATGCGCGTCTGCCACCTCGACACGTGCCCGGTGGGGATCGCGACCCAGAATCCCGAGCTGCGCAAGCGTTTCGCCGGCAAGCCAGAGTTCGTGGTCAACTTCTTCGAGTTCATCGCCGAGGAGGTGCGCGAGTACCTCGCAGCGCTCGGCTTCCGGTCGATCGCCGAAGCGATCGGGCACACAGAGGTGCTCGATGTGCGAGCGGCTATCGACCATTGGAAGGCGGACGGCCTCGATCTCAAACCGATTCTGATGCCCGCAGACAATCCATATGAGGGTCAGGACCGCTACTGCACGCGCGGCCAGGATCACGGCCTCGAGCTTGCGCTCGACCAGTTGCTGATCGAGCAGGCTGCTCCCGCGCTTGCGGACGGGAGCCCCGTCGAGATCGAGGCCTGCGTGCGCAACACGAACCGCACCGTAGGCACAATGCTCGGCTTCGAGGTGACGAAGCGCTGGGGCGGCGCCGGACTTCCCGACAACACCATACGCATCCACCTACGTGGGTCGGCGGGCCAAAGCTTCGGCGCATTCGTGCCTCGCGGCATCACCCTGCACCTCGAGGGAGACGCTAACGACTACACCGCCAAGGGTCTGTCGGGCGGCATCGTCATCGTGCACCCCGACCGCGACGCGATCTTCGCCGCGGAGGATAACGTGGTCGCCGGCAACGTCGTGCTCTACGGCGCGACGTCGGGCGAGGCGTACCTCCGCGGTACGGTGGGCGAACGCTTTTGCGTGCGCAACTCCGGCGCGACGGCGGTCGCCGAAGGCATCGGCGACCACGGCTGCGAGTACATGACCGGCGGCCGCGTCGTCGTGCTTGGCCCCACCGGGAGGAACTTCGCCGCGGGGATGTCGGGCGGCATCGCCTACGTCTACGACCCCGACGACCGGTTCCCCGCGCTGGTCAACTACGAGATGGTCGAGCTCGAGCCGCTCAGCGCCGACGACCGCGAGTGGCTGCGCGCGACCGTCGAGCGTCATCGCGAGTTCACCGGCTCCAAAGTCGCCGACCGCCTGCTCGCGCAGTGGGAGAGCGAGGTCGAGTCGTTCCGCAAGGTGATGCCCCAGGACTTCAAGCGCGTTCTCACGGTCATGGACGAGGCGGCCGCCGCGGGCGTGTCCGAAGAGGAGACGCTCACGCGCGTAATGGCGGCGGCACATGGGTGAGACGTCCGGCTTCCTGAAGTGGGAGCGGATCACACCCAAGCGGCGCGCCGTGCCGGTGCGGCTCCACGACTGGCGCGAGGTGTACGAGCTCTTAGACCGCGAAACGCTCAAGCAACAGGCCGGCCGCTGCATGGACTGCGGGATCCCGTTCTGCAACAACGGTTGCCCGCTCGGCAATCTCATCCCTGACTGGAACGACCTCGTCTATCGGGACCACTGGCGCGAGGCGATCGAGCGGCTGCACGCGACGAACAACTTTCCCGAGTTCACGGGGCGGCTCTGCCCGGCGCCGTGTGAGACGTCGTGCGTGCTCGGGATCAACCAGGACCCGGTCACCATCAAGCAGGTAGAGGTCGAGATCGTCGACCGCGCCTGGGCCGAAGGCTGGATCCAGCCGGTGATGCCGTCGGTCCGTACCGGCAAGCGCGTGGCAGTCGTCGGGTCGGGCCCGGCCGGCCTGGCCGCTGCCCAGCAGCTCACGCGCGCAGGCCACGATGTCGTCGTGTTCGAGCGCGACGACCGCATCGGTGGGCTGCTCCGGTACGGCATCCCTGAGTTCAAGATGGAGAAGCGGCACCTCGACCGCCGCCTCGTCCAGATGCGCGCGGAGGGCACGGAGTTCCGCGTCAACGCCAACGTCGGCGTCGACGTGCCAGTTGCGGAACTGCGGCAGTTCGATGCGACCGTCCTCGCCGGCGGCGCGACGGCCGCGCGCGACCTCCCGATCCCGGGACGCGAGCTGGGCGGGATCCACCAGGCGATGGAGTACCTGCCGATTGGGAACCGCGTGCAGCAGGGCGACCTCCCCGCGCCGACGATCACGGCGGAGGGGAAGCGCGTCGTGATCATCGGTGGCGGCGACACCGGCGCCGACTGCCTAGGCACGGCGCATCGCCAGGGCGCCCTGTCGGTCCACCAGTTCGAGATTCTGCCGCGGCCGCCCGAGCACCGAGCGCCGACGAATCCGTGGCCCACGTGGTCGAACGTCTTTCGGGTGTCGTCGGCCCACGAAGAAGGTGGCGACCGTATCTACAGCGTGAACACGGAGCGCTTCGTCGGCGACGATGACGGCAACGTCCGCGCGCTGGTCGCCCACGAGGTCGAGCTGGTAGACGGCCGCTTCGAGAAGGTCGCGGGTACCGACTTCGAGCTGCCGTGCGAGCTGGTCCTGCTCGCGTTGGGCTTCGTCGGCCCGGAGCGGGAAGGATTGCTCGAGAGCCTGGGCGTCGAACTCGACGCCCGCGGCAACGTCGCGCGTGACGGCTCGTTCATGACCAGCGGCCCCGGCGTCTTCGCCTGCGGCGACATGGGGCGCGGCCAGAGCCTGATCGTCTGGGCGATCGCCGAAGGCCGCTCGTGCGCCGCCGGCGTCGACCGCCACCTCGCCGGCGAGACGCAGCTCCCCACGCCGATCGAGCCGACAGCGCGCCCGCTGCTCTGATCGCGCCGGGCGTCCTCGATCTCCTACAGGGTCGTCGCCGGTCGAGCCTAGCTCGGCATCGGCGCGAGGACCTCCATCAGGTCGAAGCCGCTGGGCTTGCGGATCAGCGACGAAAGCTTCGAGACGAACTTCTGAAAGTCGCTGTCTGCCTGGTCGCGCTTTCGGTACGCCTCAAACGCCGCTAGGTCGGCGAAGAGGATGTTCACTGTGAATTGGGGTGCGTGGCCACCGGCCACGAGCTCCGACAGGGCAAGCCGCACGCCGTCTGCCTGACGAGACTTCGCTCGCTCCATCAGCATCGTCCGGACTTCGCCGACCTTCTCGGGGTGGGGGTAGATGGAGATGCGCTGCGCGTACACGGGATGACCTCCTGCTGCCGGGCGACCTCCAATGATCGCACGCTGTGAGCGCGATTCTCGCACCGGCGCACCGTTGTGTCAATACGCGGCGGCCCCAGCCATGATCGCGATAGTCAGGTCGCGCTTCCCTCAAGCTCGCCGTCGCTTGTTGGTGACTTCAACGTGCCGCTTGAGTTGTGCGAGCGACCCATCGACCATGGGAGTGAAGCGAGCGAACCAATCCCTCTGCATGCTCGCGAGCGCCGCCGCATTGAGCCGGTAGTGCCACTCCCGTCCGACTTCTTCGGCGATCACCAATCCGGCTTGCCGAAGCACTCGCAAGTGCCGCGAAACCGCGGGGCGGCTGATCTCCGGGAACGCGTCGGCGATCTCGCCGGCGGTGCGTACGGCGTCGCGCCGCAACAGCTCCAAGATGCCGCGTCGCGTCGGGTCGGCCAGCGCCTCAAATAGGCCCTGCTTGGCAACTGGCTTCCGCGTCACGCCGCCTCAACGATCTGTCTAAGCGCGTTCAATTGAACCATACCCCAGCCGCCTTCGTACCCCGCGTGATCATCAGCAGCCCCGGCGCCTGTGCGCTCAAAGCCGTGGTGCATCAGCTCGACGAGCGTGCCATCGAGGATCGGCGTCAGGCGGATCGTGATAAACGTCGGCTTGAGCCAGCCCCGATTGGGGATCCAGTCGTTTCGAAGGTCAGTTCGCGAGGCGGGTCGAAGACGATGATTGCGCCTCCGTAGCGCGCACGTTCACCATCAAGGTGGACCTCCATCTCCACGCGCCCACCGGTCCGCGGCTCATACGAAACGAGTTCCTGCCCATTCGCCTTGCCGGCGCACGGCGTCGCCAACATGATGCCCCACCATCGTTGCATCTGTTCAAAACCCTCGAATTGCTCCCAGACGCGCTCCGGCGTCGCCCGGATATGGATCGACCGCCGAACGACCAAGATGCTGTCCAATGCGCCAATCATCGTACTAATCCTTTCGTAACCCATCCGTTACATGTAACGCAAGTGTTACACAACCCGCAGCGGCGTGTCAATCCCTATTCAGCGCCTCACGATGGCGGAATGGCGGCTGAGCGAGCCGACTGGACTCGCCGGGTGGACGTCGCTTGCCGAGCCTACCCCAAAATGGATCGGTCGTGTAGGGGGACTGCATTGCACACCGCCACAAACAGAAAACGGCTCTCACACGAGCCGTTCTCAGATTCAAAAGCGTGGTCCCAGGGGCGGGATTCGAACCTGCGGTACACGGTTTTACAGACCGTTGCCTTAACCACTTGGCTACCCTGGGGCGCTAC
>JBBRPY010000040.1:0-30345 GCA_038227375.1 Dehalococcoidia bacterium
AGCGATCGTTCGTTCTCAACTACGGTAACGGCAGTATCTGTCGCTCGATATGAGGGATTGCCCTACGGGACATGCCTAGTCGGATCGATTGTCGGGACGACGGTGGCTCACCGAAGGAGGCGCTATTCCTCGCGATACTGTCCTCGAAGGTCGCGGCCGAGGGTTTTCGACCACACGCTCGGGCGCACCATCAACATGAAGTCATCGTGTGGGCGCTACTCACCCTTGGACGGCGGCGACCGTCGTGCTGTTATTCGCTGAGTTCGATTCTTGGATCGCTCCGGAGGGATTGACGACGACGATGAGTCGCTGAGTCCCGCGCACGACATACCCGGTGTCGACGTCGACACTTGCCTGCGGCGCAAGGACTGGGCTAGGTGCGCTGCTCGTGGCAAGCAATGTGCGTCCGTCCGCGGTGCGTACCGATACAACGATCGCGCCGTTAGCCGGTCCGTCGCCCCTGTTTATGATTGTCGCCACCAAGGAGGTGCCGCCGATCTGCGCCTTGGCGACGATGAGATCCGGCAGCAAAGCAGGAGGCGTGGGAGTCGCCGAGGCCGGCTCGGGTGTCGCCGAGGCCGGCGCGCGTGTGGCGCTCGCCGGAGACGGCACGGGCGTCCGTTGTGTGCGGTATGCCGCGCTCGTGGGAGCAGCGATCACGACCGGAGGCTCAGCCGTTGCAACCGCAAGCGTGCTCGTTTCCCCGGTGACATCGAGCATCGCGGCGGCGACCCATCCGTGCAGCGAAGAGGTGGCGGGAAACACGATGAGCAACCAGGTGGCCGCGGCGCTTCGGCCGATAACTTCCACGCTCTCGTCGCGTCCGAGCGTGCCGAGCACCGGTGTGTCTTTACCAGGCGCGGTGCGAACCGCAGCGATCGTGTTTGTCCGCGCCGTCACGCCACTCGAACGAACGGCCTGGCTGGTCGCGACGGTCTTGGGTGTGGACGCGCTTTCGGCGGCGGGGACCGTGGCCGGATCAGAAGGAACCACCAATGTGAGTACGCCGGCCGCGATGCCGAGGGTAGCAACAACGCCAGCCCCCGCCCAGATGATTGGGTGTCTGAGCACGGAGCGTGCGGAGCCGGGACGAGAGTTCGAGTTCATCGTGAACCGTGAGACATAATGTCGCATCTGGTCGGTGGTCAATCATCGATCGTCCGAGAGGCGGACGCCATAAAATGTTGTCAAGGGCCCGACGGATCGCTCGGACCGAAGCTACCGAGCGCGCGCGAAACCGCTGTGCCGTGCTTCGCATGTGCACGCCCCCATACCTTGCTGACCGACGCAAATCACGATGACAACATGGTGGGCCTGAGCACCGGATTTCTAATCCGAACGTCGCAGGTTCGAATCCTGCCGGGGGCGCCACCAGATCAAAAATGGCTCGCAGTCGCACGACAAGCGCGCCTACACCGAGCACCGGACTGGTTCGCGAGCACCGGATTCGTCCATAGTGTCCCAAGGGCATCCAAATCGTCGTGGTTCAAGCGATCCTATTGGGCAACTTCGACCCGCTGACTTTGGCTTTTGCTGACGAGCGGACTACCCGTCCAACGGACTGATTGCCAGGCGGAACCTCACCATACCGTGGTCACCACATACGGTACGGTTGGGGCGTCAGTGCATAGGAGAGAGAGACTCATGCGGGCGATAGTGCAGGACGACTACGGGACGAACGCCGAGAAAGTGCTGCGCCTCGAGCAAATTGAGAAGCCTGTGCCAGGCGACGACGATGTCCTCGTGCGTGTCCTCGCAGCGAGTATTCACATCGGCGACTGGCACGTCATGACCGGCCTTCCCTACATGCTCCGTGTGGTGGGGTTTGGTCTACGTGCCCCGAAGGTTCGTGTTCGCGGGATGGATGTCTCAGGCACGGTCGAGGCTGTCGGGAACAAGGTCGAGCAATTTCGCATAGGCGACGACGTGTTCGGTACGTGTGATGGTGCATTTGCGGAGTATGCGCGCGCGCCACAGGGTAATTTTGCGCTCAAACCAACCAACCTAACCTTTGAGCAGGCCGCAGCCGTCCCGACGTCAGCCTTCGCCGCTCTTCAGGGTCTTCGCGATAAAGGCGAGATTCAGAAAGGGCAGCATGTACTCATCGTTGGTGCATCCGGTGGCGTAGGGCTGTTCGCGATTCAGATCGCACGATCGTTCGGCGCGGAAGTCACGGCCGTATGCGGCTCGAGTAAGGCAGACCTCGTGCGCAGCACAGGCGCAAACCACGTTATCGACTACAACCAGGAGGATTTCTCAAGAAGCGCGAGTCGATATGACCTGATTCTCGATATGGGAGGCAATCGCTCGTTGGCGGATCTCAGGCGACCGCTCACTCCTACCGGCACCTTGGTTCTTGGTGGCGCTGAGGGAGGCAATCGCGTCCTGGGAGGCGCAGACCGATGGATTCAAGCGCTCATCATGTCACGGTTCGTCCGGCACAAGCTGCGAATCCTCTCAACCACCCCGTGTCAGGAGGACCTGCAACTCCTCAAGGGGTTGCTTGAATCGGGCGAGGTCGCACCGGTCATCGACAGCACGCTTCCACTCACCGACGTTCCGGCCGCGATGCAGCGGGTCGCGGATGGCAGCCTTCGGGGAAAGATCGTCATCAGCATCTGACCGGCGATAGCCGCATCAGAGAGTTGTGGTGTCGTCGCACGAACTATCCAGACCTGCTGGAGCGTTATAGAGTTCAACTCGGACATCTTCATCCACCGGGCCGGCGCGCCGGCACGCGTCGGCGATCAGGTCGTCGGCTGCCCGCGGGCTCACGCGGCAGCGCGGCCATTGATCACACGACAACGCTGCGATCGACAGCTTCGATTGGATGTCCCTTGGTCACGTCCGTACAACCGCCTCGTCAGATGCCCTGCGGGCATGAGCACCGGATTAGTTGGTGCTGCACGCGGCGTTCTTCCTCAGATTCAGACGTTGTCTGACGGACACCCGATCCGAGCGTCGGACTTCTAATCCGATGGTCGCAGGTTCGAATCCTGCCGGGGGTGCCACATTCCTTCCCCACGAGTTCCGTTCGGTGAAGGGGTCCGACGAGCTCGTAGCCAAGGGTCAGCAGTGTCGGCGCCGGCCTCCCGCCGGACCTCGCTCCCCCGCAGCAACACCTGTGAGCAACGGTCGCGAAAGACCGTTCTTACGCCACACCCCTGAGAGCCGGCTTATTTCTTCTTGGCTGCCCGTTGAGCGCGCGCTGCGGAGTTGGCCGCCACCGCGGCGCGGATGAGTTGCTTGAAGGCAGCTTCGTTGATCTTCTCCCCTTCGCGGAGGTCGATCGCACGCCGCGTGTTCCCTTCCAGGCTGGCATTGAAGAGCCTCTTCGGGTCGCTGATCGAGGCTCCGCGATGGAAGGTGAGCTTCACGACCTGCTGGTACGATTCCCCCGTGCAGACGCCGCCGTCATGGGACCAGACGGGCGTCCCCATCCATTTCCACTCCTCCCGGATGTCGGGGTCGGCATCGTGGATGAGCTGACGGACATGAGCGAGGGTCTCACCTCTCCAATCCCCCAGCTCTTGAATCCGCTTGGTGATGTTCGCGGAAGCGGCCTCGCCATTCGGAAGACCTGTCGGCTTCATGTTCTCTCCGATCCCTTGTTTCGCCAGCCGACACAGGGTCGGCGGGAGGTGTTAGTTTTGGTGAACGTATGTATATATTGTTGATTGAACTTCCTCCGGGAAGCAGGGCTGCAACACCTCAGCGTAACCCTTCTCCGAAAGGGGCCTGTAGTCAATTGCGTGGCACATGATCGCCCGCGGCCTGAGCACGCCACCATGAGACGCGCTCAATGCTGGCGCGTACCGACACGCGACGAAAGCGACGATAGCTCCGCTCAGCGCACCGCCAGCAGAACGCGGTTGGTGCCGGTCTGCCAGATCGTCCCAATCTCACGGAAGCCCGCGTCCCGCAGTGCCGCGACGTGGCATCGAAGATCGGCGACGACGCCTGCCGTTCCTTCGCCGCATAGCGGCGCTCACGCTCGGCCAGCAGCGGCGCCAACGATGTCTCCTGTTTCAGGGCCTCCCACCACGCTTCGGACGTCTCGATCCCGCGCGCGGCGAACGATGCGTCCGACCAGAGAAGATCCCTGGCGCCATGAACCAGCCGCTGAAATGTGGGCAGCTCTGGGCCGAAGCTCATGTTGTCGCCGTTGAGGAACACGCCGCCCGGCCGCACTAACGCACCAAGCTCTCGGTAGACGCGCAGCAACTCGGCGGCGGACAGCCAGTGGAGGGCGGTGGTGCTGAGCACCGCATCCACCTGCAGCTCTGCCAAGGACAGCAGCCACCCTGCCGACGCCAGATCCGCATCGACCCAGCGCAGGCGGCCATCTTGATTGCCGAGCGCGCCCTCCCCGAGTGCGAGCATCACCGGGTCAAAATCCACCGCAACACAACAAGGCGCCTGGGAAACGCGCAAGGAGCCGCTGGCTGATCGATCCCGGCCCGCAGGCGAGGTCGAGCGCGACAAACTCGTCGGGCAGCAAGGCCTCGAGCGCGCCGAACCATAGCGATGGCGTTCGAACGCGCCAAGCGAAAGCCCGGAGGGTTTGCGCCCTCCGGGCTTTCGTTGCTTGCACTTGGCAGGGACACGCTTCCACGACCCGTCAATGACGCGGATCGGGAGGCGCGCTAGGCGCTTCACTGGCCGCTGAGCTGCGCCGCTTGCGGCCTGCTCTTGTGCCCGGCTTCCTTCATGACCGCTGGGACCTCCGGGTCGGAGACGAAGCTCTCCCAGCCCTTCTCGTCCCAGTCGAAGACCACCCAGACGCGGTCGTCCTGATTCGGATCGCGAAAGATGAGCGCGCCCTTGGACCCGTGCTGCTTTCGCTTCTCCGCGCCCCCGGCCGAGAAGACTTTCATGAACCGGTCGAAGTCTTCGACTGTCGTCGTCGCGAGTATCATGGCTTTTCTCCTTGTCGACGTGGCGTCGCGTTCCCGCGACTTCGTTCAGATGGAAGTTGCACGAACCTTGCTTGCTTGATCCCCGCCGTGCACGCGCTCGTTTGGATCAATGACCCCCAGGCTCTTGACGATCTCGAAATGACCGCTCCGCGCCTGGGCGATGTACATGTTCATGCGAACGTGATGCTGACCGGGGACCACCTCGGTTGGTCCACCCGGGCCCTCAGCGATCCTGGCGTGATCCAGCGCCCGGATGACGTCGTCCTGGTTGAGCGAGCCGGCCTCGTTCACAGCAGCCTCCCAGAGCCGCAGCCCTCGGTACATGCCCGAGCACGCGCTTCCGGCCGTGAACTGGGCATCGCCCGGGAAGAGCGCGTCGTACCGCTCGATCAGCTCCCTGCTGAAGGGATCGCTCACGTTCTGGTAGTAGTCGAGGCAGCTGTACAAACCCTCGACGTGCGCGGCTGGCACGAGGTTCAAGAAGTTCTCGTCGAAGTACGTGCAGACCAGGTGTCCACCTCGCTTCGTGAAGCCAGAGTCGTAGAGCAGCTCGAGGAATGGTGTCAGCCCCGGGGGGACGATCGTGTTGAACACGACGTCCGCGCCGCTGGACGTGATCTCATCGACCGTCCTGCGGTAGTCCATGTGGTCGAGGGGAAAGTACTCCTCACCGACGATCGTACCGCCACCAGCCGTCACCAGCTCACGGACCTTCTTGTTCATGGTGTGTGGCCAGATGTAGTCGGCCGACGGGAAGTAGAACTTCTTCGCGCCGGTGCGTTGCATCAGCCAGGGGATGAGTGGCTCGAGCTGCTGCGCCGGCACGGGGCCGGTGCAGAAGAGGAGCGGGTCGTACTCCTGGCCCTCGTACTGCTCCGGGTAGATGTACAGCGTCTTGCCCTGCTCGACAGCCGGGCCCTTGATGGCCTGCCTCGTTGAGCTGTAGATGCCACCGAGGATGACATCGACGTGATCTTGCTGCACCAGCTTGGCGGCTTTGGCCGCCGCCACGCTGTCCGTCGTCTCGCTGTCCTCGAGGTACAACTCGACCTGTCTGCCCAGCAGGCCGCCCTTCGAGTTGATGTCGTCGATCACCATCCTGGCGACGTTGGCATTGGCTACTCCCATGAACGAGAGCGCGCCTGTCTGGTCCGTGATGACGCCCACTTTGATTGCCGGCATGAAGTCCTTCCTTTCTCCTGGTCGATGCTCGAAGTCACTTGCTTCGAGTCCAACGTTAGAGAAAGGCGCGAGGGGATCCTATCGACAGATCTGTCGATTTTCAGTTGACGAGTCCGTGCTCCATCGCGAAGAGAGCGGCGCCGGCTCGCGTCGAAATACCGGCCTTCGCGTACACGTGCGCCGCGTGCGTATGTGCGGTGGAGGGCGAAATCACGAGCTGGTCGGCGATCTGCTTGAGGGACTGCCCGCGCGCAAGAAGCTGCAGAACCTCGATTTCACGCCTGGTAAGGCCCGCCGGCCCTTGGCGCGGCGCCTCGGCGTTCTTCGCCCCGGCCACCTGAAGGACCGCGCGCAGCGCATCCCGGTCCAACGCCTCCTTGGCCAGCTCTGTCGCCGCGGCGTCCGGCGAAAGGGCCTTCTGCCCGGGCCTGCCCTCTAGCAGGAGCGCGCAGGCATCGGCCGCCGCAAGCACCCGAGCCGGCCTGTCGAGTGACGATCCCGGAAGACCGCGGAAGTAACCGCGGCCGTCCGTCCGCTCGTGATGCAAGCCCGCGACCCGCGCGAGCGGCCTGAGCAGCGCGCTGCGGTCGAGGATCCGCTCGGTGTGATACGGGTGCAGGCGTGCCTGCTCCTCATCGAGGGTGCCCAGCGGCAACGGCTTCTCCCAGATGCCGGTCGACACGCCGACGCGCCCGAGGTCGTGCAATAACGCGGCGCGCCGGAGCAGCACGCAGTCACCCTCGTCCATCTGCAGCGCGCGCGCCGCCCCCTCCGCGAGCCGCGCGACCTGGGCTGAGTGACCGAGTAGGTGGGGCGTTTTCAGATCGATGAAGTCAGCGAAGACAACGCAGATGTCATCGATACTTCCGTCTCCCACCATCCTCCACGGCCGCGGCTCCGCTGCGAGCACCGCGTCCCACGAGTCCGGCAGGTCCATGTACGACAGCAATTCGTCGGCGTGAGCGAGGAAGCAGGCGGTGATCGCCGGGTCGAGAGCACCACCCGACCATGCTTCCAGGATGCGGACCGCCTCGAAGCGCCCGCGCGTTTGCGCGAACATGACGGCCGCGCTGGCCACGTGTCCGATGCGCGTCCCCTGCGGGATGTCCTCGCCCGCGACGCCGCTCGGCACCCCCTGCCCGTCCCAGCGCTCGAAAATGTGACGGACGCTGTCGGCTACGCTGCTCCCGAGACCCAGTCGCGTGACCAAACGTCCCCCGACTTCACGGTCGGCGCGGCTCCCGTCGGCGACGACCCGCATCGCGGCGGCCGGGTCCATGCCGTCCTTGCCGAGCATGGTCAGAAGGCGTGCGAGTTGGGCGGCGTCGTCGGTGTCGGTTGCGTCGCCGTTGTATCGGACGGCGATATCGTTGCCGCCGAGATGCAACGCGAATTCATGCGATGTGGAGGTGCAGCCCGCCGCCCGGAGAAGCGTGGCGAAGTACGCGATGGCGCGATCGGCCGCCCTGAGGCCCATGTACTCCGCGAGCTTGGTGGCAATGATGGTCTTGTACAGGGCCTGCCCTGGCGGCTGACCGCGCACGAGGTCGGTCGCCACCGAAAGCGCCGCAAGAGGTTCCGCCAGACGAAACTCAGCAGCCGGCATCGGCCCCCCCCCCCGGATTGGCGCTTTCAGGCGGGCAGGGCTCCTTCAGATTCGTCCGATCGTGACCTTCGACGATCCAACGGGACTCCCGCTCACCGCAGCTCTGGTACCGACGCTCTCTTGGCAAGCTTACGCCGGGCTGGGCGCTACCTCAAAGATGAACCTCGGAAGAGATGAACCTCGGAGTTCGCCGGCGCTGCAACACGATGCGCCGATCTGCTAGTGCAGAACGCATCGAGGTGACTGACCAGCACTCTATCAAACCTCACAGCGCGATCGAATGCTTTGAGGACGCGCTTGTGCTCCACGTTGGCATCCTGCCAGGGAGTTCCAGATCGGCTCCGTTGGATGCCCGCCGGACGAGGGACCTGCGCCTGCCGGATCATTCAGCGCCGACACAACAACGACCGGCGGCCGGCAAGCTGCGACCAGCGTCGCCGCTTGTGAGCGATTCGCCATGCTTGCTCTGCTTCTGTCCCGCGGACGCCACGGGGCGCGCGCGATAGTGGGCGATGTCCACCACCGTGGCCCCCGTCTCGACGCCGTACCCGACGCAGGCCGTGCCGGACAGCGATCAGCCGCTGGCGGGCGAGACCTACGACGGGGTGATTGTCGGCGGCGGGCCGGCGGGATTGTCGGCCGCCATCTATCTCGCGCGCTTCAATCGCAGCACGCTCGTGATCGACGCCGGCGAAGGCCGCTCGACCAGCCACGAAACGAACGAGAACTATCTGGGTTTCCCGGACGGCATCCCCTCGCGCGAGCTGAGAGAGCGCGGACAACAGCAGGCAACTCGCTTCGGTGTGCGCTTCACCGAATCGCAGGTGGACCACATCGAGCGCGCCGGCGATGCGTTTCGCATCGCCTGCGACGGTGGCGAAATCGTGGCGCGCACGCTCATCCTTGCCACCGGTGTGGTGGACCTGTTCCCGGAGTTCGAGGGCGTCGAGGACTACATCGGCAGGTCGCTGTTCTGGTGCATTACCTGCGATGGCTGGAAGACGCGCGGCAAGCGCATCGTCATCGTCGGGCTCAACGACGAGGCGGCGACGACGTGCCTGCAGTTCCAGAACTTCACCCACGATCTGACCTTCCTCACCAACTGCGAGCCGGCGGAAGTCGAGCTCAGCGAGAAGTCGCGATGCAACCTGGAGGCAGCCGGCGTCCCCGTCGTCGAAGGCTGCATCGACCGTGTGCATGGCGGAGATGGCATGATGCGCCAGGTCGAGCTTCGCGGCGGACGGCGCATGGAGCTCGACATCATGGTGAGCCAGCAGGGTTCGCGCCCGAGTTCCGCCCTGGCGGAGACGCTGGGCGCAAAGCTCTCCGATGACAAATACATCGAGATCGACGAAGAGCAGCGCACGAGCATCCCGAAGCTGTACGCCGCGGGCGACGTGACGCGCATCTTCTCGCACCAGATCGTCTCGGCCGCACACGAGGGCGCGACGGCCGGGCAGGCCGCGAACTACGACCTCTACCGGCCGGAGCAGCGCGAGTCAGAATGACGGCGTGCGTGCTCTGCGAGCCGTTCCCGCCCGCCGATGGCGCGGCGACGATGCAGGCCACGGTAGGCACTCCCCCAATACGGAAGCCGCGCGGGCCATCGCTATACTTCCGGTTATGAAAAGCCCCTTCCTCACGGCGCTGGAGCAGCGGGTGTTGCTGGCGGACGGTGCGATGGGCACACTGCTGCAGTCGCGTGGCTTCGCCGGAGCGCCGTCGCTCGACGCCCTTGTGCTCGAATCCCCGGACGCGATCCGGCGCGCGCACGAGGACTACATCGCGGCGGGCGCCGATATCATCGAAACGAATACGTTCGGCGCGAACCGCTTTCGTCTCGCCAAACACGGCCTCGAACAGCGCGTGCGCGACATCAACTTCAAGGCGGCGCGGCTGGCGCGTGACGCACGCGAGATCCATGGGCACGCGGTGTTCGTCGCCGGCGCCATCGGCCCGACCGGCCGCATGCTCGCGACGGTCGGCGATGTGCGCCCGGAAGAAGTACGGGCCGCGATCCGCGAGCAGGCGGAGGCGCTCCTCGAAGGCGGCTGCGACCTGATCATCCTCGAGACGTTTCCCGACATCGCGGAGCTGCGCGAGGCGATCCTCGGCGTCAAGGAATCCTGCGACCTGCCAATCGTCGCGCAGGTCACGTTCCAACGCGACGGGCGCACGTATGGCGGCGAGCCGCCGGATGAAGTTGCGAACGTCGCGAGCGCGCTGGGGGCGGACGTCGCCGGCATCAATTGCAGCCTCGGACCGCAGTCGGCGCTGGAGGTGGTCGAGCAGATGGCCGCCAACACGTCGATACGCGTATCGGCCCTGCCGAACGCGGGGCTCCCGAAATTCATGGACAAGCGGCTCGTGTATCCGTCGACGCCGGACTACTTCGCCGAGTACACGCAGAAGCTCGTGACCGCGGGCGCGAACATCGTGGGCGGTTGTTGCGGCACAACGCCGGAGCACATCTCGGCGATGCGAGAAGCCCTGCAGGGCGAATGGAACACCCGCGGCCGCACGCCCGCGGCGACTCCGGCGGCCCCCGTGCGCATCTCGTCCGCGGCGCGCGATGCGGGTCCAGCGGATGCGGAGGCACCGCGGACGTTGCGCCAGAAACTGGCGGCCGGCGAGTTCGTCGTCAGCGTCGAACTGGATCCGCCGCGCGGGCTGAACCCGCGCAAGGCGCTGGAGGGCGCGGCGCATCTCAAGGCGCTCGGCGCCGACACGATCAACATCGGCGATAGTCCGATGGCGCGCGTGCGGATGAGCGCGATCTCGCTCGCCGTGCTGATGCAGCAGCAGACCGGCATCGAGACGATCATCCACTTCACGTCGCGCGACCGAAACCTGATGGCGATCCAGAGCGACCTGCTGGGCGCGCACGCCCTCGGAATCCGCAACGTCATCGCACTCACCGGCGACCCGCCATCGAGCGGCGACTACGCGCGCGCATCCGGTGTCTGGGACGTCGACTCGATCGGGTTCGTCCGCATCCTGAAGATGCTGAATAGCGGCACCGACTGGGCGGGCAACTCGATCGGGAAGGGCACCGACTTCCTCATCGCCTGCGCGGCGAACCCGACCGCCGACAACATCGAACTGGAGGTGGACCGCGTGCGGCGGAAGATCGAGGCCGGCGCCGACGTCTTGATGACGCAGCAGGTGTACAGCGCCGAGATCCTCGGCAGCTTCCTGCAGCGGCTTGGCCCGATCGACGTGCCCGTGATCGTCGGCATCATGCCGTTGCAGAGCCACCGGCACACAGAGTTCATCCACAACGAACTGCCTGGCGTCTTCGTGCCCGAGAGCGTGCGCGAGCGCATGCGTCTCGCCGGCGAGAACGGCATCGCCGAAGGCATCGCCCACGCCCGCGAGCTGCTTGAGGAGTGCCGCACGCTGGTAAACGGCACGTATCTGGTGCCCTCGTTCGGCCGCTATGAGGTCGTCGGCGAGCTCGTTACGCTGGCCAAACAACTCTAGCCTTGCTTCTCGCGCTTTCGACTTGGTGGCGCGCGCGCCGGTCTTGTTCCCGCGCGGCCTCACCCCCGGCCCCTCTCCACCGCGTGGAGAGGTGAGCGCTATCCCATCGGGGCTGAGCCAACATGTTAAATCGCCGATCGCGGCCACCATGTAATCCCCTCTCCGCTCGTGGGAGAGGGGTCGCCGAAGGCGGGGGTGAGGGCCCGCGCTACCCTTCGCGGCGCTGGATCTCCAGGCCGAGCTCGTCGAGCGTTGCCGGTGGGACGGGCGACGGCGCGCCCGTCATCAGGTCCGCCCCGCTCTTCGTCTTCGGGAAGGCGATGATCTCGCGGATGTCCGACTCTTGCGCGAAGAGCGCCGCCGTACGGTCAATGCCCGGCGCGAAGCCGCCGTGTGGCGGCGCGCCGAACTCGAACGCATCCAGCATGTGGCCGAACTTCACGCGCTGCTCTTCCTCCCCGATGGCGAGCAGCCGCAGGATGCGCTCCTGCACCGCCCGATCGTGTATCCGGATACTGCCGCTGCCGATCTCCCAGCCGTTGCAGGTGAGGTCGTAGTGGTCGCTGCGGGCGCTCCCGGGATCGGTATCGATCAGGTCCATATCGTCGGCGAGCGGCGCCGTGAACAGGTGATGTGTCGCGGTCCAGCGCTCGTCGTCTTCGTCCCACTCCACCAGCGGGAACTCCAGCAGAAAGGCAAACGCGAGCGTGTTCGGGTCGGCGAGAGCGAGTTTCGCGCCCAGGTGACGCCGCAACGCGTCGAGTGCCGGCTTCACCCGTCCCGTCGAGCCCGGCTCCTTCGAAGGGACGCCGCCCTGCCCGGCGACGATCAGGACGAGGTCGTTCTCGGTCGCGCCCGCGATTGCGCCGACCGCCCGCACCATCTCGATGCCGAGATGCTTGAGGACGGGCGATTTGATCTGCTCCTCGGAAGCGCTGGCCGGCGGCGCAAGATAGGCGATCGAGACGAGGCCCTTGGCGCCAAGCTGCTTCACCACGTCCGTCAGCGCGTCGATTTCCTTTCGCGAGAACGTGGCGCCGCCGGGGACACAAAGGCCCTCGACGCTGCCGCCGCTGTCGATGGCGCTCTTGAAGACGACGAAGTCCGTGCCGCGGACGACGTTTGTCAGGTCGATCAGTTCCAGTCCAAACCGCAGGTCCGGCTTGTCGGTGCCGAAGCGCCGCATCGATTCGGTGTAGGTCATGCGCACGAAGGGAGCGGGCACGTTGAGGTCCGGCCGCACTTCCGCGGCGATGCGGCGATACAGCTCCTCCATCAGCGCCAGCACGTCGTCGCGCTCGACGAAGCTCATCTCGAGGTCGAGCTGGGTGAACTCGGGCTGGCGGTCCGCGCGCAGGTCCTCATCGCGGTAACAGCGGGCGATCTGGAAGTACCGCTCGAATCCGGCCACCATCAGCAACTGCTTGAACTGCTGCGGCGACTGCGGCAGCGCGTAGAAGCTGCCCGGGTGCGTGCGGCTCGGCACGAGGTAATCGCGCGATCCCTCCGGCGTCGGGTTCGCCAGCACCGGCGTCTCGATCTCGATGAAGCCGTGCTCGGTGAGGAACTTGCGGATGAGGGCGACGATCTCGTGGCGGACCACCATGTTGTTGTGCAGTCGCTCCCGGCGGAGGTAGAGGTAGCGATACTTCCCACGCAACTGCTCGTCGACATCGGACTCTTCGTTGATGTAGAAGGGCGGCGTCTTGGCGGCGTTGAGGATCGTGGCGTCGGCGGCCGCCACCTCGATGTCGCCTGTCGGCATCTTGTCGTTCTCGGTGCCCGGGCGCCGGCGTTGTACGCGCCCTCGCACCTGCACCACGTACTCTCCGCGCGCCTCGGAGGCGGCGGCGTGGGCAGCGGCCTGATCCGGGCTGAAGACGACCTGCGCAATCCCGCGGCTATCGCGCAGGTCGATGAAGATGAGCCCGCCGTGGTCGCGGCGGCGGTGCACCCAGCCGGCGAGCACCACGTCCTTGCCTTCGTCGCCCGCGCGCAGGTCGCCGCAGTAGTCCGTCTTGAGCACGTCTCCTCCAAGGGAAAGGGATTTGGGCGTGTTTCGCGCAGTGTACCGTCGCCGTTTCGGCGGCAGTAGCCGCGACGGCTCGCTCTGACTCCAGGGTGCGTGTCAGGGTTCGGCGTACGGGATTTGCTCCGGCTCCATGAGCGATCTCCCCATGCTTTGGGGACATGGCGGTGCGCAACAATGGCCGCGCATGCCCGGGCCGTTGGGGAAGGGATCACCGAGCCATCGACAAGGCTATCGCCGCCGTCCTGATCACCATCGCGACGATCATCGCGATCGCCGCGCTCGTGAACGCGGTGCTGCCGTCGTTGGGCGGCTTCAGCTCGGCGCTTTCGAAGAGTGGCGGCGTGACCGACCCCAAGATCACGCAGGTCGTCGCGATCACGCAGGTCACCACGCCCGCGGACAATGTGGTCGACGTTTGGGCGAAGAACGTCGGCTCGGCGCCGATCGAGCCGGTCGACGGACTGCGATTCCTGTTCGGGAAACAGGGCGGCACCGCGCCGCTTCCGCAGGGAGCGGCCGGTTGCGCTGCGCCGTGCTGGACTGCCGAATTCGATGGAGACGACACCTGGCAGCCTCAGGCGACCATGCACGTACGTGCGTACCTTGCAAACACGCTGGCACAGGAGAATTGGTACGAGGTGAGGGTGGAGAGTCCGCGCGGTGGCCAGGCGTTTCAGCGCTTTGCCGCCCGCTACCCGAGCCCCACCAGCACGGCCACCGCCACCAACACGCCGACGCCGACGGATACGTCCACGCCGACCAAGACGCCAACGGCGACGCCGACGAATACGCCGACACCGACGGACACGCCAACGAGCACTCCGACCAATACCCCAACGCCGACGGACACGCCAACGGCGACGCCGACCAATACGCCGACACCGACGGACACGCCGACGGCGACGCCAACCAATACGCCGACACCGACGGACACGCCAACGAGCACTCCGACCAATACGCCCACGCCGACGGAAACGCCGACGGCGACGCCAACTAATACGCCGACGCCGACCGATACGCCGACGGCGACGCCGACCAACACGCCGACACCGACCGACACGCCGACGGCAACACCGACGAACACGCCGACGTCGACCGCCACGAACACGCCTGTGCCGCCCACCGCCACCAATACGGCGACGGCGACGAACACGCCGACGGCCACCAATACGCCGGTGCCGCCGACGGCAACGAACACGCCAGCGCCCACCGCCACCAATACGCCGACTCCGACACCTACGAACACCCCGACCGCGACGCCGACAAACACCGCTGTGCCAACCGCGACGCCGACGGCGACGCCGGTCGCCTGGCTTCAGACGGGCACGTACACGGGCGATGGGGCCGCCAGCAGGACGATCGGCGGCTTGAGCTTTCAGCCGGACGTCGTCATCGTCCGCTCGAACGCGGCCGACGATGCGGTGGTCCGGACGTCGGTGATGCCGGCCGGCGTGGCGAAGGATGTGAATGCCGCAACGGCGCTTTCTGCGAACCTGATCACGTCGTTCGGAGCGACGAGCTTTGTGGTCGGCAACAGCACGCTGGTGAACGGGAACGCCAAGCCCTACTACTGGACCGCGATGAAGACCGGCGCGAACCTCAACATCGGCTCGTTCACGGGCAGCGGCGTAGACAACCGGAACATCACCGGGCTCGGCTTCCAGCCGGACTGGGTGATGACGCTGGGTGACGGTCAGGCGGACTACTTCCGCCCCGCCCTCGTCGCCGGCGACGCGGCGTTCGCCATCACCGGCGGCAGCCCGGTGACCAACCGCATCCAGTCCGTCCTCGCGGACGGATTCCAGATCGGCAACAGCGTCAACGTGAACGAGAACGCGCGCGCGTACTACTGGCTCGCCTTCGACGCGACATCGAAGGTGATCGCCGGCAGTTACACGGGGACCGGCGTGGACAACCGCAACATCACAGGATTGGGCATCAACCCGGTGTTCGTCTGGACGAAGCGCTCGGTGACGAGCCAGGGCGTCTGGCGCAACAACGCCGTGGCGGGCGACTCGACGCTGTTTTGGGGCGCGACGGCGCCGGGGATCGACCGCATCCAGTCACTGATCAGCGACGGTTTCCAGGTCGGGACGAACGCCGTGGTGAATACGAGCGCATCGACGTACTACTATCTCGCCCTGGCGCCGTGACCGCGGTGCAACCTCACCTCGCCTACGGCCATCCTGCTCGTGGAGCAGGCGCCGTGACGCTCAGCAACTGCCCCGTCCGCGCGCCGTCGGCCATGCTCGCCGGACCATTCCACTCCGCGGCCAACATGAACAGCGTTCGGCCATCCGCGCCACCCAGCATGCAGGCGAAGCACGCGCGGTCAAGGTCGATCGTCTGCAGCACCTCGCCGCCTTCGCGGACGCGCACGCAGCGCTTGTTGGGGACATCTCCGTACCAGACCGCGCCCTCGGCATCCACGCAAATGCCGTCCGGGAAGCCGCCACCCAGGTCGGCCCAGAGCCGCCGGTTCGTCAGGCCGCCATCGGCTTCGATGTCGAACGCCGTCAGCCGGTTTCCCGTGGACTCCGCGAGGATCAGCGTCGAGTTATCGGGCGTCACCGCCATGCCGTTGGGGAATGACCCGCCGTCGCCCACCCGTCGCGCCGACCCGTCGGCCGCAACCAGCGCGATGATTCCGGACGCCGGCTGCTCGCCGGCGAGAAAGTCAAAGCCGCTGCCATTGAGGTAGGCGTTGCCGCGCCCGTCGACGACGATCTCGTTCCACGGGTGCTTCGAGATCAGCGTCAAGTCGGCGTGCGTTACCAACGAGCCATCCGGCTCCTGCCGCAGCAGCAGCCCCTCGCGTCCCGAGATGACCAGCAGCCGCCCATCCGGCAGCCAGTCGATGGAGAAGGGAATCGTCGTCGGCACACGCAGTACAACTTCGCTCCTGCCGTCCGGATCGACCGCAACAACCTCCTGCGCGCCCCAGTGCGCGAACCACAGCCGGCCGTCGTGCCAGCGCGGCGACTCACCGAACGCGAGCCCGGTCATCAGAGTTCGGACGTCAGGCATCGACGACTCCGTCGATCCGGTGAACGAATGCAGAATGGTACACACCCGGTGGCGGGCGATGCGTCACGTTGTCTCCGCGATCGGTAGCGCTCTGATCCGGATCCGCGCCTTGTCGAAGATGGCGATGCAGCCCTCATCGAGCGATGTTTCTATCACCAGCAGATTTGCTACCAAGAGTTCGATCTGCTCGGCCGGTCGACGCCCTGCATCTCGCCTGAACAAGATAACCGACGGTCGGCGTTCGTTGCGGAGCGCGAGCAGCGTGCCGAAATCGGTGTCTCCCGAGACGAGAACTCGGCGATCCGTTGCCGCCCGCAAGAAGATCGCCTCGGCGGTCGCCGCCTACATGTCATAGTCGCGAACGTGAACCGCATCGTGGCCATGTTGTCGCAGCGCTTCGGCCACCCTCGGCGAGAGGGCGTTATCGATGATGAATCTCACGGGACATTGAGCGGAAGTTCACGTTCGCGCACGGCTTGTGCAGCGTACCGAAGCGCTTCGCGGATGTCCTCAACCTCGATGTCGGGTAACGCATCGACGATTTCAGCCTCCGTCATCCCGTCCGCAACCATGCCGACGACGGTAGCTACCGGGATACGCATTCCCCGGATAAAGGGCACGCCCCCATCTGAGCGGCGTCCACAGTGATTCGAGCAAATGTCACGCTGTTGGCCTCCTGCTGAGCTTCATCATAGGCGCTGCTCACCACATTCATCTGGATCGAATCCACACAGGATTCGGCGCGCCTACCACCAGATCTTGTCTCGCCAGCGGGCCGTCCCAACCAGTACCGGGGCGGCCCGTTTCGTACCTGTGCGTTGCACCGTCGTGTCGCCCTGTACCAACGCGTACCAAGCTCTTACACGGAGTTCATTTGCAAATGATTTGCACGAAAACGCGCGTGGCGGTCGCGTTCCGGTCCCTCACTCGCCGATCGCGTACACGGTGTGCGCGCCCGCCAACCCCTTCAGCTCCACCTCGCGCGGCTCGCTGAACGTCGCGGCGGCGACGCTGCTTTCGACGAGCTGGCGCAGCAGCGACGATACGAGGATCTCCCCACCTACGGCCTTGCCCGCGACGCGCGACGCCATGATCACGTTCTTGCCGTAGAAGTCGTCCTGATCCTTGATCACTTCGCCGGCGTGCAGGCCGATGCGCACCTTCACGCGCTCGCCGTTCGTGGCGTTGTGCCCGTCGAAGGCGCGCTGAATTGCTATGGCGCAGTCGAGGCCCTTCTTGGCGGACTGGAAGGCGACCATGAAGCCGTCACCCATCGTCTTCACTTCGTAGCCGTTGTGCGCGCGGACCTGCTCGCGAATCAGAGCGTTGTGCTTGCGCAGCAGATCCTGCCACGCCTGGTCCCCGAGGCGCTCGGTGAGCACCGTCGAGTCTTCGATGTCACTGAACATGATCGTGACCGTGCCGTCAGGTGCAGCGTGCGTCGCCATCTCCGGCCGCTCGCGTCCGACGCTCTCCGCCACGACATCGATCGAGGTGTAGATGTCGGTGATGGTGCTGATGCCCTGATCCTGCAGCTTCAGCGCGACGAGCTTGTCGATCAGCGGCTTCATGCCGAGCTTCTGCGCGTGTCCCAGCGCATCGTCGATTAGCGTGCGCGCCCGTTCGCGGTCGCCGGGCGCATCGCGCTCGATGCAGGTGCGCGCGCAGTCGTAGGAGACGTCCGCCCGCACGGCCTCGTAGCCAGCGCCGAGAAATGCAATGGCCTCTTCGAATGCTTCGATCGCTTCATCTGTCCGACCTAGCGTTTCAAGCAGTAGACCGCGAACTTGATCCGATTGCACCATTCCGTCAGTCACGAAGCGCGGAAGCGACTCGACGTGCGGCAACAACTCGCTCGCCGCTGCGCGGTCTTGCGTCAAATACGCAAGGATCGACAGGCTCAGATTTGTGCTGCCCTTGAGCAACGGGGTTCCAGGCACGGGCGATTCGAGCACGGCGCGTGCGGCGCGTTGGATTGATTCCGTATCAGGTGCGCGCCCGGCGATCCGTGCTCCCTGTGCTAACACGGCAGCCAGCCAGACGAACTCGAGGCTGGGGCCGGGCGGCGCCGCCGCCGCGGTATCGGCCAACCGCCGCTCGAATTGACGCGCCGCGTCGATGTCGCCGAGGTGATAGGCCATGAGCGCGGAGGCGCCGAGATGACGTTCATCGATGGGCGCCACATCGAGACCGCGCGCGAGCGCCTCCCGGGCGCGCGCCCAATCACCAGCCCAGAGAGCGGTTCCTGATTGGGCAAACGTAGCCGAGGCAATGTATGAGGGGTCGCGAAGCCGCTCAGAGATCGCGCGGCAGGCGTCGCTGTGAGCGCGTGCGGAAACAGCGTCGCCCATCCATCCCTTGATCGTGGCAAAGAAATGCGCCGGCGCTTCGATGTACGGTTCGTTGAGTTGCTGCGCCAGTGCGATGGCGCGGTCGCAGTACGCTATTGACTCCTCCTGGTGCAGGTGAAAGCCGGTGACGGTCTGGCCGAAATGCAGCACGTCGAGTTCGAGCCGGGGCAACCCCAGCCTGGCAGCCACCTCTTCAGCGCGAAGCAACGCTTGCCGGCTACGGGACTCGTCGCCAAGCATGCCCGCGGAGTAGCCGAGCGCCGCGTTCAACCGGCCGTAATCTTCGCTTGCCTGGTCGACGAGCGTGAGCGCCCGTTCGATGAGTTGCGTTTGGGACGGCCGGATGAGCCCGGGGGTGGTGCCGACGAGGTATGCGACCTTGGCCGCGTGCTCAACGTCGCCCTTGTGAGCGTAGTATTCGAAGGCCTGACGCAGGCTCCGCCATGCCTCGGCGTTCTGCACCGTCGCGATCGCGGCTTTGCCCAGGCTGTGCAACAGCTCCGCCATGTCGTCGTCCATCTCCTGGCCCTCGCGCGCGGAGAGTGCGGCGCGGAAGTGCCGGCCCGCCTCGGCATACGCCGATTGGTCCAGCGCCTGGCGGCCGGCAATCGCTGAATACCTTGCCGCTTTTTCGCCGAAGCGCGGGGAGAGCGTCGCAGCCTCGCTGAAGTGCATCGCGAGGCGGCCGGCGCGGTCGTCGGCGTGCGCGCCGTAGCGCTTCTCCAGCGCCTCGCCGACCTGGCCGTGCAGCCGCACGCGGCGCGTCGTCGACAGCTCGGCGAGCAGCGTCTCCTGCATCTGCGCGTGGGTGAAGCGGTAGCGGCCCGCCTGTTCGGTCTCCTCGATCACGCGCGCTTCGAGCGCTTCCTCGACCATCTTGAGCAGCGCGTCCTCGTCGCGATCGCCCAGCAGCGTCAGCGTGTCGTAGGTGAAGTCGCGGCCGATGATCGCCGCGATCTGCAACAGTTCGTTCGTCTCTTCCGTCAGCCGGTTGAGGCGGCGGCCCAGCGCCTCGCGCACGCCGTCCGGAATCGCGATATCAGAGATCGAGGTCTTGGTCAGCGTCCCTTCCTGCGCCATCAGGTTGACCACCTCGCTCAGGAAGAAGGCGTTGCCCTCCGTCTCCTCGAAGATGCGGTCGAGCACGTCCTTGCGCGGCTCAACGTTGGCGCGAGCCTTGATGTAGGCCGCCACCTCGTCGCGCGAGAGGCCGCGCAGGACGATGCGGTCGAAGCCGCTCTCGCGGTTGAGCGACGCCAGCGTCTCGGAGAGGGCGCTCTGGCGCGTGATGTCGGTGTCGCGGTAGTTGCCGACGATCAGGACGCGCATCCGGGAAAGTTCGCGCGCAATGTGCTGCAGCATCTGGAGCGTCGGCTTGTCGGCCCAGTGCAGGTCGTCGAGGGCGATGACCAAGGGCGCCTGCGTGGCGATGGCGCGCAGGTACTGCGCGTAGGCGTCGAAGAGCCGGAACTGCCCCACGTCCGGATCGTCAACCGATTCCGGCGGAGCAGGGGCATTCGGCCCCTGCAATAGCCAGGGGAAGATGCGCGTGAGTTCGCTGATGGCTTCGGGCGTTATCTGCGGACCGATGAGCGTTGTCAGATCGTCAACGTGCCCGGCGGCGTACTGGTTGCCCGCCTGCAGCCACGGCCAGTACGGGGGCGCGCCGGCCGATTCGTGGGTGCGGCCCCAGAGCACCTGGGCGCCACGCATCTTGGCGTACGTCTCCAGCTCCTGCGTCGTCCGCGTCTTGCCGATGCCCGGCTCTCCGACCAGCATCACCAGCCCCCCGTGACCGGAGACCGCGTTGTCGAATGCCTTCCGCAGCCGCTCCAGCTCACTCTCGCGTCCCACGAACACGCCGAGCGCGAGCCGGTCGAGCACGTTGGAATCGGAATGGGTGGCCGCCTTCCCCGCGGGGTCGACGCGCTCGAGGGTGGCGAGCACGTCGGCGGCGGACGCAGGGCGCTCGCCGGGGTCCTTCGCCAGCAGGCGCAGCACGATGTCTTCGAGGTCTTGCGGGCAGGCGTCAGAGAGCCACGACGGCGCGACGGGCGGCGTGTTGATGTGCTGGCTGATCACGGCGGTCGGGTTGTCGCTGGTGAATGGCGGCTTGCCGGTGATCAACTCGTAGAGCATGCAGCCGAGCGAGTAGAGGTCGGCACGCGGCGTCACCTCGCTGCCGAGCGCCTGCTCCGGTGGCATGTACGCCACCGTCCCGACGAGCATGCCGTGCATCGTCAGCCGCGACTGCTCGAACGCGACGGCCAGTCCGAAGTCGCCGATCTCGGCCGTGCCATCGGCGGCGAGCCAGACGTTACCGGGCTTGAGGTCGCGGTGGACGACGCCGTGCTTGTGCGCGTGTGCGAGCCCACGGCAGACGCCCTTCGCGATCTCAAGCGTGCGCTCGATCGCCAGCGGCATCTCGAGCGTGTCGACAGCGCCGCCGGACATGTACTGGCTGACGATGTACGGCTGTCCATCGTCGTCGCCGACGTCGAAGATGGTGACGATGTTCGGCTGGTCGCCGAGCTTCGCCATCGCCTGTGCTTCTCGGTTGACGCGCGAGAGCCCCTGCGCGTCGAGTCCGTCCGTCTTGATGACGGCAACGGCGACGTCACGCTTCAGCTTCTCATCGTGCGCGAGGTAGACGCGCTTGCGCCCGCCTTCGCCGAGGAAGCGGCGCACGGCGTAGCGGCCGCGGGCGAAGGACGATGGTTGAGGCGGTGCCTTGGCCTCCGGAGCGGCGGCCGGCGACGCGGCCGTTGGTTGAACGCCCGCGTCGTCACGCCCGGCGGCGGCAAGATACTCGCGCGCGTCGGCATTGTCAGGATCGAGCCGGAGCGCGTTCCCGGCGAACTCGCGGACGCGCTCCCAATTGCTCGCAGCAAGGGCCGCTTCCGCCTCGTCGAGGAGGCGATCAATCTGGCGCTGGACGCGTTCGCTTGGCATGGCCCTCCTGGAGTCGGGTGTGTCTGGAGATGATCCGTGAATGAACCTGACAGGTCAATCGACTCGGTAGAAGCAGACGACGGAGGGTGTTCTGGGCGAGGTGGCGCTCAAGTTGCCGCGCTGGCAATGGTCAGGAGGGCTGGACCGCCGCTAGATTGAGGCGTCGCGGTCGAATGTGAATGCTCGACGAGCCTCCAAGTGAATAGACCGCCGATCTGCAGTCCATTTGCAAATCGGCACCGAAAGGCTCGAATTCAGATACGAATTCGCCGCGCCTACCACCAGATCTTGTCTTCGATGTCGGACGGGAGGTCTTCGTAGTTGGTGGTCCACAATTGCGTGCTCAGGTACTTCCAGCCGCCGTCGGCGAAGAGGCAGACGACGTTGCCGCGGTCGAGGCGCTCGGCGACGCGCTGGGCAGTCTTCACCACCGCGCCCGCCGAGATGCCAGCGAAGATGCCCTCTTGCTGCGTCAGCTCCTTCGACGAGGCGAAGGAGGTGCGCGAATCGACGACGATCTTGCCGTCGAGCAGGCTCTCGTCCAACACCGGCGGGATGAACCCCTCCTCCAGGCTGCGCAGGCCCTGCACGAGGTCGCCCGGATGCGGCACCGCCGCCACGATCTTCACCGAAGGCTTCTGCTCCTTCATGTAGCGGGCGACGCCGGTGAGCGTGCCGCCGGTGCCCATGCCGGCGACGAAGACATCGATCTCCGGCAGGTCGCGGAGGATCTCCGGCCCCGTCGTCTCGTAGTGCGCGCGCGGGTTCATCTCGTTCCCGTACTGGTACGGCATGAAGTAGGCCGGGTTTTCGGCCGCTATCTGGTTCGCCACTTCGATCGAGCCGTTCGTGCCGCGGAGGCCGTCGGAGTAGACGATCTCCGCCCCGAACGCCGTGAGCAGCTCCGTGCGTTCTGAGCTGACGCTCTCCGGGATCACCACCTTCAGCCGGTAGCCCTTGATCCGGCAGATCATCGCGAGCGAGATGCCGGTGTTGCCCGACGTCGGCTCGAGGACGATGCGGTCCTTCGTCAGCACGCCGCGGCGCTCCGCATCCTCGATCATGTACTTGGCGATGCGGTCCTTGACGCTGCCGCTCGGATTCTGGCCCTCGAGCTTGGCGTACAGCTTCACCTGCGGCTTCGGCGACATGCGCGGCATCTCGACGAGCGGCGTGTTGCCGATGGCATCAATGAGGTTGGAGTAGAGCATATTCTGGTGCTGGTGATTGGTGACTGGTGACTGGTGACTGGTGACTGGTGACTGGTGACTGGTGACTGGTGATTGGCGACTGGCAATTAGTGATTGGTGGTGGTCGTCAGGCCTCGGTCGTCGGTGAGCTTCACTCCAACATCCAACATCCAACATCCAGACTCCCGCCCGCCAACGCCGGAAGGATCGAGATCGAATCCCCCTCCTTCACCTTCGTGTTCAACTGATCGATGTAGCGGATGTCTTCGTCGTTCAGGTAGATGTTCACGAACCGGTGCAGCGACCCCTCCTGCATGATCTGGTTCTTGAACCCAGGGAACTTCCCGTCGAGATCGCTCAGCAGATCGCCGACGGTGCCGCCTTCGCCGTGGACGACTTTCGCGCCGGTGATCTTCTGCAGCACCGCTGTCACTTTGACTTCGACCGCCATCTGATTGTCCTTCCCTCGGTCGGCACCATGTTGCCGCCGTGCCCCCTCGCATCGGTTTACGGCGCGACGCGCGCAGCCTTGGCCGCGTCCGCCGCCTTCTGCTCCTCTTCGTTCGTGTGGCCGAATGCGCCGCCACAGAACGCCTCGTAGTCGATCAACTCCGTCACGGTCGGGTGATCGCTGCAGAGCACGCAGTTGGGGTCCTTGCGAATCCGCACCTGCCGGAACTCCATGGCCAGCGCGTCGTACAGCAACAGGCGGCCGTGCAGCGACTCACCGACACCAAGGATCAGCTTCAGCACCTCGGTCGCCTGGATCGTGCCGACTGTGCCGCACAGCGCGCCGAGCACGCCGGCCTCGGCGCAGCTTGGCACCATGCCCGGCGGCGGCGGCGACGGATAGAGGCAGCGGTAGCAGCCCTGCCCGGGCAGGTACACCGTCACCTGACCGTCGAAGAGCAGGATCGAACCGTCGATCAGCGGCTTCTTCAGGAAATGGCAGGTGTCGTTCACGAGATAGCGCGCGGCGAAATTGTCGGCGCCGTTGATGATGTAGTCGTACTGCGCGATGATCTCCATCGAGTTGTCGGAGGTGATCGGCACCGTGTGCGTCACGACTTCGACATCCGGGTTATAGGCGTTGATCGTCTCCTTCGCGGAGATCGCCTTCAGCTTGCCGATATCGTCGTTCTGATGCAGGATCTGCCGCTGCAGGTTGCTGATGTCCACCGTGTCGAAATCGACGATGCCGATCTTGCCGATGCCGGCGAGCGCGAGATACACCGCGATCGGCGAGCCGAGGCCGCCGGCGCCGATGATCAGCACGCTCGACTCCATGATCTTGCGCTGCCCGCTCGGCCCCACCTGGGGCATGATGATGTGCCGCGAGTAACGGTCCACCTGCTCGGCGGTGAGCGCGCCGATGCGCTTGCGCTGGGGCTGCGCGCCGTTCGGCTCTGCCCCGCTGTCCGAACCGCCCGCCATCGCCGGGATGACAGCCACTTCGTCGCCCTCGCTCAGCTTCGTGCTGATGCCGTCGAGCGAGCCGATCTCTTGCTTGTTGACGTAGATGTTGATGTGCGCCGGCACGTCGCTGCCGCTGCCGAAGACCAGTTGGCGGAACCCGGGATACTGCTTCTCTACATTCGCCAGGACCTCGGCAACATCCCGCCCTTCGGCTTCGATCTGTTGCCGGTTGCCGGTGAGCTGCCGGAAGGGCGTGGGGACGTAGACGCTGACAGCGGGCATGATGCGACCTCTTCTGCTGGGCACGGGAGGTGAGCGATCCGGATCGGTGGCGGGCGCCTTCGGTTTCGCCGCAAGCGCGGCGCGCGACGTGGCGTCGACGTCGCCTGATGTTCGATCGATGTGCAAGTGCCCGTGGTCCATGACGCTCTTTCCCGTTATGCGCTCTAGAGATTCACGCTGAGGTAGCGCTCGCCCGTATCACAGAGCATCGTGACGATGCGCTTCCCGGCGCCAAGGCTGGCGGCAATCTGTAGCGAGGCCCAGACATTCGCTCCCGAACTGATGCCGACGAGCAGGCCTTCTTCGCGCGTCAGCCGCCCCGTCATCGCGAAGGCGTCTTCATCTTTCACGGCGATGAGATCATCGTAGACCTCGCGGTTCAGCACGCCGGGGACGAAGCTTGCGCCGATGCCCTGGATGCCGTGGATGCCCGCCTTCCCTCCGGCCAGCACCTGCGATTTTGTGGGCTCAACCGCCACGACGATCACGCCCGGGCACTCCTTTTTGAGCACCTCGCCGACGCCGGTGATCGTGCCGCCGGTGCCGACGCCGGCGACGAAGGCATCGATCCGGCCGCCGGTATCGCGCAGGATCTCGCGCGCCGTCGTCTGGCGATGCACCTCCGGGTTCGCGGCGTTGTTGAACTGCTGCGGCATGAAGTACGCCGCCCGCTTCTCGTGCAGCTCTTGCGCGGCGTAGACAGCGCCGCTCATTCCCTCGATGGCCGGCGTCAGCACGAGCTGCGCGCCGTAGCGCGTCAGCAGCCGCCGCCGTTCGATGCTCATGTCTTCGGGCATCGTCAGGATCAGCTTGTAGCCCTTCACGGCGGCGACCATCGCAAGGCCGATGCCGGTGTTGCCCGAGGTCGGCTCGACGATCGTATCGCCCGGATTGATCTGCCCGTCGCGCTCCGCCGCTTCGATCATCGCCAGCGCGATCCGGTCTTTGACGCTGCCGCCAGGGTTCAGCGATTCCATCTTTCCCAGCACTTCGGCGCCGCCTGCAGCCATCAGGCGCGACAGGCGCACGAGCGGCGTGTTGCCCACGAGGTCGAGTACGCTATCGGCGATGCCCGTGCGCACCACGGGGGCGGCGTCCGTGCTAGATGACATAGCGTCCCCCCACTCGGTCATACTCCAGCTCGCGCGCCGCAAGCTGGGCGATGGTGACGCCGTCGAGGATCTTCGCGGTCGCCTCCTCCACAGAGTGCCAGACCTCGTGCGCCGCCCGGCACTGGTGCCCCTCGTCGTGCAGGTGCGACACCGGCGAGAGCGACCCCTCCAGCGTGCGGATCACCTCGCTCAGGCGGATCTCCTCCGGACGGCGGATTAGGGCATGGCCGCCCTGGGGGCCGCGCACGCTGCGGATGAAGCCGGCCTTGCGGAGGGTGGTAAGAAGCTGGTCGAGGTAGGGTTCCGGGACGCGCTGGCTCGCGGCGATTTCGGCGCTCTGAATCGGCCCCTCGCCGTAGTGGTGGGAGAGCTCGATCAGGGCGCGAACGCCGTAGTCGCCCTTCGTGGAGATGCGCATTTGAACCTGTCCAGGAGAAGTCTGCAAAGTTAAGCGATTACATCAACAATTGTAGCGAGGAGCGCCAAGCGAATGCAAGATCAGCCAGATCGACCGACTCCGCTCTTCCACAAGGTCGACTGCGTCCGCCTGCCGGTGGCCGACCTCGAAGCTGGCCTGGCATTCTATCGCGATGGCCTGGGCCACGACCTGAACTGGCGCACCGCCACCGCAGCCGGCCTGAGCATGCCCGACTCGGACGCGGAGATCGTTATTCACACCGAGGGCCACCCGCCGGAGACGGATCTCCTGGTGGATTCGGTGGACGAGGCTGCGGGCCGCTACGCGTCCGCCGGCGGACGCATCATCGCCAGTCCCTTCGACATCGCCATCGGCAAATGCGCCGTCGTCGCCGACCCCTGGGGCAACGTGCTGGTCATGCTCGACCTGAGCAAGGGTCGGCTCGCCGTCGATGGCGAACGCCGCGTCACCGGCAACGAGCCGGCGGAGCAGGCGTGACCCAATCGCCGAGATTAGAACGCCGGATCCAGCTCGACACGATCGTCGCGACGGGCGACCAACAGCCGAAAGTTGCTGATGAAGTCCATGCCGAGGATGGCGGGCAGCGGATTGTCATCGTCGCCTGGCAACGCTATGCGCACGGCGAAGGTGTATCGGACGATCGCGCCGTCCTCGTGCGCGAATTCGAGCCAGCAGAGCTCACGGTAGTGGCGCGCAACACCGCCGACGCCCGCGTTTACTTCGACTCGCGCGCCGTCAAAGTCGCGCGCGTAGTCGATGCCGAGGAGTCGCGCTTGTCGTTCCTGAACGACCGAGATCGCCGAACCGGTGTCGACGAGCCAGTCGAGCAGGAAGGGCTGCAGGCGCACGCGCCGAAACTGGATTCGAGCAGACAGTATCGGTTGATCGGCCTCGAACTGGCCCCTGATCACAAAGTGAAATCGTGGCAGTCGGCACGCGCGTATCGCGCGAGCACAGGGCTATCGGTAGGGCCTAGAGCCTTGACGTGTTGCACAACGTGTTCGAAGTCCGTGCTTCGGAACACTTCACCGTCGAACACCGCTACCCATTCTGCTTCGGCTCTGGTCATGCCCAAAACGCCCGTGAGTGTGCGCGCGTCTCTCGTAAGACGCTCGAACGCTGCATCGGCAGCGGCTTTGCGTTCGGGGGTCGCGGGCAGCCGCCACTCCTCTACGATTTCGCCGTCTGCCAATTCGCGCTCGATCATGCGACGATTATACGGCGTGGGGCCGGTCTCGGAGCATGTTCGCTCGCACCCCAAGCGCTTGCTACACGAACAGCAGGACGAGGGGGATGACGAAGATGGCGCCGAGGAAGACGGCGAAGCCCCGTTTCGTGCCGGTGGCCTTCCCTGCCGCCCCGAGGATGAGGTCGCGGAACGGGTCGAAGACGAACAGCAGGATGAACACCGACACCGAGAGGACGGCGAGCATCTCGCTGAAGATGATCGTGAAGGCGCGCGGCGCATCGAGCAGCAGCGTCACGAAGAGCTTGTCGACGAAGGTGCCGATCTGCGCGCCCATGACGTACGGGATGATGTTCTTGCGCCGGACGATGCCTTTCATGGAGAGCGGCACCAGGATCGTCAGCGAGACGGCGACGGAAACCGTCAGCACCGTGATAGCGATGCCCAGCACAAACATCGTCATCTTCTGGTGAAAGAACTCCACCACCTTTTGGAACCGCTCGTCGGTCGATTCCAGCGTCGGCAGCGCATGGTCGAACATCTTCAGCGAGAAGACCACGGCGACGACGCCGACGACGAAGAGTCCGAGCAGCGGTAGAAAGCTGTCGAAGAAGTCGACCGCCGGTTTGTACGCCTCGTTGACGCCGCGGATGATGCCCGGCGAGCCGAATCGCACGCCGTCGACCCAGCCGCTCTTCAGCAGCAGATAGCCGATCGGGATGCCCGCGCTGTAGACGATGGCCGTCGTCATCAGCGCGACGACGCCGATGTAGAGCCCGTCCGGCTCGCGGCGCCCGCGCACGTAGTAGAGGAATCCGACGAATAGCACGATGAACGATGCGCCGAGACGCCCGCCGCTGATCATGAAGTAGGTCTGCGTCTCGCTGAGCACGTGGCGGCTGAAGAGCGTCAGCGCCACCGAGGCCACGGGCGACCCGCTGCCCAGCAGGTACGCGCTCAGCCATCCGAAGCCCAGGTAGTTCACGGACGAGTGCACCGTCAACCCATCGAGGATGGGCGTGATCCCCGTCGCGCCGCGCTTCATGAGCTGCAAGGAAAGGACGAAGAGCCCGAGCGCGATGACCACCGACAGCAGCCGCTTGAGCAGCCGGTAGCTCAGCAGCAGGCGCGGGGCGTGGACCGGCGCGGCTTCGGCCGGAAGCGGCGTGACCAGCGTGGTCTCGTGGAGCCGCCCCGCCGTCACCGCTAGACCTTCGCCCGCTCCGCCGCGATCAGCACGCGTGCCACCTCGGGACGCGAGAACTCGTGCGGCGGCTCAACGCCTTTCGACAGGAAATCGCGGACCTGTGTGCCCGAGAGCGAGACGCGCTCGTCTGCGCCGTGCGGGCAAGTCTTGCTCGATGCCATCCCTTCGCAGCGCTTGCAGAAGAAGGTGTGGTCGAAGAAGAGCGGTGTGATCCCCAGGCGCACCGGGTCGATGTCGTCGAAGATGCCGTGCGCGTCGTAGGTGCCGTAGTAGTTGCCGACGCCGGCGTGGTCGCGCCCGACGATGAAGTGCGAGCAGCCGTAATTCTTCCGCATGATCGCGTGAAAGACGGCCTCGCGCGGGCCGGCGTAGCGCATGGCCGCAGGCAGCACCGACAGAATCACGCGGTCCTTCGGGTAGTAGTTGTCGAGCAGCACCTTGTAGCACTCCATGCGCACGTCGGCGGGAATGTCGTCTGCCTTCGTGTCGCCGACGAGGGGGTGCAGCAGCAGCCCATCGGTGATCTCGAGCGCGGCCTTCTGGATGTACTCGTGCGCGCGGTGCACGGGGTTGCGGGTCTGGAATCCGACTACCCGCTTCCAACCGCGCTCGGCGAACGCGGCGCGCGTTTGCGCGGGGTCGAGGCGGTACTCCGGGAAGGTGGGGTTGGACAGGCGCTGGAAGACCTCCACCTGGCCGCCGGCCAGCAGCTCATCCTGCTCGTAGACCGCCGCCACGCCTGGATGCTTGTCTTCCGTCGTGCGATAGACCTTCTCGGCTTCGTGCTGCTTGTCGTAGGGGAAGGTCTCGCTCACCGTCATGATCGCCATCGGGGTGCCGCCGGCGTCGGTCAGGGCGATCTCGCCCTTGAAGGCGTTCGCCTGCTCCTTCGAGACGCTGAGTGTCACCGGGATCGACCAGGGCAAGCCGTCCGGCAGGGTCATGCTGTCGACGACGCCCTTGTATTGCGCCTGCGTCATGAACCCGTCGAGCGGGCTGAAGCCGCCGTTCGCCAGCATCTCCAGGTCGGCCGATTCGCGCGAGTTCAACGCGCGCTGCGGCAGCGACTTCGCCCGGTCGGCGAGCGCCTTCGCGGCGTCTCCCGTCGCCTCGCGGGTGTTCAGCTTCCCACCGTGCGGCGCAATCAGTCCGTTATCGGTAGCGTCGGTCATGTTCGGGTTATCTCCTGCATTTCGTTTGTGGGGTTGTCGTGCGCGAATTCCGGCGCGCTGGAACGCTGGTGATTGAGACGCGAAACGCCTCCACTACGTTCGTTCGCAGCTGTTGGAGAGTGACGGCGCCGGGGCGCCTCGGCGACGTCCAGCTCCGACAGCCGGCTTCCAGCCTCCGACTTCCAGCCCCCCCCGTCAGCTCCCTGCGCGGACGGCCGCCGGGACGTATCCCAGCGACTCCAGCTTCGCCATCACCTTGCCGACGCTCTCCGTCAGCTCTTCCTTCTCGGAGTCGACCATCACGTCCGGATTCTCCGGCGCTTCGTACGGGTCGCTGACGCCGGTGAAGTTCTTGATCTCGCCCTTGATCGCCTTTTCGTACAGGCCCTTCACGTCGCGACGGGTGAGCTCTTCGAGCGAGCAACTCACGTACACCTCGACGAAGTTGCCGACGCCGGCACGCACTTCGTCGCGTATCTCCCGGTAGGGCGAGATCGCCGACGCCAGCACACAGACGCCGTTGCGCGTCAGGATCTCCGCCACCCAGCCGATGCGCCGGATGTTGGTGTCGCGGTCCTCCTTGCTAAACCCGAGCCCCTTGCTCAGGTGCGTGCGCACCACGTCGCCGTCCAGCACCTCGACCTTGCAGCCGCGCTCATGAAGCGCCGTCTCTAAGAGGCCCGAAATTGTACTCTTACCAGCTCCCGATAGTCCTGTAAACCAGATGGTGTACCCTTTGGTCATAACGCTCGCACCTTCCCGATCATCTCGGGTGGCACCGGTTGTTCC
>JBBRPY010000041.1:0-30150 GCA_038227375.1 Dehalococcoidia bacterium
CGCCAACGGCACGTTGAGCTCGCGCAGCCGCTCCATCAGCGGGTCGGACGCCGCTCGCGGCCCAAGCAGATACACGAAGACATCCGCTTCCCATTCCGCCAGATGCCGCGCGGCGACGAGGCCGTCGCCGCCGTTGTTCCCCGGCCCAACCAGCACAACGATGCGCCGCCCGGCGACGACGCCGAGCGTCAGCCAGGCCTCCTGTGCGACGGCGAGTCCGGCCTGCTCCATCAGCTCGTCGAGCGAGGCGCCCCCCGCCACCGCCTGCTGCTCCAGATCGCGCATTTGCGCCGCCGTCACCAGCTTCACAGGCGGCCCTGCTCCTTCAGCCACGCGACAAGCCGCTCCCGATGCGCGTCTCGGTCCATCGGTGGCTCGTCCGCCATGCCGGCGACGACCGCGATCGCCAGACCGGCGTCGTGCGTCAGGCTGACATCGAGTCCGCGCAGACCGATCTGCTCGCCGCGCTTCTTCGCGAGGCCGTGCAGGTAGACGAGGGGCTTCCCCCGCCGGTTGGGCAGCACCTCGATCTCGCGCCAGGCGAGACCGCGGGCGCCGGTGCCGAGTGCCTTCATGGTCGCCTCCTTGGCAGCGAAGCGCGCCGCGAGCTCGGCCACACGGCCGCGGCAGAACGCCACCTCTTCCGGCGTGAAGACGCGGCGCAGGAAGCGCTGCGGGTGCCGGTCAAGCACGCGTTGCACGCGGCTGATCAGGATCACGTCGATGCCGACAGCCATCTCCATCAGCCGATTGTACGCCCGCGGGCCTGCGCGCGGGAGTTGCGCCGGAGCTTCGGTAGAATGCCCGGGCTCGCGCCCCCGCAGCGGCATTCGAAGGAGAAACACCCGTGACGGCGACGATCATCGACGGCGCCGCGATCGCCCGCGAGATCCTCGACGAGCTGCGACTCGACATCGAGCGCCTGCGTGCGTCCGGCGTGCAGCCGGGACTTGCCGTCGTCCTGGTCGGCGAGGATCCGGGCTCCGTGTCGTACGTGCGCGGCAAAGCGAAAGACGCGGCGGAGGTCGGCATGCGGTCGGAGACGCTTCGCGTCGCCGCTGACGTGACGCAGGAAGCCCTGCTCGCGATCGTCCGTGACCTCAACGCCGATCCCCGCTGGCACGGCGTCATCGTCCAGTTGCCGCTGCCGCCGCAGATCGACGAGACGGCGATCATCTCGGCGGTGTTGCCCGAGAAGGATGTCGATGGGTTGCATCCGGTCAACGTCGGGCGGCTCTTTCGCGGCGAGCCGGGCATGTTCTCCTGCACGCCGCATGGCGTCGTGCAACTGCTCTTGCGGTCCGGACACGATCCCGCGGGCAAGCATGCGGTGATCTGCGGGCGGTCGAGCCTGGTGGGGAAGCCGCTCGCCGGACTGCTGATGCAGAAGCGGCGCGGCGGCAACGCAACCGTCACCGTCTGCCACACCGCCACGCCGGACCTCGCCCACTACACGCGCCAGGCAGACATCCTGATCCCGGTGATGGGCGAGCCGCGGGCGATCACGGTGGAGATGGTCAGGGAAGGCGCGGTCGTGATCGATGTTGGCGTCAATGCTGTCCCAGACCCGACGAAGAAGAGCGGCCAACGACTGGTCGGCGACGTCGACTTCGCGGCCGTGGTCGAAAAGGCGGGCGCGATCACGCGGGTGCCGGGCGGCGTCGGCCCGATGACGCGGGCGATGCTGCTCTTCAACACCGTTCTCGCCGCGAAGGGCGGGCCGGGCTAGGGGCTGGTTGTTGGAGGCTGGGGCTAGATGTTGGATGTTGGAGGTTGGAGGCTGGGTCGGCGAGGCAATCCTCTCGCCGTCACTCGCCCCTGGCCTAGCCGCGTCCAGCATGTACATCAGGCGGGGAGTCCCGGAAGTGGGAGCCCAGCCGCCGCAGCCGCGCCGCGCTGACGGCTGCTACGCCTCTTCGCCGGACTTCTCCGCCGTCACCTCGGGGTCGCGCAGGTCGCTCTCGTTCAACGAGCCAAGCGACCCGCCGGGCGTGCCATGACCGAGGTCCGGCGACGTCTTTCTGCCGCCCTCCGCCCCTTTCGCTGCCGCCGCGCGGTCGTCGCGGACGGCGCCATCGTCGTCGGCCGCGCCACCGTCCTGCTCGATACGCTTCGCCATCCGCTCCAGTACCTGCTTCTTGTCGCCGGTTTCGTCTTCCATGCTGCATCTCCAAACATGGCCTATCTCATCGTGGGCCGGAGCCCTATGCAGATCATCGCAGGCGGAGCCGCCCGCCGCGCGCAATCCGTGCGCGCCTGCATGAAGAACCCATCGCAACAGCGGTTCCTGCGCCCCGCAGATCGAGGTTGAAAGTAGTAGTCGAACCTTCTGTGGCCTATGTGGCCTCTGTGCCCTCAGTGGATTTAACCCGTCCGCGACGGCGGCCGGAAGCCATGAAAAAGCCGGCCCTCCTGACCGGCTCTCTCGTTATGCTCCTGGACCAACCGAACTGGCGATTCTACAGGGGAGGACGGCCGGCCAAACCGTCCCCGAGGCCGTCCCCGCCGTGCCGATTCATGTCGCTTTGCGCCACCAAAGCACGGCATGGCTGAGCCGGTCTCTTACCCGGGACCCTCTCCTTCTGAGATTCGCCGCCCCTTCCGCCTCCGCCCCGCCCGCTGGTTACGCTTGAAACGTTTGCACCGATTTCGCTTGCCGATTCGTGAAAACTAATGCATGATGTTCAATAAGTGATTGACAGAACACGTCTGGAACTTCGTGAAATCAATCACATGAACTGTATAACGTGAGTTGTGTAACCTGATTGATCATACATGTATTCTACTTCGTGAATTGGCTGTGTCAAGTACCTCCGAACTCTTTTTATTCGACGTTTTTTATCCGCCTCTCGGGGCGCCCGCGGGGAGGATGAGCTAATGCAACAGCGATGGGGCTTCCTCACGAACCACGCGCTGATCCTCATCTACGTGGTCCGCCACGGCGCCGCCACCGTCCGCGAGATCGCGGCGGGCGTCCGGATCACGGAGCGTGCGACGCTCGCCATCCTCCGGCAGCTCAGCGATGACGGCATCGTCGAGCGCACGCGGGAGGGGCGGCGCACCACCTACTCCGTGAACTTCGACCGGCTCGCGGCGTACCGGCGGGAGGGCACCGTCACGCTAACGCCGCGCGAGTTCGTCGACGGCCTGATCCGTACCCTGCTGGCGATCAGCAACTACGAGTCGCGCGAGAGCAGCGAACGTGCTCAGACATTGGACTCGGGCGCGCTGTCCCCGACGATCGGCGCCTGGGGGTTCTTCACGAATCACGCGCTGCTGCTGCTGAGCATCGCGATGGACCACGCCAGCACCGTGCGCGAGATGGCAACGAGCGTCGGCGTCACCGAACGCGCGGTAGTCGTCATCCTGAATCAGTTGGAAGAGGAGTCGATCATCGTGCGGGAACGGCAGGGGCGGCGCAACAGTTATGTGATCGACTTCGCCGCGCTGCAGGCGTTCCCGCGCTGGTCACCAGGCGACTGGCAGCTGCCACCGCCGCTGATCGACGTCGCCGTTGAGGGCGTGCGTTCGCTCGCGCTCCGCTCCGGCGCCGCAGCGTCCGCGGCGGAACAGACGAGCGCCTGATCCGCGCCGATCGGACGTCCACCTTCCATCGTCTAGTATCCATCTTCCAGCTCCCCGGCCGCCGTCAGCGCGACGATCTCGTACGCCGCCGTGAGGTCGGCGGCGCTTCGCTCGGCGCCCGGGCGCAGTCCCGCGAACTGCACGGCGTCGCATTCGCTCAACAGATTGGCTGTCAGCCGCGCCGCCCAGCGGTCGATGCCGCGTGCGCGCATCTCGCGCTCGAGCTCGGTCCGCGTCATCGCATACGCGGGAAAGGCGAACCGCCCGCTCAGGTACTGCCGAAGGACGGCGGCGATCCGCGCGTAGTACGCCGCTAGCGATGGCCCGGCTGTCCCCTCCGCCGCCAGCAGGTCGAACGCGGCGAGGGCGGCGGCGTGCGGCGATGGCGGCGCCGCTGTCGCCATCGCTGCCGCGGGCAGCGGCTGGGCGACGGCACGGTGTTGGACGAGATATCCCGCCGCGGTGACGGCCGCGAAGGCGGCGACGAAGAGCGCCGGCAGCGCAGGCGAGGGCGCACCCGCATCGATGCCCAGCTGTGGCTTCAGTGGCCGCAGCTCCGTATCTCCCGCCGCGAGCACTGAGGTGACCGCCACCACCTGCGCTTCCGTCTCGACGCTGGCCGCCGTGCCGTCGTCCCGCCCGTATGCGATCGACAGCGGCGGGACGGTGAACGTGCCCGGACGGAACGCGGTCAGGACGTAGGCAAACGTCGTGCGCGCCCTGCCGTCCGGGAGCCGATCCTCGACGGGCGGCGGCACAGCGACAACCTCCAGGCCGCCGAAGCCGGCGCCGAAGCCGGGCGGCGTCAGGGTGATGCGGGCGGCGTGTTCGACGGCGATCGTCAGCGTCAGCCGGTCGCCGACGGTCGCAGTTGCCGGCGCCAGGCGCGCCGAGGCAACCGCGACCGGCGTGCCGCCATCCTGCGCCGTCACGCCCGGCGCCGCATACGCGGTGAACGCCGCTACGGCCGCGAAGCTTGAGGCGAGAAGGACGACCTGGAGCAGACTATGGTGGAGCGCGTGCATGGCGTCATTGTAGGAGCGAGGTGGCGGGAATGTGGAAGATGGAAGGTGGAAGATGGAAACGCCGCGATCCACTTTCTACCTTCCATGATCCATCATCCCGCGCGGGTCGGGGTTGAGGGTGGAAGGTGGAAGGTGGATGATGGAAGATGGAGTGCCAGGCGGCGACGGACTTGAAGCGCCGCGTCCATCGTTCACCTTCTATCATCCATCATCAAAGCGGCAGGAGCCCCACCATGACAACGGCAACGCAAGCAGTACCGATGCCGCGTGAGCAGAACGCTGAGGCGGGGGCGACGCTCGGCCGCGCCTTCTACGACGACCCCCTTATGCAATACATCCTGCCGGACGACGCGAAGCGGCCTGCCGCGCTGCGCTGGTTCATGACCTCGGCGGCGCGCTACGGCGGCGCCCACGGCGAGGTCTACACCACGCCGGGCCAGGTCGACGGCGCAGCGATCTGGCTGCCACCCGGCGACGTTTCGGTGACCTTGCCGCGGATGATCCGGCACGGCATGATCGCCGCGCCGTTCAAGTTCGGGTTCAGCGCCTTCAACCGCTTCATGGGCGTCATGAATCACCTGGAGCATCTGCACGACCGTGACGCCCCCGAGCCGCACTGGTACCTGATGGTGCTGGGCGTCGACCCGCCGCGGCAAGGCCAGGGCGTCGGCGGCACGCTCGTGCAGCCGGTTCTCGCCCGCGCCGACCGCGACGGCCTGCCGTGCTATCTCGAGACGATGAAAGAGCGCAACGTCCCCTTCTACGAGAAGCACGGCTTCACCGTCGTCGTCGACGAGATCATGCCCAAGGGCGGCCCGCGCTGCTGGACGATGAAGCGCCCCGCCCGCGGTTAGTTGGAAGTTGGAGGTTGGAGGCTGGGTTTGCCGTTTGTTGCTTGCTGTTTGCTGTCGTTTTTCCACCATCCATCTTCACCCCGAGCCAAAGGAGGCTAACCCCGCTTGCCCCTGATCCTCGGCATCGAGACATCGTGCGACGAAACGGCGGCCGCGGTCGTCGAGGACGGGCGGCGCCTGCGCTCGAACGTCATCGCCTCGCAGTTCCACCTCCATGCGCCCTACGGCGGCGTCGTGCCAGAGGTCGCCTCGCGGCATCACCTGGAGGTGATCCTTCCGGTCGTCGACGCCGCGTTGGTTGAAGCCGGCGTTGGCTGGGCCGACCTCAGCGGCGTCGCCGTCACCGCCGGGCCCGGCCTCGCCGGCGCGCTGCTCGTCGGCGTCAACACGGCGAAGGCGCTCGCCTACGCGCATCGGCTGCCGCTGCTCGGCGTCAACCACCTCGAGGCGCACCTCTACGCGAACTGGCTCGACGTGGACGGCCGCGGGCAGCCGGTGCCGGAGCTGCCGGCGCTCGGCCTGATCGTCTCCGGCGGCCACACCGACCTCGTCCTGATCAGCGGTCACGGCGCCTACCGGCGCCTCGGCCGCACCCGCGACGATGCCGCCGGCGAGGCGTTTGACAAGGTCGGCCGCCTGCTCGGCCTCGGCTTCCCGGGCGGCCCGGCGATCGAGCGGACGGCGCGCCAGGCCGGGACGAAGGAGACGCTGCGGCTGCCGCGCGCCTGGCTCAAGGGCAGCGATGACTTCAGCTTCAGCGGCCTGAAGACCGCCGTCCTCCACGTAATCCGCGGCGAAGCTGCGGCGGCGCGGCCCCCAGTCGAGGAGATCGCCGCCTCCTTTCAGCGCTCGATCATCGACGTGCTGACGAAGAAGGCGGTCGCCGCGGCGCTCCGCGAGGGGGCGCGCAGCATCCTCCTCTCGGGCGGCGTCGCCGCCAACGCTGCCCTCCGTGCGCTGCTGGTCGAACGGTCGCCGCTGCCGGTACACACCCCGCCGCCCGTCCTGTGCACCGACAACGGCGCGATGATCGCCGCCTGCGCCCACTACCGCTTCGACGCCCTGCGCGCCGGCTGGGACCTCGACCCGCAGCCGGGGATGCGCTTCGCCTCGTAGTCGATTGGCGACTGGTGACTAGTGATTGATTGGCGCGGGTCGGCGGTCGTCGGTCGTCGGTCGTCGGGGGAAGGTATCACCAATCACCAGCGACTAGCTCAGCGGGCAGCGGCCGCAGCCATTCTGCGAGCACCAGTCACGGTGCAGCGCGAGCAGCCCCTGCGCGCGGCGCGCGTTCACCGGCACGCGCACGCCCTCGGAGGCGAGCGCCGCTTCGATGAAGCGCGTGACACCATACGTGGCCGGGCGCGGCAGCCTGGCGTAGAGGGCGCGCGCCTGCGCCGCGGCCGCCGGGTCGCCACCGGCGACTGCCGCCGGCAGGACGACGTTGATCAGGATCTCGAGGGCGCGGGAGCGGCCGATGAAGGCGGCGGGGAGCCGCGCCGGTCCGGCGCAGACGTCGTGGTGGCGCCGCCAGTAGCCGCTGGCACTGACGGTCAGCGGCGCCAGCGCGTCGCTGACGCGCGAGGCGGAGAGCACGGCGAGCAACGCCGAGGGCGCGCCCAGCCGCGCGAGCAGCGCCGCCGCCGCGGCGACGCGGCGGGCCGGCGCGTTCTCCGGCCGGACGCCCCAGAGCTTCCAGGCGCCCTGCGGCAGCGACGGCAGGCGCGCCGCGGCGAAGGCGCGGCCGAGCTCTTCGACGTGCGCCTCGACGGGGCCGCGATGGCCGCGCTGCGCCGGCAGCAGCCCGGCGCTGCCGAGCAGCAGCGCCTCGGCGCCGGCCTGCCAGCGTTCGGAAGCCCCCTCGATCGCCGCGGATGGTGCGACATCGATCTCCGGCGCCGCGTCCGTGACCAGTCCGTCACCGCCGCCCGCCGCCTGCCGCGACCGATCTCCTGCGCCCGCCCGCGGGCGTTCGCGTCTTCCGGAGACCAGCCCGTCCCACGGCAGCAGCCGCGCCAGCGCCAGCATCTGCGGCGCGTTGCCGCCGTAGCCCATCGCTTCGAGCAGCCCCTCGTAGAGCGCCTGGTCGAGGCCGGCCGCGCTGACGGTCTGGCGCAGCCGCGCAACGCGGGCGTCGAAGCGGCGCACGCCCTCGGCGTCGAGCGCGCGGCCGGCGCCGTCGGCGCCGAGGCGCATGACGGCGTCGTGGCAGGGCTCGCGCCAGAGCAGCGGCTGCGCCAACCAGCGTTGCAGCTCCTCGGCGCGGCGGGCGACCCACGGCGCCAGGGCGACGACGGGCGCGCTGCCGCCGCCGAACAGCGGCGTGTCGCGGCCCGTGTCGTCCTCGAAGACGACGTGGAGGATGACGTTCCGGTAGGCGGCGTCGCGGTCGTGGCCGTGCGCATGGAACGACGACGACCGCACGTGCAGCTCGATGTCGCCGTGCAGGGGCAGCCCGGAGGGGCCGCAGATCGAGGCGTTGCGAAAGTCGGGTCCCGGTCCGCGTCCCGGCCGCCCCTGGTGGATCACCGCGACCGGCACGCCGTGCCTCGTGACGAGCGCGCCCGCCGGAAAGCGCCGTCCGCGCCAGAGGCTGCTGAGCTGCGCCTCGCTGAGTCTGCTGGAGGGGGGCTGCGGCGCGGCAGCGGCGGCGCGTGCCGCTCTGCGATCGGCAGGCGCCGACTCCGGCGGGCAAGGCATGGCGGCGACGTCCGCGGGCACCCGCTCTGCCGACGCGGGCGGCGTTTCGCCGACCTCCGCCGATCTCACGGCTGTTCGTCGTCGGGCGAACTGTCGTAGGCGAACTCGGCGCGCTCGGCGACCATGTTCAGCACGCGCTCGCTGGCGCCGCGCGGGCGGTAGGCGCCGGTCTCCCACTCGCTGACCGTCTGCTGCCGCACACCGAGCTCCCCCGCAAGCTGCTCTTGCGTCAGCTCGAGGTGCCGCCGCAGCCCGCGCACAGCGCTCGAGTCCCAGGCCACCCGGCGGCGCTTACCCATGCCGGTAGCCTACACGGAAGCGTGTGGGCCGGGCAAGTAGCCCGTTGCGAAACTCCGCAGCCCGATTAGTGCTCCCATGCGGCATGCCCTGCCTTCCGACCGAGCTTAGCAGCGCAGACCGTCAAGGCCGTAATGCTGATCCAGAGCAGACTCCAACCAATGAACCACTCACCCGGGCTGTGATAACGATTCGCTGCTTGGCGAGCCGTATCAATGAGGCCTGCCGGGAGAAGAACTCCTACTGCTAGGGCGGTAATCAGATGGTCAAACATCCGCCATTTCGCCATTACGAGGGCCACCGTGGCGACGATTCCAACCCAGAATGGAGCCACCAGTAGCAGGGTGCCAAGGAACGCGGCAGGCACTGCTACCACGCCTAACGCAACCCAAGCGGACTGGCGCAGCTTGGTGGTCATGACTAAGTCTAAGAGGAGAGCTCCCTATTCGGGGGCCTCGTCGTCAGTCCTGAGGTGGCCGAGGGGAGCGAGTCGCGATGGCGGACTTGATTTCGATTCCGCCTTCGCCTTTGTAGATCAGGTCAAAGATGTTGGCGGCTGTCTGGAGCCACTTCATCCGGCCCGGCCCGTCCCATTCGGTGCCGACTTGAGGCAGCGTATTCAACAGTATTCGGGGGCCTCGTCGTTCTTGTGCCGCAATCTGGGTAGAGCCAATAACCGATTGACCGATGGCTAGGAAGCTAAGTAATACCATAGGCACCACCTCCTTCCACGAGAGTCGAACTACCAAGCGCATTTCCAGAGTAACCCGGAACCAAACGAGGCCCACCACGACCCGCTAGCCGGATCGCGGCACCTATCTAATATCGTTCATTTCGGGAGTTTCGCAACGGGCTACATGCGGTTGGAGGATGGATGACAGAGCTAAACGATGGACGATCGTGACCCGATCTTCCATCTTCCATCTTTCGGCCGCTTGCTCGAACCGCAAACCCGCGGTAGCATCCCCTAGCACTCTCCTCTGACGAGTGCTAAGCTGCACTCAACCCCGAATCCGCAAACAAGCACGCCGCATACAGGAGGTACACCCCGTGGCCAAGGCTACAATGGCGTCGAAATCATCACGAAACGGCAAGTCGGCAATGAAGGGCGCGAAGCCCAAGGCGAAGCCGATGATGGGCGCGCGTCCGAAGCCCTCGCCGTCGACCAAGCTGATGCCGCTGCACGACCGCATCGTCATCCGCCCCGTCGTCCAGGAGGAGGTGCTGGCGAGTGGCATCGTCATCCCCGACACCGCCAAGGAGAAGCCGCAGCAGGGTGAAGCGATCGCCGTCGGCCCCGGCCGCCTCGACGACAACGGCAAGCGCGTCGCCATGGACGTCCAGGTCGGCGACCGCGTCCTCTACGCGAAGTACACCGGCCAGGAAGTGAAGATAGACCAGGAAGAGTTGATCGTCATCGCCGAGAAGGACGTCCTCGCCAAGGTCAAGTGACCTGGATGTTGGAAGTTAGATGTTGGAGGTTGGCTCGCCTCTGCCTGACCGTGCACGCCTCGGTTCAGTGACGGGCGGCGGCAAGCGTTCGACTTCTGCATTCTGACTTCCGACTTCCGCCCTCCAGCAGACCAACATCGACAGGAGACCAAGAGATGGCAAAGCAACTGGTATTTGACGAAGAGGCGCGACGGTCGCTGAAGGCCGGCGTCGACGCGCTCGCCGACGCGCTCAAGGTGACGCTCGGCCCGCGCGGCCGCAACGTCGTGCTCGACAAGAAGTTCGGCCCGCCGGCCGTCGTCAACGACGGCGTCTCGATCGCCAAGGAGATCGAGCTGAAGGACCCGTTCGAGAACATGGGCGCCCAGCTCGCCAAAGAGATCGCCACCAAGACCAACGACGTCGCCGGCGACGGCACGACGACGGCGACCGTCCTTGGCCAGGCGATGGTGCGCGAGGGGATGAAGAACGTCGCCGCCGGCGCCAACCCGATGGCCCTGAAGAAGGGGCTCGAGGTCGGCGTCCAGGCGGTGCTGAAGTCGCTGCGCGACCTCTCCTCGCCGGTCTCGGGCCGCAACCAGATCGCCCAGGTGGCGACGATCTCCGCCGGCGACGAAGAGGTCGGCACGATGATTGCCGAGGTGATGGAGAAGGTCGGCAAGGACGGCGTGATCACCGTCGAGGAGTCGAAGGGCCTGCGCTTCGAGACCGAGTTCGTCGAGGGAATGTCGATCGACCGCGGTTACGTGTCGCCGTACTTCGTGACGAACCCCGACCGCATGGAGGCCTCGCTCGACGAGCCCTACATCCTGATCACAGACAAGAAGATCTCCGCCGTCGCCGACATTCTGCCGGTGCTGGAGAAGGTGCTGCAGGTGACGAAGAACTTCGTCATCGTCTGCGACGACGCCGACGGCGAGGCGCTCGCCACGCTGGTGGTGAACAAACTGCGCGGCACGATCAACGCCCTCGTCGTCAAGGCGCCGGGCTTCGGCGACCGCCGCAAGGCGATGCTCGAAGACATCGCCATCCTCACCGGCGGCACGTTCATCACCGAGGAGATGGGGCTCAAGCTCGACGGCGTGCAGGTCGCCGACATGGGCCGCGCCCGCCGCGTCACCTCGACGAAGGATGAGACGACGATCATCGAGGGCTACGGCACCGACAAGGCGATCCAGGACCGCATCCGGCAGATCAAGGCGCAGACCGAAGAGGCGACGTCCGAGTTCGACCGCGAGAAGCTGCAGGAGCGGCTGGCCAAGCTCGCCGGCGGTGTCGCCGTGATCAAGGTCGGCGCCGCCACCGAGGTCGAGCTGAAGGAGAAGAAGCTGCGCGTCGAGGACGCCCTGTCGGCGACGCGCGCGGCGGTGGAAGAGGGCATCGTGCCCGGCGGCGGCGTCGCGCTGCTGCGCGCCGTCGATGCCGTGATCAAGGCGAAGGCCGGCCTCGAGGGCGACGAGCGCACTGGCGCCGCCATCCTCGAGCGCGCGCTTGAGGAGCCGACGCGGATCATCGCCGAAAACGCGGGGCAAGAGGGCTCCGTCGTGATCGAGAACATCCGCGCCAACAAGGGCAAGGCGTACGGCTACGACGCCCGCAACGACGTCTACACCGACCTGCTCAAGGCCGGCATCATCGACCCGGCGAAGGTGACGCGCTCGGCGCTCGAGAATGCCGCCAGCATCGCCGCGATGGTGCTGACGACGGAGACGCTGGTGACGGAGATCCCGGAGGCGCCGTCCGCCGCCCCGGCCCCGCCGCCGATGGACTACTAGCGCTCGGGTGGTATCGATCGATGGAATGCGAGAGCGTCCTGCGGGGCGCTCTCGCTGCGCATGTGCGCGATGTTGGAGGTTGGAGGTTGGATGTTGGATCGACGGGTGCGCTCTCTTGCACATGTGCGCGATGTTGGATGTTCGAGGTTGGATGTTGGATACCAGGGTGCGCGAAATGACTCGCGAAATAGATGATGAGGGCGAGAGCGTCGCGCGGGGCGCTCGATCTGGCCCACCACTACATCTTCAACATCCACGGTCCATCGTCCGAATTCCAACATCCAACATCCAACATCTAACATCGACAGCAACACACGGCTGTCCTGAAACATGCCCAACACATAACCTGCCGCCGTGAAGTCCGTCGACCTCTTCATCCCCTGCTACAACGAGGAGCGGACGCTCGCGCGGAGCGTCGAGACCCTATGCGCCTGGGCGGCGGAGCACTTGCCCTACGCCTGGCGCGTCGTCGTCGCCGACAACGCCTCGACCGACGGCACGCTCGCTGTCGCGCGCACGCTCGCGGCCGCGCACCCGGACGAGGTCGGCGTCCTCCACCTCGACCGCAAGGGCCGCGGGCGCGCGCTGAAGCAGGGCTGGCTGGCGAGCGGCGCCGACGCCATGTGCTATATGGACGTCGACCTCTCGACGGACCTCGCGTCGGTGCTGCCGCTGCTCGCCGGCGTGCTGGAGGAGGGCTACGACGTCGCCTACGGCTCACGCCTCTCCCGGCGCTCCGACGTCGAGCGCTCGCTCAGGCGCGAGGTCAACTCGCGCGGCTACATCACGCTGATCAAGCTGCTGTTCTGGACGAAGTTTTCCGACGCGCAGTGCGGCTTCAAGGCGATCACGCGGGAGGCGGCGCAGCGCCTGCTGCCGCAGGTCGAGGATGGCGAGTGGTTCTTCGACAGCGAGCTGCTGATCATCGCCGAGAAGACCGGCTGCCGCCTGAAGGAAGTGCCTGTGCGCTGGGTCGAGGACCCGGACTCACGGGTGAAGTTCCCGCAAGACATCATCAAGATGGCGCGGCAGCTGCTACGCCTGCGCTTCCGCAAGCTCGAGCGGCGCGCATAGCCGGCGAACCCGCCCTGTTCTCCCACTTCACTCGGCCCGCGGGTCGCCCGCTACGCGCGTCTCAATCACCGACGCCGCGCGCCCATCGCCCGGTTCGTCCCGTTCACGCAGGCGCGAGGCGATGGCGAGCTTGAGCTCATCCGGCCCTGCCGGACCCACCTTGAACTTCGCCTGCTGACGGACGATCGTCAGCCGCAGCGCCGCCAGCCGCCGCAGTCGCGGGCCGTAGGTCGCGTCGTCGGCGAGCGGGCGGTACGTCTCGTTCGGTTCCTGCTGCCGCAGCAGCCGGGCGAGCGCCGCGGCGACCTCGGCCGGCTCCGTCGTGACAGCGGCGTCGCATTCGTACTGGACGGCGCGGAAGTGCAGCGTTGCGCGCGCGGCGTCCTCGGCGTTCACCCAGTGATGCGGCGAAAACGCCAGGAAGTCGGACACCAGGAACGTCACGCGCGGGTTCAGCGTGATCGCCGCGAACGTGGGGTCCGCCTGGACGCAGTGCACCTCGATGACGCCCCCATCCTTCACGAAGGGCAGGATGCTGGTCTGCGGGTGCCCGTCCGGCGGCGTCGCGATCAAGGTGCCGTGACGCATCGACCGTACAAACTCGTCGGCTTCTGTTTCGGAGGTGGGGTAGTTTGCGGACTCGTACATGACGCCTCCCTGATCTGGGTGTTGGAGGTTGGATGTTGGAGGATGCTGCGCCCACCGACGACGCGGCCGCGATTTCCCGGCCGGGCTCCCTGAGAGGAACGGACCTGTAGCTCCTCCGCTACGTCCGGGTGCGCCGCGTCAAGCGAACGATGCACGAATGAACCGCCGTCGGCCCCCGACGACCGACCACCGACGACCGTCACACCTCTACGTAGATGTCGTCGCCTTCGACGCGCGTCGGGTAGGTGGGCACGCCGCGCTTGAGGACGCCGGGGAAGCTCGCGTCCATCAACAGCTTGTACCAGGCCGGGTGCGTCACCCAGCTGCAGACGCCGCCGTCCGTGAGGTCGAAGCGGACGCCGTGCAGCGGGCATTCGACGATCGTGCCGTCGATGCAACCGTTATGCAGATGGCCGCGGAGGTGTGTGCAGCGGTCGCCGATGGCGTACGCCGCGCCGTCGATGTTCGCGACGAGGATCTCTTTCCCCTTCGCCTTCACGCCCTTCATGCTGCCGGGCGGAATGTCCGAGAGGCGGGCGACGCGCGTGAATTCGGGCACGGATGCTCCTTCGGTCCGATGGCTGCTGCGATGTACCCAACAGCCTGCGGGCGTCCTGTCCCTAACGTCACGACGTAGGGGCCGCCGGCCTTCAGTGCCATTGGCGGCGATCGTACCCAACGACGCGCGGTGGCGAAAGCGCAGCTCGCGCTCCACGGGATGCGATGCGGCGCCCCTCCGGAAGTTCCGCTCGGCTTGACGTTGCGACGTATCGTTTGGGGGGGACGAGCGTTTTGCTGTTGACATCGCGTATGTCGCGCGGATCGGTAATCTCACATCGGAGAGATTACATAGAGTTGACGCATTATGCAGACCGGCGTATGCGGATTTGCGCTAGAATTGCGTCTGAGGCCGCCCGCGCATGCTCCCCCGTCTGCGTGCGCGGCGCGAACTCGCCGCCGGGCCTGCGCTCTGGATCACGGTGGTCGAGTACGTGCAGCGCTCGCGTGGAATTCGACGTACAGGCGCGCACCAACGCAAGCAGTCGGGGGTCTTCCTTGTCATCGATCCGGTCACGCGTGAACTCTGCGGCCGCGCTGCTTGTGCTGGTCGCGCTGCTGGCGCTGTGGCACGCTGGCCAACCGCGCGCGTACGCCGCCGCCGGAAGCTGGACCGGGCAGTACTACAACAACCTCACACTCAGCGGCTCGCCCGCGCTGACGCGAAACGACGGCTCGAACGGCAACCCGAATCCCGGACCGGCGCCGACGCTCGACCAATTCTGGGCGGCCTCGCCGGGCCCGGGCGTCAACGCCGACAACTTCAGCGTCCGCTGGACCCGCACCGACACATACGCCGCGGGCTCATACCGGTTCACCGTCACGGCCGATGACGGCGTGCGGGTGTACGTCGACGGCACGAAGATCATCGACGCCTGGGTCGATCAGGCGCCGACGACGTACTTCTATGACGATGCCATGTCCGCTGGATCCCATACCATCGTCATCGAGCTGTACGACGCCGGTGGCGGCGCGACGATGCAGGCGACGATCCAGGACGTGAATACGCTGCCCGCCGGCTGGAACGCCACGTACTACAACAACAAGAACCTCTTTGGCGCGCCCGTTGTCAGCCGCAACGACGGTCAGGACATCAACTTCGATTGGGGGACGGGTTCACCGGGCAGCGGCATCAACGCCGATGCGTTCAGCGCGCGTTGGACGCGCGACATCGATTTTCAGGACGGCGTCTACCAGTTCACGACGACCAGCGACGATGGGTCGCGCGTCTTCGTCGACGGGCAACTCGTCGTCAACGCCTGGAAGGATCAGCCGCAGGTGACGACGTCGGCGAACAAGCAGATGACGGCCGGGACGCACACGATCAAGGTCGAGTTCTATGAGAACATCGGCTCGGCGTTCATGCAGTTCACCTACGGCCTGCGGCCCGACCTCGGTGGCTACGTGACGGACCCGATCGTCACCGGCCTCGGCTTCTCGACGGCGTTCGCCTTCGCGCCGGACGGCCGCATCTTCATCGCACAGAAGGACGGCAACGTCCGCATCTTCAAGAATGGCGCGCTGCTGGCGGCGCCGTTCTACACGATCTCGCTGGTGAACAACTACCTGGACCGCGGTCTCCTCGGCATCACGCTCGACCCGAATTTTTCTTCGAACGGGTTCGTCTATCTCTCGTACACCTACGATAACGACCCGTCGAATATCTCGGGCACCAAGAGCACGCAGGTCATCCGCGTCACCGCCAGCGGCGATGTCGCAGCGGGAGGCAGCAAGAAGGTGCTGCTGGGAACCTCGCCCGGCGACCCGGCGCATCCCTCCTGCGAGAACCTGACGCTGACCGCCGACTGCATCCCGTCCGACTACGACAGCCACAGTATCGGGAACGTGCGGTTCGGCCAGGACGGCAAGCTCTACGTGGCGACCGGCGACGGCGCGAGCTATGCGACGGTCGACAGCCGGGCGCTGCGCGCCCAGAGCATCGACCGCTTGGCAGGGAAGATCCTGCGGGTCGACCCGGCCACGGGAAAGGGACTCACCGACAACCCCTTCTACAACGGTGACGTCAACGCCACCCGCTCCAAGGTGTGGGCCTACGGCGTCCGGAACGACTTCCGGCTCAACTTCAAGCCCGGCACGAACACGCTGTTCACGGGCGATGTCGGCTGGGATACCTGGGAGGAGATCAACGTCGTCACCGGGGGACAGAACCTCGGCTGGCCCTGCTACGAGGGCGTCGGACAGCAGCCCGGGTACGCGGCTTTCTCGCAGTGCACGGCGCTCTACGCGGCCGGCACGGCGACGCCACCCCTCTACACCTGGGACCACTCGGCGTTCACGGCGGCATCCGTCGGAGGCGCCTTCACCGGCGCCAACAGCTACAGCCCGGCGTTCCAGAACACCTACTTCTACGGCGATTATGCCGTCGACAAGATCAAGGTGCTCAAAGTGGACGCGTCGAACAACCTGATCGCCGGGAGCGATCAGGTGTTCTCGACCGCTGCCGCTGGGCCAGTGCAGGTTGAAGCGAATCCCGCCGACGGCGACATCTACTATCTCGCGATCAACGCGAGCGAGATCCGCCACATCCGCTACACGGGCGGCAACCGGCCGCCCGTCGCCAACGGCGCCGCCACACCGAGCGCCGGACCGCTCCCACTCACCGTGAGCTTTTCCAGCGCCGGGTCGAACGACCCCGACGCCGGGCAGGTGATCACGTACGACTGGGATTTCGGCGACGGCAGCGCGCACTCCAGCGCGCAGAATCCATCGCACACCTACACGACGGCGAACAACTACACCGCGACGTTGACGGTGACGGACCCGCTGTTCGCCATTGGCACCAAGACCTTCGCGATCCAGGCGGGCAACTCGCCGCCGGTGGCGACGATCGGCGCGCCGGCCGCCGGCGCGCGCTATGACGTAGGCGACACGATCAATTTCTCCGGATCGGCGACGGACCCGCAAGACGGGATCCTGCCGGCGGCGAGCCTGTCGTGGAGTGTCACCCTCAACCATTGCACAGACGCCACGTTCACCATCTGCCACACGCACCCGGGCATCACGCTCAATGGAGCGGCCAGCGGGTCGTTCCCGGCCGACGACCACGGCGACTTCACGAACTACGACATCTTCCTGACAGCGGTCGACAGCGCCGGGCTGACGAACGCGCAGAAGGTGAACGTCACGCCGAACCGCGTGACGCTCAGTTTCGCATCGAACCGCGCCGGCGTGAACCTGACGGTCGACAGCACGAACCAGACCGTACCGTTCACGCGCAGCGTGCCGCGGAAGTCCGCGCACACGCTCTTCGCACCGTCGCCGCAAACCATCGGCGGTAACCCCGTCCTCTTCGGGTCATGGTCTGACGGGCTGGCGCAGCAGCACGGCGTCACTGCGAATGCTGACGCCACCTACACTGCCGGCTTCGTCGACCCGACGCCCACGCCGACGAACACGGCGACGGCGACGCGCACGCCCTCGCCGTCGGCGACGCCGACGGCAACGTCGACCATGACGCCGACGAAGACCGCCACGCTCACGGCAACGGCCACTGCAACAGCAACGGATACGCCGTCGCCCGCACCCACGTCCACGCCGGGCGGGCCAACCGACACGCCGAGCCCGCTGCCCTCGGACACGCCGATCGCCACCGACACATCAGTGCCAGTGGCGACGGATACGGCGATCCCGACGGCCACCGACACGCCGGCGCCCCCGCCGACGGCCACGCCGACGAAGACGGCGACGGCAACGGGCACATCGACGCCGACACCAACTGCAACGAGGACGCCGACAGCTACCCCGACGCCGACGCAGACGCCCGTGCCCGGCGGCATGCTCGCGTCGTACGACATGGAGTCGGCGGCCTGGAACGGCACGGCGGGCGAGGTGCGCGACGGTAGCGGCAACGGACTGAATGGCGTCAGCGTCAGCGGTGCCCAGACGGCGAACACGTCGAGCGCGATCGCGGGCGACCCGGGCAGCTGCCGTTACGCCAGCGGATTCAATGGCGCGAGCAGCTACCTCGACCTCGGCACGCCGTCGCTGGCGCTGCCGAACCAACTGACGGTGATGGCGTGGGTGCGCTGGACCGTAGCGCCAGCGACCGGCAACGCCTGGGCGAATATCGTTTCCAATAACTCGAACGCGACTGCGGACAGCGGCCAGTTCTGGCTGCAAAACTCGGAGACCAACGGCCAGTTCGAGTTCGCCGTCGCGACCGGTGCGCAACGCAACTACGTGCAGTCCACCCTCGCGCCCGTGCAGAACCAGTGGCAGCACGTGACGGGCGTCTACGACGGCACGACGCTGCGGATGTATGTCAACGGCGTTGCCAACGGGACGGCGCCGCTGACCGGCGCGATCGTCCCGGCCGGCGCCGGCTACCACCTGACCATCGGCCGCTGGGCCTTCGGCAGCCCGGGAAACCGCTCGTTCAAGGGCGACGTCGACGAGGTGCGCATCTACTCGCGCGCCCTCTCGGCGTCCGAGGTCTCGGCTGCCGCCTCTGCTACGCACACGTGTGGCGGCGTGCTGCCGACGAATACGCCGGCCCCGACCGCGACGCCAACGAAGACGCCAGCGCCGACGTCGACGAACACGCCCGTTTCGGCGCCGACGCCGACGAGTACGCCCGGCGGCGCCGCGACGCCGACGAATACACCTGTGGCAACGGCGACGCCGACGAATACGCCCACCAGCACGCCGACGCGCACGCCCACCCCGACACCGACGAAGACGCCCGTCCCGACGGCGACACCGACGCCGGTCGCCGGCGGGGTGCTCGCCGCGTACGACATGGAGGCGGTTTCCTGGAACGGCACGGCGGGCGAGGTGCGCGACGGCAGCGGCAACAGTCTCAACGGCGTCAGCATCGGCGGCGTGCAGACGGCGAACACGTCGAGCGCGATCGCCGGCAACCCCGGCAGCTGCCGCTACGCCAGCGGATTCAACGGCTCGACGAGCTACCTGGACCTCGGCCTGCCGCCGCTCGCGCTCTCGAACCAGCTCACGGTGATGGCCTGGGTGCGCTGGACCGTGGCGCCGGGGACCGGCAACGCCTGGGCGAACATCGTCTCCAACAACTCGAACGCGACAGCGGACGTTGGCCAGTTCTGGCTGCAGAACTCGCAGAACAACGGCCAGTTCGAATTCGCCGTCAAGACCGGCGCCCAGCGCAACTATGTGCAGTCCGCCGCCGCCACCGTGCAGAACCAATGGCAGCACGTGACGGGCGTCTACGACGGGACGGCGCTGCGGATCTACGTCAACGGCGTCGCCAGCGGCACGTCGCCGCTGACGGGCACGATCGTGCCGACCGGCGCCGATTACCACCTGACGATCGGCCGCTGGGCGTTCACCACGCAAAAGAATCGATCGTTCAAGGGCGACATCGATGAGGTGCGCATCTACCCGCGCGCCCTGAGCGCCGCTGAAGTGACGGCCGCGTCGTCGGCCACCCACGCCTGCAGCTAGGGAGCAGGCTCGGCCTCACCCCTCTCCGCAGCAAGTCTGCGACCGGCCCCGCTCCAGCGCGTGGAGAGGGGAGCTAGGTGCGGGAGACCGTCGAGATCCCGCCATATCCGCGCAGATGTACGCGGATCGGGCGCACCATTGACGGTCAGCTATCTTCGACCGCCTCGGACCAGCACTCCGTAGGAGCGCTACATCACGGGCTGCAATCAGTAGGTTGCCGCCTCCTTCCCGCTATCCTGTCGGAACGGAGGTGCGTCATGCAGGGCGACGATCGCGACGACTTCGAGGGCATCGACATCCGCGGGCCGTGGGGCGGCGTGCGAATCGGCTCCGGGCGCTCGCGCGGCGGACCGGATGATGACGGCGATCGCGAGCTTCGCGCCATCCGCCGCGGTGTCCGCCGCCGGCTCGATTTCTTCCGGCACTGCGTGACCTACGCCGTAGTGGTCGGCGCTTTGGCGCTCGTCGACTGGCTCACAGGCGGCGGCTGGTGGGTGCAGTGGGTCGCGGCGATCTGGGGCGCCCTGCTGCTGATGCAGGGATTCCGCACGTTCGTGGCGCCATCGCTCTGGGGTCGAGGCCTGGAAGATTCGCTCGTCCGGCGCGAGGTCGAACGGCAGCGCGGACGTGTCCACGTCACACGCCCGCCGGATGAGGGTGAGCCGCGCTGAGGCGCGCCCTCACCCCGCCCCTCGGGCACCCCTCTCCCAAGATGGAGAGGGGATCACGTCGCAGGATGGTCGCGTGATGCTCCGACGACGTTCTGTGGACCGACGGCACTCAAACTCCCCTCTCCACGCGTGGAGAGGGGCCGGGGTGAGGCCGCGTCGGTGTGCCGCCGCACGGCAGCCGCAGGCTCGCGCTATTTGCGGGCGGCCGCGCGCGGTCGGCTGGCAGCGGGCTTGCCGTTGGTTGGAGACTGTGTGGACGTCCGGTAGCGCGACCCACCGGCCTTGCGCATCGCATCGACGCCTTCGCGCGCCGTCATCAACGGCGTCGTCAGAATCGACTTCACGGCGCCGCCAGCCGATACGGAGATCGAGAACGCGGCCACACTGACGTTGTCGGGCATGTCGAGAATCCCGATGACGTCGTACTTCCCGAACGCCAGGTAGAACGACTCAAGCTTGCCGCCCAGCCCTTCGACCGCCGGCCGGATGGCCTCCCCACGGTCCTGCGGGTTCTTCACCAGACCTGCCCAGCCGCTACTCTCGTACGCAACCTGAAAAAGATACTTCGGCATCCGAGTCCTCCTGTGTGTGCCATTGGTCCATCGTTGACCGCGCGATCATACGCTGCGCAGATGCGATGATCAATACCGCGCGCTACAAAGTGGCGATCCCCGATCGTTGGCGGGCGCCCGCGCTCGACTTCGGCGCATCCATCGTCAATCGTCCACCGTCGATCCTCCATCCGCAGGCGGGTTGACCCGCTGGCGCGCGCGCGCCTACACTCGCGGCGTGAGGAATCCTCCGTCCCGCCTGCGCGATTCCGGCCTTGGACGCGACCTTAGCGCGCTTTGGCGTTACCGCTGGTTGCCGCTCGTCACGCTCGTCCTCGCTGTGGCGACGGCGCTGATCATCGGCGCCGTGCGGCCCGGCTCGAGCGAAGCGCGGTTTCGCGAGAACGTGCTCGTTGATGCGCTACCGCCACTGTTCGGCCCGGCGGTGCTGCCATCGCCCTTCGACTATGCCCGGCTCGCGACGAGCGACGGCGTATTTGCCCGCGTCTCGCAGGAGTCAGGCGTGCCGGTCGAGCAGCTCCATCAGCGGCTAACCGCCGAGGCGCGCTTCAACCGGCCGGAGGTCGATTTCACGGTGACGGGATCGGGCGCGCTGACGCTCGCGCGCGGCTGGCAGCAGACCTTCGCCGACGCGGCGGCGACGGGCACACCCGACATTGAACGGTTGCTCGTGCAGCCCTACGCGCGCCAGCTCGACCAGACGCGGGCGCTGCTCGACCAGCGCGCCGCCGACGTGGCCGCGCGGCCGGATGACGCCGCCGCGAGGCAACAGCTCGTCGCAGCGCAGGAAAACTACGAGACAGCAGCAAAGCTCTCGCAGTCGTACGAAATCGTTGCCAGGTCCATGAAAGCCGCGGCCATTTCGGTCGTCGGTCCGCATGCACAGACGGTGGGCATCGGTTCGACCGCGGGCCGCTTGGGCGCGGCGGTGGCGATCGGGCTGCTGGCGGGCGTCGCGGGCGCGCTCGTGCTGGACTACGCGCGCGGGCGGCGGCCCTTCGCCGGCGCGGAGCCGGCGCCGATCGACGCGCGGCCCGCCCTCCGCCGGAGAAGCCGGACATAACGCACATTCGGCGCGCCCAGTGCGACCGCGTGCGCCGCTCACCCGGCGCGTCGATCAGACCGCGGTCAGCACCCGCATCTAAGTGATCCGAGGCATGAATCTCCTTCTCATCTGCGCGCTCGACGTGTGGTCGCTCGACCAGGGGAAGGGCGCGCCGACGCTCGAACGAACCCTGCGTGCGTATGGCGAGGCGGGGCACCGCGTGGATGTGGTGGCGCCCGACATCGGCGCCAACCATTTCTACAGGAAGCGCGGGCAGGATGAAGCGCCCGAATCGCGGCCCGAGATCCCGAACGTCCGCTTCCACACCTTTCATATGCCGAGCCTTCGCGATCTGCCGCTGCCCCGCGCGCTGCCGGCGCCGGTCGAGAAGCTGGACCAGAAGCTGCGCTTCGCCATCGCCTTCCCCTGGCTTGCGGCGAACCGCGCGGAGCGCCTCGTCAGCACGGGAGGCGTCGCCTACGACGCCATCTACGCCTACGAAGCGCACGCCGTGCTGGCGGCGCGCCTGCTGCGCCGGCGCGGCGTCGGGCTGCCGCTGGTCGCGCGCTACCAAGGGACGGTGATGTTTCCGGCGCTGAAGAACATGGCGCTGTACTACCGCCGGTACGAAGAGGCGCTCGCCCTCAAGACGCCGGCCGACCTGATCATCATGACGGACGACGGCACGCAGGGCGACGAGGTGCTGGCCAAGCTCAACCCCGGGTCGAAGGGGCGCGTGAAGTTCTGGCGCAATGGACTCGACCTCGACCGGCTGCGGCCCGCGTCGGCGAGCGACCGCACTGCCGCTCGCGAGCAGCACGAGACTCCGACCGACGCCTTCGTCATGCTCACGGCATCGCGGCTTGCGACGTGGAAGCGCGTGGACCGCGCGATACGCGCCCTCCCCCGCGTCCGCTCCTGGGTGCCCGGCGCCCTACTGCTGGTCGTCGGTGACGGCGAAGAGCGACCGCGGCTGGAGTCGCTCGCCCGCGAGCTTGGCGTCGGCGGCAGCGTCCGCTTCGTGGGCGCGGTGCCGCAGCCCGACGTGCTGGGCTACATGCGCGCCGCGGACGTCTTTCTGGCGGTGGCCGACCTCTCGAATGTCGGCAACCCGCTGCTGGAGGCGATGGCTGCCGGGATGTGCATCGTCGCCGTGGACGCTGGCGACACGCGCGAGCTGATCGCGGACGGCCGCACCGGGCGTCTCGTCGACCATGCGCAGCGCTCGGGATTCGTCAAGACGCTGGAGGAGCGCCTCGCGGACCTGCTCGTGACGCTCGCGGGCGATGGCGAGCAGCGGTCGCGGTTGGCATCGACGGCGGCCGCATACGCCGCGGACCACTTCTGGACGTGGGACCAGCGCATGGCGGCGGAGGTGGAGGCGGTCGGCGCGATGGTCGACGGGGCGCGCTGATTCTTCGCTGCTACTCGGCCGTCACGCCGCACCGGTTGGGAGCGCCACACGGCTTGGCGTCAGTGGGGCTACCGACGCTGCTTCGCTGCCTCGAGTGCAACGAGGCGCGCGTTGTGGTCGATCAGCGCCCGGGTGATCGACCCGGCGAGGTCGTCGATCTTCTTGCCGAGCGCGGCGAGCTGACGGTAGAGCTCGCCCGCCTTCGCATCGATCTCCTCGTCGCTGTACACGCGCGCCTCCGTATAGTGCTGCCAGGGGATGCGGTTGTCCGGACACGACGTCGGGTCGCCGGCCGGCGCCACCTCGCGATGCTCCCAGAGGCCGGCGCGACGGCGCAGCGGGATGCCGTGTTCGGACGCGAGCCAGCGCACGAGGGCGACGCTCGCCCGCGACTGCGGATCCGTCAGTGGCTCATCGACCGGATCGAAGCCGCCTTCGTGCTCGATGCCGATCGTGCGCGCGTTCCACTCGCGGCTGCCGCAGTGCCAGGCGATCGCCAGCGTGTCGTAGTGCTGCCAGACGGCGCCGTCGCGCAGGACCGAGAAGTGCCATGATGCGCGGCGCAGCGGGTCATCGAGCGTGGCCATCGCGCCGGCGGCATAGCCCACCATCGAATGGCAGACGATCCCCTCGACGGCGTTGACCGTCGCGCCGGGGTAGCCGCTCTTGGTCCGCGGTCCCGGCTGCCGGAGCGCTGGCGGATACGCAGCCATCGCGTGACTCCTCGACCTATGCGCGACTGTGATCTGCGCATACCGTACGCCGTTCGCTGCCCGAAGTCATCGTCGGCGATGTCACACCGCGCCCCGCGCGCCCCGTCGCCGCGGGGCGCAGCCGATACAATCTGTCGATGCAGGACACGGCCGGCGTACCGCCCGATCTGCCGCAGCGCTCGTTCTTCGGGAACGTCAACATCGTCCTGCTCACCTACGCTGCCGATGGGCTGCTGGCGTTCGCCGCCGGCGTGCTGATTGCGCGGGCGCTCGGCCCTGGCGGCCGCGGCGTCTTCGGCCTGTTCGTCGTCTCGACCGCTCTCGCACAGACGGTCCTCGGTCTTGGATTCGGCAGCGCTGCTATCTACTACCTGGGCAAGGGGCGGCTGCCGCTTCGCGACGTCGTCAGCGCCGCGCACGTCGCCGCGCTCTTCGCGCTCGGGGCGAGCGCGATCGCCGTCGCCGCCACGGTCCCCTGGGCGGGCGCCGATGTCCTCGGCGAGGGCGTCCCCGCGTGGCTGCTGATCCCCGCCGTGCCGTTGCTGCTCTACGCGGCGCTCTTGCGGTTTGTGCTGCAAGCGGAGCGCCGCTTCGTCGATATGGGCCTCACGACGATCATCCAGCCGCTCGTCGTGCTCGCCCTCGTTGCGGCGCTGTACGCCTCCGATGCGGCGACGCCGGCGCGCGTGGTCGGCGCCTGGATCGCGTCGAATGCCGCCGCCGCCGCGCTCGCGCTCGCCCGCATCGGACTGCGGCAGGTCGACTTCGCGCAGATCCTGCGGCCGCGCTGGCCGGTGCTGCGCACGCTCGTCCGATTCGGCGTGCAGGGCGAAGCCGGCAACATGCTGCAACTGCTGAACTACCGGCTGGACCAGTACGTCGTGCGCGCGTTCGTCGGCCTCGCGGGCGTCGGCATCTACGCGATCGGCGTCTCGATGACCGAGGCCGTCTGGCTGCTGGCGAACGCCGTCGCGATCGTGCTGCTGCCGCATCTCACGTCCGCGGCGCCGGAAGACGTGCGCTGGATGGCGCCCGTCGCGACGCGCAATACTGTGCTCGTCGCCGCCGTCGCGTCGCTCGCGCTGGCTGTGGCGGCGCCGGTCGTGATCCCGCTCGTCTTCGGCAGCGCCTACGACGGCTCCGTCCGCGCTCTCTGGTGGCTGCTGCCGGGCACGGTGGCGCTCACGGGATCGAAGGTGCTGACGAGCTACATCTTCAGCCAGGGGCGGCCCCTGGTGAACACGCTGATCACGCTGTCGTCGCTCGTCGTTACGGTGGTCGCGCTGTTCGTGCTGGTGCCGGCGTTCGGCGTCAGCGGCGCCGCCGCGGCGTCGTCGCTGGCCTACGGCGCGCACTTCTGCGCCGCGCTCTTCGCCTATCGCCGGATCTCGGGGCAGCCCGCGCTTGATGCGGTGCTGCCGCGCCCGGCCGACCTGCGCCTGTACGCCGACGCCGCGCGCGGCCTGATGGCGCGGCTCGGGCGCCGGCGGCTCGAAGCGGAGGCGCCGCGTGCCAGCGGTTGACGCGGAGCCGTCAGCGGCCGCGGCGGTCGAGCGCGTCGCGGACAGCGGGCGCCTGCGTCTCGCCGTGCTCGCCGACTTCGACAGCGTGCACGCGCGGTCGTGGCTGCGCTGGTTCGTCGAGCGCGGCCACGACGTCCATGCAATCAGCTACTACCCGCCGGCGGCGCCGCTGCCGGGCGTCACCCTGCACGCGCTGCGGCCGGCGGCGGATCGATGGCGCGCGCATGCGGCCCCGGTGCGCGGCGGTGCAGGTGGTGGCGTCGCCGGTGCGGCGCAACGGCGACTGCCACGCGGCCCCGGGCGCATCGCCCACGCGCTGCGCTACCAGCGCGCAGGGCTCGGGCGCGTCGTGCGGGCGATCGCGCCCGACGTGCTCCACGCACACTTCGTTGTCGAGCACGGATTCTATGGCGCGCTTGCAGGCTGCCATCCGTACGTCGTCACAGCCTGGGGGTCCGACATTCTCGTCGAACCACAACGCGACCCGATCACGAAGCTGATCGCGCGCTGGACCCTCCGGCGTGCCGACCTGCTGACGTCGAACAACGCCTACATGGCCGGGCGCATGGCCGCACTCGGGGCGCCGGCGAACGCGATCGCGCAGATCACGCTGGGCGCCGACCGCTGGTTCCTCGCCGCGCACGAAGCATCGGTCAACGTCGCGCCTCCTGTCGCCGGGCGCGCCCCGACGATCATCAGCACGCGCGCGCATGAGCCGCTGTACAACATCGGCGAGATCATCGACGCCTACCGGCGCGTCGCGCGGACGCACGCCGGCGCGCGGCTGGTGGTCGCGCACACCGGATCGCAGTCCGTCGAGCTGCAGTGGCGGGCGCTGGCGGCGGGCGGGCGCGTCGAGTTCACCGGCGCGCTGGACCGCGAGCGCTTCCGCGACGCGCTGACTGGAGCAGACATCTTCGTCTCCGTCCCCTCGTCCGATGGCACGTCGGTGGCGCTGCTGCAGGCGATGGCCGCCGGCTGCTTCCCGATCGTCTCCGACCTGCCGAGCCAGCGTGAATGGGTGGACGACGGCGTCAACGGCTTCCGCGTGCCGCTGCACCGTCCCGACGTCCTGGCCGAGCGCATCGGCCGTGCCCTTGGCGACGACGCCCTCCGGCGCGCGGCGGCGGACACGAATCAGGCGCTGGTGGCAGCCCGCGGCCTGAACGAAGTGGAGATGCCCAGGCTTGAGAAGCTGTATCGGCGGCTCGCCGCGGCTGAGGCTGGACGCTAGAAGCTGGAGGCTGGAGGACGCGCTCCAGCTTCCAGCTTCCATCATCCAGCTTCGCCACCGATACGAGAAGCTGCTCGTCCAGAGCAGGTACGCTGCCGCATGACCACTGAGCACATGATGCGCGCACTCGCGCTTGCCGCAGACGTCGCCGGGGCGACGAGCCCGAACCCGAATGTGGGCTGCGTCATCGTGCGCGGCGATGCGGTCGTCGGCGAGGGCGCGACGCAGCCGCCGGGGGCGCCGCACGCCGAGGCGATGGCGCTGGCGCAGGCGGGAACGGCGGCCGCCGGGGCGGTGGCGTACGTCACGCTCGAGCCGTGTACCTTCGTCGGCCATACGGGGCGCGGCGGGCCGTGCGCGGACGCGCTGATCGCCGCCGGCGTCGCCACCGTGCATCTGTCCATGGCCGACCCGGACGCGCGCGTTGCCGGCGCAGGCATCGAGCGGCTGCGCGCCGCCGGCGTCACCGTCGAGACCGGCGATGGCGAGTCGGAGTCGCGCAAGCTGCTCGAGGCCTACATCAAGCAGCGCACGACCGGGCTACCCTTCGTGACGGTCAAGTTCGCGGCGACGCTCGACGGCAAGATCGCCGCCGCCAGCGGCGACTCGCGCTGGGTGGCGGGCGAGGCGGCGCGCGCCTGGGCGCACGAGCAGCGCACGCGCGTCGATGCGATGATCTGCGGCGTCAACAACGTGCTGCTCGATGACCCGCAGCTCACGGCGCGCCCCGGCGGCGCCGCGGCGGCACGGCAGCCGCTGCGCATCGTCGCCGACTCTCGCGGGCGCACGCCGCTCGATGCGAAGGTGCTCGGCCCCGGCCAGACGATCATCGCGACGACCGCCGCGTCCTCACCGCAGTGGCGCACAAGCGTCGAGGCCGCGGGCGCGGAGGCGCTGGTGCTGCCCGCGGACACCAGCGGCCGCGTCGACCTGCGCGCGCTGCTGACGCTGCTGGGCGGCCGCCGTGTGCTCTCGCTTCTGTGCGAAGGCGGCGGCGTCCTGCACGCCAGCCTGCTCGGAGCCGGTCTCGCCGACCGGGTCGCCGCGATCATCGCGCCGAAGATCGTCGGCGGCACGGCCTACCCCGCCGTCGCGGGCACCGGCGCCGCCCGCATGGCTGACGCCCTCACCCTGCGCGACATCGAGGTCCAGCGCCTCGGCGACGACGTGCTGATCGTCGGGTACGTGTAGGCTGGGCGATTGGAGGCTAGAGACTAGAGGCTGGGCACCTGAGCCCGACGTTGGAGCCTGACCCCAGCCTCCAACCTCCAGCTTCCAACTGCCCATTACATCTCCAGCGGCGCCTGGCGGCCGTCGATGCGCGTCTCGCGCGGGGCCTCGGCGAAGGGGGAGACCTGCGGCGGCATGTTCACGCGCTTGCCGTTCAGCACGTCGGCGACGGTGAGGATCTGGATCTTCGGGTAGCTCTTGCCCCAGCGCTCGCTATTGAAGGAGCCGGCCGCCGCCGCCTCCGTCCGCATCTCGCGCGTGGGCGCGCGCAGCGTCAGCAGCACGCCGATCGGGGCGTCCTCGCGCTCCAGCACGCCCTTGAGGTCGCGGACGTGCGCCGACGTGATCGCGCCGCCCTTCACCGAGACGATGACGCGGCGGCGGTCGGCGACGCCCTCCATGAACGGGATGATGCCGTCGATGCCGCGGTCCATCCCCTTCTTGCGGTCGCCACCGGCGGGCGAGGCGCCGATCTTGTCGAGCGCCCACCACTGGAACTGATACTTGTCGCGGTCCGCGAGCTCCTGCGCGCCCGGCAGATCGACCGGCTCGCCGATCACGCTGATCTTGTCCTTCAGTTCCGGGAACGCGTCCTCCATCCGCCGCCGGATGAGGCCGATCGCCAGGTGCGTGATGTCGATGCCGATCCACTTGCGGCCGAGCTTCTGTGCCGCATGCACCGCGGTGCCGCATCCGCAGAAGGGGTCCAACACGACGCCTTCGTTCGATGATCCAAGCACAATTCGCTCAAGGAGCGCGAGTGGCTTCTGCGTCGGATAGCCGAGACGCTCCTTGGCCGGCGCGGCTATTACTCCGATGTCGTCCCACCAGTCTTGCACCGATTGTCCTTCGTTTTCGTCGAGGTAGCGCACATAGGCGTTTATCATCGCGCGGCCATCTGGATACGTCTTGATACGGCCCGCAGCGTAAAGCGCCTCCATATTTTCTTTGGTGTACCGCCAGGCCTGCGTGATACCGTGCCATTCGTATATGGGGCCGCGCCCGCCGGGAGCACTGATGTTGTCCAATCTATATCGTCGACCATCGTCGCTGACACGTGTGTAGACCTTGTCAACGTACGAGGCGTCAAGCGGGCGTCGTCCGACATTGAATGTCCGCCCGGGGCCACCTCCGTAGATCAGTATGCAGTCATGTATTCGCCCGAAGCGCTTGGAGTCGTTGTGGACCGATGTCCGCTTCCAGACCACTTCGTTCATGAAATTCACGGGTCCGAACACCGAGTCCATCAGCACCTTCAGGTAGTGGCTCGCCGTCGGGTCACAGTGCAGGTAGATCGAGCCGGTGGGCTTCAGCACGCGGTGCATCTCGATCAGCCGCACGGCCATCATGCTCAGGTAGGCGGTGACGTCGTTGTGGCCAAGCGCATCGACCATCGCCTTCAGCAGCCGCGCGGTGTCGTCGGTGCCGTGGATCGCGACGTCATCGAACGCGCGGTTCGCCGCCTCGCCCGGGTGCCAGGTGTCCTCGAAGGCCTCGATCTGCGCCGGGCTCTCGCCCTTGCCGGCTTCCTTGAAGAGCACGTTGTACGAGCGGTTCGAGTTGAACGGCGGGTCGAGGTAGATCAGGTCGATCGACTCGGTGGGGAGTTGATGCCGGAGGACGTCCAGGTTGTCGCCGTAGTAGAGGGTGTTCGTGCGAAGACCGGGCACCATGCGGCGAGTATACGTCGCCAGGGCGGACCGCGTCAGCCCGCCGCGGCGGGGGCGGTGCAGGCGGTGGGCGCTGTGCTAGAATGCGGTGCGCGCCGTCCGTTGGCGCGCGGTGAGCATTTGGGCCGCTAGCTCAATGGTATAGCAGCTGACTCTTAATCAGCCGGTTGAAGGTTCGAGTCCTTCGCGGCTCACCACGAACTCGACGGAAGAGCCCCGCCGCGGCGGGGCTCTTGCTGTGTGTGCGGCGGGATACGTGGTCCACAGGAGACACAGAGGACGCAGAGAATTGGACGGATGTCGGGGACGGGTCCGTTACCCTTCCATCTTCAATCGTCCACCTTCCAAAGTCAGGCCGCTCTGCGCGCCACGTCACCCATCTCGATCGCCCGTCGACAGAAAACACAGAGGGCACAGGGAATTGGAAGAATGGTGGGCCGTAGCCCCGCCCAGCCTCCAGCCTCCAGCTTCTAGCCGCCAGTGGTCAGGCTGCCCTGCGAGCGACCTCACCCATCTCAACAGCCGGCTCGTCGTCGTCGACGGCGAGGCGCGTCTGCGTCGCCCGCGCCGGCGTCTCGATGCGGCGGCGGGTGGGGCTGGTCATCTGCACGACGCTGCCGTTGACGACGATCTGGTCGCCTTGTCCGAGGCCGTTACCTTCGGCATCGAATACG
>JBBRPY010000042.1:0-30112 GCA_038227375.1 Dehalococcoidia bacterium
CCTGCCGGCGCGGGTGTCGTGATATGCTGATATCACGACATCACAGGATGGAGGCGACGGCATGAAACGGCTGCTGGTGAGTCTGGATGAGGATCGATACGAAGACCTTCGCCGCTTCGCGTTCGAGAAGAAAGTGCCAATGGCCGAACTTGTGCGCCACGCGATCGAAGAGACGTTTGAGGATGAACTCGACGGCATGGCGATCATGCGGGGCCTCGAAGAGCACGCGGCTGACCCCTCCGGAACCATAACGATCGAGGAGTACATGGAAAGCAGGGGGCTTGAGTTACCGCACCGAAACACGTCGAAACGCGCAACGCGCGCTCGACGCGTTGCCAGTTAAGGACCGGCAACGAATCTCTGATGCCATTGCTGCCCTGGCCGACGAGCCACGACCGCCGGGTGTGAAGAAACTCGCTGGCGGTATGGGATGGCGGATCCGTGTTGGAGAGTACAGGATCTTGTACTCGATATGGGATGGCGAGCAATATGTGCTCGTCGAGAACGTCTTACGACGCACAACACATACGTATGATTGACAGCACCTTCACCATCCGCGACGCGCTGCTGCAGCTCGCCGAATCCCATGACCTGAGCGAGGACGAGGCGGCGGCGTGCATGGAAGAGCTGATGACTGGCGCCGCGACGCCGGCGCAGTTCGGCGCCTACGTGACGGCGCTGCGGATGAAAGGCGAAACCGTCGCCGAGATCGCGGGCATGGCGCGCGTCATGCGCGAGAAGAGCAGCCGCATCGATATCGAAGGCCCGCTGCTGGACACGTGCGGCACCGGCGGCGCGGCGGGCGCATCCTTCAACGTCAGCACCTGCGCGGCGTTCGTCGCCGCGGGCGCGGGGGCGCGCGTCGCGAAGCACGGGAACCGCGCGATGACGTCGAAGAGCGGCAGCGCCGACGTGCTGGAAGCGCTGGGTGCGAAGATCGACCTCGCACCGGAACAGGTGCGTGCGTGCATCGAACGCGCCGGCATCGGTTTTATGTTCGCGCAGGGGTTCCATCCGGCGATGAAGCACGTCGCCCCGTATCGCCGCGAGATCGGCATCCGCACCGTGTTCAACCTGCTCGGGCCGCTGACGAATCCTGCTGGCGCCCGCCGTCAGGTGATCGGCGTGCCGCGGCTCGATCTCGTCGAGAAGATGGCCCACGTGCTCGCGAGGCTAGACTGCGAGCACGTGCTCGTCGTGCATGGAGACGACGGCTGCGACGAGTTCAGCGCCAGCGGTGCCTCTACCGTGGCCGAGCTTCGCGACGGCGTCGTGAACACGTTCCGCATCCAGCCAGAAGACGTCGGCCTCGGACGCCACGACATCGGCTTTCTGCGAGGCGGCACGCCGCAGCAGAACGCCAGCGAGCTGCGGCTCGTGCTGGAAGGCGTGCCCGGCCCGCTTCGCGATTTCGCACTGCTCAACGCCGGCGCCGCGCTCGTCGCCTGGGGCGCAGCCAGCGACATCGCCGCGGGCGTAGGCATCGCCACCAAGAGCATCGATTCCGGCGCCGCAATCGCGAAGCTCGATGCCTTCATAGAAGCGACGAAGAGCGTATGAACGCGTCCAACCTCCAACCTCCAACATCCAACATCGGCGCCATCGCGCAGCGTGGCCTGACCCGCGCACAGCCCCCGCGGTGGGTGCCATGACCGACGAGTCGACCATTGTCGCCCGGATCGTTGCCGACAAGCGCATCGAAGTCGAAGCGCGCAAGCAGCGGGAGCCGCTCGAAGCGCTGAAGCGCCGCCAGGACCGCATCGCTACGGAGCAGTGGAGCCTCGTCCGCTCGATCCTCGAGGGTCCGCGCGGTCCCAGCACCGGCGGCAAGCGCCTGCAGCTGATCGCCGAGATCAAGAAGGCGTCGCCGTCCAAGGGCCGCCTCGTGACGACGCTCGAGCATCGCGCCGTCGCTCGCACGTACACGATCGGGGGCGCCGCGGGCATCTCCGTGCTCACGGAGTCGAAGTACTTTCAGGGGTCGATCGATTTCCTCTCGGACTGCCGCGTCAGCATCGACGGTTATTATCCCGGCGGCCGCCCGGCGATGCTGCGCAAGGACTTCATATTCGACCCGTACCAGGTGTACGAATCGCGCGCGTATGGCGCTGACGCGATCTTGCTCATCGTGTCGATTCTCACCGACGCTGAGCTGCGAGAGCTCGTGGTCCTCGCGCATGAGTTGCAGATGGAGTGCCTCGTGGAGGTGGCGAGCGAAGACGAAGTGCGACGCGCCCTCGCCGTCGAAAGCGACCTCATCGGCATCAACAATCGCGACCTGAAGACGTTCGAGGTGGACCTCGCCACGACCGAACGCCTGCGCCCGCTGATCCCGATGGATCGCGTCGTAGTGGCGCTGAGCGGCGTGCACACACGCGCCGATGCCGAGCGCATGGCGCAAGCGGGCGTGCACGCCGTCCTTGTCGCCGAAGCGCTGATGACCGCGCCGGATGTCCCGACCAAGATGCGCGAGCTGCTGATATGACGCGGGAGGCCCAGCCCGTGGGGCGCGAACACCAGATCGTCGTGCAGATGCACGGGGAGCCAGGCAGTGGCAAGAGCACGCTTGCCCGCACGTTAGCCTCGTGCTTGGGCGCGATCGTGCTGGACAAGGACGTGATCAAGGCGGCGCTGTTGCGGAGCGGTATCGCCGAAAGCGCGGCGGCGCCCGGCGCGTACGAGGTGTATTTCGCGCAGGCACGCTCGCTAGCCGGGCTCGGCCACTCCCTCGTGCTGGACAATCCGATCTATTGGCCCACGGTTGAGGAACGATGGCTCGAAGTGGCGAAGATCGGCGCCTCGCCCCAAATCCTCATCGAATGCGTGTGCAGCGATCGGGCCGCGCTGGCCCAGCGATTGGCGACGCGCGACGCGGTGGAATCGCAGCCACGAGTTCCGCTCGACCTGCGCCGGCATCCGGGCTCTTGTGCTACTAGGTACGAGCCACGGCTCACGCTCGAGACGACGCGCCCGCTGCCCGAACTGGTGGAGGACACGTTGGCGTATATCGAGCAGATCGTGCGAGACACGGCGGCTGCACGGTGACTCGCGTGAAAATCTGCGGCTGCATGTGCATCGCCGACGCAGTCGCCGCAGCCGACGCGGGCGCCGACTTCATCGGCGTCATGTTCGCCGAGAGCCGGCGCCGGCTCACCCCCGCACAGGCAGCGTCGATCGTCGCCGCGCTCGGCTCGCCGCTGCGTGATCTGGAGCACGACACGCCGCCGCCGCTGCACCCGGGCAGCTTCTCCTCAATCGACGATTGGTTCGCGCACGGCGCTGAAGCGCTCGATCGCTTGCTCGCGGGCAAGCGCCCGCTCGTGGTCGGCGTCTTCGAGGATCAGCCGATCGACGAGGTGAATCAGATCGCCGAGGAGAGCGGCATCGACCTCATTCAGTTAAGCGGCGATGAGCCGTGGAGCGACTGCCTGCTCGCGAACCGCCAGGCGATCAAGGCGCTACGGACGCAGCCTGAGACGACGGCCGCGGACGTGCTCTCGCGCATCGAGGCTGGCGCCGCGCTCGCTGTCATGCTCGACTCCAGCCGCGGCACCGGCCGTGAGGGAAACTGGGAGACCGCGCGCGATGTCGCCGCGCGGATCCCGCTCTGGCTCGCCGGCGGCCTGACGCCTGAGAACGTCGCCGCGGCCATCGCGATGGTCCGCCCGTGGTGTGTCGACGTGTCGTCGGGCGTCGAGAGCTCCGGCGCGAAGGACCCCGCGAAGATCGCCGCCTTCGTCCTCGCGGCGACGGAGGTACGCGTATGATGCTTTCGGCATTAGCCGCTACCGCGGCGTCCGGCGTGGAATCGGAAAACGGCGGCAACCATGCCTGATCGGCTGACCGGCGCGCTCCCGGACGAGCTCGGACACTTTGGCCCTTATGGCGGGCGATTTGTCCCCGAGACGCTGATGGTCGCGCTGAACGAACTGACGGCGGCGTTCGAGGAGGCGCGGGACGACGAGACGTTTCAGGCTGAGCTGGGCAACCTGCTCCGTCACTACGTCGGCCGGCCCACCGCGCTCTACTACGCCGAGAACCTCACGCGGGCGCTTGGCGGGGCGAAGATTTACATCAAGCGCGAGGACCTGGCGCACACCGGTGCCCACAAGATCAACAACGCCATCGCCCAGGGGCTGCTGGCGAAGCGCATGGGCAAGCGCAAGATCTTCGCCGAGACCGGCGCCGGACAGCATGGCGTCGCCACCGCGACCGTGTGCGCGATGCTCGGGATGGAGTGCACGGTGTTCATGGGGGCGGAAGATGTCCGCCGCCAGTCACTTAACGTCTTCCGTATGAAGCTGCTGGGCGCGCAAGTCGAGGTCGTCGAGAGCGGCTCGCGCACGTTGAAGGATGCAATGAATGAGGCGATCCGCGGCTGGGTCACGAACGTGCGTGACACCTACTACCTCATCGGCAGCGCGGCGGGCCCGCACCCATATCCGCTGCTCGTGCGTGAGTTCCAGTCGGTGATTGGGCGCGAAGCGCGGGCGCAGATCCTCGATGCGGAGGGACGCCTTCCGGACTACGCCGTCGCGTGCGTCGGCGGCGGCAGCAACGCGATAGGCCTGTTCCACCCATTCGTCGAGGACGCCGGCGTGCGATTCATCGGCGTCGAAGCGGCGGGCGATGGCGTCGACACCGGCCGTCACGCGGCGACGCTCTCGAAAGGGCGCCCGGGTATCCTGCACGGCTCGAAGTCATATCTGCTGCAGGACGGATGGGGGCAGGTGCAGGAAGCGCACAGCATCTCCGCTGGGCTCGACTACCCGGGCGTCGGCCCGGAACACAGCTTCTATAAGGACACGGGACGAGCGGCCTACGTGGCGATCACGGACTCCGAAGCGCTCGAAGGATTCCGACTGCTCAGCGAGACCGAGGGCATCATCCCGGCCCTCGAGCCTTCCCACGCCATCGCCTACGTCGCCAAGTTCGCCCCGACGCTCGGCAAGGACAAGCTGCTCCTACTCGGCCTGTCGGGCCGCGGCGACAAAGACATCAACACTGTGATCGCCGCCCTCGGGATTGACGCCGGGAAGCCGTGAATCTCACGCGCGGATCGCCTCTCCGCTACGGCTTACGACGAAGGGCCGCGCACCACGGGCGCGAGCCTACGCCGCGGCACCGCAATTCGTGCAAAATCGCTGTCCGTTGCCGCCTGCCGCACCGCATGTGGTACAGAATCGTCCGGCCGACGCCATGGGCGCGGTAGTGTCCTCCGGACGGCTAGCTGCCTCGGCGCCGGATGCGGCGGCGGATAGCTGCCGGGTTTGCGGGTCAGGCGCCGGATCGTCCTCTTCCTTCGACGCCTTGCGGAACTCGCGGATGCTCTTTCCCAACGATCCGCCGAGGTCGGCGGCCTTCGCCGGCCCAAACAGCAGCAAGACGATCACCGCGATAATCAGCAGTTCCGGTACGCCGAGTTCAGGCATCGATGCGGCTCCTAAGAATGCAGACTATCCGCAGGATATCGCGGCGAGATTGGCGGATCATTGAGGACGCCGGGACCCGCGGCTCATTGACCGAACAGGCGACCTCCGCGCCGCGCCGCGTACACTGGCCTCATGCCAGATGCCTCATCCCCGATTGGCATCTTCGACTCCGGCGCCGGCGGCCTGGCGGTCCTCGCCGAAGCCCGCCGGCTGCTGCCGGGCGAGGACATCGTCTACTACGCCGACAGCGCGCACTTCCCATACGGGACGCGCACCCCCGCCGATATCCGGGAGCGCGCGGAGGCGGTTGCCCGCGAGCTACTTGCCCACGAGGTAAAGGTGGTGGTCGTCGCTTGCAATACGGCGACGAGCGCCGCCATCGACCACCTGCGAGGCGCCTTCGACGTGCCCTTTGTGGGGATGGAGCCGGCGCTCAAGCCGGCAGCCGAGCGGACACTTTCGGGCCATGTGGCGCTGCTGGTAACGCCGGGCACGGCGCGCGGCGCGAAGCTGGCGGCACTGATCGACCGCTACGGCGCGGAAGTTGACGGTCGAGACGATCGAGGCGCCCGGCCTGGCGGAGCGGGTGGAAGCGGGCGACATCGACACCCCGGAAACGCTGGCGCTGCTGCACCGCTACCTGGGTGGCCTCACCGCGACGGCTGCCGACGTGCTGGCGCTCGGCTGCACGCACTACGCCTTCTTGCGGGGCGTCATCGAGGCCATGGTTGGCGATGGCATCGCCGTCATCGAACCATCGGCGGCGGTGGCGCAGCAGGTACGGCGCGTCATCGACGCCCGGCGTCTCCGCAACCCGCGCACGGCGGCCGGGTCCGTCACGTACGTCACGAGCGGAAGCGCTGCCGCATTCACCGCTGTCCGGGAGCGGCTGCGCGCGGCCGGCGCAGATATCTCGGAGGTGGCGAGTGTCGCGCCTGAGCGTGGGGCGCGCGAGGAGAGCAAGACATAACTGCTAGCGGGGCATTGCCTCAATTGCGACGTTCTATACTGCACTCACGGACGATTGCGCGGAAAGGGTGACGGCAGACCATCGCAACGCAGACCTTTCGCCGAAAGCTCGAAGCCGCGTGGGAGCGCAGCGGCAGTCTGCTCTGCATCGGCCTCGATCCTGACCCAGGGCTCATGGCGATCGATGACGTCGCCGCGTTCAACATCGCCATCATCGAGGCCACCAGCGATCTCGTCTGCGCGTATAAGCCAAACGTCGCGTTTTACGAGGCCCTCGGCCCCGAACGGGGCTACGCCGCGCTGCGGAAGACGCTTGCCGCTGTGCCGCCCCACGTCGTCACGCTGGCCGACGCCAAGCGCGGCGACGTCGAGCACACCGCGCGCGCGTACGCGCACGCGTTCTTCGACGACCTCGGCTTCGACGCCTGTACGGTCAATCCGTATCTGGGCTTCGACTCGGTGCAACCCTGGATCGAGCGCAAAGAACATGCCGCATTCGTCGTCTGCCGGACCTCGAACCCGGGGGCGCCCGACCTGCAAGATCTCCCGGTGCAGACGGACGGTGGGACGAGGCCGCTCTACGAACACGTGGCTGAACGCGCCCGCGAGTGGGGCAGCCTAGGCAACGTCGGATTGGTCGTGGGCGCCACCTACCCGTCCGAGATGAAGCGGCTGCGCGAGCTCTGTCCGGCGGCGCCCTTCCTCATCCCCGGTATCGGCGCGCAGCAGGGCTCGCTTGCGGAAGCGGTGCGCGCGGGGTTGGACGCCGACGGGCGCGGCGTGCTGATCAGCGCTTCCCGCGGTGTCACGTACGCATCGAGCGGTCCGGACTTCGCCGAAGCCGCCCGCCGGGAGGCGCTCCGCCTGTGCGACGAGATCAACCAGGAGCGGGAGCTGATCGCCGCCGGTACCCGCCGATGAACCCTGCGCTGCGCGCCCTCAGCCTCTCCTCGGCGAGTCTTCGACCGCCCTTCGGGCACCCCTCTCCGACAAGGGGAGAGGGGAATACTTCGGCGCCAATCGTCTGGCCGGCCGACTGCCACCATGCCTGAAATCATCGACTTCCGGCTCGCCGACCGTCTGCGGCTGCGGAAGCCCCACCCGTGCGGCGGTTACGAGTGGGTGGTCGTGCGTCTCGGCGCGGATATCGGCGTCAAGTGCGCCACCTGCGGCCATCGCGTCCTGCTCGACCGGCGCACGCTCGAGAAGCGCCTGAAGGCGTTCGTCAGCCGCGGGCCGGAGCTCGACCCCGAACAGGTGCGGATCGCGCTGGAGCGCGAGTGATGGCCGATACCCGCACCGCCATGCTGCGACTCTCGTCGCTCGTCGGGGAACGCGCGCTCTTCGAGAACGAATCCTTCCGCCGCTTGTGGCTCTCGAAGCTGCTCTCGCACGTGCCGACCAATGCCATCGTCTACACGATGCTGATCCTGGTGGTGAACGCCACGGGCAGGAGCTTCTTTAGCAGCCTGTTCGTGGTTGCCTACATTGCGCCTACCGCGCTGCTCGGGACCGTCTCCGGCGTCCTCGTCGACCGGATGCCGAAGGGGCTCGTGCTCGCGGCGACGAATGCGGTCCGCGCGGCGCTCTGTGTCCTGCTCGCGCTCTCGGTTGACAACGTCCTGATGATCTACGTGATCGCGGTGGCATTCGCCGTCGGCTCGCAGCTCTCAGGCCCGGCGGAAGGGGCATCGCTGCCGGCGATCGTGGCGCCGGAAGACTTCACCGCCGCAAATTCGCTCAACAACCTCCAGAGCCTGATCTCGCAGATCGTCGGGCTAGTGATCCTGCCCGCGCTCTTCCTCAAGACGGCGGGACCGGAGGCGCTCGCCATGGTCTGTGCCGTCATGTACAGCTTCGCGGCGTTCAACTTCCTGCTGATCGATGGGCTTGGCGGCGCCGTCAGCGCGATCCCGCTCTCCGTCGAAGAGACGCGTGAGCGCTTCGCCGAGGCGTGGCACCGGCTGACGCTCGATTCCGTCTCCTACATCAGCCTCGTCGTCTTGGTGCTGGCGAACACCACAGGCCTCGTCGTTACGACGCTGCTGCCGCGATTCAGCACGAGCGTCCTTGGGGTCTCCGCCGAGAACATCGTCTTCGTCGCCGCGCCGGCTGCTGTGGGCATCTGGCTCGCCCTTCGGTTCGTCGGGCGCGTGTCCGCCCGCGTCTCGCCGCGGCTGAGCATCGGCGGCTCGTTCGCGCTGCTGCTTGCCGGAGTGGCGATGCTGGCCTTCGTGCGACCGCTCGGCGACGCGATCGAGGGTGCGAATCCATTCGGGCTCTTCGACCCCGGCCCCCTTGGACCGGGCGCAGCGCGTATCATGGTCACGTCCGTGATTGGTGCGGTGCTCGCGTTCGCCTTTACGTTCGCAAACATTGTAGGCAGGTCGATTATCAACCAACGGATGCCGAGGGAGATGCAGGGCCGCGTTCTTGCGGGGCAGACCGTGCTCACCAACCTCGCATCGATCCCACCCATCCTCCTCGCTGGCGTCATGGCGGATGTCGTCGGCGTCGCGCCCGTCTTCTTCCTCATCGCGATCGTCTGCGGCTGCCTCGCCCTCTACTACGCAGCCCGCAATCTCGCGATGCCGTTCCGGGCCGCGTACTAGGTGGCGGTGCTCGTGCGGCAGCCCGCCCACCGCCCGCCTCCGGCGCCCAAGCCGCGCCCCGTACTGACGAACCGGAGCTTCCTCCTGCTCTGGCTCGCGCAGTTGATCTCGCAGTCGGCGCAAAACGCCATCCTCTTCACGCTGCTGGTGATCGTCACCAAGCTGACGAAGGGCTCCACGTACACATCCGTGCTGGTGCTCTCCTTCGTCATTCCGTCCGTGGTCTTTGGCGTCTTCTCGGGGGTCCTCGTCGACCTCTGGAGTAAACGTCTGCTGCTGATCTATACGAACGTCGCGCGCGGGCTGCTCGCCATCGCCTTCCTGTTTTCGCGCGACCACGTGTCACTGCTGATCCTGATCAGCGTGTTCTTCGCGACCTCAAGCCAGGTCTTCGGCACGACCGACGCCGTCACGGTGCCGTCCGTCGTGCCGAAGCATCAGCTGATGGCGGCGAACAGCATGTTCAGCATGGCGGTGACCGGATCGCAGCTGATCGGCATGATCTTCCTGGCGCCGATCCTGCTGCCAACGCTCGGGGAAGCGTGGCTGTTCCTCATCGCAGCGGTCATGTTCGGCATCGCCGTCGCCTGCGCCTACCTGATGCCGCCGATCCCGCAGACGGACGCCGCGCCCGACCGGTCGCTGCCCACCATGCGGGAGCTGCGCAACGCTGGCGGTGATTATGCGAACACACTCCGCACGCTCGCGAAGGACCCCGTATCCACGCTCGCGCTCATCCACTACGCGACGGGCAGTTCGATGGTGCTGTTGTTCGCGGTGCTGGTGCCCCGGTACATGCAGGCGATCCTTGGTGTCTCACCCGACAAGGCAGTGACGATCTTCGCGCCGGTCGGCGTCGGCGCGATCCTCGGGCTGCGCGCGCTGCCCCTGATCGCCGCCAGGTTTGGCAAGAACCGCACCGTGATCATCGGCATGTGCGGCCTCGCGATCTGCGTGCTCGCATTGGGTCTGGTCGAGCCGATTGCGCACCTGATGAAGCACACCGACCATCTGGACCCGTCGGCGTCGCAGCGCGCAGGCGGCCTCTCGGTGCTGGTGCTGCTGACGATGGCCTTTGCCGGGCCGCTGGGGTTCACCTACGCCCTCGTCAACGCACCGGCGCAGACGGTCCTTCACGAGCGCGCGCCGGCGGAGATGCGCGGCCGCGTCTTTGCGGCGCAGGTGGTGCTGGCAAACGCAGTCGGGATTCTGCCTCTCATCGTTGCCGGCTCGGTTGCCGATATCTTTGGTGTGAGTCCGGTGCTGTTCGCGATTGCCGCGGTGATGGCGTCGATCGCTGGACTGAGCATCTATTTCGAAGCGAAGTGGTCGACGGGCGCAGGTCCGCCGCGGCCGCTCAGTGAGAGAAGGCTGTAATCCCGCCCGAACTTCTGTTCGTTGACAGCGTGAGCGGGCCGTGGCTAGACTTGAATCGGATTCGGATGGAGGCTGGGCTGCGTGGTTGAGATGACGATCGAGAGCATCAGGGTGAGCCTGATGAACTACCAGAGGGTCGTGATCCTCAAGGAAAAGTCGTCCGACCGCTATCTCCCGATCTGGATCGGCCCCGCTGAAGCGGACGCCATCGCCGTCCAACTGCAGGATGTCTCTGTCGCCCGGCCGCTCACGCACGACCTGCTGCGCTCGGTGATCGACACGCTGGGCGCCGTCGTCAACCATATCCTCGTCAACGATCTTTCTAACGACACGTTCTACGCGCGCATCGTCCTCGACGTGAACGGCGGGCCAATGGAGATTGATTCCCGCCCGAGCGACGCCATCGCCCTCGCCGTGCGCGCGAAGGTGCCGATCTTTGCCGATGAAGCGGTGCTCGACAAGGCCGGGGTCCTGCTGGATAAGGACGGCGAGACCCCAGATCGCCTCGAGCGGGTCAAGATCGACCCTGAGGAGCTCGAGAAGATGTCCGCCTTCAAGGACTTCATCGAGTCGCTGGACCTCGACGACTTCGACAAGCGCAAGAGCTAGCCCTTCTGGTCGCTGGTCGCTGGTGATTGGTCTCTGGTGACTGGTTTAGCCGCGGCGCGACGCGCTTCCACGCTCGCAGAAGACGGACCTAAAGCTCCTCCGCTACGAGCGCTCCGGCCTCCAGCCTCGCTTCCGACTTCCGACTTCCAGCTCCCCCAGCCCCCTTGTCTGAGAAGGGGCCAACCCCCATACTCAAGCCGCCGCGAACACGCGGCACTTTTCGGTATTGTGCAAAAAATCACGTTGACCGAATAAATCGATCGTGATAATATTCTCAAAGTTCTGGGGCAGTTTCGGGAGTTCGAATGCGGCCTCTCACCCCAGCGGTTCAACTTCTCGGGCTGGGCTCGTATCTGGCAACGTGCATCGCAGGCGGGACCGTGGGCGGGTACTTTCTGGATCAGGCACTGGGCACCGGGAAGATTCTGACGCTCGGTGGACTCGGACTCGGACTGGTCGCCGCGTTCTACGGCGGCTATCGGATGCTGACGAACACGATCGCTGACATCAACCGCTGGGAAGCGCGGCAGGCGGCGAGAAAGAACAAGAACACTCCTTGAAGAATCCGAAGACCCTCGCGATCGTCGTTGGCGCGCTGGCCCTGCTCGTCGTCGGCTTTCTGTTCTTCCGCAGCCCGAAACCGATCATCGAAATCAAGGCCGAGACGATCACCGACATCGGCCCCTTCCCGCTGGTCAACACCTACGTCACGTCGCTGATGGTGGTGATCGTGCTGATCACCGTTGCGTTCCTCGCCACGCGAAAGATCAGCTTGGTGCCCAAGGGGCTCCAGAATGCGGTGGAAGCCGTCATGGAGATCTTCTACAACATCTGCATCAACACGGCCGGGGAGAAGAACGGCCGCCGCTTCTTCCCCGTAATCATGACCATCTTCACATTCATCTGGGTCGCCAACTGGATGGCGCTCCTGCCGTTCTTCAACGTCATCGGCAGCGTCGAGAAGGTCACCGCGGCAGAGTTCCATAAGGAAGCCGTCGTCTTCGGCAAGTCGGCGGGCGTCAGCTTCATCAAGAACAACCAGAAGGCGCTCGAGTTCGAGGTGGACACGTCAAAGTGCTCGGCGTACGACCCGAAGCCCGGCGGACCGGACCTCGCCCCCCAGCAAACATCGTGCATCACCGGTCAGCGCGCGCTGGCGATGGCGGAGAAGATCGACAAGAAGGAAGGCACCACCAGCGGCATCGCATCCTGCGCCGGCACGCCCGGTGAGAGCGCCTACGACACCTGCCTCGTCCACGCCTCCGACAAGGCGCTTGAAGAGCTAGGCGCCGACGGCAAGACGCTGGGCATCCTCATCCCCTATTTCCGGAGCATGAACACCGACATCAACTCGCCGCTCTCCATCGCCATCATGGCGATGATCTTCATCGAGTTCTGGGGTATCACCACGCTCGGCGTCTTCAAGTACGCCGGGAAATTCTTCAATGTCAGCAGCCCCATCGCCTTCTTCGTGGGCATCCTCGAGTTCATCGCCGAGATCGCCCGCATCATCAGCTTCACGTTCCGGCTCTTCGGCAACATGCTGGCCGGCGAGATCCTGCTGCTGGTGATGACGTTCCTGCTGCCATTCCTGGTCGCGCTGCCGTTCTATGGCCTCGAAACGTTTGTCGGCGTGATCCAGGCCTTCGTCTTCGCTATGCTCACGCTCGTCTTCGCCGTGCTCGCGGTGAGCTCGCACGAGGATCACGGCGATCACGGCGTGGATGAGCCGGGCGCGGTCCACATCGAGAACATCCCGGCCGGCGTCGAACCGGCGCACTGAGAACAGAAGCACCTCCGCCCGAGCGGAGCATCGAAACAGGCAATGCTCGGGGAATCGAGCACAAGAAGGAGTCGAACTTGGATATCGCAATGATTCTCCCACTGCTCGCGTTCACGGACGCCGGACTGCGCTACATCGGCGCCGGCATCGCGATTGGCGTCGGCGGCGCCGGGCCCGCGCTGGCCATCGGCATGCTCTGTGGCAAGGCCATGGAGGCGCTCGGCCGGAATCCGGAGGCGCAGCCGGTGATCCAAACGAACATGATTTTGGGCATCGCGTTCGCCGAAGCGGTCGCGATCTACGCCCTCGTCGTCGCCGTCATGATCGGCTTCGTGTTCTGATCTGGACGTCGGAAGTGGGAAGCTAGAGGCGGGAGTGCAGATGGTGAGGGCCTCCGTAATGCACGGCGATCTCACAGCACGGAGTCGAAGATGATTGTTCTCGGAATCGGCAGCCTGGGCATCAATCTGCCGGTGCTCATCGCGCAGATCGTCAATTTCACGCTGCTGCTGGTCGTGCTGCGGGTGTTCGCCTGGGGTCCCCTGACGAAGATGCTCGAAGAACGCAGCGAGCGCATTCGTGAGAGTTTGAGCGCGGCCGACCAGGCGAAGGCGCAGGTGGCGGAATCGGAACGCGCCGTGCAGGAGCAGGTCGAAGCCGGCCGCCGCGACGCTCAGAATCTCATCGCTCAGGCGCAGGAGATCGCCGGCCGCATCCAGGCCGACGCGCGCGTCCAAGCGCAGGCGGACGCCGAGGCGACGCTCGCCCGCACGCGAAACGAGATCCAGCTCGAGCGCGACACGGCGATCGCCGACCTCCGAAAGGAGTTCGCCGACCTGACGATCTCCGCCGCCGAAAAAGTGATCGGCTCGTCGCTCGACCGCAGCGCGCACCGGCGCCTGATCGACGAAGCGCTCGCCGAGTCGAGCTTTCGGGAGAAGAACTGAGTGCCAGCGAGCGCCATCTCTGCCCGCCGCTATGCGGAAGCCGTCTTCGGCATCGCCACCGATAGCGACGCGATGGTGGGCTGGAGCGGCGACCTTCGCGCGATCGCGGACTTCGTCGGCGAGGCCGATGTGGCATCCATCGTGCGCAGCGGCAGGGTGCCGCGCGCGGACAAAGAGCGCCTGCTGGCGGCTGCCCTGAGCGGCGAGATCAGCCCGCTCGCCATGAACCTCGTCCGCGTGCTGAACGAGCGCAACAAGCTGCCGCTCGCGCGGGAGATACAGACCTCATTCCAGGAGATGGTCGATGAGCGGGGCGGCGTTGCCCACGCCGTCGTCACCACCGCCGTCGCACTCAGCGATGACGAGCGCGACACAATCGCACTGAAGCTCAGCAGCATGACGGGCAAGCGCGTCGATGTCACGCCCGTCGTCGATCCCGCGATCATCGGCGGCCTCATCGCCCGCATCGGCGATCAGTTGATAGATGGAAGCACGCGCACTCGGCTCGTCGCGCTCAAGCGGCGGCTCGAGGGCATGGCACGATAGAGGAAGCGATATCGGGACGCCGTTCCCGGAGGTAGACATGGCAATTCGGTCCGAAGAGATCGCCAGCATCATCAAGCAGCAGATTCAGCAGTTCGGCACCGACGTGCAGAGCGTCAACGTCGGCACTGTTGTGGAATCCGGCGACGGCATCGCCCGCGTGCACGGACTCTCGAATGTGGCCTCGAGCGAGCTGGTGGAGTTTCCGAACGGCGTCATGGGCCTGGCGTTGAACCTCGAAGAAGACAGCGTCGGCGTCATGGTGCTGGGCGACTATGACGACATCCGTGAGGGCGACGAAGTGCGCGCCACCGGCCGCATCGTCGAGGTGCCCGTCGGCGATGCGATGCTCGGGCGCGTCGTCAACGCGCTCGGCGAACCGATCGATGGCCGCGGTCCGATCGCGACGACGCGCACGCGACCGGTCGAGCGCATCGCGCCGGACGTGACCACGCGGCAGGGCGTCGATACGCCCGTGCAGACGGGCGTCAAGGCGATCGACGGGATGATCCCGGTCGGGCGCGGACAGCGCGAGCTGATCATCGGCGACCGTGGCACGGGGAAGTCGGCGCTGGCGATCGATGCGATCATCAATCAGAAGGGTGGCGACCTCCTCTGCATCTACGTGGGCATCGGCCAGAAGGCCGCAAAGATGGCGCAGACGATGGGCGTACTCGAGAAGTTCGGCGCGCTTGAGCACACCGTCATCGTCTCCGCCAGCGCGGCGGAATCGGCGGCCCTCCAGTACCTGGCCCCGTACGCCGGCTGTGCGATGGCTGAGGAGTGGATGGAGCAGGGCAAAGACGTCCTGATCGTCTACGACGACCTGTCGAAGCACGCCTGGGCCTACCGCCAGGTTTCGCTCCTGCTGCGGCGCCCGCCCGGCCGCGAGGCCTACCCTGGTGACGTCTTCTATCTGCATAGCCGCCTGCTCGAGCGCGCCGCGAAGGTCAACAAAGAGAATGGCGGCGGCTCGATGACGGCGCTGCCGATCATCGAGACGCAGGCGAACGACGTATCGGCGTACATCCCGACGAACGTTATCTCGATCACCGACGGCCAGATTTTCCTGGAGAACGACCTCTTCAACGCCGGCATCAGGCCTGCCATCAACGCCGGCATCTCCGTCTCGCGCGTCGGTACTGCCGCTCAGCGCAAGGCGATGAAGCAGGTGGCCGGCCAGTTGCGCATCGACATGGCGCAGTACCGCGAGCTGCAGGCCTTCGCGCAGTTCGGCACGAGCGACCTCGATGCGTCGACACGCCGCCAGCTCGAGCGCGGGCAGCGTGCGCAAGAGATCCTCAAGCAGCCGCAGTATCAGCCGCTGTCGATGGGCGAGCAGGTCGAGATCTTCTGGGCGCTGAACAACGGCTTCCTCGATGATGTGCCCGTCGAAAAGGTGCAGCCGTTCGAGGCGGCGTTCCACAAGTTCATGGAGAGCAACAAGCCCGAACTGACCAGCAAGATCAACGACGAGAAGACGATTTCGGACGAGATCGCCGGCATGCTGAAGCAGGCGCTCACCGACTTCAAGAACACCGTGCCCTATTAGGGGAAGCTAGGGGCTGAAAGCTAGAGGCTAGGCGACGTAGCGGAGGAGCCTTAGCTCCGTGCCTTCATGCAGACGTAGGGACGAAGCTTTAGCTCCGTCCCTGTCGCCCCCGACGACCGATGAGACCGCCCACCAAGAACCAATCACCAGGGAACGAACTAGCAGATGGCATCAGTCCGCGAAATCAGACGCAGAGTGCGGTCCGTCACTTCCATCGCCAAGGTCACGAAGGCGATGGAGCTGGTGGCTGGCTCGAAGATGCGCCGCTCGCAGACGCGGGCGCTCGCCGCGCGTCCGTATGCGGACAAAATGCTTGAGGTCTTGGGCGATCTGGCGAAGCAGCGCGGCGAGGATGACCAGACGCACCCGTTCCTTGCTGTGCGGCCCGTCCAGAATGCGCTCATCCTCTTCCTCGGCCCGAATCGAGGGTTGGCCGGTGGCCTCCCATCGAACATGAACCGCAAGGCCGCGGCGTTTGCGCTGGAGCAGGAGAGCACCGTCAGTTTCGTGACCTCGGGCCGCAAGGGGCGCGATTTCGTCGTCCGCGCCGGCCAGCCGCTGCTCGCCGAATTCACGATGCCGGAGTACCCGACCCTAGCCGACACGCTGGCGATGACGCGGCTCGTCGTCGACGAGTACCAGGCGGGGCGTGCCGACCGCATCTACCTGCTGTATCCGCGCTTTGTGAACACCGCGGTGCAGCTGCCGTCGGCGCGGCAGATCCTGCCGATCGAGCCGCAGGAGATGGAGGATAAGACGGCGGCCGACGTCGACTACATCTTCGAGCCGAACGCCGCTGGTGTGCTGGCCGAGTTGCTGCCTCGCTACATTGAGATGACGGTCTACCAGGCCGTGCTCGAAACGGAGGCGAGTGAGCTGTCCGCACGGATGGTCGCTATGCGGAACGCCACGGAAGCCGCGAAGGACATGATTCAGTCGCTGACGCTGATCTACAACAAGGTGCGGCAGGAGCAGATCACGAAGGAACTGCTCGACATCGTCGGCGGCGTCGAGGCGATGAGCGCGTGACAGGCGCGCTGGAAGTCGGGAGCTAGAGACGTAGCGGAGGAGCTTTAGCTCCGTCCGACGTCGTGAAGTAGTGGTGGCGGAGGAACTGGCTCCGTCGCATACGTCGAAGAGGCAATACCAATGACAACAGCAACCGCAACAGAGGGCAGAGTCTCGCAGGTCATCGGCACCGTCGTCGATGTCGAGTTTCCGGGAGGCGTGCTGCCCGAGCTGTTCAACGCCGTCGAGATTAAGGGCGACAGTGGCACAATTGTCGCCGAGGTTGAGCAGCATCTGGGCAACAACTGGGTGCGTTGCCTGGCGATGAACACGACCGACGGCCTCCGCCGTGGCGCCGTCGTCACGGACACCGGCGCGCCGATCTCCGTGCCGGTCGGCCCGGAGACACTCGGCCGGCTCTTCAACGTGCTCGGGGAGCCGCTCGACAAGAAGGGCGATGTGGAGGGCGCTCGCGCGTCGATCCACCGCAAGCCGCCGGCCTTCGACGAGCAGGTGACGCAGGTGCAGGTGCTCGAAACCGGCATCAAGGTCGTCGACCTCATCGCACCGCTCGTTCGCGGCGGCAAGGTGGGGCTCTTCGGCGGCGCCGGCGTCGGCAAGACCGTGCTGATCAAGGAGCTGATCCGCAACATCGCCGCCGAGCATTCCGGCATCTCCGTCTTCACCGGCGTCGGCGAGCGGTCGCGCGAGGGCAACGACCTCTGGGTCGAGATGGAAGAGTCCGGCGTGCTCGACAAGACCGTGCTCGTCTTCGGGCAGATGAACGAGCCTCCCGGCGTGCGCCTGCGCGTCGCCCTCACCGGCCTGACAATGGCGGAGTACTTCCGCGACGAATCCGGCCAGGACGTGCTGCTCTTCATCGATAACATCTACCGCTACACCCTCGCCGGCATGGAAGTCTCGGCGCTGCTCGGCCGCATGCCTTCGGCCGTCGGCTACCAGCCGACGCTGGCGACGGAGATGGGCGAGCTCGAGGAGCGGATCACGACGACGAAGAAGGGGTCGATCACGTCGTTCCAGGCGATTTATGTGCCTGCTGACGACTACACCGACCCGGGCGTCGCCACCACCTTCGGCCACCTGGACGCCGTCGTGGCGCTCGACCGCGGCATCTTCGAGAAGGCGATCTATCCCGCCATGGACCCGCTCTCGTCGTCGTCGCGCATCCTCGACCCGAACATCGTCGGTCAGGAGCACTTCGACGTCGCCCGCGGTGTGCAGCGGGTGCTGCAGCGCTACAAGGACCTCCAGGACATCATCGCCATCCTTGGCGTCGAAGAGCTGTCCGACGAGGACAAGCAGACCGTCGCCCGCGCCCGGCGCATCGAGCGCTTCCTGGGGCAGGCGATGTTCATGGGTGAAATCTTCACCGGTATTCCCGGCCAGTACGTTCCCGTGCGAGAGACCGTGCGTGGCTTCAAAGAGATCCTCAACGGCAACCACGATAACCTGCCGGAACAGGCGTTCGTCAACGTCGGTACCGTCGACGATGCCGTCGCGAAAGCAGCAAAGATGTCGAGCGAGTAGCCTCGCTGGAAGTCGGAAGTCAGAGGTCGGAAGTCGGAAGGAACGCTGGTCGTAGCGGAGGAGCTTTAGATCCGTCCGCTAAGTAAGAAGTTGGAAATCAGAAGTCGGAAGTCAGAAGCGCCTTGGCCGTAAGGACGAAGCTTTAGCTCCGTCCTCTTGCACCCAAAGCGCAGGCAGCAAAAAAGGGGAATAATCGTCGGCGAGCCCGTCCAACCTCCAACCTCCGACAACCAAGGGGCCAGAACCAAATGCCACTATCCGTCGAAATCGTCACCGTAGAACGCACCGTCCTCACCGAGGATGGTGTCGATGAAGTGATCGCTCCGGGCATCGAAGGCGAGCTTGCTGTGTTGCCGCAACACGCGCCCTTCATGACCATCCTTCAGGCCGGTGAGCTGGTGCTGAAGAAGGGCGCGGACGAGATTCCGTTCGCCGTCACCGGCGGCTTCTTTGAGGTGCTGAACGACAAGGTGATCGTGCTCGCCGACGCCGCCGAGCGTGCCGATGAGATCGACATCGCCCGCGCCGAGCAGGCGCGAGAACGTGCCCGCATCGCGCTGGAGCGACGGGAAGGCACCGAAGACCTCGCGACGCTGCAAGCGCAACTCCAGCGAAGCATGGTGCGCCTTCGCGTCGCCGACCAGCGCCGCCGCCGCCGCACATCCTCCACCCCGCGGTAGTACGCGTTCACCACGAATCGACCACTTGCGCCGAGAGCCGCTCGGTGTGCTTCCGATCGAGCCCTCTTTGGTCTGCCGTTAACTTTTCGCGGCGTCCGGTGTTCTAACCAGCATGAAGAATCTTCTCGGGGTTGCAGTGGCGGCGCTCGCTGCACCGCTCGCGCTTCTGGTTGGGATCGTCCCGCATGCGCGCGCCGAGTTGGCCGTACGCCGCTTCGTGCTGAGTACCAGTTGCGAAGCGCAGAGTGGCGCTCCTGACGCCTGGTTCCTTATTCCACAACAGCAAGAAGCAGCCCAGCGAGTCGCCGAGCACGGAGGACCGGGGATCGTGCCGACTCAGATCTGGATTGACCTGTCGCTGGTCGACAATGGGTTTGCCGACGGCACCTACATCGGCGCCGGGCCGTTCCTCAACCCGGTCAGCGGTACCTCCTCATTCATCTGGAAACACTTGCTGCCGGGCAAAGTTCACTATTATCGATTAAATGCGCTCGTCGGCGATCGTTGGTTCCTGTTGGGAAGCTCGCGCTTCGAGACGCCGGACTGCAATGTAGTTCGCGCGATCACTTGCAATAGTTCGATCCCGACCGCGGGGGTCTCCTTCGTCGTGCCACCGGCGACCCGCTCTGGCGCCGGAACGGTGGCGACTGAACAGTGGTTGGACCTCTCCCTGTTCGACAGCGGATTCGCTCCCGGCACGTTCATGGGAACCGGGCCGCTCTCGCCATCGGGGACGTCGTTCTTCTGGCCAGGGATCCTGCCGGCGCAACGCCACCACTTCCGAGTCAATACCGACTATGGCGCCGCGGGATGGCGCGCCGCGGCCTCGGGCAGCTTCGAGTCCCTCAATTGCTATGGCCTTCCCGAGGACATTTCACTACCGCTGTAGTTCGACGGCGATCACACCTTCAAGCGTTGGCACGCTTCGAGCCGCCCGCCGGCGACTGAACGAAATCGGACGACAATTGCAACGAGCCAGACCGCAGCGTGCCCTTCTCGTCTCCGTCCGAAGATTCACCTACGCTATCACGGTCGTCCCGACGCCACGGCCCGCCAGCGCCGCGGCCAGCGCACCGGCTGATGTGCCGCTGAGGATGCGCGTCGCACAGCCCGCGGACGCGGCGCGTATTGCTGCTTCGAGCTTCGGGATCATCCCCCCTGCAGCGACGCCTGACGCAATAAGCGCGGTTGCGTCCTCGACGGTGAGTTGAGAGACCAGCCGGCCCTCTCCATCGAGCACGCCCTCCACATCGGTCAGGAACACGAGGCGCTCGGCGCGAAGCGCAGCAGCAATTTCGCCCGCCGCCGTGTCCGCGTTGGTGTTCAGCAACTGCGCGGCACCGTCCTCGCTGTTCACGGCGATCGGTGCGATCACGGGCAGGTAGCCCAGGCGCAGCACTTCGTCGATGGCGGCCGTCTCCACGCGATGAATCCGTCCGACGAAGCCCAGCTCATCTTCGTAGCGGCGAGCCTGCAGCAGCCCCGCATCGGCGCCGCTGAGGCCGATCGCGGGCGCGCCGAGCGCGGTCAGGTCCGCCACCAGCCGTTTGTTCACCAACCCGGCGAGCACCGCCACTACGACGTCGAGCGTGGCGGTGTCGGTGACGCGCAAACCACGGGCGAACGTTGCCTCGATCCCGAGCCTGGCCAGCCATTCGCTAATCGCCGCTCCGCCGCCATGCACGACGACAATCGGCGCGCCATCACGCCGGGCGCCGGCGATGTCACGCATCGACGTGTCATGCGATCCGAAGGTTGAGCCGCCGAGCTTGACGACTGCCGGCCGGGGCGCTAAATCAGATGATTTGGTCACGTGAGCGTCCATCTACTACTCGAAGGTGGCGTTCGCCAACCGTGCGACGCTGCAAGTGGTGTGCTTCCAACGCTTCGTTATTTCCTAGTCCTGGCGGGCGAGCTGTTGGTACCACCCCGCACCGCCCGGCCTCACCCCCGGCCCCTCTCCACCGCGTGGAAAGGGGAGCTTGGCCCGCGCGAGTTTCGATGCCCTCGCGTCCTACCCCGACTAACGACAGATCGGAAGCACAATACTAGTCTGCGGCCTCTGCGCGCTCAGGTCGTGTAATCAGCGTTGATGTGTACGTACTCCGGCGTCAAGTCGCATCCCCAGGCGGTCGCCGCCGCACTTCCGACGCCGAGGTGAGCCCGCAGCACCACCTTCTCGTGCCGGAGCTGCTCGCTCGCCGCGCCGGCGTCGAACGCAACCGGCTTGCCCCGATAGACGAGGGTGTCGCCAAGCCAGAGACGCGCGCGATGGAGGTCGATGCGGGCGCCGCTGCGCCCGATCGCCATCAGCACACGCCCCCAGTTGGCGTCGCTGCCGTGCACCGCCGTCTTCACGAGCGGTGAGGCCGTGATCGTGCGCGCCGCTGCCCGCGCCTCGGCATCTGTCTCGGCGCCTTCGATGCGCACTTCGATCAGCTTCTCTGCGCCCTCGCCATCGCGCGCCAGCATCATCGCCATCGATGTGCAGACGAAGCGCAGCGCGCGTTCGAATGCCGCGGCGCCGGGGCTGTGAACTGTAATCGACGGCCCGCCCGCCGCTCCGTTCGCGAAGATTGCCGCGGTGTCGCTGGTGCTCGTGTCGCCATCGACAGAGATCATATTGAGGGAGTCGTTCACGGTGGCGCGGAATGTTGCCCGCAGGTACGGCAGCGCCACTGGCGCGTCCGTAGTGACGAAGCAGAACATGGTCGCCATGTCCGGATGAATCATGCCGACGCCCTTTGCGACGGCGCCGATGGTGTAGGCGCGGCCGCCGGCGCGAAACTGCGCCGCCATCGTCTTCGGGTGCGTGTCCGTCGTCATGATCGCGCGCGCGAATGCGTGCCCGCCCTCGGCCCGCAGGTCGATCTGCGGCACGCCCTCGCGGATCTTCTGCATCGGCAGCGGCTGGCCGATGACGCCGGTGCTGCCGACAAGCACGCGGCTTTCCTCGATGCCAAGCTTCGCTGCCGCAAGCCGGCACATCTCCTCCGCATCACGCACGCCCTGCGTGCCGTTCGCGACGTTGGAGATGCCGGCGTTGACGATGACCGCATCGGCCCGGCCGGCGCGGGCGTGCGCGCGCGAGATGACGACGGGCGCGCCCTGCACACTGCTGCGCGTGAACACCGCAGCGACGCGAGCGGGCGCTTCCGACGCGAGGATGCCGAGATCGAGCTTTCCGGGGCCCGGTGTCTTGATGCCGGCGTAGGTGGCGCCCGCGACGAACCCCTTCGGGCTCGTTGCGCTGCCGCCTACGATGATACTGATGCCGCGTGGCGCGGCTGCCGGCTCCACTAGGGAAACAGCGCCAGCGCCTGCAGCCCGGCCGTCTCGGGCAACCCCAACATAATGTTCATGCACTGCACGGCCGCCGCCGCTGCGCCTTTTCCGAGATTGTCGATGGCGCTCGCGACGACAACGCGTCCGGTCCGCGCGTCGATGCTCGGATGAATGACACAGTAGTTCGTGCCGGCCACCTGCTTCGTCGAGGGCGGCGTGTCGGAGATGTGCACGAATGGGGCATCGCGATAGAACTCGCGGTACAGCCGCTTCAATCCTGCGCGGTCGAGGGCGGCGCGCTGGCGCAGATTCGCGTAGCAGGTGCTGAGGATGCCGCGCGTCATCGGGATGTAGTGCGGCACGAAGGTGACTTCGGGAGGAGGCGCCTCGGCGAGCGCGCCCAACTCCTGCGTCATCTCCGGCAGATGGCGGTGACCGTCGAGCGCGTACGGCGCGACGTTCTCGTCGGCCTCGGAAAAGTGGAGGTTGAGGCCGAGCGTCCGTCCAGCGCCGGACAAGCCGGTCTTCGTATCGGCGATCACGTCGGGTTCGATGATCCCGGCAGCGAACGCCGGCGCCAGCGCGAGGATCACGCCGGTCGAGTGGCAGCCGGGCACCGCGACGAGCTTTGCGGGGGCGATCTCGCCGCGATGCAGCTCGGGCAGTCCGAACACCGCGCTCGCCAGGAGATGCGGCGCGGGGTGCGTCACCCTGTAGTAGCTCTCGTATTCGTCGACGCGCTTCAGCCGGAAATCGGCGCTGAGGTCGATGACCGGCACGCCAGCGCTGATGTACGGCAGCAGCTGTTCGGCAGCGGCGGCATGCGGCAGCGCCGAGAAGACGAGATCGACGTCGGCCAGCGCCTCCTGCACCGGCAGATCAATCGCCCACAGGTGCGGGAAGACGTCGGTCAGCCGTTTCCCCGCGGCGCTGCGGCCCGTGACGCTCGCCAGCTGGACATCCGGGTGTCCGTGCAGCAGGCGGGCCAGCTCGCTGCCCGCGTATCCGGCGACGTTGAGAATACCGACGGTGGTCATATTGAAGGTTACAGGATCGCCCGCGTCTCACAGGCTCTTATGCCTGACGAACTACCAGCGACGCTACGTGTGGCTTCGCCTAGGTGAACTGAGCGCAGGTCTCGCGCGGCAGCATCCGCGTGGCGGCGTTAGTCGTCGGCGGGGGGTTCGATCGGCGTCGTGACGAGCGCGCGGCCGATCCAGAACGAGATGTACAGCGCGCCGAGAAAGAACGCCGTCACGGGCAGCGCGAGCGCCATGTAGGACCGCTTGAGCACACCGAGAAGGAATACGATTCCGGTGGCGGCGCTGATGGCGCAGATGATCAGTCCTGCGGTGTGCGAGCGCTCGGCTCCCATAGCGGTACTCCTTCGTGCGGGTGGTGGCTTCGAGAGGTGTTATAGCAAGCGCGCGGTCGGGGGAAAAGGTGCGCGCGCTTCCATCGCCGGGCGGCCGTGGCTAGAGGGACGCTCTTTCGGTTCGTCCACAGAAGACACCGAGATAAAAGAAGGGCCAGGGGACACACCGGCTTGGAAGCGGGAACGCCATCGCGCACCGCGAAATGGCGGCGGCGACGGTCACGGCGATAGCTGAGACGGACGGTCGGCTTGACTGTCTCCAAATTTCTGTGACCTCTGTGCCTTCTGTGGACTTCAACATTACCTGTGGATTTCAACAAGCCCGCGTCCGGTATGATCGTCGTAGTCATGGACGACTTTGAAGCCTACGGGCAGTTGCGCGATCGACCCGCCGTGCAGGCGGTCGCGGCCACACCCGATGTCATCGGCCAGAAGCGCAGCAAGCGGTCGCATTGGCTGCGGAATCTTGTGCTCCTCACCTTCGCGTATGTTGCGCTAGCCGTCCTGACGACGGTGCAGCCGATCGCGCTGCCGTTCACCGCGCTGCGCCTATCGGTGCCCTTCCCGGGCGGTGCACCGCTCTTGTTTGGGCTACCAAGCCGCCCGTATACGGTGCTGGTGATCGGCCTCGATCAGCGGCCGACGGAGACCGGACCGAGCCGTACCGACACGCTGCTCCTCCTGCGCATCGACCCCGGCGCGCACAAGGCCGCGTTCGTGAGTATCCCGCGTGATTCGCTGATGGAGATTCCGGCGCAGGGCGGCGGATTCACGAAGGACCGCATCAACATCGCCTACGTCTACAACTACTCGTCGAAGGACGCCAGCGCTGCTCCGAAAGCGACGATGCAGACCATCGAGCACAACCTCGGCATCAACATCGATCACTATGTGATCTTCGACCAGCGAAGCAGCGAGAAGCTGATCGACGCGCTCGGCGGCGTCACGATCGACAACCCGCGCGCGTTTGGCCAGGCAGACTATTCGGACGATGACGTACACGTCGTGCCGCAGCAGTTCGCGAAGGGCCCGATCAGCCTCGACGGCTACCAGGCGGTCGCGTACGGGCGGATTCGCGAAGGATCCACCGACTTCGACCGCATCGAACGGCAGCAACGCGTCGGCTCCGCGCTCATCCACCAGGCGGCGTCGCCGGCCTCGCTGCTGCATCTGCCTAGCGTGTGGCGCGCGTACCGCAAGACGATCAACACCGACATGAGCATGCGCCAGTCTGCGGGGGTGTTTTCGATGCTGAAGCGCGTCTCGGGCAGTGATCTGAAGACGAAATCGCTCGGCGACGCCGCCGTCTCGTGCGTTTCTTGCACGGCGTCCATTCAGCTCCTGGACCCGGTGAAGACCAGGCAGATCATCGACGATGCGTTCGGTGGCACGCAGTCCGGCGAGCGCGCCGCCGAGTTGCTGGTCGCCGCCGGCGTGACGCCATGAGAGAGGAAGGGCACATGCCAGAGGGCGTTGCCGCGGATTTCCTGATCCTGGCCGACTCGGCGCAGGTGCAGGGCGAGAAGCTGTACATGCTCGGCGGTGGCTGGTCGTTCATCTGGGCGAAGGAGTTTCCGGCGCAGCATCAGATGGCGGCGGCGGCCGGGATCCTCGTGCCGTGGATGGAGACGAATCGCCGGCATCAGTTTCGGGTACACATCCATGCCGAGGACGGCGTGTCGTTCGGCGACGTATCCGGGGAGTTCGAGCAGGGGCGTGCGCCGGGGCTGCCGGCGGGGACGACGCAGCGGGTGATGCTGACGGTCAATCTCAGCGTGCGCTTCGAGCAGCCGCTCGAAGCGGTTGCCGAGCTGTGGTTGAACGGCGCCCTGGCGAAGTCCGTGCCGTTCAGGGTCGTCGCCGCGCCACGCTGAGTAAAGATCCTCGGCATCCAAATATGCGTTGGGCGCCGCACGCGCGCGCGCGACCGCCACAATGATCGTGGTCTGCGTCGGCAGCGGTCGCGCCTTGGCGGTTGCCAATGTCCGCGGGATCGGCAATCAGATTCGGTTGCCCGTGCGAGGGGCCGTTCATATAATGGCGGGACGCCCGCAAGATGGCGGCCGCAGCAGGAGCTGCGCGCGGAGTACGACGTAATTTGGCAGCTTCCGATCCTCTGGCCGGCGTCCGGTCGATCCTCGTGCCCGTCGACGGCTCCCCGGCCAGCCTGAACGCCGTGCTGCTCGCCTGTTCTATCGCCAAGCGCAACAAGGGCAAGGTCTACGCCGTCCACGTGATCGAGGTCAAACGCTCGTTGCCTCTTGACGCCGACCTCTCCGAGGAAGCGTCGAACGGCGAGGAAGTGCTGTCGCGAGCCGAACATGCCGCCAGCGAGGCCGACTTCCGCATCGAGGGCGAGTTGCTGCAGGCGCGGGAGGCCGGCCACGCCATCGTCGATGAGGCGATGGAGCGGGCCGTCGATCTGATCCTGATGGGAGCTGAGCACAAGGCGCCGCTCGGCGAATACCAGATGGGCCGGCTCACGCAGTACGTCGTCCGTGCCGCGCCGTGCAACGTCTGGCTCTGGCGCCATCCCGTGCGCGAATGACCCCGGAGGCGAGGCGTTCATGAAAAAAGTGATGATCATGGGGTGCGGCCGGGTCGGCGCCGCCCTCGCTGCGGATCTGAGCGACGAGGGGAATCAGGTGACGATCCTGGACTTCGATCCGGCGTCGTTCCGGTTCCTCCCGGACAGCTTCGCCGGTACCAAGGTCATCGGCAACGGCACCGACCTCGACGTCCTCCGCCGCATCGGCGTCGAGCAGATGGACATCTTCGTCAGCGTGACGCGCGGCGACAACCGCAACGTCATGGCGGCGCAGATCGCCAAGCACATCTTTGGCGTGCCCGTCGTCGCGGCGCGCGTCTTCGATCCTCTGCGCGAGGCGATGTACCGGAACATGGGCCTTCGCACGATCAATCCGACGCGGGTGCAGGCGCGCCGCCTGAAGCGCATGATCGAAGCTGACAGCGACGAAGAGGCGGACAGCATCGTCGCAGAATTCCTTGCCGAAGAGGAGAAGTAGCGGATGTACATCATCGTTGTCGGGGGCGGAAAGGTCGGCTTCCACCTCGCCAAAGAGCTGATCGACGCGAACCACGAAGTGCTCGTGATCGAGCTCGATTCGGCGCGCGCGAAGGAGATCGGCGATGAGCTCGGCGACATCGTCATGGACGGCGATGGCTGCGAAGCGACCGTGCTGGACAAGGCCGGCGCCGGTCGGGCGGACATCATGCTCGCCGTCACCGGCGATGACGGCGCGAACCTCGTCGCCTGCCAAGTAGCCCGGCAGCGGTTCAACGTCACGCGCACCGTCGCGCGGATCAACGACCCCAAGAACGAAGAGATCTTCCGCAAGCTCGAAGTCGACATCACGGTAAGCGCCACGTCCGCAATCATGGCGCACATCGAGACCGAGTTGCCGACGCATCACCTGACGCGGCTCATGCGCCTCAAAGGCAGTGGACTTGAGATCGTCGAGGTGCGCATCCCCGACGACTCCCGTGTGGTGGGCCAGCCGGTGAAGGCGATCCTGCTCCCGTACCAGTCGATGATCTCGCTGGTGGTCGGCGAAGACGGGCACCCGAAGGTCCCATCGGGAGAGACGGTGCTTCATGCGGGCGATGAGGTGGTCGCGGTCACGCTGCACGAGAGCGAGGAGTCACTGCGAGAAGCTCTGATGGCGCCGCCGCCCTCACGCAGCTTCTAGCGTGGACGCGCCCCGCCGCGTCGCCTATCTCGGGCCCGCCGGAACGAACACCGAAGTGGCGGCGCTTCGCGCCTATCCGCAGGCGGAGTTGGTGCCGTTCCCAACGGTCGTTGGCGCGGTCCGCGCGGTGATCTCGGCTGACGTCGATGTGGCGATGGCGGCGATCGAGAACAGCCTTCAGGGCACGATCACCGACACCGTCGACCTGCTGATCCACGAGGACTCGATCGCCATCTGCGGCGAGACCGTGCTACCAATCGAGCACTGCCTGATGGTACGGCCGGGCGAAGAGCGGGACGCCATCGAAGTCATCTATTCGCATCCGCAGTCGCTGGGGCAGTGCCGGCGCTATCTGGAGGCGCACTTTCCGCGCGCTCGTACCGAGGCAGCGTTGTCGAACGCCGAGGCCGTCGCGGTGATGATGAGGATGGACGGAGCCGCTGCCATTGGGCCTGCGCGTGCGGCTGAGATCTACGGCGCCGCGATCATCGAACGCGGCATCGAGGACTCGCGGGTGAACAAGACAAGATTTGTGGCGATCGCCCGTGACGGCGCGGCGCCGACGGGACGCGACAAGACGTCCTTGGCGTTTGCGGTTGCGCACGATCGCCCGGGGACGCTGGTCAGCGTGTTGCACGAATTCTCCGACCGCGCGATCAATCTGACGAAGATCGAGTCGCGTCCATCGGGCGAGGACCTGGGGGTCTACGTCTTCCTCGTCGACATCGAGGGACACCGCGAGGACCCGCTGATCGCCCAGGCCCTTGCCGCGGTGAAGGAACAGGCGGACCTGTTCAAGATTTTCGGCTCGTACCCCGCGGCCGTCACAGAGATCGCCAACTCGCTCAGCTGAGTCTGCGCGCGCCGGTACGCTGATCATTCCAGAACGGAGCGCCTCGCATGGGTGCAGCGGCGGCCCTCGGCTCATCGGCGTTATGGGCCCTCACCAGCGTGCTGCTCGCGTCGCAGTCAGGACGGCTGCGGCCGCTGCTGATGTCCGCCGTCCGAAGCCTCACCGCCAGCATGATCTTGTTTGGCATCCTCATCGCCTCAAGCGGCCTGGTGCAGCTGCGGGAGATGACGGTCCTCACCGGCGTTTCGATGGTCGGCTCCGGCGTCATCGGGCAGGCCGTCGGGGACACGCTGTATATCAATGCGCTGGGCTTCCTCGGCGTGACGCGGACGTTCCCGATCACGAACAGCGCGTATCCATTTCTCACGTTTTTGCTTGCCGTGCTGCTGCTCGGTGAGGAGGTGAGCTGGACGCTGCCGATCGGCGGCGCGCTGATCGTCGCCGGCATCACCTGGATCGTCCTCGAGCAGCGTCGTTCCGACGCCGAAGCGAGTGTGCAGGTGGAGTTGCTTCGTGGCGTGGCGTTTGCGCTGGCGGCAGCGGCGTGCTGGGCGACCGCGACGATCTGGCTCCGCGGCCAGCAGGGCGATCTCGACGCGATAGGCGCCGCGAGCTTGCGCATACCCGCCGCAGCGGTCGCCGTGTGGGCGACGATTGGCCTCACCACCCGCCACCGCACGCCCACGCTGCGGGTGGCGACGGGGCGGAGCTATGCGATCGTCGCGCTCTTGGGGACGGGCATCGGCAGCATCCTCTTCATCTACGCGGTCGACAGCATCGGTGCGGCAAAGACCGCATTCCTGACGACGTCGGCGCCCGTATTTGCGCTGCCGATGGGCGTGATGTTTCTGGCGGAGAAACTATCCCCGAAGCTTCTGTTGGGGACGGCGGTCACGGTCGCCGGCATCTGGCTCGTCCTGTTGTAGTTGGTTCCCGCGAGCGCCACAGGGCGCTGGGGCGGATAAGCAGGCTTAATCGTTGCCGACGCTGGCGATCGCATCCAGCGAGAGCGTGCCAGGGCCGGCGACCAGGAGCGTCGCCGCCACGGCGGCCAGCAGCAGCGGGAACTCGAAGCCGCCTTCGCCATAGAGGCCGTTCTTCCAGTGCACCTTGCGAATCGCGGCACCCATGTTGAAGAGCACCATCAGAGCGGCGCCCCGCGTCCTCAGCCCGAGGAGAAACGCCAATCCTCCGCCAAATTCCGCAGCGCCGGACATGTAGGCGGACACGTGGGGAGACGGCACCTCCACGCGTTCGAGCGTGTGGCCGAACCGATCGGGGCCGGACTGCTCAACCGCCGCCAGAAAATTCGGGCCGAAGAGCCTGGTCAGCAGTGCGGGCGGCGTCTTGCCCGGCCCGCCGAAGAGCTTGGTGTATCCGTGAGCAGCCAGAATCGTGCCCGCCGTGACGCGAAGGATCAGCAGGCCAATGCTCTTCATACGGCGCCCCCAACTGATGCCACGGGCCGGGGCGGATACGGCGGCGGCGAAGGCGGGATCGTCGGTGGCTGCGGCGGCGGGGAGGGCGGCGGCGAGGGGTCCGGCGGGACGGGCGGTAGCGTCGGTGGATGCGGAATGTCGGCTCGTTGTGCACTCATAGCACGTCCATGCTAGCCAGTGCCGCGGCGCTCCGGTGTATCGCGCGGGAGACGCGAAGTTGCAATAGTGCATCATCGACGGATGTTGCGTCCACAGAGCATCTGTGTTGAAAGTCAAGCGGCAAGTGGCGTCTCCAGGGTCCATTGGCGGCGCTGACGGACGAGGGCGTTGAGCAAGATAACGAGTTTGCGCACGCTGGCAATACGCGCGACGCGCTTGGGTTTGCCGGCG
>JBBRPY010000043.1:0-28678 GCA_038227375.1 Dehalococcoidia bacterium
ACCTGTCTCACCGGTCGCACCAGTGCTGCCGGTTGTACCGGTCTCTCCGGTCGCGCCCGTTGCACCCGTCTCGCCCTGGGGGCCCGTCGCGCCGACGGGGCCTTGCGGGCCCTGCGGGCCGGACGGGCCGGTAGCTCCTGTCTCTCCGGTTGCGCCCGTGATGCCGGTTGCACCCGTTGCGCCGGTCTCGCCGGTCGCTCCCGTTACGCCCGTCTCACCGGTACTGCCAGTAGCGCCAGTAGCGCCAGTAGCGCCGGTCTCTCCGGTTGCACCAGTACTTCCCGTTGCGCCTGTCTCTCCGGTTGCGCCCGTGCTGCCGGTTGCACCCGTTACGCCCGTCTCACCGGTTGCACCGGTACTGCCAGCAGCGCCAGTAGCGCCGGTCTCTCCGGTTGCACCAGTACTGCCTATTGCGCCGCTGCTCCCGGTTGCGCCGCTGCTCCCGGTTGCTCCCGTCGCGCCGCTGGCGCCTGTTGCACCTGTTGCACCTGCCGGTCCCTGCGGCCCGGATGGGCCTGTGGCGCCGGACGCGCCTTGATGGCCGGTTGCGCCGGTCGTACCCGTTGCGCCGGTCGGTCCGGCCGGGCCGACACCGCCGCTCGGTCCCTGCGGGCCTCGCGGCCCGGTGGCGCCCGTCGCTCCGTTGAGCCCGTTCGGGCCCTGCGGCCCGGTGGCGCCCGTCGCGCCCGTGACGCCGCGCGGACCGGTTGCGCCGGTCGGGCCCGTCGCGCCCCGCGGCCCGGCGGGGCCCTGGGCGCCGGCTTGGGCGACGTGCAGCGGCGTCTCACCGCTCGTGCAGTTCGGGCCGTTCCGGCCCTTAATCTCGACGTCGCCGCCCTCGTCGATGCACAGGTGGTACACGTTGGGGTCCGAGTTGCCATTATGCGCGCTGGCCGCGGGTATACCGACGGCCGTCATCGCCAGGAGCGCGGCGACGGCGCCCACCCCCAGCAAGCCGATGCGTAGCGGCAACCGATATCGTTTCTCCAACATGGACCCTCCCCTCGTTGCGCCGGACACAACGCAACATCATGGCGACGCCCTTCTGGTGAAGGCGCCGCGTACGGCACGTTGCGGCGGATGTCCGCAATGTGCCTCGCTCTACAAACGATGCGGGCGGGGGGTTATGTCAGGCATCATCGGCGTTGCGGGGCGGCGCCTCAAGCGAAAGATGCACGTATACGTCAAGAATATGTCAAGTACGTAACAAAAGGGCCATTCTCGCTGCGATTCCGCCCGATCTGGGCCACGGCGAGGAACCGTCGCGGATGCGAAATCATGTGCAGGTGTTGCGCGTACGTCTCCTCGGTCCAACAGACGCCCCTTCAACCTGCCCTCCGGCCGATGGTGTCCTACACTCACGGTTATGCCCCAGCCCCCGGCACCCAGGCCGCACGAATCGGTCCGTCAGCGCATCGAGGAGCGCGAGCAAAGCTTCGCCGCGGGTGCGATGCGCGTCGTCGAAACGCGCGGCCGCGTGCGTGCCGAGCCACCCTCGGACATGCGCACGGCGTACCAGCGGGACCGCGACCGGATCGTCCATGCGAAGGCGTTCCGGCGTCTAAAGCACAAGACGCAAGTCTTCATCGCGCCCGCCGGCGACCATTACGTCACGCGCCTCACGCACACCCTCGAAGTGGCACAGGTCGCCCGCACGATCGCCCGCGCGCTCGACCTCAACGAAGACCTGACGGAAGCGATTGGGCTGGGCCACGACCTCGGCCACACGCCCTTCGGCCATGCTGGCGAGCAGGCGCTCGGCGCGCTGTTGCCGGAGGGCTTCCGACACAACGAACAGAGCGTGCGCATCGTCGACCTGCTCGAGGCGGCGGGCAGCGGACTCAACCTCACATGGGAAGTGCGGGAGGGCATCCTCAAGCATTCCAAGCCGCGCGAAGGGATCTTCAGCGAGCTGGAAGAGCGCAACTGGTCGGAGGAAGATTGGGGCGATCCGCTGGCCTCGACGCTGGAGGGCCAAATCGTCCGGCTGTCGGACTCCGTCGCGTACCTCAACCACGACATCGCCGACGCGGTCCGCGCCGGTCTGCTCTCGCCGGAAGACCTGCCGAAGGACGCGCGCGCCGTGCTGGGAGAGACGCATTCAGAGCGCATCGACGCGCTCGTGAGCGACATCGTCGACGCGTCGTGGGAAGCGGCCTCGCTGCCACGGACCGCAGGCGGACCGGGCGCGGTGATCGCGATGAGCGCAGAGGTCGCCGGGGCGACTAACGAGCTGCGCGACTACCTGTTCGAGAATGTCTACCTGTGGGAGGAGCGGCTGGCGGAAGCGGACCGCGCGCGCCGCGTGCTGGAGTTTCTCTGGGAGCACTTCCTGCGGCATCCGGCGGAGTTCGCCGCGTCGGAATACACGCGGCCGGACGATTCGGCTGTCCGTCGCACAGCGGACTACATCGCTGGCATGACGGACCTCTTCGCGATGGCGACGGCGACCCGGCTGGGATTCACCGGATAACAGCTACGCCGTCAGCTCGCGCGACCCGCCTTCGTGCCGCCCGGCCGAGGCGGCGACGGGCTCGTGGTCGCGAAGCCGTTCTTCTACGACAATTTGGTGGACGCGCTGGCGTGACACCTTGAAATGCTCGGCCAGGCGTGTTTGGTTCCCTTTCGCCAGGCACTCCCGGTCCAGCAGGTACCGCACGGCAATCCGAAGTTTCATCGTGCGTTGTGGGTCGCGCTTCGCCATGTCGTCTTCGTCCTCCCCGTCTTGGTTGCCGTTACGATGCCTGCGATACCTTCGGATTCGGTCCGCCGTCGCCACCTGGCGAGAGATGGCGCCGCTCCTCAACGACGATTTGATGTACCCGCTGGCGAGACACCTTGAAGTGCTCGGCGAGCCGCGATTGGCTGCCTTGCGTCAGTCCGTCCCGCTGAAGCAGGTACCGCACCGCGATGCGGAGCTTTTCGGTACGTTCCGGATCTCGCTTGGCCATACGTGCATCTCCGTTAGTCTTGACATCTGTAGAACGCCGCGTTGTCAACCTTGTTACTGTCAAATCGGCCGATGCCGGCGATGAGAGGAAGCTGTATGACGGACCAGCGCGCCATTCGTGAACTGCTTGACAAGATGTTGCGGGAGCGCGAAGGCCTGCTGGGCGAGGCGGCGGCGATCTCCGAGGACGACGCCTCGCGTTCTGCGCCTAATGCGGAGGGTGAGGCGCAGTGGTCGGTGAAGCAGCAGTTGGCGCACCTGGCCGAAATGGAGACGAACTACCGGGCCTGGGTGCAGCGCGCGCTCGATGAAGACGGCGCCGACCTCTCGCGCGTCCGCGGCGAGCGCCCGGCGATTTCGCTTGTCGATGCGCACGGCCACGGCGTCTCGGAACTGAGAGCAGAGCTTGAGCAGCAGCGGGCGACGACGATGGCGCTGATCGAATCGATGTCACCAGACCAGTTCGAACGGCGCGCATCGCAGCCGATGTTTGGCTCGCTGACGGTGATGCAGTGGCTGCGCTCCTACTACCGGCACGACCGCATGCATCGCGACCAGATCGCGGGCCGGCAGCCGGACTACCAACCTAAGTTCGTTGGCGGCAAGGAGCCGGATCAGCGCCGGTAATCCACCGGAAGGATGGATGGGATGAAGAAGCTCGAAGGCAAAGTCGCCATCGTCACGGGCGCGAGCCGTGGCGTCGGCGCATACATGGCGCTGGAGTTCGCGAAAGAGGGCTGCCACGTCGTCGTCGCCGCGCGTACGGAAGATGCTGCGCAATCGAAGCTAGCCGGCACGATCGGGGCCACCGCCGCCGAACTCGAGCAGCTCGGCGTGCGCGCAATCGCCGTGCGCTGCGATGTGACGGACGAGGACAGCGTCACTGCCATGGTGCAGCGCGCGATCGCCGAGTTCGGCCGCATCGATATTCTCGTGAACAACGCCGGCATCATGGCGCCGGATAAGCTCGCCGACATGCCGATGAAGCGCTGGGACATCATCTGGCGCGTCAACGTGCGCGGCGCGATCGCCTGCTCGAAGGCGGTGTTGCCGACGATGATCGCGCAGGGCGGCGGCGTCATCTTCAACATCTCGTCGATCGCCGCCGATCAGGACGGCGCCGGCAACATCTCCTACATGCTGACGAAGCACGCGCTGCGGGAACTGACGAAGGGCCTCGCCGCGGAGGAACAGGCGCACAACATTCGCGTCTTCGCGCTGTCGCCGTACGGTTGGGTGCCGACGCCGGGCACGCTCTTCTACCGCCTGGACGAGACGATGCCGTCCGTCGGGCCAATGCTGGAGCGCCCGGAGGCGATGGGCCTCGCCGCCATCTATCTCTGCGGCGATGAGGCGAAGGAGCTGAGCGGGCAGCACTTCTACAGCCGGAGTCTGTTGCGCGACCGCGTCAACGGCGGCGTCGACCTCTACGAGGGCGACGAGGCGTTCCTCGCCCAGTACACATGACCGCGAGCCCGGACGACACAGAGCACGCCGGCGATGACCGCGCGGCACGGCGCGAGCAGCGCCGCCTGGCAAGGCGCGAGCGGATGCAGAAGCACGGCGCCCGGACAGCGGCGATCTACCGCGACGCCGTCTTGAAGCGCCTGCGCGCCAAGGCCGGCGGAAAGCCGAGATCGCGGCGGCGTAGGCCGTAGGTTCGCCTCCGCGGCCTTGGCCACCGCCCCTCTCCTTTTGGGAGCGGGTGCCCGAAAAGGGCGGGGGAGGGGGCGCGCCAGCACCCCACTTTCACGCCAACCGGCGAACCTGAAGCCAGACCCCTCGGATCGCGCCTCGGAAACCCTGCATCCGCTGGCGTGAAACCCTGCCGCGGTCATCAATCCCCTCGCATTTGTGCCGATACAAGTCGTGAGAACCGGCGGGGGAACGAACCGAACACACGCGAATCAAGGGGGTCAGAGACATCATGCTAAAGCGCCTGAACAGTGAGGCGGGCTTCACGCTCACAGAGCTCCTGATCGTGGTGGCGATCCTGGGCATCCTGGTGGCCGTGGTGCTGCCGAATTTCACCGGCATCCTGGGGAACGCAAAGAGCAGCGGCAACTCGGCGGAGCTGAACATCGTCCAGACCGCGGTCGACGCCAAGCTCGCCAACACCAACGCCACGACCACGACAGCCGTCACGACGGCGACCACCGACATGTCGACGGCAGCCGGCGGATTCGGCCTGGCCCCGACGTACATGCGGAGCACCGCGACCAAGGGCACGTACACCGTCGACACCACGGGCAAGGTCACCCAGGCGACGGCCGGCTTCTAACGCTGCGGGCCACGGATGGAGCCGGACCGCCCGCGCGGTCCTGCGGGGTGGGTGTATGGACGCGACGGTAAGTCTGCGCAAGCGCCTCGGCCACATGCTGGTCGAGGCGGGCTTGCTCTCTAACGAGGACGCGGAGCAAGCCGCCAGCGCGGCCGCCGCCTCCGGACGCAAGCTCGGCGACTACGTCGTCGAGAACGGCCTGGTGACGGCGGAAGCGCTGGCGATGACGCTGAGCCTTCAGCTCGGCGTGCGTTTCCTGGACCTCCTGCGGGTGGACATCCAGCCGGAGGCGCTGCGCTTCATCTCCTCCGACTTCTGCCGCGAGCACATGCTGATCCCGGTCGAAACCGACGGTCGGTCACTGCTGATCGTCATGTCCGACCCGAACAACATGCAGGTCACCGAAGAGCTCCGCTCGATGACCGGGCTGGAGATCAAGACCGCCGTCGGCATCCCGGAAGAGATCCGCCGCGCGATCAACATCCGCTACCGCGTCAGCTCGGAGATCGAGCGCGAGATCGGGCTGGCGATGCCGGCGCAGGCCGCCGCTGCGGCGCAACCGGAAAAGCAGAGTCTCGACCTGCAGCTCAGCCAGGCGCCGATCGTCCGCACCGCCGACCTGCTGCTCGCGCAGGCGGTGCGCGACCGCGCGTCGGACATCCATCTCGAGCCGGAAGAGGATGCGCTGCGCGTGCGGCTACGCATCGACGGCGTGCTGCACGAGGCGATGCGGCTGCCGAAAGACATCCACATGCCGCTTGTGTCGCGGTTCAAGGTGATGGCGGGTATGAACATCGCCGAGCGGCGGCGTCCGCAGGACGGCCAGATCAGCACCGAGGTCGAGAGCAAGCAGGTGGACCTGCGGGCCGCGACCTCCGATTCGGCACACGGCGAGATGATGGTGCTGCGCGTGCTCGACAAGAGCGTCTCGCTGATGTCGCTGCGCGATCTCGGCTTCTCGCCGGTGGCGCTCGACAAGCACATCCGCCTGCTGAGGTCGCCCTTTGGCATGGTGCTGGTGAGCGGCCCGACCGGATCGGGCAAGACGACGACGCTTTACGCCTCGGTGAACCAACTGAACGACGCCGAGCGGAAGATCATCACGATCGAAGACCCGGTCGAGTATCAGTTCGCCGGCATCAACCAGATCCAGGTGAACGAGAAGGCGGAGATCACCTTCGCCACCGGCCTGCGCTCGCTGATGCGTCTCGATCCGGACGTCATCCTCGTCGGAGAGATCCGCGACGGCGAGACGGCGCGCATCGCCAGCCAGGCGGCGCTGACCGGCCACCTCGTGCTGACCTCGATCCATGCGAACGACGCCGTCGGCGTGATGCTGCGGCTCACCGACCTCGGCATCGAGCCCTTTCTCGCGGCATCGTCGCTGGTGGGGGTCGTGGCGCAGCGCATGGTGCGCCGCGTCTGCGCCTACTGCGCCGCCGATGCCGAGCCAAGCGTCGAAGAGCAGGGCGCCTACGAGGCAGAGATCGGCGAGACGCTGGCGACGATGAAGCGCGGCGGCGGCTGCAACTTTTGTGCCGACACCGGGTACATGGGACGCGTCGGGGTCTTCGAGATCCTGACGCTGAACGACGACATCCGCAGGCTTATGCTGTCCGGCGCCAGCGCGGCGGCGATCCGCGAGCAGGCGATCGCCGACGGCATGGTGCCGATGCGACGCGACGGCATGCTCAAGGCAAAGCTGGGCCAGGTGACGCCGGCGGAGATCCTCCGCAGCGTCTACTCGATCAATTAGGGAGCGGCGATGGCCTTCAAGTATGTCGCGATAGCTCCCGGCGGCGAGCACGTGCACGGCGCGATCGACGTGAGCAACGAATCGCTGGCCGAGCGCGCCCTCTGGGACGCGAACTATCGCGTCGTCAGCATTCGCGCGGAGCGAAAGCTACCGGGCCTCGAGGCGCTCGTACCCAGCCTCTTCGCCGTCAAGAAGCGCGCGCTTATCACGTTCTCCCGGCAGCTCTCGACGCTGCTGGAGTCCGGCGTGCCGGTCATGCGCTGCCTGGAGCTGCTGGAGGATCAGGCGGCTTCGAAGCCGCTGCAGACCGCCATCCGCGGCATCTCAAAGTCGATCCGCGGCGGCTCGACGTTCGCGGACGCCATCGGCGCCTACCCGAAGATCTTTCCGCCGATGTACTCCCGCATGGTCGAGCTGGGCGAGCGGACCGGCCACATCGAAGAGATGCTGCGGCAGGTCGCCACGTACATGGAGCGCGAAGACGCCGTCGCCAAGCGCGTGAAGTCGGCGATGGCGTACCCGGCGTTCATGATGGTGCTCGCGGCCGTGGTCATCGGCGTCCTCATGAGCACGGCACTGCCGGCGCTGGTGCAGATGTTCAAGGAGTTCGACGGAAAGCTGCCGATCACGACGCGATTGCTGATCGCGATGACCGACTTCACGACGGCGTATCGTATTCAGATCCTCGCCGTGGTCGCCGGCGTTGCCCTGTCCGCGACGTGGCTGTTCAGCCAGCCCGCGGGCAAGCGCCTGCTCGACCGCGCCATGCTCACGATTCCGGTCTTCCGCGCGATCACGGTGAACGCGAACGCCGCGCGGTTCAGCCGCACGCTCTCCATTTTGCTGCGGGCAGGGCTGCCGCTGACGGAGATCATGGACATGGTCGTGAAGACGACAGACAACAGCATTCTCGCCCGCTCGGTCGCCGGCGTCCGGCAGCGGCTGCTGGATGGCGAAGGCCTCTCCGGGCCGATGGAGAAGGCCAACTGCTACCCGCAGATGCTGGTGCAAATGGTCGCCGTCGGCGAGGAGACGGGCACGCTCGACACAAACCTCGACATCACGGCGGAGTTTTACACCCGGGAAGTCGACGCGAAGGTGGACGCGATGACGGGGATGATGACGCCACTGCTGACGCTCGTGATCGGGCTGATTGTCGGGTTCATCGCGCTTTCGCTGATCATGCCCATGTACCAGCTCATCGGCCACATCAACGACGCCGGAGTGGGCGGCGCGGCGACGCCCCCGAAATGAACGCGCGGCTGCGGTCCGAGGCCGGCGTCACGCTCGTCGAGAGTCTGGTGGCGATTGCGATCCTGGGCACGACGCTCGTCGTCTTTCTCGGCGGCATGTCGACGGGGCTGCTCTCGACCTCGCAGTCGGATCGCCTTTCCACCGCGCACGAACTCGCGCGCTCGCAGATGGAGTACACGAAGGCAGCGACGTACAGCGCGGCGCCGTTCACCTATCCGACGGTGACGCCACCACCCGGCTACGGCGTGTCCGCCGCGGCCAGCGCGATCGCCGGCGGCGACGCGAAGATCGAGCTCGTGACCGTGCAGGTGACGAAGGATAGCGTCGTCGTCTACTCGCTCGACGGCTACAAGGTCAACCGATGAGGCGGCGAGGTGAGCAGGGGCTGGGGCTTGTCGAGCTGATCCTCGGCATCGGCATTGCCGCGCTCATCCTCAGCACGCTGGGCATGGTGATGATCGCCACGCTGCGCAATACGGCGACGGGGCGGCAGCAGCAGCGGGCGACGGAGCAGCTTCGTAACGGACTCTTCTGGCTGAACCAGGACACGCAGAGCGGCGTCACGTCGCTCGCCACGGTTTCGGCCGGAGATGTGACGCTGCGCTGGACCGACTACAGCACCGGATCGACGTACGTCAGCCACTATCTGCAGACGGGGGCGGACCTCGTGCGCACGCTGACGGTCGATGGCACGCCGGCGTCGCGGACCGTGGCGACCGATCTGGTGCCCGGCGGCTTCACAGCGGCACTCAGCGGAGGCGCGGCCAGCTACGGCATCACGGTGACCCAGGGCGCCGCGAGCGAGTCCCGCGCCGAGACGACGACGATGCGGGTGGCGGACCTGCCGCCGACGGCGTTCCCGACGGTGACTGTCTCGCCGACGTACACAAGCACGCCGACGCCGACGCCCACCAATACGCCGACGAATACGCCCACGCCCACACCAACGGCTACGAACACGGCGACGGCCACGAGCACGCCGACAAACACGCCGACGGCCACGAGCACGCCCACGAACACGCCGACGGCCACCAGTACGCCGACGAACACGCCGACGGCGACGAACACCCCGACCAATACGCCGACGGCGACGAATACCGCGACGAATACGCCGACGCACACGCCCACGAACACGCCGACAAACACGCCCACGAATACGCCCACGAATACGCCGACGAATACGCCGACGAACACGCCGACGAACACGCCCACGAATACGCCCACCAATACGCCGACGCACACGCCAACCGCGACGCCGACGAATACGCCGACGGCCACGCCCGCCGCGTCGTGGCTGCAGAGCGGCACCTACACGGGGAACGGCGCCGCGAGCCACACGATCAGCGGAGTCGGCTTCCAGCCGGATGTCGTGATCGTCCGTTCGAGTGTCGGGGACGTCGCCGTCATCCGCACATCGCAGATGCCGGCGACGAAGTCGAAGAAGATGGCAGGGGCGACAGCGCTCGCGGCCAACATGATCACCGCATTCGGCGCGACGAGCTTTGACGTCGGCAGCGACACCGTAGTGAATGGCAACGCGAAGACCTACTACTGGACGGCGATGAAGACCGGCGCAAACATGAACATCGGCATGTACACCGGTGATGGCAACGACAATCGCGCGATCACCGGACTCAGCTTTCAGCCGGACTGGGTGCTGACCGTCGGCGATGGCCAGCAAGACGTATTCCGGCCGGGATCGCTGGCCGGCGACAACTCCTTCCGGCTCTCAGCAAACGCTACGGTCGCCGACCGCATCCAGGCGACGCTGGCGAACGGCTTTCAGCTCGGGACGAACGCGGACGTTAACGGCAACGGAGGGTCGTATTACTGGGTCGCCTGGGATGTCACCACCAAGGTCAGCGTGGGCACCTACACCGGTGACGGCACCGATAATCGGAACATCACCGGGCTTGGCATCACACCGCACTTCCTCTGGATAAAGCGCTCCAGCGGCACACCCGCTGTCTGGCGGAACTCCGCGGTCGCCGGCGATTCGACGCTGTACTTCGCCTCGACCGCGCCGACCACGAACCGGATCCAATCGCTGTTCGCCGACGGCTTCCAGATCGGCAGCGACGCACAGGTGAACAGCAACGGCAACCCCCACTACTACCTGGGGCTGCAGCCATGATCCGAGCGCCATCGTTCCGGAAGCTGCATGCATGCGGCGGTCAGGCGCTGCCGATGGCGGTGGCGGCGCTCGCCGTAGGGGCTCTGCTGATTACGCCACTGCTTTCCGGCGCCAGCACGGCCTCACGCTTCACGACGCAGGTGGGGATCCGGGCGAAGGAGCGCTACAGCATGGATGCGGGCGTCGAATGGTCAGGGTGGCGCCTACTATCAGACCCCCGCCTGACGACCGACACTAGCTTCAACGCCGTGCCGCTTCAGCCGTTCCCGGCGTCGGTCAACGGCTCGGCGTTCCCGGCGACGCAGATTCGATTTGTCGCTGGCGCCGGCGCGGTGGAGAGCCAGAACCCCGCGTGGCAGGGTGGCGGAGGGGATCGTTGCTACACATTCTCAGCATCGGACGCCGGCACGCTCTCGGTCCGCGTGAGCGTGAACCAGGGCCAGGCGTGGGCGGCCGTCTTGCCGCTGGGCGCGCCGTGCACGCGGCCTCCGGGACTGCTGCCGCTCTTCGGCGCGTCGCCGTACGGCGCCGATTTCCCGCTCGCCGCGGCCGGCACCTACCAGGTGCTCATCGGCGTCGACACGGCTACGTCGGGCAGCCTGACGCTCGGCGTGCCGGCGGCGACGTACGAGGTGAGGTCGATGGTCGGCAGCCGCAACGTCATTGCGCGTCTGGTCGCGGGCTCTAGCGGCGTGAGGGTGGCTTCGTGGCAACTGAACTGACACTCAAGCGGCTGCGCTCGGCGCTACAGGCGAACGGGCAGCCGCTGCGCATCCCGCCGCAGATTCTTGTCGGCATCACCGCGGCGATGATCGCGATCTGCATGACCTCGGTGTTGCTCGGCATCCACAACGCGCGCCGCGACGAGACGGCCGCGCGCACGCGCTTCGCCGACGCGCAGGCGCTGCTCGCCCTGCCGCCGATCGACACGGCGAGCTTGCAGCAGCAGCTCGACGCTGCGAAGCAGACACTGACGCTCGAAGCGATTTCGGCCGCCGCCACCCCGATCGACCCGGCGTCCGACGCAGCGGCCGAGTTGCTGGTGCGTCGCAGCGAAGCAGCGGGACTCGCGGTGAAGGGGTTGGCGCGGGTGAATCCCGCCAGCGCCAAGCTCGGCGATGTGGCGTACGACGTGCAGGGCGTTCGCGTCACGGTAGAAGGGACGGCGCCTCAGATCACGGCGCTGCTCACGGACCTCCACACGGAACAGCCGCTGCTCATCCCGGTCCTCGCCTCGATGACGTTGAACGAAGTGGGGCTCGCCCACGCCGACATCGGCTTCGACGTGTACTCGCGCGTCGCGACGCCGACCGCGGTGGCGCCGGTGGCGACGAAGCCGAAGGCGAAAAAATGAACGTACGATCGCTGCTTCGCCAGCCGATCCTGACGATCGCCATCCATCAGCGCGAAGCGCGGTGGACGGTCGGCCGCGCCGGCCGCATCACGTCGTCGGGCGCCACGCCGATCCCCGCGGGAATGGTCGATGACGGCGTCATTCTCGATTCCGCCGCCGCCGGGCTCGTCCTGCGCGAGTCGCCTGACTTCCCCGGCAGCCGCCGCATGCGTGCGGTCATCGCCCTGCCCGCGCAGCGTTCGGTCGTGCGCCAACTGGAGCTGCCGGCGTTGCGCGGACGCCAGTTCAACGAGCTCGTGGAGCGCGAGATCCGCCGCGAGATGCCCCAGCTTGCGGATAACGCCTACATCTCCTGGAAACGCACAGGCGATCGCGAAGGGAAGGCGCGTGTCTTCTTCGTCGGCATCGCGCGCGACGTGATGGATTCGCACATCGCTGCGATATGCGCCGCGAAGCTCCAACCACTCGCCGCCGACCTGCGGATCGTCGCCGCCGCGCGCGCCGTCGGCACACCCGACTGCATCATCGCGAACATCGAAGAAGACGAGATCGAGATTGGCATCTTTCGGGATGGCGTGCCGGCGATCATGCGGTTCATCGCCATGTCGGCGCCCACGTCGGATCCGGCGTGGGGCGCGCAGCTCTCGGAGGAGATGGCGCGGACGCTGAAGTTCTATCGCGACTCGCACCGCGACGACGAGGTGATCGCCGAGTTGCCCGTCTGCCTCGTCGGCGGCGCGGCCGAGCACGCGGTACTCGAGAGCGAGATCGCCGCGGCGACCGACCACGCGATCGCGATGCCGCCGCTGCGTCTGACGCTCGCGCAGCCAAGCGAAACCATCCGCTTCGCCGCCAACGTCGGCCTTGTGATCAAGGATCTGGCGGCATGAAACTGAAATCGCCGCGTACACCCCGGCCGGAAGCCATCGTCGACATCAACCTGCTGCCGCGCGGTGTGCGCCCTGCGGACGTGACGCCGCTCGCGGTGCTGCTCGGCGTGGCCGTCCTGGTCGCCGTCCTTGCGACGGTGCCGCTGGCCTTCGTCGCACACGACGCGCGCCAGGATGCGGCGCAGCTCGAGCGCCAGGCGACGGAAGCCGAGCGTGGGCTGCATGGCATTCAGCTATCTGCTGACCAGAAGTACACATTGCAGGCACAACTCACGGAGACCAACGCGCAGATCAAGGTGCTGCAGACGGCGCGAGAGCGCCTGCAAGGCGGCAAGCGGTCGCTCTCCGAAGACCTCTCGGCGCTGATCGCGCCGGGCGTCGTGCCGCCGGGGACGCGTCTTGCGTCCGTCAGCGGCACGGACACCGGAATGCGCATCGACGGCGCTGCGGCAGGTCCGCTCGACGCCATCGCTTACGCGAACAAGCTGGCGCATGCAGGCGGCTTTCCGGCGGCGCGGATGTCGTCGTTTGCGCCCGGCCACGACGGCGGCCAGTTCACGATCGAGGTGACGCGATGACCGTCGCCTACGCCTTCGTCTTTGGCCTCGCGTTCGGCAGCTTTGTCAACGCCGCCGTCGACCGCATACCGCGCGGGCATTCGCTGAACGGGCGGTCGTGTTGCGATGCCTGCGGGCGCTCGCTCTCCGCGGTCGAGCTGATCCCCATCGTGAGCTACATCGCGCTCAAGGGACGCTGTCTCGGCTGCCATGCGAGCATCGGTGTCCGTTCACCCGCCGTCGAAGGCGTCTGCGGGCTGGCGTTCGCCGCCGCCTTCGCCGCGCTTGCGGCGCCGCAGGCGGTGCTGGCATGCGTGGCGTTCGTCGGTGTCGCCATTCTGGCGGGCGTCGTCATCGAAAAGCGAGGAGTGCGTTCGTGAGCGACGAGATCCCGCCGCTGCCGGAGATGCTGCACTGGATGGTGCAATCGGAGGCCTCCGACCTGCATCTCTCGATCGACACGCCACCGGTGTACAGGCGTCACGGGCTGCTCGCCGCCGCGCCGGAGCTGCGGGCGCTCACGGCTGCCGACCTCGAGGCGGCACTGATGATCGCGACGAGCGAGGCGGACCGCGCCCGTCTCGACGAGACGCGCGAGCTGGACAAGGCGCTGTCGGTCGACGGCGTCGGCCGCTTTCGTGTGAACGTGGCACACGAGCGCGGCAATCTCTACTTCGCCTTCCGCCGCGTCAACGACAGCGTGCTTTCGATCGAGAATCTGGGCCTGCCGCAGGTCTGTAACCGCCTGACGCAACTTCCGCGCGGGCTCGTGCTGGTGACGGGACCGACGGGCAGCGGCAAGTCCACCACCCTGGCATCGATGGTCGACCGCATCAACGAACGCGATGCGCGGCACATCGTGACGATCGAAGACCCGATCGAATTCGTGCATAGCAACAAAAAGAGCATCATCAACCAGCGCGAGATCGGCATCGACACGCAGTCGTTCGCCGGGGCGCTGCGCCACGTGCTGCGGCAAGACCCCGATGTGATCCTCGTCGGCGAGATGCGCGACCTCGAGACGATGTCGTCCGCGATCACGGCCGCCGAGACCGGGCACCTGGTCTTCGCCACGCTGCACACGCCGGACGCGCCGCAGACGATCGACCGCGTCGTCGATGCATTTCCGAGCTATCAGCAACAGCAGGTGCGATTGCAGCTGTCGATGGCGCTCGAAGGCATCGTCTCGCAGGTCCTCATCCCCGCACCGGACGGCGAATCGCGCATTGCCGGCTGCGAGGTGATGCTGGGGACACCAGCGATCCGGAACCTCATCCGCGAGGCGAAGACGCATCAGATCCCGACGATGATGGCGACGGGCGCCGCCGTCGGGATGCGGACGCTCGACCAGGAGCTGGCGGAGCTTGTGAAGAAGAACCGCATCACGCGCGAGACCGCCATCGCCTACGCCCGCTCGCCGGAGGAGCTGGGCCGTCTGCTGGGCGGCAGTGCGCAGCTTGCAGCTTGAGGTAACAGCGCGTTGGTTCGGCGTCAGTCACGAGCGGTCGTGGCCCCGGCTTGCCGTCAGCAGCCGCGCGCGCGCGCAACTGGCAATGGCCGCGGTCGGCGGCGTCGCGTTCGCGATCTATCTCACGACGCTCGCGCCCTCCGTCATGTGGTACGACATGGGGGAGTTCGCCACCGCCTCCGCGACGCTGGGCATCGCGCACAACACCGGCTACCCGCTGCTGATCCTGCTCGGGAAAGCCTTCACGTTCCTGCCGGTGGGCGACGCGGCGTACCGGGTCAACCTCATGTCCGCCGTCTTCACAGCGATGGCGGTCGCCCTCGTCTTCGGGATCATCCACGACCTCACCGACGACCTGATGGCGTCGGCGGTGGGGGCGCTGACGCTTGCGTTCTCGTCCACCGTCTGGGCGAACGCCACCTGGGCGACCTCGTACGGACTCAACCTCTTCTTTGTGGCGCTGATCACGCGACTGATGCTCTCGTGGTGGCGGACGCGAAGCTCCGGCCTGCTGATAGCGGCGGCGCTCGCTTTCGGTCTCGCACTCTGCAACCACCGGCTGATTGTGCTCGTAGCGCCCCCATCGATGCTCCTGCTCGCGCTCGGCTGGCGGGACCTCGACCGGCGCAGTCTGGCGCTTGCGACGCTGGCGTTCTTGGCGGGCCTGGCGGTCTACGCCTACCTGCCAATTCGCGGGGAACAAGAGCCCGCGCTCTCGTGGGCGCGACCGGCGAACTGGCACACATATTGGTCGATGTTCCTAAACGGCCAGACACCGGCGGGATACTGGCGCTTCGACCTGCGCGACCGCATCAGCGTGCTGTGGCAGTATCCCGCGTACGACCTCACGTGGGCGGGGCTGACGCTCGCCGGCGGCGGGGCGATCGTCCTTGCGAGGCGCCAGCGGGCGGTGGCGGCGTACTTGCTGCTGCTGGTGGCGCTGGACGCGCTGGTCGTCGAGACGTACTCCATCCACAACATCTACAACTACCTGACGCCGGGCTACCTCGCGCTCTGCGTGTTGATCGGCGTCGCGGCAGCGTGGATAAGCGGCGTGGTCAGCCGCGCCGCGCTCGCGCATGGCGCCGTGCGGCCCGCACTCCGCCTGGCCGCGCTGGCCCTGGTGCTGGCGCTCCTGCCGGCTGCGCTCGTCGCGAGAAACTACACCCGCGTCGACCGTAGCGGCGACTACAGCGCGCTCGACCTCGCGCAGGTGGCGTTCGATCACCTGCCGCCGCGCGCCGTCGTGCTCACGGACACCTGGACGGCCTCGCCGCTGTGGTATCTGCAGTTAGTGCAAGGCCAGCGCCCGGACATCGGTGTCTCGCCGATCTTTTCGGTGTCGGGGGAGGACGCGGGCGCGTTTGCGCAGCGGCAGATGGACGCCGGCCGGCCCGTGTACGTGGCAGAAGGAATCCGGACGCCTCTCGCCAACCTGTCGAAGCAGTACAGCCTGCAACCGGTGCTGCTCGATGGCATCGAAGAGATGGTGGTGAACGTGCTGCCGCGCCCCCAGTACCGCGACGACCTCGTGGCGACCGGCTCGCTCTATCGGCTGCGGGAGAAGGCGCCGGACCCACGCGTCGCCGCCGTGCCGCCGGCTGCGCGCCGCGATGCGCTATTCGCCGCCGGGGTGACGCTCGCCGGGTTCGCCACCGACGGCCAGATCGTCGAGCGTGGCGGTGTCGTGCAGCTGACATACTACTGGCGCGCCGACCGCGCTCTCGCCCACGACCTCAGTGCGGTGACCCTGTTTTTCGACCAGGACGGGCACGCCCAGAGCCGCAGGGGCTTCCCGACGTGGTCTCAGTCACGGCTGATCGGCCAGGGTGCGCTGCAGACGTCGCAGTGGGCCGTGGGGGACCTCGTGCAGGAGTCGTATTTCGTGCTGGCGCCGCGCACCATCGCGCCCGGTGACTACGACGTGCGCGTAGGCGTGTACGACAATCCGGCGCTCCTCGAACGGATCGGCGCGAGCGGCCCGGATCTGGTGAGCGTCGGCCGGATCACGGTGAAGTAGCCGGACGAAAGTCGTCCCCTCTCATCGGTCTTTCAATCGCTCGATCGAAACCTTCTTTTCTGCGCAAAAGCGCGTCCGTGCATAGGGTCTCTCGCGTAGATTCGCTACGATCATAGCATCGTGGTCACAAGAGGGGGACAGGCGGAGCTCGTCCGGCGGACGAACGACGAGAGCTGAGGAGGGATGATGACGACGGCAACCCGACCGAAAACAACCGACGGCGCCGGCCTGATGGAGCGCACGATGCCGTGGCTCCTGATCACCGAGATCTATTGGATGTCGTACAAGCTGCTCGAGCGGCGCTTCTATCACCTGAATGTGTCCGCATCGCAGGCGCGGGTGCTGGGCGTCCTCCATTTCGCGCGTGGTCCCATCAAGCCCAGCCTGGTGGCGACGCTGCTCTTCCAGGAGACGCAGAGCATCACCGGCATACTGCACCGCATCGAGGCGCGCGGCTGGGTGGAGCGCACTCCGGACCCGACCGACCGCCGCGCGGTGGGCTTGGCGCTGACCGACAAGGGGCGCGAGATCACCGAAGAGATCATCCGCATCTCAGAGGGACTCTACGAAGAGATGTTCGCCAGCGTGCTGAATCCGACGGAAAAGCGCCAGATCGAGGTGGCCTTGCGGAAGGTGCGGGCCCTCGCATTCAAGCTCCCGGAAACGGACTTCAAGCTCCGCCGCGCCCAGCAGTACGCCGTCTGGAAGGACTAGGGGGATTCGAGACCTAGCGTTGGCGCTTCGCCACTTGCATGCGGCTTTGTCGGAGGCAGCTGTGTTTAGCTCGGTGCCGCGGTACCGCGCCTGAACGCCTGCTTCGTGTTATTGGGGCGCCGTCGTCGTCACTGCGATTGATGTCTTCGACTCGGTTACCGACGAGGTCGCCGCAGGCGCTGCCGCCGTGTGCGTTGCCGTCGGAGCCGTGACGGTCGAAGTTGAAATCGGTGTCGGCGCAACGTCGCGAATGACAGCTCGTATCGACGGACGCAAAGGGTCGATCAGGTACGCGGTACCGTCCGCTTTCGGAGCGACGAACTGTCCCGCAACGGGGGAACCAACGGTCGCCGCTAAGCAGACCAAAGAGCCGTTCAAGTCGCGTATGACATGGCCATCAGCATCCACGACGGAGAAGGAATGAAGGACGCCCGGGTCTGCGCTTGAGACTCTCACTACATACGCTTCACCCCCGCGCACGGTAATGTCGTTCGGTGTGAAGCCGAAGCGATCGACCGTGATGTTAATTGTGTGCGCCGGGTCGAGCACAACATCGGTTTGCTCTGAACAACCACCACCGGTGACAGGCAGTACAGGTTGTGCTGTTGCTCTCGGGACGAGGTCGGACACGTCGGCGCACCAGCTGCGTTCGGGTGTGAAGCCCGGCGCTGGTATGTAGATGGCGCAAATTTGGCTTTCACCCCCACTGACTGTTAGCACCTCGTCGGCGCCATCTGGTTTCGTGAGCGCGTACTGGCCAAGTGCGTTTAAGTGCGGTCTTCCCTCCGTGGGACGCATTTTGATGAACTCAGCGGCGGTGATGAACGGGCCGATGTCCGAAATAGGCTGGGCATTCCGGCCGATTAGCGGCCGCGTCGGACCGAACATAACTGCTGAGCCTGAGTTGGGGTCAACAACTCCCACTCCTTGATTAGTTGAGAAGGCGACAAATTGCCGGGTCGCGTCTCTCGTAACCGAGAACGCTGTGAGATCCGAAATTGCGCCGGGCGTGCCGGGCAAGAGGAACTCTTGGGCAGCCGCCCCAGCCTCAACGATCACCTTGCCTTGCACCGTGCCCGCGATGACGGCCCCTGAAGCTGTGGTGACAACCCCGGAAAAGCAGTCCGAGTCGGGCCTGGACGCCAAAGACCCTGGCAGCGTCGACGAGGCCAAACAGGCCGATTGACCAGCCGGCGCGGCGGAACCAAGGCGCGTACGCATGATTGTGGCCGTCGCCGTTATGCACGCAACCGCCAAAACTGTCAAAACTAAGACTCGAGTCCGTCCCATTGACCGCGCGACCTACACCCCGCGCCTGCGACCCTAACGCGTGGACAGGCGCAGCAACAGTTTATACTGCCCTGCCCGCGCTACCGCCCCTCGAACACCGGCTCGCGCTTTTCGAAGAAGGCCTTTCTCGCCTCGGCGGCGTCGTTGGTGGCGAAGGCGCGCTGGATGTTCGCCAGCTCGAAGCGCACCTGCGATTCGAGGTCGATCGCCGTCGCGCGCGTGATGCCGCGTTTTGTCAGACGGCTGGCGATCGGCGACCGCTGGGCGAGGAAGTCGCAGTACTCCGCCAGCCGCGACGGGAAGCGCTCGTCCGGCACGACCTCGCCGACGAACCCCAGTCGCAGCGCCTCGGCGGCGCCGACGGTGCGATTCTCCAGCAGAAAGCGCATCGCCTGCTCGTAGCCGATGGCCTGCGGCAGCGTCCACGTCAGACCGCCGTCGGGCGAGGCGCCGATGCGCGGGTAGCCCGCGATCAGCCGCAACGACTCGGCGCCGATGCGCACGTCGGCCGCCATCGCCAGCGAAAGTCCGGCGCCGGCGGCGACGCCGTTGATGCCGGCGACGACCGGCTTGTCGCAGACGTGCCGGAGCACCAGCGCGAAGCGCCCGACCCAGCTAATGTCGTCCATTGCCTGCGCTTGCGCGGACATCGGCGGAGCCGACTCCCCCGAGCCACCGAGATCGAGTCCCGAGCAGAAAGCATCGCCACTGCCGGTGATCGCGATCACCCAGACGGCATCATCATGCGACGCCTCCTCGACGGCGGTGACGATGCCCCAAGCGAGCTCGTTCGAGAGCGCGTTCTTCTTCTCCGGGCGATGCAGGCTGATCGTCCGCACGTGGCCGGCGTCGCTCGTCTTCAGGACATCGCCCATGATGCTGCCGCCCTTTCGCCCGCGAATGACGCTAGGTCAGGTGCATGCCGGAGATGGCGCGGGCGATCACGAGCTGCTGGATCTCCGACGTGCCCTCGAAGATGGTGTAGATCTTCGCATCGCGGTGCCAGCGTTCGAGCGGCGCTTCCCGGACGTAGCCGATGCCGCCGGCGATCTGGATCGCGCGCTCAGTCGCCCACACGGCTACTTCCGCCGCCTTCAGCTTCGACATCGAGCCTTCGGCATTCGCGAAGGGCTTGCGCTGCCGGGCCATCCAGGCGGCGCGCCAGACGAGCAGGCGCGCGGCGTCGATCTCCATTTTCATGTTCGCTAGCGTAAAGGAGATCGCCTGGTTCTCGATGATCGCCTTGCCGAACTGCTTGCGCTCCTTCGCGTACTCCAGCGACCACTCATACGCCGCCCGCGCCGTGCCGAGCGCCATGGCGCCGACCGCCGGCCGCGTCGTCTCGAATGTGGCCATCGCGGCCTGCACGCCCGAGCTGCGGCCTTCACGCGCCCGCGCCAGCCGCGCGTCGAGCTTCTCTTTGCCGCCGAGCAGGCTGCGGCCGGGCAGCCGCACGTCGTCCAGGAACACCTCCGCGGTGTGGGAGGCGCGGATACCGTGCTTCTTGAACTTCGCTCCCTGGCGCAGGCCCGGCGTGCCCGGCCCGATCACGAACGACGCCTGGCCGCGCGAACCGAGTGTCGGGTCGACGGACGCGACGACGACGTGCACGTTGGCGATGCCGCCGTTGGAGATCCAGGTCTTCTGGCCGTTGAGCAGCCACTCATCCTTCGCTTCGTCGTACACGGCGCGCGTCTTCAGCGCGGAGACGTCGGACCCGGCGTCCGGCTCGGAGACGCAAAAGGCGCCGAGCTTCACATCGTCGACGCTGCCGAAGCACTGTGGCAGCCACTCGCCGATCTGTTCCGGCGTGCCGTTGCCCGCGAGCGCCGCGACGGCGAGCGAGGTCCCGAAGATCGCCATGCCGATGCCGCCGTCACCCCAGAACAACTCCTCCATCGCCAGCACGAGCATCAGCCCGGCCGGATCCGATAACACGTGTCCGAGGAACTGGGCACCGTAGATGCCGACCTTCGCCGCTTCCTGGATCACCGGCCAGGGCGTCTCCTCGCGTTCGTCCCACTCGCGCGCGGCGGGGCGGACGACGTCCGCGGCGAACTCGTGCACCCAGCTCTGGAGCGTGGTTTGCTCTTCGTTGAGCTCGAGTGAAAAGCTCGTCGCCGTCTCAGTCGCCGTCACCATTGCCCTACCTCTTGTTTCCGGTACGCGCCGGGCGCCCAACGCCGCCGGCCGCATGCCTGCCGTCCAGACATGCAGCATAGCGGTGGGCGTGCAAACGCGCCGCTGAAGCCTGTTTCCGGAACTGCGATTCGCGATTGTGTGTCAAGACCATTCTGCGCGGGAGCACTGTCTGTGCCGCCCGCCCAGCCTCACCCCTCTCCACGCCGAGTCAGCGACCGGCTGCTCCCCACCGCGCGGAGAGTGGAGCTCGACCGAGGATTGGTCGGCGATCGTCGGCATCTCGACATAGGCATCCGAGTGATCCCTCTCCCCTCGTGGGAGAGAGGTGCCCGAACGGGCGGTCGAAGACTCGCCGGCGGAGAGGGTGAGGCCCTTAGCGGTCCGGCGTCGCCGCTCGACCAAAGCGCGCGACCTCTCGCCGCAGATCGAGCGGCTGGATCGTGGCGCTGCGCTCGTATTCGCCCCAGAGTTCCCGCGGCACACGCCACATCAACTCGAACTCGATGCCATCAGGGTCTTTTCCGTACAGCGATTTCGAGACGCCGTGATCGCTCACGCCGACCAGCGCGTTCAGGCCGGTGAGCGCTGAAGCCGCTTCCGCGAGGTCATGGATCGTCGGGACTTCCCAGGCGAGATGATACAGGCCGGTTGCACCGCGCGGCGACGCCGGCGCGTCGGCTCCTATCGCCATCAGGCCGAGATCGTGATGGTTGTCGGTGCCTTGCGCGCGGAGGAATGCCATCCGGCCGCCCGCGCGGTCAATCTCCTCGAAGCCGAACGCCGCCTTGTAGAACTCGACCGATCGGTCGAGGTCCGACACGTACAGTACTGCGTGATTGAGTCTGGTGACGTTTGCCATGTTCGTTCCTTATTCCTCCGGGACCGCGGCGATGTTCAACGAAATCTTGTCGCTATCGGAGACGACGATGCCGCCGGTTTCGATCAGGCCGTTCCAGTTGACGCTAACGTCCTTGCGGTTGATCTTCGCCTCGGCGTGAAACCCGCGCGGTCCTTGCCGTATGCATCGACGCTGCGGCCATCGTACTCCACGTCGAACGTCGCGGGCCGCGTCACGTCGCGAATCGTCAGGTCGCCCGCTATCTTCCAGTTGGTGTCAGCGATTGGCCCGACGTGACGGCGGCTGAGCCCGCCCAGGCCGCGCTCCCGGCATCTGCGCCGCACTGATGTTCTTTGGGAACCGCGAGTAAGGTGGAGAGCGCCTTCAGTCCGCGGCGGCGATCGCCTGGAGGCGCGCTGCATCAAGCACATGGATGCGCTCGCGCGCGATATCGATCACGCCGGACGAGCGGAACTCATTCAGGACGCGCGTGATCGTCTCCCGCCGCGCTCCGACGCGGTCGCCGAGATCGCCGTGCGACAGCCCCTTCACTTCGCCGTTCGGGTCGAGCAGCGTGATCAGTAATGACGCGACGCGAGACGAGATCGCCGGATGGGCGAGGCGCTCGATCACGTCTTCGGCGACGAGCAGGCGCAGCGCGAAGACGTCCAGCAGATTCATCGCTACCGTCGGCCCGATGGCGATCAGCCGCTCGACATCCGCGCGGGCGAGGACGAAGAGCGTGCAAGCGGTGGACACTTCCGCGAAGGTGTCGTAGCCAACCTTGCTGACGAGCGCGAGTTCGCCGAAGACGGCGCCGGCGCCGAGCATGTCGATCACCACGCGTCTGCCGCCCGGCGCGATCCGGTAGAGCCGCACCGTGCCGAGCTGGATCAGAAAGAGCGCCGTCGCTTCGTCGCCGCGACTGTAGACGATGCGGCCAGCGGGGTACGCCCTGATCTGGATCAGGCGCTCGACATCGCGCAGTTCGCTCGCCGTCAGCCCGCGGAACAGCTGGCTCGCCGCGAGATCCGCGATCTTTCCGTCAGCGCTTACACGGTCGCCGGGGCCCTTCGTCACGCGCATCCTCTCGCGAAGCCGATCGTTCACGATATTGTGTCACGCCTCGTAACGAAGGAGTGTGACTTCACGCACTCACGGGGCAGGCTTGCGGCCCTCGCCCCTCTCCGTGGCGAGTCTGCCACCGACCCCTCCACCGCAGGCCGAGGGGAGCTCCGCCCATCCAACATCCAATATCGGCTTCCACCGCCGCGGCGGCTCCCCTATCGTTCCCCACAATGACACCTGAACAGATAGCTGCGCGAGAACGGCAGTTGTGCGGGTCGCCTTGGCGGCGGTTCCTGCAGACCCTGCCGGGCCAGATGCTCGCCAACCCGCCCGTGTACAACCTGCCGCGCGAAATGCTGATGCAGGCGGACCATCGGGTGCTGGAGATTGGCTCCGCCGGTGGCGGACGGCTGCTGATCTTCGACCAGAAGCTCCGGTTCCAGCACACGTCGGCCGTGGGTGTGGAGCCGTCGCGGCGGCTGGCGCGGTGCGCGGAGCAGGCGTTCGTCCGCGCCGCGCGGCCGCTGACGTCGGTGCTCGCCGATCCGTCGGCGCTGCCGTTCGGCGACGGCGTCTTCGATGTCGCGTACTGCGACGATCTCCTCCGCTTTCTGGACGTGCGCAGCGCCCAGGCAGTGTTGCGGGAGGCGGCCCGTGTGTTGCGGCCGGGCGCGCTGCTGCTCGCCTGGGACCTGGCGCCCGGATCGGGCAGGTTCGGCTGGTGACAGCGGCTGTGGCTGCGTCGCTACGGCGGCCGCATCGCCAGCGAGCAGAGCCTGATGTCGCTGGCGGAGCGAAGCGGATTTTCGTATACGCGGAGCGCGGAGCTGCGGCCGTTCTTCTGGCCGCCGGTGCCGCGCGCGTCGTTCATCGCTGGCACACTGCCGCCCGGCTGGCGCCGCGAGGGGGAGAACCTCATCCCGCCGGAGTAACCGGTGGCTGGTCGCTGGTCGCTGGGGACTGGGGACTGGGGACTGGGGACTGGAACTTGTGACTGGTGACTCGTAGTCGGGGCTGGGGATTGCAACCTAGCCTCCAGCCTCCAGCCTCCAAGTTAGTAGCGGGGGATGGCGGGGCGCGCTTGGTCGGGGGCGAACTCTTTCCAGATGTCGCGCGCGAGCACATCCAACTGGGCCAGCTCGCCGAATACGTAGCCCTCGGTGGCGTCAAAGTGCATGAGCACCAGGTCCACGATCCATTCGGCGCGTCGCTCCCACCACAACCGCGAGGTGTCGAGGAGGCTATACCCGCGCGCGGCGATGTAGGGGCTGGTCTCGAGCGCGAATTGCGCGAACTCCAGCGGACCACCCTGATCGAAGGTCCAGCGGACGTGCCGGCAACGGCTCTGCAATGTGATCGCGGCGCCGCAGAACGGGCACCGTATCGGCTCGCGCGCCTCGTGCGTCTGCATCTGGTCGTTGATCTTCCCCATGGTCGCACCTCGGTCATGCCGGACGGGGATGTCCTCGTCTATGGCAACGCTCCGTGGCGTGCGGGAATTACATCGGGACCGGAGTGCGACGGCGCCACCGTCAACTTCTCGTCAACATCCGCCGTGCCCAGAAGCGCGTTTGTTCCTGCGCGACACCGAGAGATCACCTGTTGGCGTGCCTGCGGTCACGCGTGTCAAGCGGGTGCGCTTGTTAGACTCTCCGGCATATGGCGCCAGCCTTCCCGTCTTCCGTATTCGCGCCGAAGAGTGTCGCCGTCGTCGGCGCGTCGGCGAACGTCGATAGCCCCGGCCACGACTACGTGCAAGCACTGCTGACCGCCGGTTTTGCCGGACCGATCTACCCGATCAACCCCCGCGCGCCAGAGATTCTCGGACTGCGGGCGTACTCAACGCTGACCGCTGCGCCCGGTGATGTGGATCTCGTCATCTCCTGCATCCCATCGGACGGCGTACTGGCGCTCATCGAGGAGTGCCGGGCGAAAGGCGTGACGACGCTGCACCTCTTCACCGGACGCTTCAGCGAAACCGGCGATCCGCGCGCGGCGGCACTCGAGGCCGCTGTGCGGCGGGCCGCGGCGGATGCGGGTGTGCGGATCATCGGCCCGAACTGCATGGGGGTCTTTGATTCCACGACGGGCCTCTCGTTCCGGCCGGACCTGCCGACGGCGCGCGGCGACGTCGCCTTCATCTCGCAGAGCGGCAACAACTCGGTCGAGCTGATGCTGCACGGGGCGTCACGCGGCCTCCGGTTCAGCAAGGTAGTGAGCTATGGCAACGGCGTGGACCTCACTGAGGCGGATTTCTTCGACCACCTTGCTCGCGACGCAGAGACGCGCGTGGTCGGCGCGTACATCGAAGGGACGCGCGATGGGCGGCGGCTCTTCGCAGCGCTGCGGCGGTGCGCCGAACGGAAGCACGTGGTGGTGCTGAAGGGCGGGCGCACGGGCGCGGGCACGCGGACGGCGGCATCGCACACGGCGGCGCTCGCCGGCCAGCGCCAGATCTGGAGTGCGATGCTGCGGCAGGCGGGCGCGGTTGAGGTCGCCACCTTCGACGAACTGATCGATGTGCTGGTCGCCTTCGCGTTCTTTCGGTCGGAAGGGGACGAACCGCAGGTGCACGGCGGAAGGCAACACACGGATGTGGGGCTTGCTCACCGTGCCACCGTCGGCATCGTCGGCGGTGGTGGCGGGCGTGCCGTGCAGTCCGCCGACGTCTGCGAGGAGGCGGGGCTCGCGGTGCCCGCGCTGCCGGACGCGATCCGGGGATTCCTGCGCGAGAAGGCGCCGCAGCTCGCCGACTGGGTCGACAATCCCGTCGACCAATCGATCCTCGCGGGCAGTGGCGTCTCCGGCGCGCGCATTCTGGAGATGATGCTCGACAGCGCGGAGCTCGATGCGCTGATCGCCAATGTGGGTGAGGACTGGGTGCTCGGCCGCCCGGATGCGTTCGAGCGGATGGGGCATCTCGTTGGGCGTTTCGCCGAGATCGGTGAGAAGGCGGGGAAGCCGCTGGCCTTCGTGCTGGGCGCGGCGGACTCGCCGGATGAGGCGAAGTGGCGCGCGGTGGAGACGGGCAAGCAGCGGCTGACGGACGCGCGCCTGGCGGTGTACCCGAGCGTCGACCGCGCTGCGAACGCCCTCGCCCGCTACCTGGGATGGCACGCGGATCGATAGCGCGTTCGCCGATCGAACGTGCACTCCCCAGGATTCGAGGTCAATGGTGAACCCGCTCTCGGCCGCTGATCTCGACGCCCTCGCTGCCGCGTTCGAATGGATCTTCCCCGATATCGGCGCCGTGCGGCCACTGCGTGTGCTCGGAAGCGGCGTTCGCAGCGTAGCGCTCGAAACGCCCGGCGGCGTCGTGCTGCGCGTCGGACGATCGTCGGACGCGATGGAGGATTACGCGAAGGAGTGGCGGATCGGGAAGTTCCTCACGGCTGAGTTGGGCAGCATTGTGCCCGATCCGCGCTGGCATTCACCACCATGTGAAGCGCTTCCCTTCGGCGCGCTGGGCTATCGAAAGCTCGCGGGTAACACGCCAGTCTGGGGCGCCGATCCCGGTCCCGCGTTTGCCGAGGATCTTGGCGCCTTCATGGCGAAGCTACACGCGATCTCCGCCGCCGAGGCGCGGGACGCCGGTGTGCCCGAGGTCGATGCATACCGGCGACTGTTGGGGGTGCGGGACGTGGTAGAACCCGCGCTCATGACATCGCTGAACGCGCAGGAATGGAGCACCATTCGAGCATGGTGGGTGGCCTTCGCCAGCGATGCGCGGATGGTGTCCGAGCGATCCACCGTCTGCCACCACGACCTCTGGCTCGACAATCTTCTCTGCTCCGACGCCGGACGGCTCGCGGGCGTGCTCGACCTCGCACACATCGAGATCGGCGATCCCGCGCACGACTTCTCGGCGCCGGGATACTTCGGCGCCGCGTTCATGCGGCGGCTCGTCGCCTCGTATCGATCGTCGGGCGGACGATTTGAGCCGGACGAGGCGCACCGGGCGCGGCGCTTTCATGAGGCGCGCGAGTTCGGCGGACTGGCCTGGGCGCTGGAACACGACGACGCCGATGAGGTGGCTGTCGCAATCGGGAAGATCCGCGGCGGGCCGATTCTGCATCCGCGAAACTTCTTATGGTGATGGCGTCAAGCGAGGCCTGCGATGCTGCTGCCGTGTGGGCCTCCTCGGAGACGTCGCGTAGCAAGGTGAATGCTTGAAGCTTCCTGATCAAGTCCCCGTCGACGCCCGCGCCGTTGCGGCAATCGCGAAGCGGCACGGCCTCGGCAATCCCGCGTTCGAGCGCCTTGCGGATGCGGGCATCATCAACACCGTCTATCGGCTCGGCGAACGGTATGCGCTGCGCGTGCCACGGAATCACCCGGCACACATCGCACAGATGCGAACCGAGGCGATCGCTTCCCCCGCGGCGCTTCAGGCCGGCCTACGGACTCCACCGCTCGTTGGATACGACGATGCGTGTGATCTGCTGCCGGTGCCGTATGCGGTCATCGAATGGGTGCCGGGCGTCACGCTCGAGTGCGCGATCGCCCCACCGCGGGTTGCATCCGTCGCATGGCGGGAGTTGGGGCATGATCTGGCGCTGCTGCATCACCATATCTCTCCCCTGGGCGATGTTGCCACGATCAAGACAGAGGACGAGCTTCCTGATCCGCGGCAGCTCTCGGAGCAACGGGCGCGCGAAGGCTGGTTCACGATCGAGGAGGCGCGTTGGTTCATCGGGTGGTTGGAGCGACTGGCACCCACCGTGATGCAGCCGCCGACGAGACGCCTGCTTCACTTCGATACCCAGGCGACGAACGTCATCGTGGACCCGGAGACGCTGCGGTACCGGGCGCTCATCGACTGGGGATGCGCAGCGTGGGGCGACGTCGCCCGCGACTTTTGTATGCCACTGCGGGCGGTGCCCGATGTGTTGGCCGGGCATAGAGAAATCGCACCGTTGGACGGCGAGGATTCCCTGGAGGCGCGCATCCTCTGGTATCGACTGCAGATGATCCTGTATATCCTGCCGCGCGGAGCAACGCCGGGATTATCTTGGGCCGAGCACGTGTTGCCTAAATTGATCGACGTGTGGCGATTCCAACAGGAGGTGGAGGACAAGCACTGGCAGGCACTCTGGCCGCAGTAAGAGAAGGCATGCGCACGGGCACGCAGCGGATGCGTACCAGAGAGCATGAATTCCATCAGAATTCGTACAGCCGGCCAAATCGCGCCCGCAATCGGTTGACAAATCAACTCAAGGAGCGTTCGACCATGTCCAGATTGATCTTCGTTGCGCTGAATGTCTCAGATCTCGAAGGTGCCGTCATGTTTTATCGCGATGGGTTTGGTTTCGATCTGCACAAGGATCGCAACGAGCCGGAGGACGATGTCTGGATCGGTGGAGAGCACGCAGCATGCTCGTGGACCGAAGGTGCGTTGCTGCACTTCGCGCTATTTCCTGCGTCTCCTCCGGAGAGGCCTGTGTCGCATGACGCTCAGCTTGGATGCAGTGTGATTAACATTGAGTCGGCCCACGCCCAAGCCGTCGCATCGGGCGCGGTCGTCGTCCACGGCCCGCGGGCGGAGCCGTGGGGCAGCACCGCTCGCTACCGGGACCCCGACGGCAATCTGATCAGCCTTACCCAGCGATAGCGCGGGCCGAACGTTGCCTCCACTCGAATTGCACTTCCGCAAAGAACCGCCTCGGATGCCGATGACTGGCGCCCCGCGCGGGTCGCTGCAGGTAGCACTCCAGCGGTCCGTTACTCATCGTCCGCCAACCCCTCGGCGCTGAACCCGAAGGGGATCACCGTGATCCCGGCGTCCGACAGCGCCCGGCGTAGACCGACGGCGTCGCCCTCCGAGGAGGCGTAGAAGACGAGCGCGCCGCCACCCCCGGCGCCGCAGGCCTTGCCCGCGGACGCGCCGCTGCGCATCGCCAGAGTAAAGATCGCATCGATGGTCTCGTTGGTGACGGCGCGATGCAGCCGCTGTTGCTGCAGC
>JBBRPY010000044.1:0-28478 GCA_038227375.1 Dehalococcoidia bacterium
GAGGACCGGGGTGGACAGACCTCTGGTGTGCCGGTTGTTCCGCCAGGAGCACTGCCGGGTAGCCAAGTCTGGTTGGGATAAGCGCTGAAGGCATCTAAGTGCGAAGCCCACCTCAAGATAAGATCTCCCACTGGATAACCAGGTAAGACCACGGGCAGACTACCCGTTTGATAGGCGGCAGGTGTACGCACAGCAATGTGCTTAGCTAAGCCGTACTAATGGTCGAGGGCTTGACCTACATTCAATTCTGGACGCGATGCGTCCTTCCGCGCGGCGGCAGGGCGTGGTACCAACAGGCGTGGAAGCGGTTCCCATATTCACACAGTGCGCAGCGTCGCGGGGTGGAGCAGTGGCAGCTCGTCGGGCTCATAACCCGAAGGTCGGAGGTTCGAATCCTTCCCCCGCTACCAACGATGAGGCTGTGAGAAGCTGGAGGTAAGAGGCTAGGCCCCACCCCCAGCGTCCCACTTCAAAACGCTGGAGGCTGGAACGATGAGCTTGGACGGCTGCGAACCCATCCGACTTCTGACTTCCGACCTCCCAGCGACTTTCCAACAGAATATTCCTGGTGCTTAGAGCGAGGTGGCCCCACCCGTTCCCATCCCGAACACGGCAGTGAAACGCCTCAGCGCCGACGATACTGGGGGAGCAATCCTCTGTGGAACATAGGCCAGTGCCAGGGTATACGAGAGCCTCAAGCGAAAGCGCGAGGCTCTCTCCTTGTCTGAGGGAAATCGGAGGTCAGAAGTCAGACATCAGAGCGCCGGCGGTCGGACTCAGCAGTCGGAGGTCGCGGGAAGAAGATACGGGGCGTTCGAGTCAGAAGCCGAGTCGGAATCTGCAACGGGATTCGGAAGCGCCGCGCCCGTCGCCCGACCGCAGGATCGCACCCTGCACTCCGGCTTGTTTGTGCGACCTCCCGCGTCCGACTTCCGCCTTCCGACCTCCATCTTGCCCGCGGCGCCGCCGCGCACTGGTTAACCTTCCGCTGCCCCTGGCGTTGCTATCGGTAGAGAGGCGCGCCGTGAAGATTGCGTTCGCCGTCGGAATACTCGGCCTGATCCTCGTATCGGCGCGCCCGGCGTCCGCGCACGAGTTTCCGGCCCCGGAAGTGACTGTGACGCTCTCGGAACAGGTGGCCGGCGGGCACCCGACTCTACAGACCATTGTTGACACGCCGAGCGGCGCCGGATTCGATGAGGTGCAGGTGGCTGCCCCGCCGGGCAGCTCGATCGCGCCCGACGCCCAGATCCCCGACGGGACCATCGTCGGCCGCCTTGATGCGGAAGCGACGACCAACGCGATCACGGCGCCACAGTGCAACATTCCCGTCACGTTCTCCGTGCCCATACGCGAAGCGACGACGGACACCACCGCCGCCGACTATCCGCCGTACTTGCGCACGCTCGCGCCTGGGACGCACCGAACGCGGCTCGTGGCTGACGTCTCGCCCTCGCCCGAGATACCGATTCTCGTCACCTACTTGATCGACATTAACCCCTTGTCGAAATCGCTGGTGTCGCGCATCTTCGTGGGCGACCCAGCGCATCCGCCGTCCGGGTTCCGCTCCTGTACGCCCGGCCGGAGTGTGATCACCCTCTTCGGCACGATGCCGAACGGCGAACCGCTCTTTACCGCGCCCAATCCCCTGCCGCAGCCGAAGCTCGCGTTCCAATTCACCTTCACCAGCCGGGCGGATGCGGCGGGCATCCGCCACACGCAGCGTGTCGACGTGGTGGCGGCGGTCGCGCCAACCGACAGGCAACCCCTTGCTCCGCCCAGCGTCGGCCGTGCGTCACCGCCGGTACCCGAAGGACCGCCCGCGCCGAGCGGCTTGAGGCTGGTCGTCGTCGGTCCGACGTTGCGGCTCATCTGGCAGCACAGCGATCGCGCGAACGAAGCGACGCAAGGGTTCCACGTGCGTGTGAGAGTCATGAACGAGTTCGGTCAGACCGCGGTGTTGTACACCGTTGACGCAACTGCGCGCGCGTTCGACCTTCCAGCCGAGTTTGCACCGCGCTGCGGCGGTTCAGACTTTGTGTACGGCGTCGACGCGTTTGTCACCGCCGGTGATAGCCCGTTCACCGAGATACCCGCCCCGTCGCCGACGTGCGTGCGCGACCGTCCGCCAGATTCCGTCTTGCGGCTCCCGCTGACGGGCGGTGGTGCGGCCCTGCGTGCTGGACGCAACAGGAGCGGAACCGTGGCGCTCGTACTCGCAGCCGTCGGGATGAGCTTTCTTGCTGCCGCGGCTCGGCGACGGGGCTTGCGTTCCGGGGACTGACCGCCATCGTCCAGTTAGCCCTCCGGCTTCCGGCCCAAACTAGGTCACGCCGGAGCGTTGCGAGGGAGGGCGACTTCTCACGTCCGACTCGCGCCGTCCACCCTCCGCCTTCCAGCTTCCAGCCACTGCCGTCTACCGCCGGCGGCCGCGGGCGGCGAGGACATCCTCGTACAGGGCCGCGGTCTGCTCGGCGCAGGTGCGCCAGCTGAAGTGCTGCTCGATGCGCTTCGCCCCGGCGGCGCCCATCGCCTGCCGCCGCGCCGGGTCGGCGAGCAGCGCCTCGATCGCATTCGCCAAAGCCGGCGCGTCGGCGGGCGGGACGAGCAGACCGGTGACGCCGTCGTCGATCACTTCGGGGAAGGCGCCCGCCGCAGTGGCGATGACCGGGACGCCGCAGGCCATCGCCTCGGCCGCCGGCAAGCCGAACCCCTCGTAGAGCGACGGCGACACCAGCAGCTCGTGCTCGTTGTAGAGGCGCGCCAGCTCCGCGACCGGCAGACGCCCCAGGAAGGTCACGCGGTCGCCGATGCCCAGCTCGGCGATCATCCGTGGCGCCATATCGGCGTCCAGCCGGTCCTTGAAGGTGAGATGGAAGTCGACGCCGCGCGCCTGCAGGATCTTCGCCGCCTCGAGGAGGTAGCGGGCGCCCTTGTTGCGGTCGTCGCTGTTGCCGACGAACAGCAGCGAGCGCGGACGCTTCGCCATCTCCACGGGGTAGAACACCGACGTGTCGACGCCGTCGTGGATCGTCGTGATCTGGCCGTCGCGCAGCGAGAACGCGCGCTGGACCGACGCGCGCGAGTTGTGCGAGCCGGTGATGATGCGGTCGAGGCGCCGCGCCACGACCTCCTGCATGAAGAACGGATAAAAGTTCACTTTGCGGATCTTCCCCCCGATGCGGCCCGCCTGCTGCACCTGGTTCAGCCGGTCAATCGACAGCGGATGGTGGATGTTCGCCACCACCGGCATGCCGGAGGCGTGCATCAGCAGCGACCCATACCCCAGCGACTGCACGTCGTGGACGATGTCGAAGCCGAATCGCGGCTGCAGCTCTCGCCATTGGGCGAAGGCGCGCCACGAGAACGCCGACATCACCGAAAACTGCCCGGCGCGGCTCGACGCGAGCTCGTACAGATTCAGCGGCTGGAAGATGTCCCGCAGCGGGCGTCCGTAGAAGAACATGCGCTGCGTCTCGAGCAGCCGGTAGACGCTCCACGACGGCACGCGATGCACCGTGACCGCGGCATCTGTGTCGGGCCACGGCGGTCCGACGATGAGGTGCACCTCGTGGCCGAGGCGCGCCAGCTCGCGCGTCACCTGCGCGGTGTAGACACCCTGGCCGCCCGAGTACATGTTCCCCTGGTGGAGGAGGAAGAGCACCCTCATGCTGGATGCTGGAAGCTAGAGTCTGGAAGCTGGACGATCGAAGATGGACGATGGATCACGGCACTTCCAGCCTTCATCTTCCACCGTCCAGCTTCGCTCCGGCCGCGCGCGACCAGGCCCCTACGCCCCGCCGCCGGCGACGGCGGGGACGATGCTCACTTCATCGCCCGCGCCGAGCGGCGTGGCGAGGTTGTCGAGGAAGCGGACGTCCTCCCCGTTCACGTAGATGTTGACGAAGCGGCGGATTTCCCCCGCTTCGTCGCAGATGCGCTCCTTGATGCCGGGGTAGTCTGCTTCAAGCCGGTCGACGGCCTCGCCCAGGCTGCCGGCAGTCGACTCGACGATGTCGACATCGCCTGTGAGCCTTCGGAGCGGCATGGGAATGCGAATCTTTGGCATGTGATCGTCTCCGTGTTGATGGCGGCGGCCAGCGACCGTCGCATCGGTCCGCCGTTCTGCCTGAATTAGCCTTCGACGATGTCGCCCTGGACCGGGTCGACGCGGACGCCCTTTTCGGCCACCCACGCCAGCGCGCGCTCGATCTCTTCGATCTGCCCGTCCAGCTCCAGCACCACCCAGCCACGGTCGTCGGTGACGTCCGCCCGCCGGACATTGGTCACCAGGTGATACTGCTTGCCGAGCTCGTAGATGATCGGCAGCGTGATCAGCTCTTGCGGGAAGGTGAATTTCACTCGTTGCTTCGCCATGGTTCGGTGCCTCGTGTCTGCTCGCCGTGTTAGTGATTCAGGTTACCGGTACCGGCGCGATGGTGGTTCCGTTCGCGTCCCGCCGCCAACTATGGCCCGATGATGATATGCCAGTGAAGTTTTCGGAGATCATCCCAACTATATGCCTCTTGGAACACAATGTTCCCTGCTACGTCCTTCGCCGTGTAGGTCCGCGCCCCGCCATACACGAGGAACGAGAATGTGCGCTTCTCCCCAGGCGCCAGTGTCGCATCGAGATCCGCACGATCAAACACGTTTAGCGTCTGCGCCGTTCGGTTTTCGTATGTAACACCTTCACCTGGGTCGCAGGATATCGACGCGACCATGCCCACCAGCATCGCCGTGGCGAGAAACACAAGTCCCATCCTAGCCGTCCGCGAACGAGACGAGTGCGCGCGCAAACTGGCCGGCCTCTCGCCCGGCCGGGTGGCGGCGTTCACACGGCGCCTGCCGGTTCAGCGTCCGCGGTCCGGGCGCCGAGCGCATCCTCGAACGCCGCCATGTTCGGCGCAATATGCAGCGGCAGGTCGAGCGCGTCCTCGATCGCCTCTTGTGTCTTCAGTCCGGCCCCTGTGATGTAGGCGACCGTCAGCTCGTCGGCGCCGATCTTGCCTTCCCGGGCGAGCTTCTGCAGGCCAGCGATGACGACGCCGCCCGCCGTCTCGGCGAACACGCCCTCGCTCTCGGCAAGGAGCTTGATGCCGTCGACGATCTCGGCGTCGTCGGAAGCGACGCCGTAGCCGCCGGACTCCTCCATCACCTTCAGCGCGTAGTAGCCGTCGGCAGGATTGCCGATCGCCAGCGACTTCGCGATCGTGTTCGGCCGCACCGGCCGGACGTTCGTGGTGCCGTGCTCGTAGGCGGTGACGATGGGCGAGCAGCCGCGGGCCTGCGCGCCGGACATCTTCGTCTGTACGGAGTCGATCAGCCAGAGCTTCGCCAGCTCCTGCAGCCCCTTCCAGATCTTGACGTAGAGCGAGCCCGAAGCCATCGGCGCGACGACGTGCTCGGGAGCGCGCCAGCCGAGCTGCTCCGCGACCTCGTACCCCAGCGTCTTGCTGCCCTCGGCGTAGTAGGGTCGCATGTTGCTGTTGACGAAGGCCCACGGGTACTTGTCGGCGAGCTCAGAACAGAGCCGGTTGACGTCGTCATAGTTCCCATCGACCGCCACCAGCATCGCGCCGTAGACGCTGGAGCCGACGATCTTGCCGCGCTCGAGGTCGCTCGGAATGAAGACGTAGGCATCCAGCCCGGCCGAGGCGGCGTGCGCGGAGACACTGTTGGCGAGGTTGCCGGTCGAGGCGCAGGCGAGCGTCGTGAAGCCGAACTCGCGCGCCTTCGTGGCGGCCACCGTGACGACGCGGTCCTTGAACGACCAGGTCGGATTCGCGCAGTCGTTCTTGATCCAGAGGTTCTTCAGCCCCAGGTGCTCGCCCAGGTTCTTCGCCCGGATCAGCGGCGTGAAGCCGGCGTTGATGTCGACGGCGAAGGCCGGGTCGACGGGCAGCAGGTCGGCGTAGCGCCAGACCGAGTTCGGCCCGCGCTCGATCGTCTCGCGCGTGATGTTCCGGTGCATCGCGGCGTAGTCGTAGACGACTTCGAGCGGGCCGAAGCAGAACTCACAGACGTGCAGCGGTTCGAGTGGGTATTCGCGGCCGCACTCGCGGCAGCAGAGCGCTTTCGTGTAGGGCATGATGGCGTACCTCCTGTGACTCCCGTCGCGGCGCCCGCGGGGGAGCGGGGGATGGTTATCCCGGCAGGGTGCCCCGGCTCTCCCGGGGCTGAGGCATCGCCATGGTGTGGGCGGTCATAATGCTCCACGAATGCGCGACTCCGCCGTTGCGGCGGAGTTGGTGTGAGGGTAGCGGCTTGCCCGCTCAGCTGTCAAACGTCGGGGCTGGTCGTGTCTTCGCTGGAGACGTTCCCGAGGCGCCGAATCCTTGGCAGGGCGGGTCTCCCTCATCCTCGCCAAGGCGGGTTTGCGACCGGCCCCACGGCCACCCTTCTCCCACAAAGGGGAGAGGGATTAGGAATGCGCCGTGTTGCCGGCGGACGGAGTACCTACCCCACCCCGGCCTTCTGGGGCTCCGCATCCACCTTCTCGTCCGCGGACGGCTCGGGTGCCGACTCGGAGATCTGGTTGCGCTCGTAGTACAGGCGGATGAGGGAGTCCGCGAGCTTCTTGGAGTCGTGCCTGTAGCCGTTCTCCTGCGCGACGACGTCGGCCTTGATCACGCGTACGCCGTCGAGGCTCATCGTGTCCACCCGCACCGGCTCTGATTGCAGTTCCACCGGAAGCACGGCGTTGATGTTGCTGTTGGCCAGCACGAAGTCAAACGGACTCCCCTTCAGGTGGTTGCGCAGCGTGTTGACGTGGTCGCTCACCTTGTAGGCGTCGGTCTCGCCGTGCTGGGTGGCGACGTTGCAGACGTACACCTTCAGCGCCGGCGACACGTCGATCGCCCGCCGGATGCCCTCGACGAGCATGTTCGGCATGACGCTGGTCAGCAGGCTGCCCGGCCCGCAGACGATGAGGTCGGCGCCCAGGATGGCGCGAATGGCGTCGGGGTTCGCCTGGATCGTCGGCGGGTCGAGGAAGATCTCCTTCACGTGCCCGCGCGCCGTAATCGCGGACTCGCCGCGGACGATCTCGCCGTCGTCGGTCCGGGCGCAGATGGTGAGGGCCGACAGCGTCGCCGGCAGAATCTGACCGCGCACCGCGAGGACGCGACTCGTCTCGCGCACCGCCTCCTCGAAGTTGCCCGCGACCTCGGTCATCGCCACGATGAAGAGGTTGCCGAAGCTGTGACCCTCCAGCCCTTCGCCTTCCGAGAATCGGTACTCGAAGAGCCGCGACATCAGCGGTTCGGCATCGGCCAGCGCGGCGATGTTCTTGCGGATATCGCCTGGCGGCAGCACGCCGAGCTCGCGCTGCAAGCGCCCGCTGCTGCCCCCATCGTCGGCGATGGAGACGATAGCGGTGATGTTGCCGGTGTACTCCTTCAGGCCGCGCAGCAGGGTCGATAGCCCGGTGCCGCCTCCAATGACGACGATCTTCGGGCCGCGGCGCAGGTAGCGGTGGTTGTAGATGATGTCGACGATGCTCTCGTTGCGTTCGGGCTTCAGGAACGCGGACAGCAGCGACGAGTTCAGCTTCCAGACGGAGAAGGAGATGATGCCGAGACTGGCGCTGACGACGAGCGCGCCGCGCGACCATCTCGGCAGGAACTGCAACGTCATGTAGTAGACGTATGAAGGGAAGGTGTACTGGACGTAGGCGTAGCGCAGGAAGTACCCGAAGCCCAAGCCCATGATCGCGACGCCGGCGAGCAATAGCAGCAGCCATCGCTTGATGTGCATCCCGAAGTAGAACCACTTGATGAATGAGGGGTCTTTGATCAGTGCGCGCATGTCGCCCGCCATTCTAGCACGGGTAGCACCAACCGGTGTAGTCGTTTACGCAATTGTCAGGCTTTCGCTTCCAGCTTTGCCTTCAAGATTTCCGTGAGGGTCGCGGGGTTTGCCCGTCCGCGCGTCTCGCGCATCGCTTGCCCGACGAGGAACTTGATCGCCTCCTGCTTGCCCGCCCGATACTCCTCGACCGGCTTCGGATGCGCGGCGATCACGCGCTCGACGATGCCGCCGATCTCGTCCGCGCCGCTGATCTGCTCCAGCCCGAGGTCCGCGATGATCGCGGACGGCGCCTTCCCGAACCGAAACATCTCCTCGAACACGGATTTCGCGATCTTGCCCGAGATCGTGCCGTCCTCAACGAGCGCGATCATAGCATACAGGTCTTGCGGCGCGACCGGCGATGCTTCGATGTCCACATTCGATACGTGCAGCAGCCGCGCCATGTCGCCGAGCATCCAATTCGCGGCCTGCTTCGCCAGCCGGAGACGCGTCTTTTCGGCCTGGGCGGCTGCTGGCTGGAGGATCTGCTCGAAGTAGGCGGCCCGTGCGGCGCTCTCGGTCAGCAAGTTCGCTTCGTAGGCGCCAAGGCCGTACTCCTGCTGAAAACGGCGAAGCTTGGCGTCGGGCAGCTCGGGCAAGCGCTGAAGCAGCGTCTCGACGTAGGCGGCGTCGAGCGCGACCGGCGGCAGGTCCGGCTCCGGGAAGTACCGGTAGTCGTGCGCCTCTTCCTTCGAGCGCTGACTGACCGTGCGCGCTTCTGACTCGACCCAGCCGCGGGTCTCCTGCGGGACGCGCTCCCCGGCGTCAAGGAGTGCGGCCTGGCGCGCCTGCTCGAACTCCAGCGCGCTGAACACGGCGCGGAAGCTGTTCATGTTCTTCACTTCCGCGCGCTGCCCGAACTCCTTCGCGCCCTCTGGCCGGAGGGAGACGTTCGCGTCGCAACGGAAGTTTCCCTCTTCCATGTTCGCCTTGCTGACGCCGATGTAGCGGAGGATGCGCTGAAGCTTCACCAGGTACGCCCGCGCTTCCTCCGGCGAACGGAGGTCGGGCTCGCCGACAATCTCCATTAGGGGCACGCCGGCGCGGTTCATGTCGATGAGCGAGTAGGTCTCGCCCGACTGGTCTGCCTTGTGCGTCAGGCGCGCCGTATCTTCCTCCAGGTGACAGCGGGTGATGCCGATGCGCCGCGGCTCCTGCCCTTCCACCTCGATTTCGAGCCAGCCATGCTGCGTCAGCGGCAGGTCGAACTGCGAGATCTGATAGCCCTTGAGCAGGTCCGGGTAAGGGTAGTTCTTACGGTCGAACTTCGAGAACGCCGGGATATCGCAATTCAGCGCGAGGCCGGTCATCACGGTGAATTCGACCGCGCGCCGGTTGGTGACGGGCAGTACGCCGGGGAGCGCCATGCAGACGGGGCAGACGTGGGTGTTGGGCGCGGCGTCGGCATAGGCGGCGCTGCAGCCGCAGAACATCTTCCGTTCGGTCAGAAGCTGCACATGCACTTCGAGACCGATGACGGTCTCGTATTTGGTCGCGGGAATGGTGGTCATAAGCAGTAACGGCGCCCGCTGGCACTATATCAGCGGCCCGATCCGCAGACAACGCGATCTGGCCCCGCTGTCATTGGCCTGAGGCCAGCAGCAACTCCGTCAACTGCGTCAAGGCGCTGTACGCCAGTACGACATAATCACGAGGATGGAGGTCTTCCAGCTTGAGCAGGGTCTCGTCGCGGGCCTGGACGGGGTCGATGACCTCGCCGAACTCCTCGCCAAAATCAATCTTCATCTCCAGTTCGTACAGCTCGCCATCATCTGCGACGACGATGCAACCGACGTCGGCGCGCTCCACCCCTTCGAGATTGACCTCGACCGCGTTCGTGAAGAAGGCTCCCGGGAAGGGCGGGAACGGCCGCAACTCCTTCGCCGCCTCGTGGAGGAGGAGGCGAAGCTGTTGCGCCGCCCGGTCGATGACGAGGTCGGCGGCGGCTTTCCGTTCGAGGGGGTCCGGGGTGTTCACGGGGATCAGGGTACAGGCTGGTCGTTGGATGTTGGATGTTGGATGTTGGGATGTTGGATGTTGGAGCTACGCTCCCCGACGACCGACGACCGACGACCGACGACCGACGACCGACGACCGACGACCGACGACCGACGACCGACGACCGACGACCGACGACCGACTTGTGACGATTGACACAAGCGGTGGTGGTGCTAGAATCTATACATCGTCTCGTGACACGGTTGAAGATTGCACAGCTTTGCCTACATTACGCTCCGCGAATGCCGCCACCCGCGCGCTCCCTGCGTTTGGCCCCGACGTGGCCGACCGCTGGCTGACGCTCGGTCAGGCGTGCCGCATCCTGAATGTCGACGAGTCGACGCTGCGCCGCTGGGCGGACGCGGGCCAGGTGCGGACGTTCCGGACGCCCGGCGGTCACCGCCGCTTTGCGGAGGGCGATGTGCACTCGATCCTCAACGGGCGCTCGCCGCGGGCGGTCACCGAGGTCGGCGATCTGGCGACGCGCCGCATCCGCCGCCAGATGCACAGCGGCAGCAACGCCGGCTGGTACGACCATGTTGACGAGGCGCAACGCGAGAAGCTGCGGCCGCTCGGCCGCCGCCTGATGGCGCTCGTCGCGGATTACGTCGCGAAGCGCGGACGCAAGACATCGCTGCTTGTGGAGGCCCGCGCGACGGGCGCCCAGTACGGCGCCGAGCTGGCGGGCGCGGGCATGTCGCTCTCGCAAGCGATGCATGCGTTCACGTTCTTCCGCCGCAGCCTCGATCAGTCCGCCAAACAGGCGCTGAACAAATCCGGCACGTCGCTGGCGGACTCGATCGATATGTGCGAGCAGATCATGGTGCTCGCCGATGAAGTGCTGCTGGGCATCGCCGGTTCGTATGAGCGGCGCACGGAGGGGGCATGAGGATGGACCGCGATCCGATCGCTGAGTGGCGCCGCGCCCTCGAACGCCGTGAGCCGCGGAGGGGCTGGAGGCTAGCGGAGACGCTGAGTCCACAGCCATTCGTGATGGCGATACCGCCGGACGCTACCGGCGCTCTCGACCTGCGGCGCACGCGTCGCCTCACCGTCCCCGCGGACTGGCGGCTGGATTTCGGGGCGGCGATCCGCGTGCTGCAGCGGCACAACAAGCTGCTGCGCGCGCGCTTTGGCATCGGCTGGGCCGAAGTTGCCGGCCTGTTGTTGGGGGAGTCGCACCGCCGCGGCGTTTCGACGGAGAACCTGGCGCGCGTCCTGGCAGCCGGGCTGCGGCGCGACCAGCAGGGGCAGGGCGCATGAACACCGATCGAGGGCGCAAACGCCCCAGCATCGGCCCCTGGCGCTTGCTCGACATCGCGCGCGCCACGATGCCGATGCGCGCCTCGATGTTTGGCATGTCGGCGGCGCTGCCGGAGTTCGGCCCGCCAGACCCGCCAGCCGTAGGGCCTGATCCCGGCCACGAACTGCCGGGATCGAACATCGATGAGCGCGAACAATCACAAGCAGTGGAGCGGGAGCGCACGCGTCGCTTTCTCCGAGCGCGCGGCGTCGAGCAGCGGTCACGCGGTTAGCGTAGGCAATTTCGCCGACTACGCGCGACACCGGGATGTTGGAAGGCAGATGGCGCTGTATCCGATCTTCGTAGAGACCAAAGGGCGTCGCGTGATCGTGATCGGCGGCGGCCATGTCGGCGCCGAAAAGGTGCGCGGCCTGCTCAATGGCGAGGCCGACGTCACGGTGATCGCGCCGGACTTGCTCCCAGAGCTCCGCGAGCACGCCGACGCCGGCCGCATCCGCCACATCGCCCGCGAATACCGAGAGGGCGATCTCGACGATGGCTACGAGTTCATCATGGTCGCCACGGACGATGGCGCGATCAACGCCGCCGTGTCGGCGGCGGGCAAGAAGCGCGGCATCTGGGTGAACGCCGCCGATGACCCGAAGAACTGCGACTTCATCCTGCCGGCCGTCGTCCGCAAGGGGAAAATCACGCTCGCCGCATCGACCTCCGGCGCCAGTCCCGCGCTGGCCCGCCGACTGCGCGAGGAGCTGGACGACTACCTCACGGAAGACATGCCGGCGCTGGCGGACCTGCTTGCGGACGTGCGGCAAGAGGTCCGAAAGCGCGGCATCAAGATCGAGAACGACACCTGGCAGCAGGCGATCGACGGCCAGCTCCGCGTGCTGCTCGCGCAGCGGCGCTACGGGCAGGCGCGCGCCCGGCTGATCGCCCGGCTCGGCATCGAGCTCTCGCCCGTGGCTAGCGTGGAAGCGGGGCGATGAGGATGGAGTACTAGCGTGCAGATCTCGGTCGTGGGGATCTCGTACAAGACGGCGCCGGTGGCGGTGCGCGAGCACTTCGCCTTCGCGGCCGATGAGCTGGCACCGGTGCTCGCACGCCTGGGCGAACGCTACGACGGCGCGGCGCTGCTCTCGACCTGTAACCGCACGGAGGTCTACGTCGCAAGCCCGCGCGGCATCGGCGATGCGCGGCCCGTTGTGGCGCTGCTCAGCGCGATCAAGGGCGACGTCGCGATGGAGGGTGCGCCGTTCTTCGCGCTTACCGGCCGAGAGGCTGCGCGCCACCTCTTTCGGGTCGCGGCGGGTGTCGAGTCGATGGTCATCGGCGAATCGGAAGTGCTCGGCCAGGTGCGGGGCGCCTTCACCGCAGCGACCGTCGCCGGTACGCACTCGCCGGCGCTATCGCGGCTCTTCCATACGGCGATCCGCGTCGGGCGCCGGGCGAGGGCGCAGACCAACATCGGGCGCGGGACGATGTCCGTGAGCTCCACCGCCGTCTCGCTCGCGCGCACCACACTCGGCGACCTTTCGGGCAAGACCGCGCTCGTCGTGAGCGCCGGCGACGCCGGGAAGCTCACCGCGCGCGCGCTCGCCGGCAGCGGCGTCGCGCGCATGCTGGTGACGAGCCGGAACGCCGACCGCGCGTCGGAGCTTGCGGCCGAGCTGAACGGCGACGCCATCCCGTACGCCCGGCTCGCCGGTGCCGTCGCCAGCGCGGACATCGTGATCACGTCGACGGCGGCGCCGCACTTCCTCTTCGACGGGCCGATGATCGAACGGGCGATGAAGGGCCGGCCCGAGCGCCCGCTGCTGCTGATCGACATCGCCGTGCCACGCGATGTCGATCCGGGCGTCCGGGACGTGACCGGCGTGCACCTCTACGACATCGACGGCCTGCAGGCGATCGCGCGCGAGAACATGCACCTTCGGCGCGAGGAAGTCGCCCAGGCGGAAGCGATTGTCGATGATGAGGTGGCGAAATTCGGAGCCTGGCTGCACTCGCTCGAAGTCGTGCCCACGGTGGCGTCGCTGCGCTCGCACGCGGAGGCGGTGCGTCTCGCCGAGCTGGAGCGCACGCTCGCGAAGGTGCGGATGAGTGCGGCGGACCGCAAGCGCGTCGAGGCGATGACCGCGGCCATCGTCAAGAAGCTCCTGCATGGCCCGATCACACGGCTGAAGGCGCCCGGTGAAGGCGAGCGCTACGTCGAGACGACGCGCGCGCTCTTCGGCCTGGACGAGGACGCCGGCTGACCCGTCCGAGACGGCGCCTCGATCGCCGGCGATAAGCGAGGTCCCCATCAGTAAGCACCGCGGCTCACCCGACCGGATCATCATCGGCGCGCGCGGCAGCCGTCTCTCGCTGCGGCAGGTGGAGCTGGTGCGCGAACTCCTCGCGGCCACGGCTCCTGAAATCCGGCTAGAGGTGCGGGAGATCCGCACCGAGGGCGATCGTTCCGCCGCTCCGCTTTCGGAGATCGGCGGTCTCGGCGTGTTCACGAAGGCGATCGAGGATGCACTGCTCGCTGGCGAGGTGGACATCGCCGTCCACAGCCTGAAGGACCTGCCGCCACTCCTCACGGACGGTCTCGTCATCGCCGCGGTGCCGCAGCGCGCCGACGTGCGCGACGCGCTCGTCGCCCGCGACGGCCGGCGGCTCGCGGACCTGCCGCCCGGCGCGCGCATCGGCACCGGCAGCGAGCGGCGCGCCGTGCAGTTGCGCGCGCTGCGGAGCGATGTCGTGCCGGTGGAGATTCGCGGCAACGTCGACACGCGCATCCGCAAGGTCGAGGACGGCGAGTACGACGCCGCGGTGCTGGCGATGGCGGGCCTGACGAGGCTCGGCGTCGAAGCGAAGGCCACCCACGTCTTCTCCGTCGAAGAGATGCTGCCCGCGGCCGGTCAGGGCGCGCTGGCGGTCGAAGTGCGCGCGGACGACCAGCAGACGCTGGCGATCGCGAAGAGCATCGAGCATCGCGCGACGCGGGCAGCAGTCGAGGCGGAGCGCGCCTTTCTGGCCCGCCTCGGCGCCGGCTGCCGCATGCCCGTCGGCGCCTACGCCCACGTCGCCTGCGGCGAACTGCGCGTCGAAGCGATGATTGCCCGTGAAGACGGCGATCCGCGGCGCGCGAGGCGGAGCATCGCGTGGGCCGATGCGTCTTCGTTCGAGGAAGCCCGCGCTCTCGGTGAGCGCGCAGCGGACGAGCTGCTGGCGGCGCAGCGATGAGCGCGCCCGAGGATGGGGACGCGACCGAGGCCACGCCTGCCCCCAACGCCGCCGCCGCGGATAGCGTCGACGGCTCACCTCCCGCGTCCCGCGTCCCGCGCCCCCAACCCACCAGTCACCAGTCACCAGTCACCAATCACCAATCAGGCATCGTCTCGCTCGTCGGCGCCGGCCCCGGCGACCCCGAGCTGATCACCGTCGGCGGCGTGGCGCGCCTCGCCCGCGCCGACTGCGTCGTCTACGACCGGCTCGCCAACCCGAAGCTGCTCGTGCATGCGCCGCGTAGCGCTGAGATGATCTACGTGGGCAAGCAGCCGGACCGTCACACGCTGACGCAGGACGAAATCAACGCGCTGCTGATCGAGAAGGGACGCGCGGGACTGCGCGTCGTGCGCCTCAAGGGCGGCGACCCCTTCGTCTTCGGCCGCGGCGGCGAGGAGGCGGAGGCGCTGAGTGCGGCCGGCGTGCCCTTCGAAGTCGTCCCGGGCGTCACATCGGCGAACGCTGCTCCGGCGTATGCGGGCATCCCGATCACGCACCGAGCGCTCGCGTCGTCGTTTACCGTCGTGACGGGGCACGAAGACCCGGCGAAAGACAGCAGCAGCATCAACTGGGGACGGCTCGCCGCCGGCGCCGATACGCTCGTCTTCCTGATGGGCACGGGCCGGCTCCTGGAGATTGCGACCAGCCTGATCGCGCACGGCCGCGCGGCGTCGACGCCGGTGGCCGTGGTCGAATGGGGCACGCTCCCGCGCCAGCGCACCGTGACTGGCACGCTGGCGACGATCGCCGATGCGGTGCGCGATGCGGGCATCGTCGCGCCGGCCGTGACCATCGTCGGCGAAGTCGCCGGACTGCGCGAGGGTTTGCGCTGGTTCGATAAGCGGCCCCTCATCGGCAAGCGCATCCTCGTGACGCGCACGCGCGAGCAGGCGAGCGAGCTGTCGCGTGCGCTTGCGGCGCTCGGCGCCGAGGCGATCGAGCTGCCGACGATTGAGATCGCTCCGTCGCATGACGCCGCGGAAGTGGCGTCGGCGCTCGAGAATCTGCGCGCATCGGCGTACGGCTGGGTGGTCTTCACAAGCGCGAACGGCGTCAGCGTGTTCATGCGCCATGTGCAAGGAGCCGGCTTCGACGCGCGCGCATTTGGCCGCGCGCAGCTCGCCGCGATCGGCCCCGGCACGGCCGCGGAGCTGGCGCTACACGGGCTCCAGCCGGACCTCGTGCCCGCCCGGTACGTCGCCGAAGGCCTGCTCGACGCGCTCGCGTCGCGGGTCATGCGGGGCCAGCGCATCCTCGTGCCGCGCGCGAGCGCCGCGCGAGGCACCCTCATCGACGGGATCGCGGCCATGGGTGCACGTGTCGACGAACTGACGCTCTACCGATCGGTCGTGCCCTTGCGTCCCGACGCCTCCGGCCTCCGCCGTCTCCACGCCGGCGAGATCGACATCGTCACGTTCGCCAGCTCGTCGTCGGTGCGCAACCTGATCGCGATGCTCTCGGACGACGGCAACCGGCCGCAGGAGAGCGAGGCGCCGGATAGCACAGAGGGTGCGGCACGCGGAGACTCTCGGGAGGCACTGCGCGTGCTGCGCGGCGTCCGCATCGCCGCGATCGGCCCGGTGACCGCGCAGGCCGTGCGTGACGCCGGCCTCGATCTGGCGGTGATGGCGGAGGAGCACACAATCGAGGGGCTAGTGGGGGCGATAGTGGCTGCGTGTGCCGAACTTCAGCCGGAGGGTTCGCGATAGCGGAGAGCGCAACAGCGAGTGACAAAAGCCGCTACGGCGGCATCCGCCCCGCACACGGGAGTACAATGACCGCATGCTAGACCTCGACACACGCGGCGACTTTGCGCGGCATCGGCGGCTGCGCGCTTCGCCGGCCATGCGCCGATTGGTGGCGGAGACGCGGCTCTCCGCTTCGGACTTCGTCTACCCGCTTTTCGTGACGCGGGGACAGGATGTGCGCGCCGAGATCGCCTCGATGCCCGGGCAGTACCACCTCTCGCTCGACCAGATCCGGCGCGAGGCCGCCGAGCTGCGCGAGCTGGGCATCCCCGCGGTCTTGCTCTTCGGCCTGCCGGCGGCGAAAGATGAGGAAGGCTCGGAGGCGTACGCCGACGATGGCATCGTGCAGGACGCCGTGCGCGCCTTCAAGGACGCCGACAGCGACCTCCTGGTGATCACCGATGTCTGTCTCTGCGAGTACACCAGCCACGGCCACTGCGGCGTCATCGTCGATGGCGAGGTCGACAACGACGCCTCGATCGACCTCCTCGCGCGCACGGCGCTGTCGCATGCGCGCGCCGGCGCCGACATCGTGGCGCCGTCGGACATGATGGACGGGCGCGTCGCCGCGATCCGTGAGACGCTGGACGCCTCTGGACACGCGCAGACGCCGATCATGGCCTACAGCGCGAAGTATGCGTCTGCGTTCTATGGGCCGTTTCGCGTCGCCGCGGGCAGCGCACCGCAGTTCGGCGACCGCCGCGGCTACCAGATGGACCCGCCGAACGTGCGCGAGGCGCTGCTCGAGATTGAAGACGACATCAACGAGGGCGCCGATATCGTCATGGTGAAGCCAGCGCTCTCGTACCTCGACGTGCTCGCGAAAGCGCGCATGGAGTTCGACGCGCCGCTGGCCGCCTACAACGTCAGCGGTGAGTACGCGATGGTGAAGGCGGCAGCGGCCAACGGCTGGATCGACGGCCGCCGCGCCACACTCGAGATCCTGACATCGATCAAGCGGGCAGGCGCCGACATCATCATCACCTACCATGCCAAGGAAGCCGCCCGTTGGCTCCGGGACGGCCTAGCGGGCGGTTAGCTGCGCCCTGGTAACGGCCCGTTACTGTAAGTGCCGGCCAAGCATCGGACGGCCTCACCCCTCTCCGCGGCGAGTCTGCGACCGGGCCCCTCCACCGCATGGAGAGGGAGCTTGGTCGCTGGCTGGCGGCGATAGGCCAACATCAAGAGAGTCTTTCTCCAACATGATCCCCTCTCCCCTTGTGGGAGAGGGTGCCCGAACGGGCGGGGTGAGGCCCCGGAGGAGCGCTTTTCGTCCGAGCCGTCCAGTGCCTGTGTGATGACGTGAAACGGAAGCGCTACGCGACTGTGCGCAATCCTCGTTGCGCGATCAGCTCGTTACGCGCGGCGATCGTGTGCGGGTGTAGCGGCCAGCCCGTCTCAATCGCGACCTCGATGTGGTAGTTGAGGTAGACCAGCATCGCCGCGTCGAGGTCGGTGGTCGCCAGCTCAGCGGCGCGCTGCGCCTGGGCGCTCCGCTCCCGCTTGTGCGGCTCAATCTTGTCGGCGATGAAGATCAGCTTCTGCAGCAGGGTCATGCCCGCGTGTGCCGTCGTGTGGTAAGCGATGGCGCCCAGCACATCCGCATCGAGCACCTGGTACTGCTCCCGCAGGATCGGCACGGCGAGCGGGCCGTGCAGTAGGATCGGCTCCATCGTGTCGACGGGGTCGCGGGCGTAACCCTGCTCGCCGGCGATCGTCAGCAGCCGCTCGCCGCCATGCGCGCGGAGCAGGTCGTGCCCCAACGCGGCGATGCGCGCGGCCTCCTTGTTGACGCCGTGGATCTCGGCGAGGCGATCCGCCTCCTCGACGACACGCATCACGTGCTCGGCGAGCCCGGCCGGCACCTTGAGGAGGGCGGCGCGCAGCAGCTCTTCGGACTCGGTCACGCGGCCGGCTGGGCGGGCGAAATCGGTGGCTGGAAGATCATGGCCTCCACGATACGAGTTCGTGCGGCGTGATGCGAACGAGCACGCGTGGGTCGTCGCGCCGCTCGGCGAGATATGCCGCCGGATCGTCGACGTAGCGGCTGACGATCGCCAGCGCGCCGTCGTACGCGGCCGCGTCCGCAGCCATCACCTCCGCGCGGCCGTAGCCTGCGACCGAGGTCTCGCGCGGCGGTGCGTCCACCAACACGGTGACGCGCGGGTCGCGCATCAGGTGGCGGTACTTGGCGGTCGTGCGGTTCGTGCTGATCCAGAACGCCGCGCCGTCCCAGCGGTACCAGACGGTGGTGAGCTGTGGCGTCCCGTCGGCGCGCAGCGTCGCGATCACCAGCGTGTGCGGCTCGGCGAGGAAGGCGTCAATCTCGGCCGGCGTGAGCTTCATGGATGATCCTGCCTGCGAAGGCAGACCTGCTTACCCGCGACGCCCGGGTTAGATCGCGCTCCGATAGATCGCGGTGAGGTCTTCCACCGTGGCCGGCTTGGGGGCGGCGATGAAGATCGCCTGCGACTTCTGCGCGTCGTCGACAAACTGCGGGATGTCGGATTCCTTCATGCCCACTTCCCCCAGCTTCGACGTGACGCTGATCTCCTTGCGGAGCGAACGCACCGCCTCCACCACATCGGTCCCGACTTTCGCGGCAGGCTGACCGAACGCGTTGATGCCCATCAGCGGCGCGATTTCGGTCAGTGGCTCCGCCAGAAACTCCTTGTGGTAGTCGAGCACTTGCGACAGAAGGATCGCGTTCGCGACGCCGTGCGGCGTGCCCAGGCGGCCACTGACCACGTGCGAGAGGCCGTGCACCTGGCCGAGACCCGACGCCATCGACTGCCCCGCGATGTCGGCGGCGTACAGCATGTGCTTGAGCGCCTCCGGGCGGTTCGGGCCGTTGACCGCCTGCCGCAGGTGCATGCTGATCTGCTGGATGGCGCGTGTCGCGAACATACGGGTGAACGGCGTGTTGCCGGGGTGCACGTACGCCTCGATGGCGTGTGTGAGCGCGTCCATGCCGGTCGCGGCGGTGATCGGTGGCGGCATCTTCGCCACGAGGTTGGGGTCAAGGATGGCGACGTTCGGGGTGCAGTTCAGCAGCAGGTGCTTGTAGTGGGTCTCCGGGTCGGTGATCACGGCGGCCGGCGAGATTTCGGAGCCGGTGCCGCAAGTGGTCGGTACGGCGAAGAGCGGCAGCACTTTGGAGGGGAACGGCGTGCTGCCCGGTCCGAAGAGGTACTCCTTCGATGTGGCGCCCCCCATCGCGGTCGTCACCGCGATCCCCTTCGCCGCGTCGATGGCGCTGCCGCCGCCGACGCCGATGACGAAGTCGCCGCCCGACTCCTTCATTGCCGTGACGCCGCCGTCCACTTCGGGGATCGTCGGGTTCGGCGTGACGTTGTCGTATACGGTGTGGGCGACCTCGGCCTCATCGAGCGAAGCGAGCACCGAATCGAGGATGCCGGCGGCTTTGATGCCGGGGTCGGTGACGACGAGAGCGTGCTTGTAGCCGGCCGCCTTCGCGCGCTTGCCGAGCTCGGCGATGCACCCTTCGCCGAACACCGTTTCGACGCGCAGAGCGAATGATGGCATGTGGCACTCTCCTTGGTGACGCTGTGGACGGGCTGCGGCGGAACGCCAAGCAGCGCTACATCATGGATCGGTGGCTTCGTTCGGGCAATCGGCGGCCGTTCGCGGTGGGCGGGGGGTGCCAGCGGGGCGGGGAACCGCGTCTTCCCCTGGCGTCGTCCGCTCGATCCGCTATCACCGGCGCGCAACTTGGTGGGGTGCTTTGAATGATGTTGGGGCGTCGTCCGTCCGTCGAAGGGACGAGGCAATTGAGCTCCGCCCTCCTCTCATCCGCCAAACATCTTTCATCGGCCAACATGGCGCCGCCTACCACGCGGCGCGGCGCTCCCGGTCACCTGGGGCTCGTGCCAGTCTCGCTGGGCGGGCTCCAGGACTACGGGCGGCCGTCGCGGGCGACGTTTCGCAGGATGACTGACGACAGGACCCCGACGGAGATGGTGATGAAGGCCAGGAGCCAGCCCCAGTCGCTGGCGGTCAGGCCGCTGCCCTGTCCCGTTCCCGGCAGTCCGCGCGGGCGCGGGCGGTCGTTTGCGAGCACGGTGTTGACCGGCGTCAGGGTCGGCGCAGGCGTCTGGGCACTGGGTGTGCCTGACGCGGCCCGGGTTGGCGTGCCGGCGCCGGGCGTGTTGGTCGAGGCCGGCCTCGTCGGCGTCGCCGTGCCGGCCGCGACATGGGCGGTGCTCGTCGCCGTGGCCGTAGCGGGTGTGCCTGTGCTCGTTGGCGATGCCGTCGCCGGTGTGGCCGTGCTCGTTGGCGATGCCGTCGCCGTCGCCGGCGTGCCGGTGGCAGGTGGAGACGTCGTGGTAGTGGCCGTCGCGACAGCCGGCGTGCCGGTCGGCGTCGCCGTGCGGGTGGCCGTGGGCGTCCGGGTGAAGGCCTCGACGGTCGGCACGATGGGCGTTTCGGTGGTGCCCGGCGTCGGCTGGGGCGTCTTGCAGTTCGTGTGGTCGCGCCCGAAGACGAACTGGAGGTCCTTGATGTCGATGTCGTAGTCCCCGTTCGGCGCCGGTTCCAGGTCGAAGAACGTGATGTACAACAGCGAGCCGAGGAAGGTGCCGTAGTGCTCGCTGATCAACTGTTCGTCGGAGATGTCCACCTTGCAGTCGCCGTTGATGTCACCCTCGAGGGCGCGCACGTTGATCAGCGCATCGAGCAACTGGCCGATGGGGATGAGATTGTCCTCGGTGTCGAAGAGCGTCGTGCCGCCGCGGACGTTGTCGATGACGCCGAGGCGCCCGTTACTGAGGGTGGGCTTCAGGTTCAACCCCGGCGCCGGCGAGACATCGAAGAGCGCCAGCACGCCCTGGCCGGAGGCGCCGCGCTGGCTGCCCGTCGAGCTGCAGCCATAGATCACGCTCATCTCTGTGATGGCGTTGAAGCCGCAGGAGGTGGCGCGGCCGGTGCTCTTGAGGAAGGGACCTTCGCTGACGAACACGTCGATTGTGCCGGGGTCGAACGCGAGGTCGAGCTGGAAGGATCCCAGGCCAGGGTCGTACGGGACGCCGGCGACGGTCTCGCTCAGCGTCTCCGGAAGGCCGCCCGTGAAGATCGAAGAGCCCCCGGGCGAGATGTACACCGAGGCGCCCGAAGGCGGGCCACCGACAGGAGTTTGGCCCCGGGCCACGTGCGGCGCCACCACGCCTGCGGCAACCAGCGTGGCAGCCGCGACCAGGAGCAGCCGTGCGGGCGAGCTGCAATGGGCGTGCATGCAGAGACCAACGACGGAGACGCGACGTTCGTTACGGGTTAGCCCGGCCCCGTCTTGCCCGGACGAATCTGAGGGCCGGGGGAGGAGGCAAGGAGATGGAGCGGCTCCAGGCTGGACGTCGTGAGGAGGCGACGACGTAGTCTCGTTCGCGGATAGACATGGCGCTTTCCAAACGCGGCGTCGTCCTGCTAGCCTCAGCCCCTATGGATGACCCGGCGCAGACCCCGTACACGCTGATCCGTGATCTCCCGGCCATCGACCGCCCGCGCGAGCGGCTGCGGGACTTCGGCGCTGCCGCGCTCTCGAACCAGGAGCTGCTGGCGATCCTGCTGCGCGTCGGCAGCTCGAAGGAGAGCGCGCTGGCGCAGGCGACGCGCCTGCTGTCGCACTACGACGGCGTCGCCGGCATCCGGCAGTCGTCATTCGTCGACCTCTGCTCGCAGCGGGGAATCGGCGAGGCGAAAGCGGCGCAGATCTACGCCGCCCTCGAGCTGGGATTGCGGATGGCCGCGGCACGGCAAGATGGCAAACCGCGCGTCCAGACGCCGGAGGACATCGCCAGTCTGGTGCTGCCCGAGATGTCGCTGTTCGACCAGGAGCACGTCCGCGTCATGCTGCTCGACGTGCGGAATCGCGTGCTCGCCACGCACGAAGCGTACGTCGGCAGCGTGCATACGGCGGCGGTCCGAATCGGCGAACTGCTGAGCGAGGCCGTGAAGGCGCGAGCGTCCGGCATCGTGCTGGTGCACAACCATCCTTCCGGCGACCCGACGCCGTCGGCGGACGACATCAGGCTGACGAAGCAGCTCTACGACGCGTCGAAGCTGATGGACATCGAGCTGGTCGACCATCTGATCATCGGCGGCGGACGCTTCGTGAGCATGGAGCACGTCGGCCTCGGGATGCCATCGCGGCACAAGGCGGTGACGCCCGCCGGTGGCTGACGCCGTCCGCCTGATCGCGCTCGACCTCGATGGCACGCTGCTCACCAAAAGCGGCACCGTCAGCGACGCCAACGCCAGCGCCGTGCGCGAGGCCGTCGCCGCCGGCGTGCACATCGTCCTTGCTACTTCGCGGTGGTATTTGCTGGCCAAGCGCACAGCGGACCTGCTCGGCGTGACGTCGCCGATGATCTGCCACAACGGCGCGATGATCCGCAGCCCCATCGATGGCGCCTGCCTGCTCAGGCTGCCCCTGCCGGCGGATGCGGCACTCGAGATCGCGACGATAGCGGACGAGGCAGCGTACGAATCGATGGTGACGGTCGACGAGGTGACGTTCCTGATCACCAGGCGGGCCGGCGTCGATCCGGCGCGGCTGCCGTCGGGCATGATGCGCACCGGCCGTCTCGCCGATCACGTGGCCGCCGGCGCCGACGCCTTCCTCTTCTTCGGGCAGGACGCGGTGGACGGCGTGCAGCGTGCGCTCGGGCAGCGCTACGACGGCGTGATCAATCTCGCGGCTGGGTACAGCGAGACGTTTCCTCCGTACCTGAACATCGTGCATGCCGGCGCCGACAAGGGGCGCGCACTCCAACTGGTCTGCGATCACGTCGCCGTCCCCATCGAACAGACGATGGCCATCGGCGACGCCGCCCCCGACCTGGCGATGATGCGCGCCGCCGGTCTCTCCATGGCGATGGGCAACGCCCCGCCGGAGGTCAAATCGCGGGCCGATATCGTCGGCCCGAGCAACGAAGAGGATGGCGTCGCTTGGGCGATCCGCACGTACGCGCTCCAATAGACGAGACCGCAACCTCAGACGAATCAGACGACGGGGAAGCAGTACGCTACGGCGTACCGACGTCCGGCGTGGCGATGCCCAGGAGTGCGAGGTAATGGAAGATATCTGCCCGATGGTGCACGTCGTGCTCCAGCAGGTGAAAGGCAATCCAGTTGCCGGTCTTTTCGCCCTCATCGTCGCTGTAGGATGCGGCGAGCCGGGCGGGGTCGTTCAGGAAGCGCTCGACGCGCGGCCAGGTGGCCTCATATTCGCGCTGGATCTCCGCTTTCGAGCGGACGCGTCCCCACACGTGCTCGGTCGGCCCGCCGTCGGCGACGACGCCGCCAAGCCAGCCGATGCGCGCGTCGGCGATGTGCAGCAGGATGCCACGAAAGTTCCAGAGCTCCGGCTTGGGGCTCCAGTCCAGCTGGTCGTCCGGGACATAGTCGACAAGCCGAATGAGCTCCTGATTGAACCGCGCCCACGTAGACGCCACTTCGATCGGCATGATCACGTCTCCTACTCTGGCTTACGCGCCTTCAACAGTTCGTCGAGCCGGCTCCGGCCGATTCCCTCTCCCTTTCGGGGGGGCGGGTGCCCGAACGGGCGGTCGCAGACTCGCCGCGGAGAGGGTGAGGGCCTCATGGCACAGCGGCAGTGGCCACAGGCTCGGCCTTCGTGAACAGCCCCTTCCACCAGGCGGCGCCGGGCGTCCGTTGGGCCAGCCCTCCTTGGCGGGTTGGCGATCCACCTGCGCCCGAGACGACGACGAGCGTTTCGCCCGGCCGCACGAGCCCGAGGACCCGCCGCGCGACGTCCTCGATGTACTCGTCGGACTTCAGATAGTCGCGCACCCCCACCAGCTTCGCATGGTCCTGGTCGGCCTGGGCGATGTCGCGTCGGATGCGCGCCTGCTCCTGGTGGAGCTGATAGTTGTGGATGAAGTAGCCGGTCGTGGTGTAGGTGAGGTAGGCGATCGCCAGCACGGCCACGCACAACACGACCGGCATCACCGAGAGATGGGGCAGTCTGGACACCGTTGCGGCACCCTTCAGACCCACACCCGCCACCGCCCGCGAGTGTACCGGCAGCGAGATCACACGACAAGCGCGCGCCGAATGCTGGTCGGACGATAACCCGCGCTTGCCGTAGGTTGAGACGGCGGTAACCATCAACTCACCAGGCAGGCAGACCCACAACCCGGAGCGCAGAAGGAAGGCGATGTCACCCGTGGCCAACAATATCGAGCTAGGCATCGATACCTTCGGCGACGTGACGTACGACGCGACGAGAGCGCTGTTGCACCACGCCGACGTGGTGCGGAACGTCGTGGCGGAGGCCGTCCTCGCGGATGAGCTGGGACTGGACTTCGTGGGCGTCGGCGAACACCACCGCGCGGACTACGCGATCTCGGCGCCCGATGTCGTGCTGGCCGCCATTGCGGGACAGACGAAGCGCATCCGCCTTGGGTCGGCCGTAACGGTGCTGAGTTCGGATGATCCGGTCCGCGTCTTCGAGCGCTTCTCCACGCTCGACGCCGTGTCGAACGGACGCGCGGAGGTCATTCTTGGCCGCGGCTCGTTCACCGAATCGTTTCCGCTGTTTGGCTACGATCTTAATCAGTACGAATTGCTCTTCGAAGAGAAGCTCCAGCTCTTCACCGAGCTCCTCAAAGAGCGGCCGGTGACGTGGTCTGGCCAGACCCGCGCGGCCTTGCACAACCAGGTGGTGTATCCGCCCACGGCGTCGGGTTCGCTGCCGGCATGGGTTGCCGTCGGCGGCAGCCTGCCGTCGGTCGTCCGCGCGGCGCGCTACGGGCTGCCGCTGATGCTGGGGATCATCGGCGGCGAGCCGTTGCGCTTTGCGCCCTTTGTGGAGCTGTTTCATCAGTCACTCCAGTCGTTCGGCAAGGCGGAGTTGCCGGTCGGCGCCCACTCGCCCGGCTACATCGCAGCCACCGACGAGCAGGCGCGCGAGGAGCTGTGGCCGCACTACCGGGCGATGCAAGACCGGATCGGCCGCGAGCGGGGTTGGTCGCCCATGACGCGCGCGCAGTTCGAAGCCACCGCCGATCCCGACGGCGCGATCTTCGTCGGATCCCCACAGACCGTCGCCACCAAGATCATTAAGGTCGCTCGTGGTCTGGGCCTCTCCCGCTTCGACCTCAAGTACAGCCTGGGCACGCTCCCGCACGCGCAGTTGATGACCTGCATCGCGCTGTACGGGAAGGAAGTGGCGCCAATCGTCCGGCGCGAACTGGGCGAGCGGGCACTTCCGCAGCAACGCCCCGCCTCGGCGTGATCGCGCGCGCATCACGAAGGCCCGCTCCGCGCCGTCTTGCGAAGACTCCACCGGACAAACTCCCCTCTCCAAACAGCGGTCGAGAGGGGTTGCGGGTGAGGCGGGGCGAGTGCCGACAAACCATCCGCCGTGCGGTTGAGTAACGCGCCGTTAGGATCACGGCACTAGCTGGTCATGCCGCCGAGGCCGACGAGGGCGCGGCCGTGTTCGACCTCGCCCATGTGCCGGAGGCCGTGCTGGTAGACGAAGCACTCGATCACGTCGAGCTTGCGGAGCGGCGCGCCCGGCCCGATCACCATCGCGCAGAAGATCTGCTGCATGTTCGGCGGAAGCTGCGGCATCACGACCTCCGCGAGCACGTCCTCAGTAGCGGCGTCGAGCGCCTGCGTGGTGCGCTGGATCACCTGCGACTGGTACGCGCGCCAGGCGTCGAAGTCCGCGAAGGAGAGCTGTTCCATCTCGCCGACCGTCTCCTCGCGTCCGAGGCGATCGACGGTGACGCCGACCTTTGCGGCCCAGCCGCCGGAGTCCCACACGGTTGGACCGCGCAGAAACGGCAGGCTGACCGCCTGGTCCTGTGCGCGCATGAAGTGGCTGAGGCTGAAGGCGATTGGCAGCACGCCGGCGCGCTCGTGATGGTTCACCTGGTCAAGTGCCATGTCCGAGACGGCGCGCTCCCACAGCGCGTTCATTGCGCGGACGCGATTCTTCAGCGAGGTAATGAGCATGTCGGACATGGTCTTAGCTCACCCTAGCCGATGCTTCTGACGGCGTCCCGAAGCTCCCGCCGCTCAACTCGAGCGTTCGCTGCGGGGGCGAAACGTGCGCTCGGCCGCGGGCACATCCTTGAAGAAAGCGCGGTTGACCTCGGTGTACTGCTTCCAGTCGGCGGGCACGTCTTCCTCGAAGAAGATCGCCGTCACCGGGCAGACGACCTCACACGCGGCGCAGTCGATGCAGGTGTCCGGGTCGATGTAGTACTGGGGGTCCTGCTCTCGCGTGTAGATGCAGTCGACGGGGCAGACATCGACGCAGGAGGCATCCTTGGTGCCGATGCACGGTTCCGTGATGACGTAGGTCATGCGGTCGCTGCTTCCTCCGCGGCGCTATACCGCGCGGCGTACGCCGGCCTTCTTCACCACGACGCTGCCGCCCTGTACGTGCGCCTGGCAGGCGAGCCGGACCGCCGACCGCAGGACGGATAGTCCGCGCTCGTCGACCAGCGTCTTCTCTTCCGAGCGGCCCATCGGCGTCAGGAAGGCCGCGCCTTCGACAATCTCGCAGGCGCAGGTGGTGCAACGCCCTTCACCGCCGCAGGTGGTCGGCCAGTAGTAGCCGGCATCTTGCGCCGCCCCCATCACGGTCGCACCCTCGCCTGCCGCGATCTCCACGTCCAACGGCAGAATGCGGATCGTTGGCATGCGTCCCTCGGCGAATTCTAACATAGCGATCGAGCCGCAATGCGGTTTGCCAGCGCACGGCTCAGCGCGAAGACTGGACATGATGGATGCTCAGATCGCCGGTGCTCGTGCCGAGCGATTGATCGCATATGCTAGGATGCCCGACGGCAGGGTACGTGGAAAGGAGCCGCCGTTGAAAGCAGAGTTCGTCCCCGGTATCACGGATGAGATGACCATCACCACGACGCCGGATATGGGCATCACGCACCTGGGGCCGAGCGTACCGTCGATGTACTCCACTCCATCAATGGTCGGGTTGATCGAAGGCACCTGCGTGCGGCTCATTGGTCGCTATGTGGACGCCGGGGAGCAATCCGTCGGATACCGAATCGATGTCAAGCACCTGGCGCCGACCGTAATCGGCAAGCGCGTCACCGCTGCGGTGGCGTTGCGCGAGGTGAATGGGCGCCGGTACGTGTTCGATGTGGAAGTACGCAACGAGGACGGCGTCAAGATCGGCGAGGGCACGCACGAACGCGCGCTGATCGACATCAGCCGCTTTGCCGGGACGCCCGCATGATTCCGGGCAAACCTGCGCCCGCGGCCCGTTAACCTTTCGCACGGCCGCATCGTTATACAGACGATCGGTACACCCCACGGCAGCAGACGCCAAGAGCGTCCGACTGCCCCGCCAATTAAGGAGGCGCGCTTTGAAGAAGAAGTTGCTCATCGCAGGATTGCTGTTGGCCGGCATCATCGGCTTCGCCGGCACCTGCACGATCCAGAACGTCTCGCTGACGAAGATCGGTTCCAACGACACCTTCGCCGGTGAGATCCATAACGACAGCGGGGCGAACATCCTCGGCCACACCGTCCTCGTCGCGTTCCTCGACTCCAACGGCACCGTACTGGAGACGAAGAACGCGCCGCTCTGCCTGCGCTCGCTGCAGAATGGCGCCGTTGACTACTTTTCGGTGAAGAGCAGCAAGCCGTCCGCGGACACGACCGTCGGGCTCGCCCGCCTGAGCTTCGATTCCACCTTCAAGGTGGGGTCCGTCGACACGGGCTCGGTGACGATCACCGGCGTCACCGCCGTACGCAAGAACGACACCGACCTCATCGTCAAGGGGACGGTGAAGAACACCGACTCGACCAAGCTCGAGGCCCCGAACGCCTGCATCGTGCTGTATGACAACAACGACAAAGTGATCGTCGTCGGCCTCGACGACTCGTTGAGCGACCTCGCGCTGAACGCGTCCGACACGTTCAGCCTGACGGTTACGGTGCCCGACTCCACCTCGCTGGTGAACCACGTCAACATCTATGTCGATGGCGAGCACGGCGGCGTGCCGGTCGCGCCGGAATCGAAGACGGGCGTGAACGTCACCGTCTGCGGCGCGACCAGCGTGCCCGCAACTAACACCGCGACGGCCACAGGCACGCTCACGAATACGCCTGTGGCGACGAACACCACAGCGCCGACAAGTACGCCTACCGGCACGTTCACGCCGCCAACGTCGACGGCGACGACGGTGCCGTCCTCGACGCCGGTCTGCAACTGACGGCGCGGACACAGTAGGAATGTAGTTGAGGGGCTCGCCGCGGCGAGCCCCTCCGGCCTCACCCGTCTCCTCTCCACCGCGTGGAGAGGAGAGCTTGGTTCGAAGCCACCGTCA